>JANNPW010000156.1:0-60478 GCA_031400405.1 Mariniblastus sp.
GTGATTCAGGGTAGCAAAAAACCTAACCATCCACCGGACAAGCCGGTGGGATTCACAAGAAACTAAACTGCGTAGCATGCCCAAACAACAACATTTTCGTCAGGCCAGCGTTGATCGGAGTCCAAATGGCTCCGCTCATCAGACCAAGGATCGCGCTTGCGACGAAAACAAGCGAATGAATCGGCCGGCGAATGGAATTCTCGCCGTGGTTGAATGTTTCTTGGGTTCCCGACCCACTCTTGATCGACTCCGTGGTCGGCAATCGGATCGATTGTTTTTGATGGGGCCTTCAAATTGCACGACCCTGGGAAATGGGGGAGAATGGAGCAGGATGGAAGGTCCAAGCAGAATTGGCTGACCTCGTGAATTTCGACTGGACTCTTGCCGCTGGTTTTCAATTACTTTTTCAGACGAGCCGTAATCGTCTTGCCGGCGGAAGTCGACGACGCCGTTAAGTTCTTCAACCGGATTGTATATAGATTTAATTCAATGGCAAAAACTCAGTCACCCGTTTCTGAGAACTCGCCGTTTGTCGCCACAGGCAAGACGAACGTTGATTTGCGTGACCGTCGCCTGCTGGTCAACAAACTCACTGTCGGCGACGCCAGACGACTATTGCTGCACGAGGGAGCTGAGCGGTCGGTATTCGAAAACGTGATTGATCTCGGCTTCATCGTGGTCACTGCTGGGCTGGTGGCCAACGCAATCTGGAATTGGGACGCCAGTCTCTGGCACATTTTGTTGCCACTGCTGGCGCAATACATAGCGATCAATACGTGCATTCCAATTCTGCAAATGATCTATCGACTGCCAGATTTCCGGAGCAACATTGGCAAGTGTCTGGGCAATATTGCGGGCTGGTTCATAATTGTCGGCGCGATCGTGGGGTGGCGCGCCAATTCGGTCGGCATGCCATGGACCCTGCAGTTGCAGCTGGATTCTGCGGTTGTACGTGACTGGATCGTCCACCATCAAATACATTGGCCAATTGCTACGGCCTATGTCGGATTTGCCATAACGCTTCCCGCGCGATTTCGCGCCTATCGCGACTTTGGGCCGCCGTTTGTTTCCGTCAGTTTTGGTTGCGCGGTCAGGATTCTGATCCTGTTTCTCTTTTTGTGCATTGGCTGGATATTCTTGTTCTCGAATCCTCAATCGAACAAATTTACAAACGACTATGGGGTCTGGATTTTATGGGGCTTGCTGCTCGTCGCCGACCTGCTCGCTTGGTACGGATTATTGGATATCCGGCGCAGGTTGCAGCGATTGGATTCGCAGAAATCCCGATAAGTTAGGGGCCCACATCAATCGCAATGTTAGAATGGCGTGAGTAATGCATTTACGGCTGCATCGAGTAAAAAATTTTCACTGATGTACTTTCGTTAGACGGTTGGAAGAATTGCCCTCTCGCTGGGATGGCATCGGCAACCTGGCCGTTGAGCAACTCAAAACCAAGTTGACTGCTGGTAAATTACAGGGAGGAGTGAACCCGCAGCACAGGCAAGAATTTCACTTAACTAAAGTTCATCGAAACGGAACGACCTTCATGATTCAATGCCAAACCCCAGCCTTGACGGGTTGCCTCGCGATCGCGATTTGGAACTTGATCGCAGTTTTTGTCAATCCCGCGCGGGCCCAGGAGCCAGAGCAATTTGCATCCGCGCTACCAGAAAAGAACATTGTCCTGTTCATCACGGATGATGAGAGCGCGACGCTGGGATGCTATGGCGATCCGATCGCGGTCACACCAACCATCGATCAACTGGCGGCAGATGGAACGCGGTTCACCCAGGCGTTCGCGACGACCGCCAGTTGTAGTGCCAGTCGTTCCGTTGTGCTTTGCGGACTGCATAATCATCTAACTGGCCAGTACGGCCATACTCACCATTTTCACAAGTTTGCTTCGTATCACGATGTGGTTCGACTGTCATTGCCGGGGCTGCTGAGCCAAGCCGGCTATCGGACGGCGCGGTGCGGTAAATTTCATGTCGCGCCGGAAGCCGTTTACCATTTCGACGAACAGATCAAGGCGAATGATCGCTCCTCGGTTGCGATGGCCCAACAGTGCCGAAAATTCATTGACAAACCCGCCGACAAACGCCCTTTTTTCTTATACTTTGCCACCACGGATCCCCATCGAGGAGGAGGCGTCGACCAAAATTCGCCTTTGAAATTACAACCAGATCTGTTTGGCAATTTACCCAACGGCGGCCAATATCCCGGCGTTAAAGAAGTTTTTTACGATTCGGCAACGGTACCCGTTCCGGCCTTTCTGACGGACTCGCCTGAAACACGCGCTGAACTGGTGCAGTACTATCAGTCCTGTTCTCGCATCGATCAGGGGCTTGCGCAATTGGTGCAGATCCTTAAAGCCGCTGGAGTCTATGACCGAACGTTGATCGTGTTCACGTCCGATCATGGAATGGCTTTTTCGGGGGCCAAGACCACGGTCTACGATCCCGGCTTGCGTGTTCCATTGGTCGTTCGCAATCCCTACCAACTCCAACGCGGTGTTGTTTCCAATGCGCTGGTCAGTCACGTCGACATCACGCCCACGATCCTGGATTTTGCGGGAGCCTTGGATTCAGCAGGCAATCGCCCGAATCATCCGATCGATGCGCCAGCGTTTTGGAAACAGCGAGGCGAAGCGCTCGAGGAAAATCGTGATGGCGGTAATTCGTTTGACCACTATCATGGCAATTCGTGGCTGGGAATCCTGGGCGATGACGAAGGAACTCACCACGAGTTTATTTTTGCCTCACATACCTTTCATGAAATCCAGATGTACTATCCCATGCGCGCGATTCGCGATCGGAAATATAAATTGATTTGGAATATCGCCTACAAGCTCGATTTTCCTTTCGCTTCGGACCTATGGGCCGCCTCGAGTTGGCAAGCCCAATTCAAACAGGGACCGCAGGCGGCTTACGGACAGAAAACGGTTGGCGAATATCTGCAACGTCCTCAGTTCGAGTTGTTCGACATCCAGTCAGACCCTGGCGAGTCGGTCAACCTGGCTGCGGATCCAGCCTATGCACCGGTCTTGGCGGAATACAAAGAGCAACTAAAACAGACTCAACAGGCCTTAGCCGATCCCTGGATCATCAAATGGTCTTACGAGTAGGCTATCGTCTGCTCCAAACGAAAGGACCAGACAACCTTGCTACCGGACTTTGACTTACCGAGGCGTTTTTTTTGCCGTTCGCACTGGCAATTGAGTTCTCAATTGATCGAGTCGCGGAACTGTTCTAATCAACATGGGCGGTTGCGGTTCCACAAGAACCGGCAGAATCGTTGCCGCGACTAGCAAGCGAATACTCTTCGGATCGAAACCGTCCCCGATACTTCGTTCGCGACGGCCACGAACAACTTTCCGCTGCGGCGAAAAAACTTGAAGAGCTGTTGCATCATCAATTTGCGAACCGGTGTCGCCCAAAGTAGGTCCGTTTCAAGTTGTTGAGGTTGATACGGACAACACCGCTGTTCTCCTTCAGCGAGACGTAGGCGTAACGACTATTGGCCGTAAACGCCACGGTTTCCGGTTCCAGTGTGGCCGGTTGGTTGTCCACCGGCAATCGTGACGCATCGCCTGTCCGCAACAAACTAAAACCGGGCTGGCCGGCAGCGGAGGGGAGCGCCACGTTAGTGACCAGTAGCAGACCGGGAGTGACCGCGTTGAAGCCAACCAAATCAAGGACGGACAGCGAGCCGTTGCCTCCGTTATCACCAACGGCGAAGCCTTCCGCCTCATTGGCAACGACCGCGTACTGGCCATTGGGTGAGATCGCGATGGAGTCGGGTTGGATGCCGACAGGGGCTGAGGTTAAAAAAGCGCCATCCGAAATTCGGTAGGCCGCAACCGCCCCAGTAATCCCTGGGGTGCCAGTCACCACCAGAAAAAAGTTGTGCTGGGGATGAACGGCGACCGAGTTGGGAGTACCGAACGTAGTGTCGATGACTACACGTCGCAAAAGTTGGGGAATCAGTGGATCCGACAAGTTCAACACATCGACACTTCCCGCCACGATGGTCAGAGCAGCAATCCCATCCGTTTCGCGGATGCTGATGATCTCACTGCCCAAGCCACCCAATCCGGTGTCGTAGGTGGCTACCAGCGCCAATTGTGGCTGGGCTTGAGTTGTTAAGGCGGTGAAACTGCTGAAGACCAAGGTAACTACAGCGGTCAATGTAATACAAATTTTTTCATACGATTTTTCTACGAAATGGGTTGCGTATCGGGTAAATGGTTACCGGTTGTTCAGGTGAATTGATCGGATTTCCGGTTCGCGAAAAGTCCGCGAAGGGTTGCCGGATTTCGCTAGAGAAAAGAATGGGGCCACACCAACGAGTTCAAGACGGAAATGAATGGCGGAAATGAATGGGGCCACACCAACGTGTGTAAAATAATGCCATTCGGGCAACACCAAGACATTTTTCACACCAAGACATTTTTCGATACGGCATTTTTCGATTCGTTTCTGCTATCTGGGCAAACTCAGTCACTAGACTGCTTCCAGGCAACGACTATTCCTATATGAAGTTGTCTGGCCCCGTTCGTTGCAGATGTCTGGCCCCGTTCGTTTCCGCCGTCCAGGAAGAATGGCGAGAGAATATCTGCCAAGGGCTGCCCCACCTTCCCCAATACTACCTTGCGTCAATGCTGCGCCATTGTTGTTGGAGGTAGTTTGATGTGCAATGGTTTGAGATTCTGATTGTTCACACGAGGCGAGATGACAACAAAAACTGAAGAACAGATGAAGTCTTGGATTAAAGCTGCGTTTTCTAGCGCCCGCAAGCCAACCGAAATCACAAGGTGTCCTTGTGAGGAATGCCGGTCGCTTCAACGGTTTTTTAGCAACTTTGAATCTGACACTGCGTCCGTAAATGACTTGCGCAATCATGAAACATTATTGATACACGGAACCGCTGAAGCGTTTAGATTTTTTCTTCCTTACTTTATGATTGCCTCGGTGGAAGGCCTCAACGAAGCCGGTGCTATTCCTGATTTGATGCTATTCGCCATTTCGACCGATGCGGATGATCGATATCGAACTGGTTTGCTTGCGGCGTCTGAAATTGTGTGCGTCAACCAATTCATCGACTTTCTAGTTGCATCGGGAGACCATAGTGACGACGAAGTGAGTGCTGCCAGAGATTCACTTAGCTTGTTGGAACACAAATAGCAGGGCAATACCAGAACTTGTTTAAGGAACTGGTTTTGCACTGAGGTAACACTTCGGTGGTCTGATGTGCTACCGCTGTTCTTTAATTTGTCCGGTCCTGCTCGGCGGCGGTAAAGACGCTGGAGATCACTTCTTCCAGCGGTGGATCTTCAACCACAATGTCGTCGACAGCGTGAGCACTGAGGATTTGACTGAGCACTTTTCCCACTTGGTCGCGTTCGACCCGAAATTTTATTTTCGGTGGATCGATTTGCATGACGTGGGGGAGACTGCGCAGCGAATCGAGCGACTGCGCGTGGGCCAGATGGAGCGTGACAATTTTTTCGCTGCTGAATTTGTCGACAATTTCCGCAAGTGAACCATCATGGTAGATCGCGCCATTGGCAATGATCACGACCCGTTTGCACAACGCCTCGATGTCTTTCATGTAGTGGCTGGTCAATAAAATCGTGTTCTTGCGATCCTGTTGATAGGATTTGAGAAACTGTTGGATTTTATGTTGGGCCACCACATCCAGCCCGATCGTCGGCTCGTCGAGAAACAACACTTCCGGCTGGTGCAACAGCGCCGCGATCAGTTCCATCTTCATGCGCTCACCCAAGGACAGTTCCCGGACGGGTTGACCGAGCAGTCGCGTCACATCCAACAGCTCGGTCAATTCCGTGCGGGTCCGATCAAATTCAGCGGCCGCCATTCCATAGATGTGCTGGTTCAGCCGGAACGACTCCATGGCGGGCAAATCCCACCAGAGCTGATTTTTCTGCCCCATCACCAACGCAAACCGGCGGCGGTACTCGTTCTCGCGCAGCCAGGGAATGTGTCCCATCACGCGCACCGACCCACTCGTTGGATTGATCACGCCGGACAGCAGCTTGAGTGTCGTGGTCTTGCCGGCTCCGTTGGGACCGAGAAAGGCCACGAACTCGCCTTCGTTCACGGTCAGACTCACATCGCGAACGGCTTGGACCTCGCGATACTCGCGATGAAATAGTCCTTTGAGCGACGCCAGGATTCCCTCTTGTTTTTGATAGACTCGATAAGACTTGGATAGGTTTTCAATTTCGATAATGGCCATAGCCGAGATTATAGTGATTCCGCTCGAGCAGCCGCGAGGGGAGTGCTACCATGGTCGAGTTTTCATGGTTCGGTTATCTTGGAAGCATGACCAACGAGCGTCCAATCACCACTCAGACCGTGCCGTACAGCGAACCTGACGATTATCAGTACCCTGAAATCGAACCGGAACATGTTCGCATGAAATGGCTGCCCGCCATTTTGTTTCTGCTCACATTAGCGTCCACGTTTTTGGTAGGTGTTTGCCAATGGAACCCCTACGTTCCGCTGACGATGGCGGTACTAACGGGTAATTTGATGGAACTTCGCAAGCTGATCATCGCCCATTGGGACTTGGGATTGATGTACATGTTCTGCGTCGTGTTGATTTTGTTGCTACATGAAATGGGACACTTTATTGCGACGTTGGTCTATCGTGTGCCCGCGTCATTTCCGATCTTTCTGCCGTTTCCATTGAATCCGATCGGAACCTTTGGCGCGGTGATTGGTATGGAAGGCATGGCGGCCGACCGCAAACAGATTTTTGACATCGGGATTGCGGGCCCACTGGCTGGACTAGTGGCTGCCGTGCCGATCGCCTATTGGGGAGTCAGTCAGCTTGATTTGACGATTCAACCGCTGGGCGGGATTGGCTTTCGTCTCCCGCTGTTGATGCAATGGTTTGCGGCGTGGTCGGACGTTCCCGGCTATCAGGCAGGTCAAGCCGTTTGGCTGAGTCAATTGAACCCACTCTTCGTCGCCGGGTGGGTCGGGTTGTTTGTGACAGGCCTCAACATGATGCCCATCGGACAACTCGACGGTGGCCATGTGACTTATACGTTGTTCGGACGGACAGCCCATCTCATCGCCCGGGTGGTCATCGTTCTTTCGATTGCATTCATGGTGTACTACGAGAATTACATGCTGGTGGTCATGGTTGTGTTGGTGTTGGTGATGGGAACTGACCATCCCCCAACGCGTGACGATTCGATCCGCCTGGGCGGCTTTCGGTTTGGATTGGGGCTGATCTCGTTGGCAATTCCGATCCTCTGTTTTCCGCCACTTGTTTTCCAGATCCTGAATTAGTGCGAAGTGGATCTAAATCCGCGTCGCAGGACTTTTCGCGGTTGCATCCCGGAATCCGCCAAGCCACAATATCGAATCGAATTTGGTACCTTAAATCCCGAGACCGCTGCCCATTTCCGGGCAAGGGTTGCATGCACCACGATGAAAGTCGTTAACTCCCTATGGCCAAGACATTTTTTCATTCCAGCCTCGAAGGCGCTCAACACGGTCCCAAAGGGCTGGACAAGTTTCTGGAATTCGCCCGCCAATCGGGAGCCAGTGGCGCACAGCCATCCAACTACATGTTGGAAGCGTCCGACGATGGCCTCAAATTCAAATCGGTCGCCGACATCAAAGCGGCGTTTGAGCGCAATGGTTTGAAATGCGATGGGATCTCGTCGCATTGCCCATTTTGGGTACATACCAGTGCCTGGACGGGAACAAAATCCGGACACGCGTTCATTCACGGCCCCAACCAATCGAAATCGCCGTCGGAGCTGGAACAATGGTACGAAAATTATTTGTTTCGTCTGATGGACTTGTGTGCTGAACTCGGCGTAAAAATCATCCCGATGTTTTGGGGCGTGGCCTTCGGTTGGGAATTGGCCACGGGTTACCCTTGGGGGTTCTGGTCCGGGCCGGGATTCGACTTGATCAAAGAAGGTCAAGAACGATTCGTCCACAAGACCGCCAAACTCCGCGCCCATGCCAATAGCCTGGGTATTTATCTGGCTCATGAAATTCATCCCGGCACGGGTGCCGTCTGCGCCGATGAATTCAATCGTCTCGTCGAGATTTGTGACGGTGATCGGTGCCTCGGAGTAAACGCGGACCCATCCCATTGTTGGGAAGGGGAACATTGGGAAGATCGTTTTCTCAAAGTTGGCTCGCGCGTCTATGGTTGCCACGTTAAAAATTTCACGATCCATTCCGGCGTACCGCTGCGAACCATGGAACCGAACTGGCAAAAACGCGCGATGCAGTTCACGGATTTGGCGACCGGAGATTTAAATCTGACGCGTTACGCTGAAATCTTGATGCGCATCGGATATCCTCAACGTTATTGCTCAATCATGGGAACGGAAACCGCGCCCTTGGTCGTGGAAGCCGAAAGCAACTATCGCGATGGAGACGCCGCCAGCGCCGACGGGATCGCTTGGGTTCGGGACAATCTCTGCTTTCCGGCGGCCCAAGGTTCGTTTGAAGACGCAATGGGCGCATGATGATGGGCGTTTGCCCCCCGCGACCGCGAGTTTACGAAACCGTGCGAGATGACTTTGATGTCCGATTATGTGCTAGTCCGAGTGGATGACCCGAGTGGAACGATCACGCTCAATCGTCCCCATCGAAGAAACGCCCTGTCGCGGGAGCTGATCGAGTCTTTGATCAATGCTTTTGAAGATTTGCATCAGGAAAAACGTGTCCGAGCCGTCATTCTCACGGGCGCTGGTGCGGATTTTTCGGCGGGTACGGATTTGCATCAACTGCAGGAGACCGCCGGAGCGGACAACTCGCTCGAACGTTGGTATGAAGACGTACTGCAACTACAACGGCTGATCGAGACGATGTTGCGGTACCCCAAACCAATCATCGCGGCCGTCAATGGCTGGGCGATCGGTAGCGGCCTGGCTTTGATGATGGCCGCCGACATCGTGGTTGTCGGCCACCATTCGCGATTGCAATTGCCCGAAGCGCGGCGGGGACTCAGCGCCGGGATAACGACTCCCCTGCTCTGCTTTCGTGTGGGCACCGGGTTGGCAGCCAGCGTATTATTTTCCGGCAAAGCCATCGCCGCTGCGGCCGCGTTGAATCTCGGTTTGGTTCATGAAATCGTCGACGACGATTTGATCTGGGCTCGGAGTTTTGAATTGGCGCAAGCCTGCGCTGCCGGGGCTCGGGAGTCTCATCAGATGGCCAAACGGATGCTCAATGAAACCATCGGCGAGCATCTGTTTACGCAATTGAGCATCGGTGCTGCGAACATGGCCACCGCCCGCACGACGGACGCGGCGCGAGAAGGGATCGCCGCATTCCTCGAAAAACGTGATCCCAAATGGCTCTAAATTGCCCTCGTCTTGTTTCGCGAATTGAGTGATAATCGGCGGCTGCCGGGTCATTTGATGTTGTGGGAGGCGGATTTACCTCTTCCCAGTCGTTGATTTTCAGGATCTCGAAATGGAATTCGTGTTTTACGCAGTCTTTTTCTCAGTTGTCGTTTTTGTTGTCGCCGGATTTGTGCAAACCGTCATCTATCCGCCAGCCGTACTGCAACCGGATCAACTGCCAGGGGTCGTTACGCGTGAACTGCAAACTTTTTTCCCCGATTTTTCCCCGCTGCAAATCAAACACCAAAAAGTGCGGCAGCGCTTTCAGATCGACGGCACAATGAGTGGGCTACAATACCACCTGGAAATCGATTTGACACCCGATGGAGAACTGGCGGAAACCAAATTCCAGGATCCATTGCGACCCGGAAAACTCGCGAACCTGACGTCGATCCCCAACTCATTGGTACCGATTCATCTCGCCGATCGAATGCGGGTCGTGTTGGCTCACGATCCAACCTCGGTGAATTCCAGTCTGGCGTTTACTGGACTGCTCGAATCTGAAAGCGCTTACCAGATCAAAATTCAAACTGACGATTTCAGTTATCGATTCGCTTTCCTGGAATCAGGTCACTTGGTCGACTTCGAAAAAAAGCACTTGGGGCATTAACGCTGTGGTGACTTGTCAAAATGCCGAGACTTGGTCGATGGCAGAGCCGGCAACTGCGCACGGCCACGGCGATTTCGGCCACGGCTATTTCGAGCCGATTATTTTGCTGCCCACGTGATAGTTGTGACACTGCGTGCAATTGCTGTTCGTGCGCCCCTGTTGGTGACAACTCGTACAATTGGTTTTAGTCAACGGTGAAAAGTTACTTACCACCTGGCTGGCATCGACGGTCAAAAACGAGGCCGCATTGCTACGCGATGGATCCAAATGATGGCAATGCGAACAGTCTTGCAATTCCGGTTGTAATAAGTGCGGACCATGGGCAAACCTCGTGAATGAGCGAATCGAAGGATCGCGATACTCCGCCACCCAATTCACCACATAGGATCGGTCGGACGATTGGTCGAGTGTATGACATGTCCGACACAAGCCAACTCCCGTGGCGGAAATTGTTTTCTCAAACAGCCGTTGTGTTTCCGGGCGCAACGGCGCATCTTCGGTTCGAGCGACCAATTCAATCCAACTTTGCAAACAGTCGTCCGCATGACCACTCGGGCGATAACTGATGCGAAACGTTTGATCGTTGCGATACCAGCCACTGGGACGCGGCGCTTGAACTTGACTGGGCAGCGGCAAGACCGTGGCGACTGGATCCACGACGGTCGGCATTGGTTCTTCAGCCGGCAACAATTCTTGCGGATGGATCGTTTGCGCTCCCTTCGCTCCGCCGGCTTTCATCAATTCAGTCAATGGATTAACGGCCAACAATTCATCGTCGGCGCTCGACTGCGTCGGCACATTCAGCGTGTGCTTCGCCAGAGAAAGTTGGCGGGCATGGCTCTGGCCTGATAGTAACTGGAATCGAAGATCCGCTCCGTCGTCCGCCAGCGGCGCGGTGAAATCGGAGTTCGATTTCGACAATTTACGTTCCGACAACTCAGCCGACAACTGGGGCAACCAGGTTTGAACTGCGGTTTGAAACACCGGACCATCGAGGTTAGTAATGATGCGGCTCAACTCTTGCGATGAAAGTTCAAACCCCAATACATTTTGCAAACGAGTTCGAATGGCTTGCGGTCCATCGCTGGCCAATTCGCCCAGTAATCGCTTAGTCGCCCAGACCAGCGTGACCGCGTCGGCGACATCCGCTGGCTTGGTTGCATCAAAATCAAAGAACTCGAATGACGGACCGCGAGTTTTGAGAATTTCATTGGCTGTCGGATCGGCCATCAACAGCAACCGCATCATTGGGGGAATCTCGCCATCAAAATCACCGGTCGCCGCTAATGGCCAGCCACCGACTTGCCAACCTGCTGTCTCGATCGCCGCCATATCCAACATGGGCAGCGCTATCAACGCAAGTCCCTGGGAACCGCTGTCGAGGATTTGCTCGTTGTGACAGGCGGCACAACTTTGTTCATAGGAGGCCAGGCGTTTGACGTTTTGGAAAGAATCATCCAGATGACATTGGCTACACTGAAACTCCTGTTGCTTGTCGATGAAGTGTTTGCCTGCATGAGTCGTATGATCAAAGGCAATTCGCGACCGCCGCGCCTGCGGCCAATTGACGAACTCGGGATGGCCCTGCTCGAAACTATGGAATTTGTTGCCGTGGCACGATTGGCATTGCGCATCGGTCAACATCGTCAAGTCTCTACCCCCATGATGTTCCTGATGACAAACACTACAAGCGATCTGGTGGTCATGATTGACCGGTGGCTGGAATAGCGGGCGGGCAGCCCTGGCTGCCGCAGGAATCTGAGCGGTCATCGTCGCCAATTGCTGGGGATCGACATTGTGTGGATTCATCGCAAAATTGCTGGTCAGCGATTGTTCATGGCATTTCATACACAACTCGGATTGACTCAAACCCTGTTTTTTTGCGGCCGTGAATGTCCCCGCAATCCAACTCACCAAAGAACCACTGGCATTGGCATGGCAAGAGGCACATCGCGCCCCGCCTTCGCTGGCGACCAACGGTGCGTGGTGCGAAGTCAACGGACCTGGTACCAAGAACTCGTTACTAAACGGTGACGAGCACAGTATGAACAACGCTCCCAACGTAAATGCGGTACAAGCCCACGTAAGTCTGCGGCGACGATTTCGCAGACTTGGTTTTTTGACGACTTCCCCAGCATCAATCCCAACGGGCAACGTAACAAACGGATCGTGGGGACGATGATAGGGACTTTCGGTGCGCGTGCCGAACAGTGAATTTGGTGGCTGACTGTCATCGTCTTGAACGGGTAAACGTTGGATCATTGAAATCCTCCGCTGAATGCGTGCACTAACACGAGGTGCATCACGGCGACGACCAACAAGCTGTAGGTCAGTCCGATATGGACAAACAACCAAACTTTCAATCGACCCTGGATCGCAGAATGATAGTCCAAGTCGTCTTTGCGTTTTACTAATTCGGCCAATCCACGACCCACCGGCCGTTGCTCCTCCGCGAGAAAACGATCCAATTCGTCAATCTCGGCAATCATTTGCCGACGCAGTCGTCCACTGGGTTGAACCAGGTAGACGAAATTGCGCGGTCGTTCCAGGTAATGCGACAGGCGATTGGCATAGAATCGAGCGAGGACATCGGTCGATTCGCAAGCCGCTAACACCAACTCTCGGGCTTGACGTGCCAAATCAAGTCGCAGCCAGGGAATTCGCTCGAAGACTATTTCTTCCGGAAGCGCTGTCAAACGTCGGGGTAGAATTCGTGTCATCCACAAACCGTAAACACCACTGAGTGCCACCAACACATACAGCAGCGCCAAAAAACTCTCAAACCAACCGTTGGGGATCCGCCAGGCAATATGCAAACCAAAAATCGCAAATGTCGACAAACCGACGTAGATGTGCAACTGCATCCAAAACGCCGCCGAACCAATGAACGGCAACATCGGAAATTTCTTGCGAAGGTTGAACGCGGCCAGAAACACCACACAGCCCAACAACACATAACCGGTGGTGAAATTGCTGTTAATCAGATTGACGTTTTGCCAATAAACGACTGCCGTGAGCACTGCCAAAGCGGCAGCAGCCAGCAATCCGTTGCGCACACTGCGGCGATTAAGGGTAACAAGTTTTCGTTTCATGATTTTCTTTGCGCTGACCCTGACACCCCAAACGGGCCGACTATTGCTGACTCCAACGGGTCATGGCAATTGTCGTCGTCAAATCAATTCGTTCCAGCGCATCATGTGGGCAGGCGCGTTGACAGGCGGGACCGCCCATTTGATCGACGCACAGATCACATTTGGTAGCTTTGATAATTGGCAAACCAGATTCGCGGTCGACAATCGGTACGCCTCGTGAATTATTCACCTGCACCATTTGAATGTTGCTGTAAGGGCAACTATTGGCACACGTGGAACAACCAATACAGGTCTGATCGTTAATGGTTACATTGCCGGTTTCCCGATCCCGTCCAATCGCTCCGGTCGGGCAACCAATCATGCACACCGGATCAAGACAATGCATACAGGCATTGGCCACCAACCAATGATCATGCTTTTCGCCCGTGCGATTGAAGCGCGGATTGTTGTCGTGTGTTGCGGCACAAGCGCGAACGCAATCATCGCACCGAGTACAACGATCCAGATCGATGACCATCGCCTGGGTTCCGTTGATGAAACGCTGTTCGACTAAAAACTCAATTAATCCCGGTTCCACGGTGGTCGCGCGTTCGGTTTGTCGCCGACCTGTGCCCTGGGACAATGAATCCAGCGTCGGGAGCGCAGCCGGCATCTGGGCAGCGGTCAAGTTCGGCAGAATCAATCGCTCCACGACGGCGGTGGGAATTCGCAACACATCGACGTAGCCGACGGCGCGGAGACTGAGTAACCACGGTCGTTGCTCGCCGGTTTTCCAATTGTGTGCCAGCTCCCGCATCCCCACCGATTGACCTTTACCGAAATAGGCGATCGTTTGATGGCCTTCGCCATGCTGTCGACTGAATCGGGCAAATCCGCTGCGGATCAACACCAGACCATTGACATATTCGCCTTGAGTAACAATCAAGGGCTCGGCCAAAATTCGTTCCGAGATGTCTTTTTCGCGAGTCGATTTGAAATCCTGATTCCATTGAAAATTGCCCAACGTTTCGAACACCGCGACGTCGGCGATTTCCTGCAGCGCCGCCGGTGGCAGTTGTTGAAACAATTCCGTTTCACGCAAATGCGTTCGCAAACTATTCTCGCGATACAATCGTTCGATGTGCTGTTTCATCGCCGCGTTTCGTTTCAATAACTCGCGAAATCCCTGCCAGCGAATTTCCAGCAATTGTAACGGCGTATTGGCAACAACCGTGGCTGAACGCGGAGTGCGAGTCAACGCGGACACTTCACCAAACACTTCGCCCGTTTTGAGGATCGCACTCTCGTCCGGTCGAATGATCCGCGGGATGTCATGCAGGAAGATATGCGTTCCGGAATCGTCGACCCGGGCCGCGACTTCGTGGCACACCCCTGCGGATCGGGATTGCGAATAATCTCGCGTCTCAGCATGGCGGGAGTTATTCCAAAGTTGCGAGACGACTCTGGCCCAGCCTTTGGGCTTGTTGGGCTGGCGACCAAGGATCGCAGCAGGCAAGCTGGTTAACGAGACAAGGGCCTCACCCGCCAGGATCAGATAGGCACTACTACCATAGTCCCCTTCGCGAACAATGATGTCTCCCGTTTTCAAGTCATGAAGCCGGCAGTCATTTTTCAAAATTCCGGCCAACGAAATCGTAGGTGAAAAAACGGCTGGATCCATTTCGGAAAATGGGGCCACCCTGAGCAACGATGCGACCTTCTCATCGCTGATTTTCGAATCAAATGGTTGATCCCAGCGTTGCGGTCGTTGAATTTTGGTTGAAACTGAAGTCACCGTGCGTCCTTGCAACGTGGTTTTCTAAATGGCAAATCTAATTGGCAAATGGGATTTTGTTTGGCAGTTGCGTCATCGATACTCGCTCGGATTGGGCAACCAGGGATCCAGCAGGGCTAGCTGAGTACCATCGTTTTCTGTGGCAAACATCTCACCCGCTCCCTTGATGTCATCGGCAATCGCCAATAATTTTGACGCGTTATTCAGTCTCAGTTCTGCTCCAGCAAACGCTTGGAGCGCCCGTTGCACGTGGGGATCCTGGATTTTTTGTTGGACCTCGTACAGTCGGAGTGCGACTCGCGCCGCTCGATTGGCGACGGTGGTTCCATAGGTCGAATTTTTTGTCGCCATCGCGGTGGCGCGCGTGCTGAACTCCAGATCTGCCATCAACCCAATTACAAACATAACCCGCAACCGTTCGGGTGAGGAGTTCGCATTTGTTTGTCCAGCAGTGCGCAAAAAATTATGCCTTACACGCCCTTGTGACCAACGCACAAGTTCGAAATCTTCGCTGCCAGCCTTGTGCCCGCCGATATGGACCAACGATTCGTTGGGCACAGTATGACAATGGAAACAACTGCTGGCGATCTGGTACAAGTTTCGCGTGTTATGCATTCCGCCGGCCAAACCGGCTGCGAATCGCTGCGCTGCGTGGGCGGAAGTCTCGGATTCGCGGGTCGCGGTCGGTCCGCCGAAATCGTTGTGGAGATCGATCCATGGCGCAGCAGCTCCATGACACGACTCGCAAGAAATTCCCGAGATCGGTCTGGCTTGGTTCTCTACTTTTTGCATCGTAAAGTGACAATCAATACAAACATCGGACCGTTTGACAGACCGCAAACCCAATTTATCACAAATCGCCTTGGCCTCCGGACGTCGCCCGAGTTCGTCGAAAGTACGGAAGTGCGGGGTCTGTTTCCAGGAGCTCACTTCATTGACGTGACACTTCACGCACGTTTCGGAGCCAATGACCTTGGCGGGATCGCAGCGATCGTTCTGTGCACCGACAGCGTCCGCATCAAGGCTGAATGACATTAGCGCGAGAACGACATGGACGGTTTGGCAAAGCAATTGGCGACTGTTGGGGACAATTCGCCGATGGTCGAGTTTAAACCGTCTCAATTGGCTCGAAATTCTGTTCATGTCAGGCACGCAATTCCAACGGGCCCAGCGGGCGCGCCACGCACATCAAACAATGACCTGTGGGACAATTCGGGATTTGTCCAACGGGATATTCGACCGAACCAGACAATATTGCCGTACAACACGCGCCACAACTTCCAGCGCGACAGCCCGCATCGATAGTAACGTCATTCGACTCCGCGAATTCCAACAACGAGGATTTGCTGCCGTCCCAGTTCGCGATCACTTGTGATTTGGAAAACTTGATCGGAACGACAGCTGTGTCAAAATGTGTTGCGGCCGCCTGAGCTTCAATTGTTCCAATCGACGCAGGACCGAAAGCCTCATAACGGATATTGTTCTTGTCTGCTCCCTGGTCCACGAGCCCATCGTAAATCGATTTCATGAACGAGGGAGGCCCACATAAGTAAAATTCGCAGTCGAGATTGGGCAACACGCTCGTGAGCAAGTCCGCCGATACGCGTCCTACGAAATGATGATCGATTCCCAAACGATCTGGTGTTCCGGGTTGCGAGTAACAAGTCAGTAAATGGAAGTTTGCCTGATGCTTGGAGACATCCGCCAAATAGGTTTTGAATGCATGATCATTCCCCTGATTGACTCCATACACTAACAGGACCAAGCGATTTGAGGACCGTGTAATCAGCCGCTCGATCATGCTGATCATCGGCGTGATCCCAATTCCGCCAGCGAGCAAGACGACCGGCTTTTCAGAGTCTTCTTGCAAACAGAAATCTCCTGCCGGAGCTTTGACATCGACCTGTTGTCCAACCCGCAGTTCTCGGTTGATGTAAAAACTCGCTTTGCCCGCTTTCAATTCCGGTCGTTCGCGCGGCGCCGGTACTTCCTTAACCGTAATGCGGTAAAACGATTGACCGGGACCGTTTGATAACGAATAACATCGCACGACGGGTTTCGCTTCACCAGGAATTTGAAAACGAAATGTCAGATATTGGCCCGGTTGGAAATGCGCGATGGGTTTGCCGTCTTCGGGAATCAAATACACCGACCGAATCTGGTGGGCTTCGGTTTCGATGCGGTCGACGCGAAACTGACGAAAGCCCTGCCAACTGCCCACTGGGGCGGTAGACAAACGGTTGCTGACAGCCCTCGCTTGTGTTAGTTGGCCCCGAAATTCGGACTGGCGGTGCTGAAACTCACGCCGTTGAAAATTGAAATGGCCCAGGGAATTTGCCGTCCACAGCGCAAGCTGACAAACGGCGAGCGCGCAACACGCGATGCCGACAACGGGCAGGATGGCCGAAATCGTTTCCATGGATCACTGTAGGGATTAAGACGGATGTTCAAGTAATCGTCGGACCTACCTAACCAGCTTGAACGGCCGGCTGTGAGCAGGAAAATCCGTTGTCTACTCGCCGGTCAATTGAGGAAAAATCTAAATTTTGACTCAAGTATATGGCTTCCGAGCCTCAATCCGGCACGAAGGGTTGGAAACGGCAATTGCTGAGAGATCTCGACCGAACCCCGCGTTGAAGCGCGAAAACGCCGACGACCTGAGCTTAATTAAAGCTTCATCATTGACATGCGCCCCAGCTTGCTGGTCAACTAACTCGTTTCACTCTTCGCTTCGGCTGAATCTCTCCCCTCCCCCCCAAGGAAGTCTTGTGTCATCCATTACGGCAACCCAGTTCGACTGGGTGCGCAATGTCCGCGCAGTTCTCAAGGACTCTGACGAAGACTTTCATCAATCGAAGCAATGGGTTTATTGGCGCGATATGATTATCGGTGCCGTGATCGCTTACTCCGCCGCGGGAATTTACCTCGGCGCCGAACGGTTTTCGGTTTGGCAGATCGGTGGGTTTCTAATCGCCGTATTTTGGCTGTATCGAGTCGGCTCGCTGGTTCACGAAGTAGCCCATCTCGGTGGTCGCGAAATGACGGCCTTCAAAGTCGTGTGGAATTTGCTAGTTGGAGTTCCGACCTTAACACCGTCAACTTTTTTCACCGGCCATCATCGTGATCATCATACGCAACGTGTTTATGGTACTCCGCAGGATCCGGAATATGTGGTTAACGTTTGTCCGCGCGGCAGCGTTTGGAATCTCGGACTCTATTTCCTGTTCGTCGCGGCGTTTCCGGTGATCGTGTTCCTGCGATTTTTTCTGGCGCCATTGACGTTTGTCACGCCGGCAATTCGCGAATATACGCTGAAGCATTTGTCGGCCTTCACCTTCAATTGGAAGTACGAACGGCCACTGAATCGAATTGACCGCCCGACCTTTGCGGCCTTGGAATTGTTGTGTTGGGTTCGAGCGGTTGTAATCCCGGGTGCCGTGGTCATGGGGGCCACCGAGCCGAGCCGGATATTGCAATTGTATTTATTGGGCGCGACGGTCGTAATCATGAATCAGCTGCGGCAATTGGCCGATCACCATTTTGAAGGGGATGGCGAAAATTTGACCATGTCGGAGCACATTCAGGATTCTTGCAACTACGTCGGCCAAGACCCGTTGACCTGGCTGTTTTTTCCGTTTGCGATTCAGTACCACGCTTTGCATCATCTGTTCCCGTCGCTGCCGTATCACAATTTGGCTAGTGCGCATCGCTACCTGATGCAAGAACTGCCGGGCAATTCACCCTACCGTGATCTCGTTCAACCTGGGTGGTGGTCAGTTGCCAGCAAGATGCTCAGCAAATCGCCGACCGGATAGTCCCTCGAGTCAAAGGCGAGCGATCAGCAAGCGCCTTATCATTTGAGTCGACGAGTCCGTTGCGAAATCAAACAACCGACAACAAACGTCAACACCAGGAATGACGATGGTTCTGGAACCGCCGCCGTAAACTTGATTACGTGCGTGCCGGACGCCGAAGCGCCACCATTAGTCGGCAAAATTGGACCGATTCCGTCCACATCGATCGCGTTAAGTGTAACCAGGGTGCGATAGCGATAGAATTTGCCTGGATCGAGAAACCCCAACGGAGTACCGATCATCGAGTTTATGGTATCCCCGCCCATTCCCCCTACAACAAAACTCTCTCCAATCGTCGATTTACTCGTTTGGTAACTGTAAAACTTGACGACCGGGGGCGGAGACATGGGTGCCAGGCTGACGAATTCAAGCAGTTCAATTTCCAGTTCGACATTTCCGGGGATCGTCGTGCCGATTGAATCGCTGACCGAAAAAACACCAGACACATCGAATTTGGTCGGTACATCGACGGAAAAATGAAAAATGCTTTCGGCATCGGCGCGATGGCCGAGAACGGACGTTCGGAAAAAGGGACCAAAATAGGAGCTGTCAAAAAATGCCGGCGTCATCGTGTAGTCTAGCTTGACCGAAAAATCATGAGTCGCGCTATTGCCCAGTTTGGAGGCAAACGCAAACCCAGATCCGGCCCCTGGAATATCAACCGGGTGATAGGCACTGCTAAACAAAGGCCCGGCAAGTGCATTGGCATGCGCCCCAGTTGGATACGAAGGCACCGAAACCAACGTAACCAAGTCGGCATTGGCTACGTTGGCGATTGACAATAAAACGGCCAGAGCCATAGTAAATTTCATCGATTTGCTCCTAGTTGATGGTGGTTGGGTTCCGCTTCTGATTGGAAAATAAAAACTCTGGCCAATTTGTGGTTGCCAAATCTATTTTTCTGGTTATCGCTGCCCAGAATGCTACGATGGGAAAGACCACACACCGACCGTTGTTTACCAATTAATTAGGCAAGAAAAATCAATTCGGACTGCAAGAAATTTTTAATTTTTTAGTTGCCGCCAGATTTAGCGGCGGATTCGCAATTGAATTTGGAAGCTGTTCGAGGGACTTATGCTTGAATCAAATGAGAGTCTTCGAGACCTGTTGGCCACATTGGCTGCGGGAGACGAATCAGCGGCACAACGACTGTTTCCGCTTGTTTACGATGAATTGCATCGCTTAGCAGACAGCTTTATGCGACAGGAACGTACCGACCATACGCTCCAGCCGACCGCTTTGATTCATGAAGCCTTTTTGCGGTTGGCGAGCCAACCCACTGATGATTCGCTGCCCTACGAAAACATCGGACACTTCATTGCAACCGCCGCCGTTGTCATGCGTCGAATCCTTGTTAATCACGCCAAGGCAAAAAAAACCGAAAAACGAGGAGGCGATCGAAACCGAATCCAAGTTGAGGATATTTCGGCCGAATTTCAGCATCGCTCGATCGATTTGATCGCCTTGGACGAAGCTTTGGAACGCCTGACCACGATCGACCCCATTCAATCTCGATTGGTTGAATTGCGGTTCTTTGGAGGAATGACCGTTGATCAATGCGCTGAAGTGTTGAACCTTTCGTCGCGATCCGTGTATTACGAATGGGCCCATGCCAGGGCTTGGCTGCGTGATCAACTGGAGGCAGCGTCATGACCAATTCGCCCGACTCGCACGACCAATGGCAACTTGCCAAATCGCTTTTTCAAGCAGCCATCGACTTGCCAACGGAGGATCGCGAGACATTTTTCAAGCTGAATTGCCCCGACTTAGCGCTGCGGGAAGTGGTCCGACGCATGGTCCAATCACACGTGCGTTTTGACGAATTTCTGGTCTCGCCGATCGCGAAAAAACCGGATTCCGCAGCCGCCGATGGCCCGGTTAGCGACTTGCGGGTCGGTCAATGGGTCGACGATTTTCGAATCATCGAGCGCATTGGTTCCGGTGGAATGGGAACCGTCTATTCAGCTCAACAACGAAACCCGGATCGGTTAGCTGCCATCAAGATCCTGCATCTGCCCACAGTTCCGTCGCTGGCCGAACCCAGTCGATTCAAACAGGAGTCACAGGCGCTGGCCCGGTTGCAACATCCCGGAATCGCACATATCTACGCCACCGGTTTGCACGACTTTGGGCAGGGAGCCGTGCCTTGGATTGCGATGGAGTTGATTGACGGGAAACCGTTGGATCAATTCGCAAAGATCCAAAAACTTTCCGTCGAGCAATCTCTCCAATTCTTGATTCTGGTTTGCGACGCGGTCCAACATGCGCATGATCGCGGAGTAATCCATCGCGATCTTAAGCCAGCCAATATCCTGGTTGTCGGCGGAGTAGAACCTTCTCGATCTGCGTCCCCCAAAGTGGTCGACTTTGGCGTCGCCAAAATTTTGGATCCAGATCAACAATTGACCAGGCAAACTGTTGTCGGTGAAGTCGTCGGGACACTTAACTATATGAGTCCGGAACATGTCGCGGGCAAGCCGGAGTGTATCGACGAACGCACGGACGAGTATGCGTTGGCGGTGATCGGTTTCGAGCTGTTGTCGGGAACGTTGCCCTATAGCCGTCGGACTGGTTCGCTGGTCGAATCGGTTCGCGCGATCGAGTCGGGCGAAATCATCCGACTCGGCACTCTGGAACCGGGTTTGCGGGGCGATCTGGAGGTTATTTTTGCCAAAGCGATGGAATGCGATCGGACACAACGATACCCTTCCGTCCGAGCGTTTGCGGAAGACTTGCGACGATTCCTGAATCGCGAACCCATTCAAGCGCGAACACCTTCTACCGCCTACCGAATGCGGAAGTTCGTGGGACGTAATCGCATCCTGGTAGGCGGGATTGCCGGCACGATGGTCGCACTGACGATTGGATTGGTGATGTTTGCCATCGAAGCCCGACATGCTCGGGCGGCGGCGGCGCGGTCGCAATATGAAGCGGACAAAGCTGGCGCCGTCAACGCATTTATCACGAATGATTTCATGATGAAACTGTTGGCTGCGGCCACTGCCGGTCCAACGGAGTCCCGACCAACGAATATGGAACTGGTCGATCAAGCAGCGGCCAATATTGGGTCGATGTTTGGCAATCGGCCCGTGATTGAAGCGGCGGTTCGCAACGAGGTCGGAACAATCTATTACAACCTCGGTGCGTTCAAACAGGCTTCCACGCAATTTCAACTCGCGCTGGAGTTATGGGAGTCCGGCCTTGACCCGGATCATCCCGACACGCTGAAGGCTGTCAATAATCTGGGACAATGCTGGGTGATCCTAAAACGCTTCGAAGATGCGGAAACCCTGTATCGTCGTGCGTTAGTGGGGCGTCAGCGGGCCTTGGGTGAATCCGACCCCTCTACTCTGACGTCGATGAACAATCTGGCACAGCTCTTGAGTGTCACAGGTCGAATTGACGAAGCCGAAGCAATGTTGCGTCGAGCACTAAGTTTACAACAAAAAGTGCTCGGCGATTCGCATAAGGATTCTCTGATCACGATGGCAAATCTCGGTACACTGTTGATCCAGCGGGGTAACATTGCCGAAGCAAAGTCACTCCATTTAAAGGTTTGGGACGCGACCCGCCAAACGCTAGGGGAAGATCATATTACAACGATGCATGCCGGATCGCGAGCTGCCCAAACCTTGTACCGCGCCGATGAATATGCACAGGCGATCGCCATCTTGTTGCCGGTTTTGGATCGCTTCGAAAGATTGCGAGGAAACGATCACATGGAGACCATTACCACTCGTCGCCTGTTGGCGAAAATCTACTTCGGACAACAGAACCCTCAATCCGCCAAAGCGCAACTCTCGCAAGCCCTCGAATCAGCACTTCGACAGCCCGTTGAAATGACCGGAACAATTGCGAAAATTCGACGCGACCTATTGCAGAACACCCAATAGTGCAGCACCCAAACTTGGAAGTACGACCGCCCATCGAAAACAGATTTCGCAATGGATGTTCCAATGTTGTTGGATTGACGTGGCCTAACCCAATGTTGGCCTACCCCAATGAGCGCAGTAACTCGAAGGTGAAAATTCCGGTGCTATGACCGTCCGAGAAATGGATGCTATAAGCGTAGTTTCCTACCGGATGCATCTTCAAGATATCCAACGGCTGCGCTTCGGCAGCCGACAGAATCGGCAAGACGCCACGAGCCGGTGGATTCGTCCGCTGTTTTTCCCGTTGATCATTGCACGTTGCACAGAGGCAACTCTCGCGCAATTGACGAAACGGAATCTTTTGCGAGTATTCGTCGTCCCAGTGGATCACCAAACAACGATCGTCGGTTTTATTCAGGCCGACAGGTAACGGTTGGTCACTGTTCATCAGTTGTCAGTTTTCCTGTTTGCGCTGATCGACAAATCGTTGCCCCTTCGCTTCATACCGGGGAAGCGAACCGAGCGGCACACATTCAACATCAATTCGTAAACCAAGCCGCAATTGCAATTCGTTTTTTACGCGGGCTGGTTGATCCAGCCGATCTTCAATTTCAATTCTTAACTGATCCATCGCCGAGTCTCTAAAAGCGGTGAGACGATACTCGGCGATCTCGGGAAAACTGCGCAGGATTTGTTCAATCGACGACGGGAAAACATTCACCCCGCGAACGATCATCATATCATCCGTTCGACCCAACACTCCCCCCAACAGCAAGACAAAATTACAAGCTTGATCGTCCGTCCAGGAGGGTCGGACCAGATCTCCGGTGCGGTATCGGATGACTGGACTGCCCGCTCGACCGAGGGTGGTCAAAACGAGCTCCGACAGCTCCCCTTCGCCGGCCGCCGCTCCCGTCTCGATCGAAATAAACTCCGCGATCAACTCGGCTTCATTCACATGGATTCCGCGACCGGCCGGATCGGCAAATCCCCAAGGCCCGATTTCGCTGGCGCCACAATGATCGATCACCTGCGCCTGCCACGCCGCTTCGATCTGTCCGCGAATTGCCGGGATCGATCCCCCTGGCTCACCGGCAACAATCAAGGCGCGCACTCCCAGTTTCCTAATGTCGAATTGACTGGCTTGGGCGACCTCCGCTAGATGCAAGGCATAACTTGGCGTGCAGAAAATCAAAGTGGCTTTCAACGAGCGAACTAACTCCAGCCGAGCCAGGGTCGTCATCGCTCCGGTCGGTGCGACCAAGCACTGGCGTTCAATCACGGCATCAAAGGCGCTCCAGAATCCGATAAATGGTCCGAAGCTAAACGCCATTACGACTCGATCCGAGGATTGAACATCGGCCACGTCCAAGACCGGTTGCCAGGTTTCCAGCCACCACTGCCAATCTCGCGCTGTATCCAATACCGTCAACGGCAGTCCCCGGGTGCCTGAGGTTCGGTGGAATCGGGTGTATTGATCCACGGGCCAGGTCAAATTGTGCGCGAAACCATTTGTCGCTTCGTCGCCGATCAATTCGGACTTGAATGTATAAGGCAACTGAGTTAACTCTGCTCGCGAGGCAAGCCGCAGGGCCGATTTGCCGAACTTCGCAGCATAAAACCGATTGGCGGGCAAAATTTCCTGCAGCAGTTGATTGCACCGTTTCAATTGATGGGACGTCAATTCTGCAGCCGTTAACTGTTGGATTCGTCGCCGCGATTCGAGTGTACTGAGTTGCGGGAGACTTGGATTCATGTTTGAATAATATCCCAACGCTCGATAACCTTCCAGCCGTTGGCACTTCGAATCGCGCCGATCTTGAGTTTGCCAAAAATGTGTGGGCTACCGTTCCCCTGTCGTCAACTTCACGAGTCCGTTATGCCGTTTACCGCCCAACACATCAAATCAGCCCGTCTGCACTTGCAAAAATCCGATCCAGTTATGAAACGGTTGCTGAAAGAACTCGGGCCCTTTACGGCGAAAGCGCGGACGGATCGTTTTGCGACACTGGTCGACTCGATCGTTTCGCAACAAATTTCGACCTCGGCCGCACGAACCATTCGTCAACGCTTGAGCGATGCGGTGTCAGCGCGCGCGATTCACGCCAAACTGCCGACCACGGGGATTTCCGCGGAGTCACTATTGCTCTTTCAGATCGACGAGTTGCGCGAGTTCGGTGTGTCGCGACAAAAGGCGACTTACCTGCTGGATCTCGCTGACAAAGTCGAATCAGAGGTAGTGAATTTGAAGAATATCGGACGGATGGATGATGAGCAAGTGATTGCCGAACTGGTACAAGTCAAAGGCATTGGCCGCTGGACGGCCCAAATGTTCTTGATGTTTTCGCTGGCCCGGCTCGATGTGTTGCCGGTGGATGATTTGGGTATCAAGAACGCAATTCAGAAACAATACAATTTGGCCGAATCTCCCCCAGCCCGGGAGATTGAAGCGCTGGCGCTACCGTGGCGGCCCTACGCGACGATCGCCAGTTGGTACTTGTGGCGCAGCTTGGATTCGAATTGAGGTTCCAAACTCCAAATCTGCATGCTGAAAACGAAACACTGAAAACTAATACTTGTGTCTCAGTTCCATCCGGACGCCATGAATATCCGCGTCGGCTTCAAGAAATCCGACCATCGCGTCGGCGCGGAAAATCAAGGCGTTCGTTAAGGGCAACTGATACCGGGCACCAAGTCCATATTGATTGCCGTCGGCATTTCGGTTGACGTCGTTACCCATCGTATTCAACCACGCGGCTTCGACGACCAGTTGTTGACTGAAATCATCGGCCAGTAAGTTCAAGCCCAACGCACCGCCCAATGCGTCATTCGCTGTCGCGTCAAGTGTGGGATAATTGGTCATCCCATCCGTTTCAAACAGAATCCCGGTGTTCCGCAAAACGCCTCCGGCTTGCACCGCCCGCGCCGCCGATTGCGGCCGATCAAAACCGGCGAAGAGATTGAAGTACGGGACGACGGTCGAAGGTGCACCGGTAATCAGACTGTTTTCCGAAAGCAGCAGGACCCCGTCGGCAGTATTGGCGACAACATCCGTGGCTTGGCCGGCATTGACAATCAGCCGAGTCGAATTGGAAAACAACCGACCATACCGGCGCGTAAAACCGAAGCCCAGATTGTGGTAACTCCGATCGTCAAATGTCCGGTCATCGAGAAAGGCATAGTCGATCTCCATGTAACCGTTGAACATATCGATGAAAGTTGCCATGCCGTACATCCGCGCTGCGCTGTCGTCGGCGGCAAATGCGGGACTGTTGATGTTGTCATAGCCGGCAAAAAAAGTCGTATCCATGTTCGAGATGCCAAGCCGCGCGCTGTTTCGGGCGGGGATTGTCGCCGCGACACCGAGAAAAGCGTCCTCCAGCCAAACACCGTTTTGCAACACCAACGGCATCACGCCGACGGCGAACGGCAAATCAAACGGCAGAGTACGATTGGTCATTCCGCCGGCGATCGCGCCGAGGTCCCCTTCAAAATAGCCAAAGTCAATTTTAGCATCGAACTGATTGACAAACCGATTCTCGTCAAACAGGTAACCCGTATTGGTCACACCGTTATCCAGCGGTGACATGAACGCATGAAACCGTTCGGTACTGGTCAACTTCAGATCGAAGTCCAGATTCGCCTCGACTGCGGACTGCGTTACATTGTTGCCGTTCTGTGTATTGGACGCGACCGCCGATCGGATGTCTCCATAAATCAGAAATTGCGGCGTGAGCGGATTGTGTTTTCCTAAAATCGTGGAACCGGGACTAAGTTGCCCCAGCTGATACCAAGGCCGTCCCAATTCGAGAATCGGTCGCTGGGTCGCGTTCAGCGTCTTGCCTGCATAAATATGCTGCTGGGGATGGGGATCATACGGCAAAAAATCGTCGACTGCGTCGGGAGAAAAATCTTCGTCAATGGTCTTCATCAATTGCGCACGATTGTCAATCATCGGACGATCATCGAGCCAATGGTCGCCAATTTTTGGTTGCGCGGCCATAACAAAACTCCCGGCACCTTGGAGCACACCGGGAGTTGGTTGACTGGTTGCCAGGTTGGTGTCGACAACCGAAGTTTGGCGCTCCGCGATCGGCGGGATCGGTACCGCGGCGGATGGGATATTCGTTGCTGGCTCGGACTGAGACTGAGGGGCCAACCGGCCAACTTCGGATGCCGGGACGTCGACGACGGGAGTTTGACTGCTAATTTTTGAACCCGTTGACGCCGGGATTGCTTTTGCCAATGTAAGCTTAACAGTGGCCTCGGTGTTGGATGGGGTTGAGATATCGGTGTTGGTTTGTCGGGGAAGGTGCTGAACACCTTGAATCGACGGGTTACTTTCCAATTCGGGTGTTGGCGACGCGGCGGCGATGGTTGCAATTTGAGCCCGTGCCGGAGATGTAGCGGCAGGCGAAAACTCTGGAAGTCTTTTAATCTCGATCGGCCCTAACTCAGCCGACGCCAACTGAATCTCTTGGTGTTCCTGGTTCGACTTGTCATTCGGCGTGCGATCCAATTGAGATTCCCAAGTCATTGACTTGACGCTGTTCTGTGACCAGGATCGCGACTCGAAAGCGCTGTCGGTCGTCGACGGCGGAATGGTCGCAAAACTGGTTGACGGAATCGATGTTGTTGGAGTCGTTGTCGCCGCCGTCGGCTGGCTCAATTCGAGTTCTGCGTTGACGCTTACAGGACTTTCCGGCAACCACAAGGCGCGCAAAACGAACCCGACGATCATGATCGACAACAGAACTCGGCAGATCAGTTTGGCAACGTACATCAAGTTGAGAGGCTCAAAAATCGCATGCGTGTTCGTACTGGAATATTTCTGGCAGAAGATGTTTAGTGAACTTCAAAGACCACTGAGCTGGTATGAAAATCGGCGATCCCTTCATTCATCGAACGGATCATTTCAGGCGTCGCATCGCAGAATTTCATGAAATAAATCGGTTCGGCACGCGAGCGCAGGCGCACCGACAATCGATATTGGCCCGACTGTTGCAACAACCGACCGGGTACGGAATATTTGACGTTGCGCGAACCGAGTGGAGGAATCGAGTGTGCCTCCATGCGAATTAATGGGGGATGATTGAGTACCGTTACGGGCTGCGAAGCGGGTCTCAGGAACGGGAGTTGATCAATATCCAAATTGAAGGGCAAATACATTTCTCGCTCGGTTCCTTTGACATTGGTGGTCAAAAAACGCGTTTGCAGGTTCATCAACTGGGGGTCATACGGAATTTTGGAGGCGGCGACATCCAGCGAATGACGATCCGCGAGATCACCGTTGGAATCGACATATCCCGTCTCCCAGAGACGATCCCCGGCCGGGCCGATCATGACGACATTCATCCAGATCTGGGGCTGGGCGCCCAGCGAGCCGCTGGGCATGTTGTGTCCGGGGTTGATATTGGTCAAGCAATAGCGGAAATCCAGATTCTGATTCGATGAGGGGGTACCACTGAAGAACGGGCCGTCGAGTTTCGAACCATTTTCCAGGACTTGCCGACGCAGATCTGTTTTATAGGCCAATTTTTTTTGATTGGTGTCAATGATGACTCGGGCATCAAAGCGATCATCAGCGTCTTGCCACGTCGCTGGGAAATCAGCCTGAATTTTGCGATCGGCCAGGGCATCCTCGAATTGATTGGTACCCCAACCAGCGCGCCAATCAAATTCCAACCACTGATTGAACGTCCAACGATCGGCCGCCAGATTATCGGGGAAGATCCCCGGATGAGCGATCGAATATCCCGGTCCATAAAACGCATGATTGGTGTGTTGGCGTTCAGGATTGACGACTTTGTTTTCAACCACGGCGGCCGGACCAATGGAATAGCCTGCATCGACACCGGGCACTTTTCCGTTGTGGCAATCCTGACACGTCACGCCATCACGATAGGCCGGTGAGGCGCGATATTGATCCCAGACCACTTCCAGTTTGATGCCTGGCTTGACGGCGACTTGATGGCACGACATGCAGAACGTCGATTCGGCGAGCTCTTCAAATTGAATGGCTCGTTGGTGCATCGGTTGTCCCAGCGTTGTATCCTGAGGGTTCGTTTTGATCTTGAAGAACTGGCTGTACTTATTGGCGACTGCGGCCCCTGTACCATCCGAGCTGCCGTACACTGGTGCATAGATATCGCCAGGTTCCATGCGGCGTTCACCGTCCGATTTGGTATTGATCGTTTTGACTCGGTGACAAGCCACACAGGTAACGCCTTCCCGGAACACGCGCGGGCCATCCCAAATGGGCTGATCGCGCCGCAATCCCATGGTCGTCGCGACTGGGGCATGACATCGCAGGCAGAAATATCCAAGCGTCCCCTGTGCCAGCTGGTTGATCTTGTTCTCAAAGGCATGAAACATCGGCGAGACCGATGCATACGCGTGGCTGGATGATGACCACTCGTCATAAATTTGCTCGTGACAAACGGCGCAATCTTTCGCCGACGGAAAAGCGGAGCGGGAATAAATTTCGAAATGCGGATCGGGGCCGGTGCCGTCAGATTTTTTTGGCGCAGCTGAGCTGGAGGTAACTGCATGAGGGTTGGGCTGATTGGCCAAATGGGCGGTTGGAATTTTGGTGGCAAGGGGAGCGTTGGCGTTTGGTTGCCAGTCGCCGGATTGATCGATCGGATTCAGAGTCCGATCGTTTTTCGGGATTGCGTTGAGCGGGCTATGGGGCGACAGTGGGTATCGAATCGGATCTTCGATGGCCGTTTCATTGGTCGCCAGAGCTACCCTGTCAACTTGATCGCGCAAGTCGAGACCGGGTAACTCGCTGACGCACATCGGAGGCAAACTGGCCAACACGATTCGATCATCATCGGTCATGCTGCGTTGGTCGATCTGCCATTGCGATTGCCAGTCGGTCGCAGCATCAGGCGACGACCCGGGGCTGGGAACAGATCTGTTTGGTAAAGCCTCGATTTTTGGCGGCAGCGCAACAATCGGCGCTTCATGATTGACCAATTGCACATTCGGAAATCGATCAACGGTGTCGCCACGCGACACGCACGTTTTCTGTTCGCCGCTTCCGTTTGCCAGTTCACCTTCAACGATGGTCCGAAACCGATCGGTGCCGTTTGGTGCACTCAGGATTGCGAATGTGCCCCAGAGAAAAAAGGCACCGCAGGTGATTGTTACAACCGTTCTATTGGTCACCATTTCGCCAAGCCAGATAAAAAACTTAATCGCTAAGGTCAAACTGCATCGAGTATTGAATCGGCTCAAATTTGCATCAAACTGAACTTTATTGCAGCTGTCTTGATAGCGATTACGGTCCAACCCTGGCGAGCAGATTGGTCCGATAATGGCTGGGTCTCCCCCCAGTTTTCCCCCCTTGCCAGTAAAACCAACCAAGTTTTTGGGATTCGAAAGGCCAAATGGTGAATTTAAGGTTTGGATCAGCTGAACGACCCGATCGCCTTAAAATACCCATTTTATGATTTGAGTTTGTCGGCAAACTGCGGATTTGGTGGCCTTATTGAGTTTCAAGATTGTTTGGGTTCAGTCACGTAACCCGTCCGCACGTGCGTTTCCCGAAAAATCTGAAAACTGCCAAAAAATCGTGCCAAAATCATTTCAAATGGGCCTTGTGAAAATAGCTAACCCATCCTTATACTGATGGGCTTTAACCAAGCATGCATAGAAGTGAGCGAGCTGCGATGAAAGTCCGCGCAAGCGTAAAACGAGTTTGTGAAAACTGTAAAATTGTCCGAAGAAATGGCAAAGTCTTCGTGATTTGCACCAATCCACGCCATAAGCAGCGACAAGGGTGATTCGTTTATATGCGGGCGTTTGCTTAGCCGTCTCGACTGAATCTGATGCCCGAAATCGAATACCCTCGCTTGGAAGTTGCATTGCCGAACGTTTCGTTGATTGAATGAACGTTAGGACGTCAGCCGAGCTTAGATTTTAGATCTTGATTCCCGAAACTGGATCATTCGGGAAGATGCTGGATGGATTCTGGCAAATGGATAAAAACGAAAGCCTGTTCCGATTCGAAGATCATTTGGTGAACTACCAGTTTCGCTATAAAACTAAATAATAATCAACTATTTTGCTCTCATTTGAGCTGTTGGAGAAATCTTTATGCCACGTTTACTCGGTGTTGACCTTCCGAACGATCGACGAACTGTCGTGTCGTTGACCTATTTGTATGGTGTCGGCGAACAAGTCGCCCGCGAATTGTGCCAAAAAGCGGCCGTCGATCCGAATAAACGAGCTCGTGATTTGACCGACCAGGAGGTTAGTCGAATTACTGCGATTCTGGAACGCGATTACGTTGTCGAAGGTCCGTTGCGACGAAACGTGCAACAGAATATTAACCGCTTGCGCGATATTCGTTGTTACCGTGGGATTCGACATCGACTCGGATTGCCAGTGCGCGGTCAACGAACCAAAACCAACGCTCGGACACGCAAAGGTCCTAAGAAAACTGTGGCCGGCAAAAAGGGTGTAAAGGATCTGAAGTAGATCACCCCCGATTGGTATGGCCAGCCGGGCCGAATTACACGTTGATGGCATCCGTTGGTTGAAATTTCCATCGTTTTGCCAACATCAAAACCGAAAAACCTTCGACGACTTTCAAAAAATAACAGTCTAAATTTGTTTGCCTTTGACGGCATTCAATCCAGGAGAATTAGAAACCCATGTCAAAAACAAAAAAACGCCGAGTTCGACGCAACGTCACCTACGGAGTGGCCCACATTCAGGCGACCTTTAACAACACCACCGTTACCATTACCGACACCAAAGGCGAGACTTTGTGCTGGGCAAGTGCCGGAACCTGTGGTTTCAAAGGAAGCCGTAAAAGCACGCCGTTTGCTGGCCAAAGTGCCGCGCAGCAGTGTGCGGAAAAGGCTACCAAGTTCGGTGTTAAAGAAGTGGATGTACGAGTCAAAGGCCCCGGTAGTGGACGCGAAAGTGCGATTACCGCGTTGCAGGCTGCTGGACTGAACGTCAAATCAATCGAGGATTGTACTCCGATTCCTCACAACGGCTGCCGTCCCCGTAAAAAACGCCGCGTGTAGTCGCCAGTCGGGCGGTGGTTGACCTCCACGTCAAGCTTGACAATTGGCAAGTGTCGGAACCTTCCCGATGGGATTCGGATCGAAGTCAGTTCGGCAGCCACCCATTTTTATCAAATCAGACCAGAAATTATCTTTAACGGAGACTCTCCATGCACGTTCGTTGGCGCGGACTGGAATTACCCAGTGTTGTTGATTGCGACCGTCAGACCTTGTCCTCGACCTACGGCAAATTTACTGCCGAGCCGTTCGAGCGTGGGTTTGGCACCACTATCGGAAATAGCCTGCGACGTGTGTTGCTGTCCAGTCTTCAAGGCAGTGCGATTACTCAATTGAAAATTCGGGGCGCAAACCATGAATTTTCCTCGATTGCCGGTGTCCTGGAAGACGTTACCGATATCGTGCTGAATGTCAAATCTTTGATCGTCAAAAACCATACCGATCAGATGAAGGTCATCACGGTTGAGAAAAACACTGCCGGGCCGGTTACTGGTGCAGATATCCAAGCCGGTGGCGATGTTGAAGTTATCAATCCCGAACATATCCTGGTCACATTGACTAACGATGTCCCCTTCATGATGGAAATGGTCGTCGAAAACGGTCGAGGATATATTCCCGCCACCGAACATAGCGGTCGGGATCACGAAATTGGCATCATTCCGATTGACGCAGTTTACAGTCCCGTCACTCGCGTTCGTTACGATGTTGAGGAAACACGGGTTGGTCAGAAAACCAATTACGATCGTTTGACGCTTGAAATCTGGACCAATGGTTCCATTAATCCGGAAATGGCGTTGGTCGAATCATCGAAAATCCTCCGAAAACATCTCAACCCATTTGTCCAGTATTCCGAGTTGGGCGCCCAAGTGCATTCTCAGCCACGCAGTCGCGGTGGAATCGATGCGGCACTGGAAGCCAAACTAAACATGCCGATTTCGGAAATGCGGTTTTCCGTTCGCGCCAGCAATTGCCTTGAATACGACAATATTTCGACGGTTCGCGACCTGGTCCAGAAAACCGAAGATCAACTGATGGAGATTCGCAATTTTGGCGAAACGACTTTGGTCGAAGTCCGACAGTTGCTCGGCGAAATGGGCATGCACCTCGGCATGAAAGTTCCCAAGGCCCCCGTGATCAACTAACCCCGAATTAACATTTTTGCTCGCTGTTGATCGTTGCTCGGCAACCCGCTGCCAACCATTAATTGCGTTTGAGTTCTAACCCCTTCAGTCAATTCAAATTTAATCCACTGACTATTTGGTGTATCCATGAGACATAAACGAAAAGGCCGACGACTTGGCCGTTCTTCCAGCCATCGACGTTCTTTGTTCCGCAATCTCGCGACCGCGTTGCTCTTGACCGAGCGAGACGAATCGTTTTATGAAGGCTTGTTGATGCCCAATGGCAAACCGGTGAATGCACCGACCTACAAGGGTCGGATCATCACCACGATTCAAAAAGCCAAGGAAGTCAAGCCGTTGGTCGAGAGGCTGATCACGCTCGCCAAAAAAGCGTTGCCACATCAAGCAGCCGCCGAAAAACTTAACACCAACGCTGAACGTAACACCGAAGCCTGGAAAAAATGGCGCGAAAGCGACCAATGGCAACAGTGGAATGCCGCGATTTCTCCTGCGGTCAATGCCCGTCGGCAAGCGTTTGCGATCCTGCGAGATAAAGAAGCCGTGGAGCTGTTGTTCGACGTTGTGGCTCCGCGATTCGTCGATCGGACTGGTGGCTACACTCGTGTCATGAGACTTGCGGTACCACGCCTGGGAGACAACGGAACCCGCGCGATTCTGGAGTTCGTCGGAAACCACGATCGTGTCACCCAGACCAGCCAGGCTCCATCGTTCGCCAGTGATGATTCCGACGAGTAAATTCTGATCGCATTATTTTGAATCAATGCCAACGGCGACCACTGGTCGCCGTTTTTTTTGCCACCGGACAATTATTTTGGTCTTTGCCATTGTCCGTCGCGAAAGACGCTGGCCTCGGGATCGTACGGTGTCGCGTTCTTGAAGCTCGGAATCTCCGCCGGTTGTGGCGAATACGAGTTGGCATAGTCGGCCCAGTCTTGCGGGCCCAGGTTAGGGAACGCCGCGGGATTCGAAATCGACAATTCCATGCGCAGCAATAATCCCAGTTGGTCGGGAGTAAAGCGATTCAAGACCGCCAGTCTTTTCATCTGATCGGTTGAGATTAAATGCTGCCAACGATCCAATTTAGCCTTGACCACCGGATCGTCCAACAATTCAATCGCCGCGATCCCTTCTCCACGCCGAATCAAGCGAACAACATCGATCGCCAACGCGCGATCGGCAGGATCGCCAGCCGCTGTGAGATTCAAATCCAGTTGTGATTCCGGTTCGTTTTCTCCGCTTTCAAGTCGCTGCAGCAAACGCCAACGCTCTCGCTGGGGAACATCATTGGCCAATGCAATCAAACCCGTCAAACAACTCTTGCGCAGGTCGCCGGATGCTCCATGGCCCCCGATTACGTACAAGCGAATCGCCAATTGACGCGCGGTCGGATCGAGTATCTGCACGGCCAGCTCTTCTGCATAATCCCGATAGGCAGTCCAATTCGACGGATTCAATTGGGCCAATCGCTCGGTGTCAATCGTGATAACGACCAACTCCACCTGCGCGCGTGCCAAGGACACAGCAGGAGCATCCGGCGCAGCAAATGAGCGAAACAGGATCCGTTCGTCGGTTTGGTTTACCACCCAGCCAGATTGTGGTTGATCGGTTTCTTTAAGCCAGAGCAGATCGCCATGGGTATTCGCCGCGGCCCCCAGCCAACAACAGCCGATCGCGATGCTATGCCTGACACTCCGAATCGCCAAATGCCGGCTGTTCATTTCGAGCTCCATCATCTTCTTCGCATTCGATAGGTAAGCAGTGACTCCCGGCGACGTGAAACCTGCGTTAGCAAATCCAGCTCCACGAAAAACAACTGATCTCCCAAAATCTGGGTTTTACATTTGTCCTGAATCCGTTGGACAAGCAATGGAAGTTCTACTTCTTCAGTCGCGAGCGCTGCCGGCATTTCATCGCGCAACAAATCGAACAATAATCGATTGGCCATAACGGTTTTCTGCATCCCATTGTAATCTCCCTGCCCAATAAAGACCTCGGCGCGAGCAAACTGATTGGATTCTGAAATTGGGCCATCCCAGTTTTTTAGCCAGATTTCGATCCAGGTCAACAAAACCTCCGCCGGATCGGACGTCGGTGGCGAAATCGACTGACCGCTTGATCCAGCCAGGAATTGGCCGCGTTGGCTGTACAGCTCGGACAAATAGGACTCCAGCCGCACCCAATCGGATTGCCGGTTCGCGGGATCATCCGAAACTCGATTTTGTAGATCCGCGATCGTCGATTCAATGACTTGATTCTGAATTGACGCCGGCCAATTGTCGTCCCCCGATTCAACATCAAATTCTCGTCGAAAAAATAATCGCGTCATGGCCAACGCTTTGTCGATCGCCAAGGTGTCTTGCGCTACATAATCGCCGATCGCCAGTCCCAAAGTTGGCCAATTCGAAAAGGACGAAATTCGTCGTTGGATGTTGAGTTCATCGTCGATCGTTGGCGGCTTTAGAAAATATGCCGCCAACATCAATGACTCGGCATAAGTCAAATCACCAAACCTGTCGGCGATTGCTTCCAAATCTTCGAGCGACCGAATTCGCGACCCCCGTTGGTCGTCCGCGAAATTCGCGATGCGTTGCAAGGCCAGATTTTTCCGATTGATATCGGAAGCAGTCGGAATCGGAGGTGTCGGGCCCCGGTTCGCAGTTTTTCCGGGCAAGGCCACAATCTCTCGCAAGCGGATCTTGGGTTTTTCCAATAATGAATCAATCACGCCTAGTCCGCGGTGGTCCAGCAAGTCGCTGTTCCGCAGCTGTTGGCAAACTGCCAATTGAATATTTACCAAGACTGCCAATTGCGCCAGCTGATCGGGGGCAACGGGTTGTTCCAAGTTGGCCAGTGTGTCCAGAAATTGCTTCGTCATATTCTCGACTCGTTCGTTTCGCTGAAGCAGAGGCTGTAACTGCTGATTGCCGTAGTCTTGCGAATAGCGCTCGAGCGCTGCCACCAAATCAGCTGGCCGCAACGAAGCTGGCGAAACCCCGATCCGTTTAAGCAACAATTGTCCGACAAATTCTTGAAACTTCGCGTGATTCGAATTGCGAACCAAGTCAATCCATTCGATCAATTCAAACTCATCGGCCGCCATCACAATTTCCGTCAAGACCGGCTGCAGGTTGATCCATTGGTCCGGTTGGACTTCCATTAATAATTGCAATAAGCGAGACTGCAGGCGAGATCGCACATCCGGTGTCAATCGCGATCGAGTCAAATTCGTCAGCGGTTCCACGAGCACGGTCACTTGAGCGGGCTGAGACCAGCTGTTTTGAATCAGATAGTTCCATTGATCAGCGGCAATGGTTTGTTCCGATCGTTGCAGATATTCAGCAATCGATAGTCCTTGCGGCGACACGCCGGTAACGCGATGAATTCGCTCCGCCAAAGATTGTTTACGAACGGCGGCCAGCGCGGTATCGACCGGATTTTCGTGGACGCGCAAGTAAATTGCCGCCAGCAATTTATTTGCCCACAACTGTTGTTCAAACCGTTTCACAGGAATGGCTGGTTCGTTGGACGCAAGTCGCACAACCTCCAGCAAGGGCTCGACCAATTCTGTAACAGCATCCTCCTCGAGCTCTTCAAAAAACAAATTGCCCAGGAGATTCTCAATTGGCTGTGGATCGGAAAATTGTTGTTGAACAGCTGCGGTGGCTAATTCTCGATATCCTTCCGCTCGTACCCGTGCAATTTCGTCGAGCAATCGAAACTTCAGTTGGTGCGGAGGTTGAAGTTCGCTATCGACTTGTTCGATGAGGCTGATCGTTTCCGCCGAACGCCATTTTGCGGCGGCAGTTGGAATTTCGATTGCTGGCGACAGTTTCGGTTCGAGCCTCGCGGGCTGCCGGCGAGGCGTTTCAACCTGCCGAAACCAACCCCACGAGTACACGACCAGCCCACCCAGCAGTAATAATCCGATAACGGAGCTCTGAACCACGAAGCGGCGCAGAGACTGACTTTTTCGCTGGCGGTTCTCGTTCAACAAACGTAAGATCAACGTATCGATTTGATCGGTCGTCAGCCCGAGTTTCTCGCCACGCTCTTGAATCGAATCACGCAACGAGTCCTCTAGCACCAACTGTTCGTTGATTTGCTCGCGAATAAATCGTTCGGCATAGTCCGTGGAATCGGAATGCGCAATCCGTGCGATCGCAGCCAATTTGGCCCGCGCACCGATGATTTGTTCGGCTCGCGAAACAGGGATTTGATATTTCGTGGTGGCTAACTCGAGCGCTTTTTGTTCCGCTCGAATGGAGAGGACACCACCGCGCAGTTTCTTGAACTCCGCATCGAGGAAGTTCGCAAACGCCTGTTCATAACGTGACAGGTTGCTCTCAAACGAAGCGGGTTCCTGGAGTTGTTTCAGGGCTTGGCTCCACAGGAAATCCGGCAGCTGTTGATATTTGGCCAGCGATTCGAGTTTCGTACGGGACGCTGAATTCAATCCTCGTTCCGCTGCAATAATCGCCTCGGCATCTCGCAAAAATACTTTCAGTCGGCGTTCATCCGCATTCGAAAGCTCATTGCGGGAGTTACTCGGATCATCAACCGGTTGGTTCATTGGACGGTCAGCTGCCGAATTCAGGTCGTCGTCGCAGGAAAACGATGTAAGGTAAGATCCTGCCGAATTCTCTGAATTCTATCACAGTTGTCCTGCCCTGGGAGAAGGTCGCCCTGGATCCTCGAACGAATGGGGTATTCCTACGGGCAAGATTGTATTTGGAAATCAAACGATGTTCGCTGTGAAACAGCGTCAACCTGTCCCAAGAACACGATCGGATGTTAAGATAATGTCCGTCAGCGTCTCGAACGGGGCAACCAACAGCGATCTGGGCTGGTTTTCCGGATTGCGAACTAGTGCTTTGTGACAGCATGGATTTCGGATTAGCCGGAACGCGCTAGCGTCCGGTTACTTTGGAAAAAACCGGGGGCTAGCGCCCTGCGGCTGATTTCGTCAACCCGATATTTATGGTGTAACAGTGCGCTAGTCATTCGGAGTTGGATTGACGTTGTTGAGAATTTCGCTTCCATCATTACTTTAGGGTTGTTCCTTGGCTCACTCGGACCTGGTTTCGCTTTTTCTGGCGTTGGGCGTCGTTTTGGGAACAGCGCGCCTCCTCGGCGAATTGGCGAGACTGTTAAATCAACCGGCGGTCATGGGCGAGTTGTTTGCCGGAATCGTTTTAGGACCGACGCTGTTGGGAGCCCTGGCACCGGACGTGTTCGACCGAATCTTTCCTTCGACGCCGGGATTTGGGGCCGCGATGCAGGGGTTGACCGTTGTGGCCATCACACTGTTTCTCTTGGTCGCCGGAATCGAGGTTGATTTGTCATCGATCTTCCGACAGGGCAGGCTCGCGTTTAATGTGGCGCTAGGTGGCATCGTACTGCCCTTCGCCGTTGGATTTTCCACGGGCTGGATCGCGCCGATCTGGTTTTCCACAGAAGCACTGGGGGTGGGATCTAGTAGTTCGCCCCTCGTGTTCGCTTTGTTTCTGGCGACTACGTTGTCGATTTCGGCCTTGCCAGTGATTGCCAAGACGCTGATGGATTTGAATCTTTATCGCAGCGAACTTGGCATGACGGTGATTGCCGCCGCCGTACTTAATGATCTGATCGGGTGGATCGTGTTCGCCGTGTTGTTGGGAATGATGGGGACGGCTGCAGGCGCCGAGACACATTTTCCAATCGGACTGACGATCGGGCTGACCTTGGCTTACGTCGCACTGATGTTGACCGTTGGTCGTTCGATCATGCATCGAAGCTTGCCGTTTATTCAAGCGCACACCAGTTGGCCGGGTGGCGTGCTTGGTTTCGCGGTGGTGATCGCGATGCTCGGAGCGGCATTTACCGAGTGGATTGGAATTCATGCGATCTTTGGTTCATTCATTGTGGGCGTCGCGTTAGGTGATTCGGCGCATTTGAAAGAACGGACGCGACAGACACTCGATAGTTTTGTGACGTTTATTTTCGCGCCATTGTTTTTTGCGACGGTCGGACTCAAGATTGATTTCTTGGCGAATTTTGACTGGATGTTGGTTCTGTTTGTGATCGTGATCGCCTGCGTTGGCAAGTTGATTGGCTGCGGTATGGCAGCCCGGTGGAGTGGCCAGCCGTGGCGGGAATCGTGGGCCATTGGTGCGGCGATGAACGCTCGCGGAGCGATGGAAATCATTCTGGCTCTACTGGCGCTGGAGGCAAATTTGATCAACGAGCGATTGTTTGTAGCGCTCGTTATCATGGCATTGGCGACCAGCGTGATCGCGGGACCAATCATGCAGTCCATACTGCGTCGAAAAAAGACCCACTACTTTACGGACTACCTCGGTTCACGGAGTTTCATTGCGAAACTAAACGCGACCGATCGATTCGCGGCAGTGAAGAGCCTCTGCCTGGTATCAGGAGCGACTGGATTGCCGATGGAGCGGGTGATCGGGCATGCAATAGCACGGGAACAACTCCTTCCCACCGGGATTGGAAACAGCATCGCGCTCTCTCATGTGCGATTACCCGACTTGGATAAACCACAAGTCGCCTTGGCGATTTCCCGCCAAGGAATTGACTTCGATAGCCCGGACGGGGAACTTTGTCAGACGATTTGCCTGATCCTCACCTCGGAGGACGATTTGGGATTGGGCTTGGAGTTGTATCGGGACGCGGCGGCAACATTGTTGGATAAATCACTTCGCAAAAAACTCTCTTCCGTCAACGGCTACACTGAGTTTCTGGCGTTGTTGGCCGAGTTTCGCGGACTGTCTGTTCATGACGCCACGACCGATAAATCCGTGCTTGCCAGGAATGGCGTCTTGATCGTCGGCGCGAACTCGACCGCGCGAGCTCTGGCGAACTTGTTGAAAAAGTCGCAGCCTGTGACGCTGATTGACAACAATGCCGCCCATGTTGAAGCGGCCAAACGCGCTGGCTTGATTGCAATCCTCGGAAACGCCTTGGACATTGAAGTTCTAGCCGATGCCAATGCGCATTCGGCAAAATTCGGATTAATGATGACGGCCAACGCCGAGATTAATGCCATCGCTGCGCGACAGCTGCGCGAGATTTTTCAGGTGCCGAAACTTGCCGTCGTACTGGAGGAGACGGGCAATTACGTGAATGCAGAACGCTTGAAACCACTGGGGGCAGCGAGTTTGTTTGGATGTTCGATTCCATTGAACGAATGGGACCATTGGTTTTTGCAAGATGCGGTGCGTATTGATCAAATCGAAGTTACCAGCGCGGGACCATTGACCGTTTTCAGTCAACGTGAACAGGGACGTTCCCGCTTAATTCTCGCGGTGGAACGACACGGGGAGCGGGATCTGTTGTTGCCATTCACGAGCGAAATGGAGTGGCAAACGGGCGACATTTTGACGGTGGCCAGTGTCAACACAACGGAAAATCAGACATCCGACCGCTTTGATCTGCTCGTAACTGCGAGTCCTATTTTGGACCTTGCTCAGGAAATGACTCGTGACGAGTTTTTTCAGTTGGCGGCCGAATCAATCGGCGGATTGTCAGGTGAATCCCCGGCCGAAATTCACGCTTCCTTGCTTGATCGAGAGAGCCAAAGTAGCACAGTACTGACTGCGGGATTGGCAATCCCGCACATTACTTTGAAGGGCTCCAGGCAATTTTCGATGTTGGTCGCCCGTTGCCCAAAAGGAGTCCAATTCGGTAACGATTCGGATCCGATCACCGCCCTGTTTGTCTTGGCAGGAACAGCAGATGAACGGAATTTTCATCTCAAGTCTTTGTCGGCAATTGTGCAGATTTCACAGGCTACGGATTTCAAATCACGATGGCTGGCTGCAAACGACTCGGACGCGCTGCGCCGATTACTGCTCGAGGCCCCGCGTCAACGATCGTATCAGTGATCGGAATTTTGATGAAAGCCACCGCCCAGGGTTAGATCGTTTTTGATTGAAAACCGTTGAACAAACGTTCCGTACCGTCAAGCTGCCAACGGGCTACCATTTAATCCGCCAATTTCCTTAAGAGATCCGAAAATTTGGTTCGCCAGGGTTCGGGAAGGTCGGGACTGAGTTGTAGGGTCTGACGATGAATCTTTTCGGCGGACGAACGATCGTAAGACAACAGACACACGATCAATTCGTGTTTCGCTTCATACCAAGTCTCGGTCCCAGCTTGGGCACTGGCACTTAACTTATGCCACAAGGGCGCTGCGGATTCGAACTCCCCCAAGTGCATTTTTGACTTTGCTAAACCTAGCACGTACGCCTGTTGAGTTGGAAAACTGTTCAGAAGTTGCTGAAAGTGTTCGGCGGACGCGCTGAACTGGTCCAGCAACAATTCCAGTTCTGCCAGATTCGACAGTGCCACTTGGGCATTATTGGATCGTTGTAGCTGTTCCGGGTTCGTTCCGGAAACTTCTACCAGCCGACGATAGACGGGCAAAGCACCCGCCTGTTGAAGTTCGGTTCGTCGTTCTGTTGAGTTCATTTCCTGTTTCCAGAACTTCGACAAATTGACTAGCGCAGCAACTTCAAACCGAGAATCGGCTGCGTTCGAGACAATCCACTCGGCATGCACTCTGGTGTCTGGAAGATTCCGCAATCGCTCGGCGAATTGCATTTGATAATAATGAAATTCAATTTCACTTTCTGAACCAGTTGTGGATACCTGCCTCAGCAGTTCCGTGGCCCGTTTCAATTCTTCGCGAATTTGACTCTCCGGCAACGGAACGGTTCTCAAAAGAGCGTGCACTAACAACAACGTGGCAGTTAATTGACGATCTGCTCGAATCCCGCGCTGGGCGCGAACTGTGGCGACTGCTGTAATTAGGTCCAGCAGTAGCAATTCTCGATTGGAGACAACGGATTGACCCGCTTCCTGCCAGATTTGAAAACGGTATCGAGCAATCTCGCTCAGTGAAAACAGGAAATTTGAATCGGTTGGTTCGATCCGTTGCAACCGCCGAACGGCCTCTTCCGCTGGCAAGACCGCGAGAGTGAGCCGTAATTTCTCAAACTCACCTCGTTCGGCAAATTCGGACTCGGGGAATCGACGAATCAGGCTGTCCAGCGATGCATGGGCCGCCGTGGTATACCGATTGTCGCCGCGACTGAGTTCAATCAATGATTGGGCGGCCAGAAACTGCGATTCCGCTGCGCGTTCGCGATCGACCAACAATAGACTTCCCACAACCTGATTGAATCGGTCGGCGGATTTTTCAAAACGGCGTTCGCGAAAATCAATTTTTGCCAACATCAATCGGCAATGAGCCAAGTCGATTTCCGAATTTCTGGCGTCAAATTTCTCGACGGCCTTTTCCAAAGACTTGCTGGCCATTGCAAAGTGATTTGCTTGATCGGCAGTGACGGTTGCCAGATTGGCTTGCTGAAAATACAAAAAGCCCTGCACCCAATTACCCAGGAAATCATCGGATAATTCCGCTGGTGATTTTTCCAAATAGGATTCAAGTAAATGCGATTGTGCATTCCTTACTGCTCCCGCCAATCCCACGCGCGCAAATTCGCTGGCTCGAGCCGGGGAATTTTCTCGCAACTCCAGGCTCGTATTCAACACGGCCTGCCAAAAAAACACTTCCGCGGGCTGGCCGATTGGTCTGGTGTTTTCTTGGCGATGTTTCTGCACATACTGTAGGGCGCTATCATATTGTGACAGATACAGATGACTGTTCAGCTTCCAACCGGGTAACCGCTGTCTGGTATCCTCATTGGCATTTTGCTCAATCAGTTCAAAACAATGTTGGCTTTGCTGCGGATGGAGCAAGCCCTGTTGACACATAGCCAAGCCCAGAAGGCCACGAATCTGCCAACCAGATTTGAAATCGAACCACTTCGCCCCGAATTCGGTCATTGGTCTGCGAAGTTCCAATTGGAAAAAATCTCGGAAATGTTCGTCCGCACGCAAAAGCCACGACTCGCGATTGGTCGCATCAAGGGCGCCACAATAATAGCTGGTCCAGCCGGCCAGGAAGTTGGCATGCAGCAGCAAATTTTCGGTTTGAGCCAACTGTCTGGCCGAGAGTGGGTCACTGTCCTGCACTTGGATCGCAGTCGTCAGTTCCTGGTATCGAGTTTCCAACTGCACACAAAACCGTTCTAATCGCCGTTCCATTTCCAGCCAACGATTCAGTTGAGTCTCGGCCGGCGACCGGGGAAACACGTTCGACCACAGACGAAACGACTTCTCCTCGGACAAATATCGGGCCTGAAGAATGGCGGCCTCCAATCGGGGATTTTCGAGACTCGGATAAATTTTCGTCAGCGCCGTCGCTTTGTCGGCCCAACGGTCAGCCACCTCAATTTCGATTCGCGAATCGAGCAGCTCGTCAGCATACATTTCAACCAACCGGCGCGCATCGCGGATTCGTTGTTCTCGATCAAGTTGATTGGTGAGCTGAAATTCCAACTGTTCAATGACCAACCGATGCAGTTTGAGCGATCCTAAATACTGTTCCAATCGTTCGGCCTCGTCGTCGCGAGCCTGGGCCCCGTTCAAACAAGCGGCTACCTCGCCCAGGCAAATGATTGCGACGAGAACTGATCGTAAAATGCTTGGAAGAATTGTCATGTTGGTGAAATCAGCGGAGCTAGTCCGTGGGCAAATAGGAAACCACGGCAAAGCCGTTGGATTTACAGGCCGCAATCGCTTGCGCCGCCGCTTCAAACGGTACACCGTCCCCTGCCCTGACAAAGGCACCCTCGGACTTGTCTTCGAATTGACGCAACACCGGTTTGATATCGCTTAAGTCACTCGTCTTGATCGCCCCGAGCTGAAAGACAGTCTGGTTCCCGAGCTGCGAAATCCGGATTATTGCCGGTTCGAGACCGATCGCCGAAGCGGACTTTCCCTGTTCGTCAACTTGGATCGCTGATTCAATCTGTCGCTCCGGGCTGACAAACGTGGAGGTGACGAGAAAGAAGATCAACAACAGAAACACGACGTCGATCATGCTGGTCATCGATAGCCCTAGTATCGGGCCGGTCTTTCGTCGGTTGGACAATCGCATTGCTAGACTGCGCTCCAGATTAGCAGCAATCGGTAACTGGTTCTTCTCATCATAAGGCACATCTATTAATAACCGAGACCACTTGGTAAGGGGGAAACTCAAGAACTGGTAACCGCCGAACGGACCTGTTTGAATCCGAGTTTCGAAAGTTGCAGCAATAACTCATTGACATGTTTACAATCGCAGTTTCGATCACATCGCAACTGGACGAGGATTCGATCCGGATCATTGCCGAATTTCTGCAGCTGATTTTGCAGCGCCAGCGAAGTTTTCTCGGGCGACAATTTGTTCCCGGCAACGATAATCTCGCCGGCCGCATTCAAGTTCAAGGTCACCGTCGCCGTTTTGGCGATCTGATCTCCATCACTGACTCGAGGCAGCGCCAATGGTTGATCGGTGACGCGCGTGATCTGCGAAACCGAAAGAAAAAAAATAATCAACAGAAACACGATATCGATCATGGGGGTCATATTGAACCCGACAGCTCCGACCGGTCGATGTTTGTTCAATTTCATGGATTACTTCTTGCGTCCCAGCGGCATCATCACTTGCTCGATTCGCTTGCCGGCCTCCGCGACCAGCGAGTCAATTTTGTTGCGAAAATAGCTGAAGGCAACCATCGAGGGAATCGCCACCAGCAAACCGAGCAGCGTAGTGATCAACGCTTGGCCGATGCCGCCCGCCAACTCTTGCGGACGGGCCATTCCGGCAAGTGAAGCAATGGTGGTGAAAGCGTCGATCATCCCCAGTACCGTTCCCGTCAACCCCAACATGGGAGCAATCGCGGCGATCACATTGAGAACTTCGGTGCGGCGATACAACTTGCTTGTTTCATCCTCACCCGCTTCCTCGACGGCCGAACGGTACTCGGCATAGCCAAATTCACTGCTTTTGTAGCGCTGCAACCCGGCCAAAATGACTTCCGTCGACAACGAATAATTGGCTTTCTGATGGCAAACCTCAATCGCTTTATTGATTTCGCCATGCACAATCAACCGTTCCAATTCAGCCAATACTTCGTCCGGCATCAACCGTCGCCGCGAAATGGTCAACAAATGTTCGATCGTAAAATAGACGCTGATGATCGAGATCGCGAATATTAATCCGACAATCACGTGCCCTAGCACATTCGTCCCGAGCAACATTCGCAGCACCGAAGGCGGCTGTTCGACTGGATCTGCGATGTCAGTTGGTAACTCGGCATTCACGTCGCCGGGAGCTCCTGATTCGGTCTGCCAGCTCAGCGCAATCAAATTTCCAATGGAACCAGTGCTTTGCCATTCAGTCGCACCCGCTGTTGCCAGTGGGACCACACCGCTGAATATCAACTGCAACATCACACCGATGTAACGTCTTGAATTATTCAATCCTTGTTCCTTTGAGTTGCCTGCAGTTTAGCTGAGTTGATTCCACCTGAAAACCGTCTGTCGATGGGCAACTACTTCGCCAACAATCTCGCTTGATACGAATCGGGGTAGTGTAACATCAATTCCTGCCGCAAGATTTCGTATTCAGATGTTTGGCCCTGAGTCGCCACAATGTTCGCTGCTTGGTAAATTGCGGCCGCAGCAAGTGCCGGGTACTGCTGGCCAAAGATGGCTGGGATTTTCAACAAATCCAGTATCGCCTGGTTTGTCACGTCGTCATTGAGTTCGACAACAGGAACGTGGCGGGCCGGGTTAACCGGAGCAAAACAAGGCGCTGCTTTCAAGTACCAGCCCATCGCTTGAGTGGCCTGACTCAATTTTTGCGATTCGGCAGCAAGCAATTCGGCCGCTTTGTCAGGATGGCCCGTCGCGATTTCCAATTGAGCCCGCAACACAATTTGCCAAGGCTTTGTAAGTGCATCCGGATTTTCCAATCGAGCCATTAACTCGCGGGCGAGTTCCAATCGTTCGGCCTCAATTGCGAGGGAAGCGAGATACACGATCGCGCCCGTTTCGGTAGCGGCCGAAGTCGGCACAAACGAATTCGCTAGCGCTTCACAGGCTTGTTTGGCTTGATCTTTGTCAAACCAGATCGGCAAGATCTCGCTCGAGAGCATCGACTCGACATCCGCAGCCGGCAACAATCGAAACACGGTTTCTTGATCAATCGTGTTTTCGATCCCGGTCGCCGGATGTTCTCGTTGAAGTTTGGCTGCTTGCAAGAATGGCAAGACGGCCCCGGCATAGTCCTGGGAATGAATGCGAGCCTTCATTGTCGCGACACAGATCAAGTAGCAAGTTGACGAATCACCTTCGATCGCCAGGCCGGACGCTTTGAGTTGGTGATACAAGGGCTCAGCCAAATCGCCGATGCCAGACCAATCCTGTTGAGAAGCGCGATACTTCAATCGAAAAAGCGGCAACCCAATGGTTGTTTTGTACTCATCGAATTTGGCTTGGCGCTCCGGCGAAACGACAGCCGAGAGAACTTGGTCCCAAGTCAGTTCGTTGCCACCGGCGAGCTGAATTGCGCGAGCATCAAAATCGACAATCGTCTGCTCGCGGATGACGGTCAGGTCTCGCAAAACGATCGGCGGCTGGGCGCGGGCCGGAGCGATTTCGACGACCATCGCAACCCCTAGTAGGAGGGTTGAAATAAAATTCCAGGAAGTCCTGTGGAAGTCGTTCATCAACGTTGCTTCGACCATCTCTAAAGGCGTATCGGGATTCAATCCAACTCCACGGCGAATTGGATCAACTCCGAAAAATCATCGCGCCGCAGACTCTTGGCGAGCTCGAATCCACGACCGGAAAGCGAAAAATCGCGTTGCAGATGATGGAGCACTAACCCCTGCTGACACAGCTCGCGAAAGCCTTCGAGAAAGCGCACCGTTTGCTGGGGATTCTCTTTGTTCAAAAACAACAGCCGATGTTCGAGTTCATATTCAACACAAACCGCTAGAAACCGATCGGCCGAATCAAATGAATCGCGGTTAGCACGAATATCAATCGTGCCCCGTGACGCAGCCAACACCAGAATCGTCTTGGCCTCGGCTGTCAATTGCTCGGCCGAGCAGCCATCGTTCGGTTGCATCAAAGCGCTGGAACATAGTCCAGCAAACCCGAGAATAGTCGGAGCTCCTTCCGCCAGGTCTTGCCATGCCGTTTGTTTGGCCGCCTGATCACCCATGTTCCGCAACAGCATAACTGGTCTCACAATCTTCGTTGTATTTCGGGCGGCAAAAGCCGTGCAAAATTTATACCATTTTTCTGGAATTGAGGCCAATGTAACCTACATTTACCTGTTTTCTGAATTGCGCAGGGAACGCAAATTTTGATTGGGCGTCTACAATGGCCTGGCTCACATACTTTTTGGAATAATGGCGGGAGAACTTTATGCGTCAAGTTACGGTACTGATAATTTTCGGCAGTTCGATTCTGTTCAACCCCTTTGCCGGCTGGTTGTTGTTAGGCACGCCCTTCGAACTGGGTACCTCGCAGGCAGCCGCCCAGGAGATTGGTTTTCTGGAAGAATTCGCTTTGGCTGAAAATAGGGAAGCCGTATTAAAACAGCTCGTTCCCGGAACAGGCGATTACTATTTCTTCCATTGTTTGCATTATCAACATACCGAACAGCTGGCCAAGGTCGATGAATTGCTCGAAACCTGGATTCAACGTTTCGGCTACACCGCGCAAGTCAACCAGATTCGCAGCCGACAAGCGTTACTTAAATACAGCGCCGACCCAGCAGCAACACTCGCCTACTTGCAACAGAAGTTGAATCTGAATTTCGAACATCAACGCGAAATTCCCCAAACCCAACGCGACCTGCCAAGTCAGCTGGATCCGAGCGTGATCGATCCGGAAAAACAGAAAGCCGCCGCGCTGACACGTTATCAAAATTCCGACGGCTTCACAGAAGAAGGTCTTCGGCTACTGGCGAATACCGATCTGAACACCATTGAACGACGTCATTTGCTGGAACGATTGACCCAACCCGATTTCCCAAATGTCGTGGATTTGATTGTGCGAGACTTGAAGGAACCTGATGGCGGATCTTTTGGCAGATTGGCAATTCATCAAAATCTCACACTCAAACAGCTGGAGGAGCTGGCCACAAAGCTCCCCAATGTGTCCGAACAAACCGATTACGTCGGCCTCTTCATAAGTAAACTTGCGCCCTCGGAAGATGTAAATTGGCTGGCCGACAAAACATCGCACCAAAAATATCTCGGTCGACTATGGACGTTTGCAAAAAATCTTCCGCCCGCCCAAAACTCCTTGAAGGCTCATATCCTATTTCGCAAACTGGATCTCGATCGCTCCCAGGGCGTATACGATTTGGAGCTATTTAACACCTATCTAAAACTGCCGCGACAGGTTTCCTACATCAATCCAGTGTTGCTGAGTCGTTTGACCGATCAGAATCAACTCGTCAATTTAAATCAGGACTTTGCCAGTCAAACGCGATTAGCCCCCGTGCTCAGCGACGAGGAGTTGGTGCAAAGCTATTTACAGCACTTTTTGCGGGAGGCGGAAAACACGCAGGCATTTCAACCCTATTTCGAGTCCAATTACCTGCAACGCCAATTTGCGACTGTCAAGATTCTCAATGGTTTGGGTGACGTCGAACGCTGGGCTTCGTTGCTTGATCCCGCCGAATATCAGCAACTGATGGAACGAGTTGATTTGGATTTTCTCCCGACCAATCCAGAATTTTTTGCGCCCACCGGCGCAGTGCAACTCGAACTCCATACCAAAAACATTAAAACCCTGATCGTCAAAATTTTTGAGATCAATACCGAAAATTATTATCGAAAACACAATTCGGAAATTGATACCAATGTTGTTCTCGACGGATTGGTACCGAATTTTGAGCAGACATTCCAGTACGATGACGCCCCAGCCCTGCGAGTTAAACGCGAATTCAAATTCCCGCAATTGGAAAAACGAGGCGTCTACATCGTGGACTTTATCGCCGGCGGTAAAAGCAGCCGCGCATTGATCCGCAAAGGACGCTTGCAACTCATCTCACAAGCCACTGCGGCGGGACAACTGTTTACGACAATCGACGATGGCAATACCGTCGTGGTGGATGCCAGTCTCTTCATTGGCGGACGTCGCTACGCCGCTGATGCCGCCGGAAAAATCCTGGTTCCGTTTTCTACGCAGCCTGGGCGGACCAACGCAATTATTACTCAGGGAGAGTTCAGCTGTTTGCAAACCTTTGATCACAGCGCGGAAATATATACTTTTTCGGCAGCGATGGTGGTCGACCGTGAATCACTCAAACGCAGCAACGAAGCCAAACTGTTACTGCGTCCGATGTTGCGATTGGCGGGCGGCCAATCGGTACCACTGAGTTTTTTGAAAAAACCTAAACTGGTGATTAACTCGGTTAATCTGGACGACATTCCCTCAACCCGTACGATTTCCGAACTCAAACTCAGCGAGTCGACCGATACCGTTTGCGAGTTCGTCGTGCCCCCTCGACTCAAATCGATTCAACTGACTTTCTCGGCGGAGATCGAAAACATTAGCTTGGCGAAAACCGAAACGGTCTCGGCTAGTGAATCGTTTACGGTGAACCAAATCGATAGTACCGGTCTAATACAAGATCTGCACCTGGCACCCACCGCCGACGGCTTCATCATCGAGGTTCGTGGCAAAACGGGCGAGCCTCGTGCCAAACAGCCGGTTCGAATTTCTGCGAAACTGTCGCGATTCACTGATCCCGTCGATGTCGATTTGCAATCGGACGAGAATGGCCAGATCAAATTGGGGGCTCTGTCGAATGTAGCATCGCTGACCGCAACACTGGTCAATGGATCGTCAAAGGTGTGGAGTCTGACCTCAGTGGGAAATACTTATTCCCAGTCCATTTCCGGTTTAAAAGGGGATGTGATCAGCGTCCCGGCCCCGAGCTACTTGACCGCGCTCGACCGAGCCAACGTGTCATTGTTTGAAAAACGCCGTGGCACGATTGTCGCAGATTGGTTTGAAGCGATTTCTTTGGAAAACGGTTTGTTACAACTGAAACGTCTGAAAGCCGGTGACTACCAATTGCGAATCGTCGGTCCCAATCACCTGCAACAAATTGAAATTCGTGTGACCACAGGGCAACCGATCGCCAATGCACTGATTGGCAAACACCGGATGCTGGAGAATCGCCCGCGTAATTCGTTGCAAATTGGCGAATTGAAATCCGATGCGGAGCAAATCACGATTCAGTTAACCAACGCCGACGCCGAAACGCGAGTCCATGTGCTGGCCGATCGCTATCAGCCCGCCTTTGATGCCTTTGCGATTTTTTCGCAAATTCGCGACGAGGAGCCGTGGCTTTATCAGTCGTCGATCCGCCAGTCCGTTTATCTGGAGGGGCGACAGATCGGTGACGAGTACCAGTATATTCTGGATCGAAAATATGCCGCAAAATATCCGGGCAACTTGTTAACACGTCCTTCTTTATTGCTGAATCCCTGGGCCACCGAAGACACGGCAAACCAGTCACAGGAAGCTGCCGCGGGATCGGAGTTTGGAGCGGCTGGCAGTGAAGCCGACCCGCAGGCCAAGCGGCCGGCGGGACCAAACGATGTCACGCGTGGCCAAGTTGATTTTGCCAACCTGGATTTTCTCGGTGGCGACGCGGTATTGCTGGCCAATCAACAGCCCGACAAAAACGGCGTGATTACCATCTCGCGGAAAGAATTGGGATCAAGACAACACGTTCGCGTGATCGCGCTCGACGCATTCACGACGGTGCAACGAGAATTGAAATTGCCGTTGGAAACGTTGGAACAGCGCGACGGAAGATTGGCTGACGCCTTGGACCCAGCCAATCATTTCTCGCAGCGCAAGCAAATCCAAGTTCTGCCCGCCAACGAACCACTGACCATCGCGGATATCACATCGGCGAAGTTTCAATCTTACGATAGTCTGGACGATGTATTTCGATTGTTGTCCACACTCAATCCGAATGCCAACCTGAATCGATTCGAGTTCATACTAACCTGGCTCGAGCAAGACGTCGAACAGAAGCGCAAGCTGTACTCGGAGCATGCTTGCCATGAACTGAATTTCTTTCTACTGAAAAAAGATCGCCCATTTTTTGACGAGGTCGTGGTCCAGCATTTGCAGAACAAACGCGACAAGACGTTTATCGACCGTTGGTTGCTCAACGAAAATCTCGACAATTTTACTGACCCATGGCGATACGCTCGCCTGAATACCGTCGAGCGAATTTTGCTAGCGCAGCGGTTAGAAAATCAGTCCGCAAATATCATTCGCAATGTCAGTGAAGCCTATTTATTGGCGCCGACGTCACGGATTCAGTTTGACAGCCTGTACGATACAGCCATCGGCGGCCTGGGGTTGGATGATGCGATGACGATGGCGCAGGACTACAAAGGAAAAGACAAGTCAGCACTGCCGTCGATCGCGGGTCAAGGGCTGGACGAGCCGGGCGATGTGATCGATGCGAAGAAGATGAGACAAGATGAGCGACGATTATCCAGCAAATTGATCCAAAGCGAACCTTCCAGCGGAGGCATGGGCGGTGGAGGCATGGGCGGTGAGGGCCTTGGTGGGGACTTAGGAAAGCCCCAATCTGCGGCAGATGTTGAGACTTTTTCGTTCGACGGTAGCGAGACCGGGAAAACCGACACCGAATCCGTGCTCAAGAAGTTACTGGACCGTGATGTTCCCAACCGCGAATCTTTTGGGGACAGCGGAAATCAACCGGGATCTGGCGGAAAGCGCGGTGGTTCGGATAGAGAAGACCGCTTCGGGAATGTCGACCCGGCGAAATTGGCCGAACTTCGTGATAATTCGATCGGGTTGTATCGTCGCTTGCCTGCTACGCAACAATGGATGGAGAACAACTACTATCGCCTGTTGCCGGAGCAACAAACGGCCGACTTGGTTAGCGTCAACCGCTGCTGGCGGGACTACGCGAACCATACTGGCGGACCGTTTCTTTCTCCCTATTTTCCGGAAGCCCATCGCACGTTCACGGAAATGATGTTTGTGCTGGCCGTACTCGACCTGCCACTGAAGTCGGCGGAACCAAAATTGGAATATGCCGACAAGCAGCTCATTTACACGGCTGCCGGACCGACGATTGCATTTCATCAACAAGTTGAAACGGCGATCGTCGAGCGCGGAAATACCACGATTCTGGTTAGCGAAAATTTCTTTCAGCCGGCGGATCGATACCGTTTCGAAGATGGGGTGCAGTTCGACAAATTCATTTCAGATGAATTCCATGCGCACACTTTGTATGGAGGCCAAGTCGTCATCACGAATCCGACATCGACCCCTCGAGCCGTGGAATTGCTGATCCAGATTCCGCAAGGTGCGTTGGCGGCCAATGGATCGCAGGAAACGAAAACGATTCAACTGGATTTGGCGGCTTTCAGCACCCAGACTTTTGAATATTCGTTCTACTTCCCAACGGCCGGGAAATTCAGCCACTACCCGGCTCACGTTTCCGCCGAAGAAAAGGTCTTGGCCATTGCGGAAGGGGTCAGCTTTGTGGTTTCGGAACAGCCAGCCGAGGTGGACCAGACTTCCTGGATTTACGTTTCCCAAAACGGTTCGGCCGACGAAGTGATCGAATTTCTGAACAAACAAAACGTCTTGCGATTGGACCTCGACAAAATTGCGTTTCGAATGTCAGACAAAGACTTCTTTTTGCGCGCGATCAAAACGCTGCGTAACCGGTACGTTTTCAATCCGACCCTGTGGTCGTACGCAGTGAAACACGATGATCGGGATTCGATACAGGAATTCCTCAGTCAAGCCGAGGCAATTACGAGTGAGTGCGGTCCGTCGTTTGAATCGGGACTTTTGACGCTAAACCCGGTCGAAAGAAATTGGTATCAACATCGCGAATATTGGCCGCTGGTCAATGCCCGGGCTCATCAACTGGGACCGCAACGGAAAATTTTGAATCCCAGCTTCTACGCCCAGTACCAGGAATTGTTATCCGTCTTGGCCCATCGACCCACGCTCACCGGCGATGATCAGCTATTGGTTACTTATTACATGTTGCTGCAAGACCGCATCGAGACGGCGCTTGGTCATTTCGCACTCACCAACAAGGATTCGATCTCCGGAAAAATTCAGTACGATTACTGTGATGCGTATCTGGATCTCTATCGCGAGAAACCTGAGTCGGCGGCTGCCAAAGCCGTCGTTTGGGCCGATTATCCCGTCGACCTGTGGCGCGATCGTTTCAAAAACATTCTGGCGCAAGTCGAAGAACTTCGCAGTGGCAAAACCGAAACCGTGGATGAAAAAGACCAGCTGCAAAAACAAACGGAGCTGGCCAACGAATCGAATTCATTTGATCTGAAGGTCGAAGCGGGTGAAATCAAAATCAATTCGCGTAATCTCACGACGGTGAAATTGAATTTTTACGAGATGGATATCGAGTTGTTGTTCAGCCGAAGCCCGTTTGCGCAGGACGAATTGGACGGGTTCTCGATGATCCGTCCCAATTTGAGCCAATCTCTCGAATTGCAACTGGATGAAAATCGTCATGCCAATACGACGACTGCCTTGCCGGAGGAGTTGAGAAATAAAAATGTTCTGGTGGAAGTCGTAGCGGGTGACCAAACCAAATCAGTCCCCTACTTTGCTCATTCCATCGACGTGCAATTGTTGGAAAACTACGGACAATTGCAGGTTTCCGACGACTCAAATCAAAAACCAATTGCCAAAACCTATGTGAAAGTTTATGCCCGGACCTCTGACGGATCGGTGCAATTTCACAAAGACGGCTATACTGATCTGCGCGGGCGATTTGATTACGCTACGCAAAGTAACACTTCAATCGATGGGGTGCAGCAGTTCTCGATTTTGATTCTGAGTGAAAAACAAGGCGCTGTGATTCGTCAGGTGAACCCGCCGAAGGAATAGAACTGGAACGTCCACCGAGCAGGCCGTATTGCTGAGACGTATCCGGCTAACGCAAACGGAAATTCAATTCCCGTTGGGCTTGACGAACCGATTTCAAGGTTTCGGTGGGGGATGGGCTGCAAAATAAAGCAAACGCGGCGGCATCGCTAATCCCTTCACGGGGGCCCAGGTGTTCGCCGGGCGCTTTGTAGAAATGTAACCGTCGGCAATTCGGGTCCAGATCGATGGTTTCCACTCCCGTTATCAGCTCAATTCTGCCTGGTCCAGGATGGAACAGAACAGCCGCAGCGGATTTGGTCGGAGTCGCATTGAAAGATGGCGACAGGCCGAGTTCGTTGTCGACAAAGGCGTCCCAGGCATTGAATTCGTAAGCGAGTGAGATCAAGTCCAGGATGTATCCGCCGGGTGGCCGAATCGCGATCTCGCCAAAATAGATTTGGTCTTTCGCAATATAGTATTCCGCATGGGTCAGCCCCCATTCGATCTGCAACGCCATCAGGATTCGCCGATGTAGTTCCGTGACCCGCGAATTGATCGATTCGGCGTGCCCACTGGGAACGAGATTGACAAGTGTTTTCTCGACGTACTGGGTCATGCTGGTGAACTGGATGTTGTGGCCACTGATAAACGTCTCCACGCTCACTTCCGGCGCATCAATGTATTCTTCGAAAATTACTCGTTGCGTTAGATACGGTTCGATATCGCCTTCGCAGCGGGCCAGCACCATTCCGCGACCACCGGATTTTCCAAGTTGTTTGATGACGATGGGCAACCCCAATTGGTCGATCAATTGCCGGGCCGTAATTGGCGCATCACTCTTGTCGGCGGCATAAACGAATGGGATGAGTGGAAAGCCTTTGTTGAACAAAAACTCTTTCATCAAGCGTTTGTTGTGACAGCGCAACACTACCGTGTCACGGGATTTACGACTGCCAAACGTGCGCCGCGCGACCGATGCGGTAACGACCGCCGATTCTGTTCCGGCGATCACATGACTAAATCGAGTGTCGAGGGGAAATAGTCGGGCCAACATTTGCTTGATCGTCGGAATGCTCCCGGCAAAGGGAACTCCGTCAATCAATTGTTGGCAACCCGCGATTGTTCTTCGTTTGATCGCCCGATCATGCCAGACGACAAACGGAATGCCCAATCGATGCAACCGGTCTACGATTTGTGGTCGATACCCGACCACGAGAACTTGTCGATTCATGTCGCTCGTTGTTTTCGTTCCAGTGGTCAGGCATCCAGCCCGACGCGATTAGATTGGGTCAAAAAATTCCGGTAGTAAGCACGAATGCATAGGTTTTCGAACAAAATGAATGAACATGGATGAACAAGATGTACAGGATGGTTTCAATTCGCTGATTGATTCACTTGTGTCGTGTAAATCGTTTGTATTCGAGTTTCGGATCGCCAAAATTGATCAGTAGGCCGACCTCGAATCCAGTTGCCTTTAGGTAGTTAACAATCTGGGCCTGGTGCTCGGGAGCAATCGCCTTGGCAGCCTTGAGCTCGACGATGACTTTTCCTTCAACTTTTCCTTCGACGAAGAGGGTCGGCATAGAACTCGCCAACGATTCGGTGTCGAAAGTGAACATGGAGCGGATGCTGGCATTGCACTCGAATTCTCTTGTCTTGGAGAGCAATTGCCAAGGCTTTCTCCTAAACTGATTCCAGAAACCCGGTTCCCAACTCATTGTTGACTGCGAATGCACAACCGATGATTTTCTCAGTGATTTCTCCATACTGTAAGTCGGATCGACAATCATCCTGTAAATCCTGTAAATCCATGTTCGTTTCTCCACTTGTTTCGCCCGGTGAAGGTTATGCCAGTTTACTTTTGTAAAGGGACTTAGGATCTGCTTATTACTCTATGGCGACGGTCAAATCATTTGCATTTCTTCACCCGGCGCGGGAATGATCACGGGCCCGATTCCCGCGGATTCCAGTGATTTACGAAACGGATTCGCGGATTCCATCTCACAATGCACTAACGCAACCTGTTTCAAATTACCGTGCTGGGCAGTCCGTTTGGCCCAAGTCAGCAATTCGTCTTTGTCGGCGTGGCCGCTACTTCCTTCGAGTTTACAGACTTTGGCTCGCACACGGTGGGGTTCGCCAAAAATCTTGACTTCCTCTTTGATCCCATCCAACAGGATTCGGCCCAACGTATTGGGGGCCTGAAAACCGGCGAACAAAATCATCGTGTTTGGTTTTCCGATATTGTTTTTCAGATGATGCAGAACCCGACCAGCTTCGCACATGCCGGAGGCACTGATAATCACGCAAGGCCCTTTGAAGTGATTCAGGGCTTTGGACGCTTCCGTGCTGCGGATGTAGGTCACGCCGCGAAAAACAAGTGGGTCTTCATCTTCCTCGGACAACATCGCATCGATCATGTCCTGGTCGAAACATTCGACATGGTCCCGGAAAATATCGGTTGCGTTTACGGCCAGCGGACTATCGATGAAAACCTGGAGTGGCGGCAGTTCGCCCGCCTCGGCCAACAAATTCAGGCGATAGACAATTTCCTGAGTCCGACCAACCGAAAACGCTGGAATGATCAGCTTGCCTCCGGAGTGATAGACTTCCCTGGCTGCCTCAAGCAAAGTGTTTTTGGCGTCGCTACCTTCGGGATGAGCACGATCGCCATAGGTCGCTTCCATGATCAAGTAATCCGCGCCATGGACAATTTCCGGATCGCGTAGAATCGGCATCAACGGGCGACCGATATCGCCGCTAAACACCAGTTTGGTTTTCCGTTCGCCGCCCGTATCGGAATCCAGTAACAATTCCACGGTGGCAGCGCCCAGCATATGACCCGCAACATGAAACTTGGCGTCGACGCCGGGCAGTGGACTAAAGTATTGATCAAACTCAATCGTGCGAAACTGCTTCAACGTCTGGACGGCATCTGGCAAAAGATACAGTGGCTCGAACGGCGTTTGACCATCGCGCACCCGTTGCTTGTTGACATATTTGATATCCGATTTTTGAATTTTGGCGCTGTCCAACAACATGATCGCGCACAAATCGCGTGTGGCAGATGTCGCATAAATTGGACCTCGATAACCGGCCCGAACCAGCGATGGAAGATTGCCCGTGTGGTCGATGTGCGCGTGCGAGAGAATCACGACATCGATGGATTTGGCGTCAAAGGGCAATTCCCGGTTGCGTTGAAAAGCCTCTTTACGTTTGCCCTGAAACAGGCCACAGTCCAGCAGAATTCGTTTACCATTGTGATGCACCAAATGCATCGAACCGGTAACCGTTTGTGCCGCGCCCCAAAATTGAACTTTCATGAATGGCTTGCAGAAAAAAGACAGGTGGCAAATGCGAAGGCCCCATGATCGGGTGGTTCGCGCGGACTAACAAGTGGGTGGAACCATGCCGCGCTGCTGACCTTAATCAGCAGGCATCAAATAAGCCCCTCCACCACTCTAATTCGGATCGGGAAAATACCAAAATGGCGTTTTTGGAAACGGTGTGAACCAACCCGTTTTCACACCGGAATTTTCCAGCACGTTTCCAGTCCAACAGTTACAAGTCTGAAACAGGTGGTAGCTGCCGTTGGCAACAAAAAAGGCGTCGTTTTCCCGGTAACTCGCGTTCGCGATCGGCAGGATGTCTCCATTGTTATCCTGCCTGAACGACGCCTGTATCTGTCGGACCATACGCTGATATTGCTCGGTATTGATCCGCACGGACCTGGTATCTGGCTCAATGCCCGGACGGTACGTCAAGGACACATGCATGACTGTTGCCGATGGAATCAACAGCGCATTGGCAGCAGTCGATAATTTCAGGTCCGCCCAGGTCGGTGTATCAACATAAAAACCTCGGTCACCCCAGCCGAATGCTACGTGGGTCGCGTCGGCGCATTCATTGCCGAAATTTTCGGTGCGAAATTCGTCACGCCAATGGATCGACGGCGTTTCAATCGGGACAATGATGTCGGAATGAATCGAGCTCGAGCTGACAAAAATCTCGATGCCATTTTCTGATTCCTGGAAATCCCGATTGACCGGGAACAACCCCACGAGTGCCAACAACAGATAACCGATCACGAATGCGGCCAGCGATTTGAAACCAATCATCGACCAACGAAACCATCTTCGCTGTCGCCACCCAGGTTGTTGTGCCGATTTCACATTCGTTCCAAAATTCCAGTGAGAGTCAATTAACTCTTCACACGTTCCGTGTAATCGCCAGTCCGGGTATCAATGCGAATTACATCGCCTTGGTTGACAAAGATGGGAGTGAAAAACTCACCGCCAGTTTCGACTTTGACTGGTTTTTTTACATTCGTCGAGGTATCCCCTTTGGCACCAGGCTCACAATAGATGACTTCCAAATCAACGTGGTTCGGTGGCGTCATGATGATCGGCTTGCCGCCAAAGAAAGTCATCTGACACTCCATGTTGTCTTTGAGGTAGCGCCAGTCGTCGCCAACGGCATCTGCGGCGAGTTCATATTGCTCGTAATTTTCTTTGTCCATAAACACAAAACTATCGCCTTGCTTATACAGATACTGGACAGGAGATTCCTGAATATCCGCTTCTTCCAACGTATCTCCCCCTTTGTAGGTCCGATCCAAAGACGTTCCGCGCAGCAAATTTTTCAATTTGCAGATGTACAGCGCATTGCCCTTGCCTGGCTTTTTGAATTCCATGCTGGTCATGATGTAGGGTTCGCCGTTGATTTGGACGCGAAGTCCTTTCTTAAAGTCGCTTGTTTTGTACGCCACGATAGTTGTCCTGAAAAAGTTCTCGGTATTTTTGGAGCCCGTCCGCTGATTCGCCTGTCGGCAGGACTGGCGAAATCTGGGCAAACAGGTATTTTGGAAAGATGGAAATCTTAACCTCTATTACCGATTTTGTCTCTGTCGATTTGGATTCGTCGAAGGAGTCAGGGCCGGCGACCGACGGACTTACGTGGCAACAGCACATGAAAGTCGCCGTCCGCAGCGTCCAAGAATTGCGGAATCGCTTGGATTTGCCAAGTAATCTCGATAATATCGGCTCGACAACCGCGATCAAGGCCCTCGAGTCGTTTCCCGTATTCGTGCCCCTGCCCTATCTCAACCGAATCGAAAAAGGGAATGCCGCCGATCCGTTGTTGTGTCAGGTACTGCCGACAATCGACGAGGATACGATCCAGTCCGGTTATTTACGCGACCCCTTGCAGGAATCGGCGGCGACTCTTGGCCCGGGTCTGCTGCAAAAATACCAAGGCCGCGTGCTGCTGGTTACAACCGGAGCGTGCGCCGTAAATTGCCGTTACTGCTTTCGGCGGCATTTTCCTTACGAGGAAACCCCGAAGTCATCGACTCAATGGCAGGCTGCAATTCAACAGATTTCGTCCGATGAGTCACTTGAAGAAGTGATCCTTAGTGGCGGCGACCCATTAACCTTGGTCGACGAAACACTCGGTCAATTGGTTGCTCAAATCGGCGCGATTCCGACGATTAAGCGCCTGCGAATTCATACCCGGCTGCCGATCATGATTCCGCAACGCATCACGGAACGGTTACTGGAAATATTGTCGCGCTCGAAAAAACAAGTGTTCATGGTGATACATGCCAACCACGCCAACGAACTGGACCAGCCCGTCGAAATCGGACTTGCTAAACTTGCCAATGCCGGAGTGCTATTGTTAAATCAATCGGTATTGTTGCAAGGTGTTAACAATGATGCGGAAGTCCTGATTCGTTTGAGTCAGAGATTGTTGGAGTGTCGTGTGTTGCCCTATTATTTGCACAAGAACGATCCTGTGGTCGGCACGGCACAATTTGAAGTCTCGATTGAGCGCGGCGTAGAACTAATCCGAATCATGCGCGAGAAACTGCCGGGATACGCGGTCCCACGGTTTGTGCAGGAGTTGGCCGGTGAGCCAAACAAAACCGTGTTCGCCTAGAAACACATCAACTACTCAAACAGATTGGTCAAATATTCCATCGCTTGGGCACACTGTTCCAGTGAGTTTTCTTCCGTGTCTCGCTCCACCGTCAAATAACCGGCGTAATTGTTTTCTTCCAAAATTCCCAACAATACCGCCCAATCCACGCTGCCCCGCCCCAGTTGTACTTCCAGTCCGCGGCCTTGTGACAGATCCGCCACAGCATCCCGCGCTCGAAAGTTCAAGACATGTTCGCCCAGAACTTTCATGGCCTCAGTCGCCGAGAATCCGTTGATTACAAAATCACCGGGATCAAAATCAATCGCCATCGAATTCAACGGCAGTGAATCAATCAGTGCTTTCAGTCGTTCCCCTTTTTCGTTGCCCGTCCGAGCGGCCAACCAGGCACCGGACTTATGACTGAAATTTCCCAAATCGGTCAATGCCTGAACCATGGTCGACCAAGTATCGGAAAGCGGATCCTCGGGAACCCGTCCGATTTTGTTGACGACGATATTGCTTCCCAATTCATAGGCCATCGTCATGGCTGACTTGATCGCGTCGAGCCGCCGGTCCAAATCATCGGTGACGCCCAATCCGCGCCGCGTGGGGAAATGAATCGCCGCGACCTTCAGATTCAAATCGGCCAACATTTTCCGTAAGTGCCGGACTGCCGTTCGCGACATTTCCTCCGCGCGAATTTCCGTGCGACCGTTAATTTCGATTCCATCAGCTCCCATTTCATGCGCCGCCAATAAGGCTTTTTTGAATGGCAAGCGGAGACTTTCCAGTCGAATCGCTTTTTTGAGTTGGAGCATTTTTTTTCAGGGGTTCAGATTTTAGTATTCAGTGGTTCAGTGGTTCAGTGGTTCAGTGGTTCAGTGGTTCAGTGGTTCAGTGGTTCAGTGGTTCAGTGGTTCAGTGGTTCAGTGGTTCAGT
>JANNPW010000014.1:0-43228 GCA_031400405.1 Mariniblastus sp.
CGGATTCCAATGCATGATTTTGGCCGCGACGCCGACTAGATCCAGCCGAGTCCACGTATTTTCCGGTAATTTGTCGATAGCCTCGCGACCAATTTGCTCACCTCTTACAATCCCCTCGATGACTTCCGAGACGCTTGAAAACGAGGCTAACCAACCAATACCGCCCACCCCGACGATGGTGCTTAACGCCAATCCGATGATGACCGATCGAAAATTCTTCCGAGCCAACATCAAAATTGTCAACGGAATAATATAAGTTGGTTTTCCCGATGCGAGCAACATTCCACAGCCCGCCAGCCACGGTTTGGTTTTGCCGTAATGCAACGCCAATATCGTGCCGATTACCAGTTGAATCGTGAAATATCCAGTGAACAAAGTCACGTGACCGGCGCGCGAAAACGCGAATAAACCAATAACCCCCAGCCAGCCACCGATCGTCGGCCGAACGCCGGACATCATCATCGACCAGTAAGCTAAAATCGCCAGCAACAAAACGCTAAAAACAAAATACACCACGTCGGCTACCGGAACGGACAAGTAAGCAAACGGTAGATGGATCAGGAAGACGATCGGCGAGTAGGTCGGAATCGTTCGAGCGCCGGGGTAATGTTGAACCATTTCCGGCGCATAGGGATTGACTCCGTCACGAAATGCCAAGGCGGGAAAATAGCCGCCATTGTGAAAATCAAACATTCCAGTTCTTGAAAAATCCACTTCTTCGGAGGTCGCAATGACCGACGAAACCGGTGAGTATTCTCTCACGATTCGCGCAACCGAAAAACCAATCCCCAATGCGGCGAACACGAACATCGCACAAATAAAAACGGGGTGCCGCACCAGCGATGACCAAGGGCCGTCAGAAGAATTCATAGACTGTACAGGTAAGTGTGTATATTGACCAGCAACAGATAGCGAGAATTCAGTTCAGCGAAACTGCCGATATCCCTAAATCTCCAACCCCATTCTTATCTTAATTCAAGACCTCTCCAACGCCTCGTCCAAATACCTTTTTTCGATCTTTAGCGCCTGTTGCACCACCACGTCCCAGGGCTCAATGTAACCAACCGGATCAGCCCGTCCAAATTTATGGAACGCGATAATCCGTTCGACATCCGACCCAGTCAAACCATGCGACCGTCCCGCTTTGTCTGGCAGGTAACTCGTACAGGTGTTGCGGAAAATCGTCTCGAAATCCAGTCCCAATTTCTGAATTGATACATCAGCATCTTGCAGAATGGACAGCTTGTCGCCATGCAAGTACGGCAGATGAAGATTGACTTTCTCCGAATCCCAATTTCCAATCGAAAACGCCTTGAAGATCGCCTCGTAAAACTCTGGACGACAATCAGGATAGATCGAGTGATCCCCGCTGTGAACACCCAAACAGAAATCCACATTGGCGTCTTCCTGCACAGCAATTGACAGCGCGTATCCAAAAGCAATCGACGAAAAAATAGCATTCCGATTCGGCACCACCGTCTGTTTCATATTTTCCTGTTCGTAATGTCCGGTCGGGATTTGCCAATCGGCATCCGTCAGCGCGGAATGGAACAACGAACCCAGCCGCGACAGGTCGATGGTTTGACTATCGACGGAAAAACCATGCTGGCGCAAGTAATCAAGATTACTTTGCAAACGGCCCAGCTCGAGTTTGTGTTTTTGCCCATAGTCAAAACTCAATCCAAAAACTTTTCGACCTTCGGCTAGCAACCGCAATAGCAACGCCGTTGAATCCATTCCCCCGCTAAGACACACCACCGCTCGATTGGGTTTTTCCATTTTAGACATTCGATGAGTTAATATTTTCCAAACCAATACCCCATCTTATCGCGGCAACTCGAAAGTGCGACAGGCGGCTTGGCGGCGATCTGAAAAAACGGGACAATTGGGAATTCCCACGGATAATAATCGGACAGACGGCTCACTCTTCATCGGCTGACCATGGCTCGCAACGAACAACTGATCCGCCAACACAAGATCCTCCAAATTCTGGAACGGGTCCGATTTGGAAAATCGTTGGAAGAAATTCAAGCGGAGATTATGGACGAACTGGGTTTGAGTTCCATTCACCTCCGGACGCTTCGCCGGGACTTGGAAGCGCTCCAGGCAGCCGGCATCGATGTCGATGTTCACGACACTCCTCGAGGCAAAGTTTGGAAACTCGGCCCGCTCGCCAAGACTTCGACTAAGATCAGTTTTTCTTCGACCGAATTGATCGCTTTATCGCTGGGCCGCCAGTTAATGCATCCGCTGGCGGGAACACCTTTTTGGCGCGGCATTGAATCGTTCTGGAACAAGATTCAAGAACAAGTTCCCGACACCGTCTTGGCCCACTATGAGAAATTTCGGAAAACGCTCCGAGTGCTGGGGATGCCGACCAAGTCCTACGAAAAACAACATGGCATTATCAAGACCATCAATCGCGCAATCGTCGAACATCGAATCGTGGAAATCGATTACCAGACACCGGCCAAACCCAAAAAAACTCGGCTAATCGAGCCCCATAGTCTCGCGTTGTTCCAATCCAGCCTCTACGTGATTGCGACGGCGTGTGAAATCAAGGATCCCGAATCGCGAGTCCGTTCCTGGAAACTCGATCGACTTTCCAAAGCCACTTTGACTGACGACTATTTTAAGCCCCCCGCTGACCTCGACATCGACCAGTTTTTGGGCGCGACCATGCGGATGTTTGTGCGCCAGAAAAAAAGTTCGAACTACCGCATTCGAGTCGACGCCACCGCTGCGATGTGGGTACAAGAGGATCCGATTCACGCGGACCAAAAAATAAAACAACTTCCTGACGGTAGCATCGAGATAACAGTGCAAGCGGTACATGAAATGGAAATCATTCCACGCGTGCTCAGTATGGGAGAGAGTGCCGAAATTCTCGCTCCGCCCGCTGCACGATTGGCGATGGCTCAAATTGTTAAACAAATGGCAGGCAAATACGATGACTCATCCAGCGAAATCTGAAACGCAAAATTCTTTTGATGCACTCACGTCCGGCCCGCGCCACGGGGGATTGTTGGCGAAACTTAAAACGTTTTCCATGTTGGGTATTCAAGCCATAGCCGTTGAGGTCGAGGTTGACGTTTCGCCACGCGCCATGCCCAAAACAATTTTGGTCGGACTGCCCGAAGCCGCCGTCCGCGAAAGTACTCATCGCTGCGAACGGGCAATGATCAACTCGGGCTATCAGCGGCCAGCCGATCGCGTCGTGATCAATTTGGCTCCGGCCGAATTACCAAAACAGGCCGCTACTTTCGACCTGCCGATCTCTTTAGGGATCTTGATTGGCAGTGGGCAAATTACATCCGATCGTTTGCTCGACTACGCCATTGTTGGCGAACTCGCGTTGGAGGGTCACACGCGGCCAGCCAAAGGAGTGTTGTCGATGGCGTTGGCTGCTAAAGAAATGGGCCTGCGGGGTTTGGTTGTGCCGGAAGAAAACGCCCATGAAGCCGCTGTGGTTCAAGACTTGGAAGTGATTGCCGTCAATTCGCTCACGCAAGCCGCCGCTTTTTTTGCCGGCGAACTGGATATCGAACCCACACCGTCACGGATTCAAGACCTATTCGAAGAGTTTTCACATTACGAGATCGATTTTGCCGACGTCCGGGGGCAGGAAATGGCCAAGCGCGCGATTACGGTCGCAGCGGCGGGCGCTCATAACTTGTTAATGCTCGGCCCGCCGGGATCTGGCAAAACAATGCTGGCCAAACGGATTCCCACGGTATTGCCTCAACTGTCACCCGACGAATCAATTGCCACTACCCGCATTTACAGTGCCGTCGGCCGCTTGAAACCGGGTCAACCCTTGATGGCGATACGGCCGTTTCGCTCACCGCATCATACGATCAGTGAACCCGGTTTGGTCGGCGGTGGCAGCACACCGATGCCCGGCGAGATTTCCCTGGCTCACAATGGAGTGTTGTTTTTGGACGAGCTGCCCGAGTTCAATCGTCGTACATTGGAAGTGTTACGCCAACCGCTCGAAGACCGCGTCGTAACGATTTCCCGTGCGCTGACCTCGACCACGTTCCCTTGCGATTTTATGATGGTCGCCGCGCTCAATCCGTGCCCCTGCGGCTATCGCAGCGATCCCCGCCGGGCTTGTCATTGCACCCCGCCACAAGTGGAAAAATACATGGGCAAAATCAGCGGCCCGCTGCTCGATCGGATTGATATCCATGTCGAAGTCCCGGCCGCCGAGTTCAAGGAACTGTCTTCATCCGCGCCCGGAACGTCCAGCGAGACCATCCGCGAAGAAGTCCTCGCAGCACGCAAAGCTCAAGCCGAGCGATTTGCTGGGACGAAAATTTTGTACAACGCGCAAATGTCCAGCCAGCAAATTCGCAAATACTGCAAATTAACGGACGAAGGCATGAACTTGCTAAAGATCAGCGTCAACGAATTGGGCCTCTCCGCCCGGGCCCATGACAAAGTCTTGCGACTAGCCCGCACCATCGCCGACATCGATTGCTCGGACAACATTCAATATCATCACTTAAGCGAAGCCATCAACTACCGCATGCTCGATCGAGATGCTTGGAAATAACCTTCCGGCGGGCTAATTTAGTTCGATAAGTTTTTTTCCACATACGTTTTCAATCCATCCGAAAAGAGCGTCTGCCAACCGCCGTTTAACGAGTTGACCAATTCGTCGGACACGCGGCCATAGAGCGAATCGGAAATTCGCAGTGTCGTGCGATTCGCCGACACTCCATTCAACGTCACATTGAGCATTGTGGTTGCCGGTCCACCATATTTCGCATTGATGTAGCCGACCAAATCCAGCGACTCGTTTTTTTGGATTGCCAACACGGTGTACCATAACAAGTGTTGATCACCATTCTGTTCAAACAACCGTCCACCCGCCTGCGACTCCAAGGTCACGATGGAGTCAGTCCCGAGCATCTGAAAGTCGGGCAGCCACCAGGCGCTGAGTTGATCCGTCAAGCCGCGCCACACCCGCTCGCGCGAGGCCTCGATCTCAATCGAAAACTCGTATTGGGCGCAACGCACTTCGGACCATTGGGGAGAGCTTGTCATTTTATTTCACTTTTTCTTAAAAAATGACGACATTTTAGTGCCGGTAGGCAAAGCAGTCACTAGCCCACGGCGTGAACTGTCGGTTCTGTTCCCCGGGATTTTCGTCAAGACCAGAATAGGGGCGACAGATTTTGCGAGTTTACTGCCGCCCCTATCCGGGGCTTGGGTGATATTATTTGTCTCTTTTCCCACCGTTGACACCGTGGGCTAAGAACTGACGCCACTACCGTGGCTAAACTTGTCGAAAAAAGTCTTGGTGTGGCCCCATTTTTTTTCAATCTGTTGGCTAAACTGGCACGAGTATTTTAAATTAATTCTGAGCCCCTAGCGATCTTGGGGGGGAAATGGAGGAAAAACGGGGGCACTCCAATTCATTTTCGCCAAGGCATTTTCGATTCGGTTCTTCCTACCAATGCAACGCAGCCACTCGTTTTTGAGCTTGAATCGTCGATTGGTTTTGCCGTTGTCTGGCCTCGTTCCCGTCATCAATGAGTTAGGAGAGGATTAAGCCATGTTTTTAATCTTTGCTTTGGCAGCAGTTCATGTTGGGTTTATCATTTATCCTGGAGCAGGCAATTTCCAAACGGAACAAGATTCAATTTATTGCGAGAGACTGTCCACACACATTGTATTTGATTTCGCGGGAATGCCAGTACTTTCGGGGGGTAGAGTCATGGATTGGCGTCCTCCTTTCAGAACGTTTGAATTAATCAAATCTGAAGAAGTACAAAAGGAACTGGAGTTGGTTCCGAATCAAATTGATGCAACTGACTCGTTTTTGAGCCAGTTCCAAAAGAGGCGGACCGACCTAGGCAAAAAAAGTAGGCTGGGGGCGTCGGTTTCAAAGGAATACGATGAGGAATGTATAAAATTAAAACGGGATATCGATTTCGTACTTCTACCTTTCCAAAAGGAACGGATCGAAGAATTGTATTGGCAGGTAACTTTGCGCAGATTTGGTGTTGAGCCCTTGATTAATGAGTATCTGCAGCTTTCAGGAAGTCAGTTAACGAATGAACATAAGCACGAAATCGACCGAATAACCAAGCAGATGGCTGAAGCATGGGCGGATGAAGTTAAAAAGCGGTGTTCCGCTATTTTGGAAGCCTACGAGAATACCATGCCAGATCAATTTCAAGCAGAATTCTCGGCTCTTATCGCTACTAATCCAGATTACGCCAATCTGGATTTACTCGATCTCACGTCCCAACGATTTCTTTCACGGCTTGAGTCAGTTAATGAGGAAAAGGGTCGAGATCGCACCTTGGCAGATAGGTTGAGTCAATCGGAATACTATGTTCTAGAAGCCGATGGACAGTGGAAACTTCATTCGAGCGTTGTGTCGTTTGACGGGGCTTTGCTTGGATGGATTGTTGATCCAGAAAAAAGCCAATTGCTCGACTTGGAGTTAACAGATCTTCAATTGGATCAACTTTTAAACTTGACTCGCGACATACGCATGAAGATAGACGAGAAGACCGAGGCGGTGAACAATATGTATGACAACAAAATTGACGAGAAAAAAATCCGAACCTTTCTCGATCAAGGCAATAAGGACGTGAATGATTTTGCCACACAGCAATTTTTTGAGGAAATTCTTTTGCCTCACCAACACAAAGCATTAGGAGAAAGACTGAATCGTTTAGAGGCCGACAAGTGTGGACCGTTTGCGTTGAGCGTTCGTCTAGACAAACTTAGCGATAAACATAGAAATCAGTTCATCGACTCGGTAAATGAACTGAGGAAGACGATTCTTGCTATCCATAACGAATCATCTGACTTTGAGCGAAAGTTACTGGCAAAGCTAGACAAAATAGACAGTTCCGTTGCAACTCGGTTGCAAGAAATGATCGGCCCCAAACCAAAGCATTTGGGATTTAGCTGGTTTTTGTTCTTGACGACGTACAAGATTTCATCTCGGTCAATTGGCAACTAAAGCGCGTTTGTTTTAGGTGTAGCGGTATCCTGCGCGTCGGATGTAGTTACGGCATTCGTATTCGCGGAATGTTTCGACGGGTTTTCCGCACGTTGATCACAACGCGTCCATTGTTCGATCTTTGGCGCTTCGGAGCAGCCATTTGAATTTGGAAAACGCGTTTTCGATGGAAGAAAAGGGCCACACAATCGATTAAAGGACGAGACTAAAAGTGAAATGGTTTGGCCCCCGCTTTCGGCACTTTCACTCTTTGGCCGGTGGTCGCCTGCGTCGAGTCAATGAGGACGAATTCCGGTATCTTAGTGAATTTGGCACTGCTTTGATCAAAAACCGATACAATAAATCACTGCTGGCCGCTCACCGGCTAATCACCTCCCATGTCGGAATGGACACAGCAATGCAAAAATCGATGTTAGAGATGGCGAAAGGAATCGATCAGTTTTTTCTGGAACGTTCCCCAATTCATGACACGATGCGAAGGCTGGCGAAAGCGATGGCTGAGTTGCGCATTCCTTTTGCAATTGCAGGCGCGATGGCCGCCAACGCTCATGGTCACAAGCGGACGACGTCGGATGTGAATATTCTGATCCGTCGCGAAGACCTCCAGACTTTCAAAAATCGGTTTTCCGGCCTGGGATGGGTCGATAAGTTTGAGGGTTCCAGGAATTTCAAGGACGCGACTAACAACATTAATGTGGACACGCTCATTGTTGGGGATTTTCCCGGAGACGGATTGCCAAAGCCAATTTCGTTTCCGCCCCCTGAATCGATTTCCTGGATGAGCCTCGACGGACTTCCCTATATTGATTTGAAAACTCTGATCGAATTGAAAGTAACCAGCGGCATGACGACCAAGCATCGCCCGAGAGATCTCGACGATGTAATTCAACTGATTCGGATCAATCAGCTACCTGAATCCTATGGCGAGACTTTGAACCCCTATGTCCGAGATACTTTCAAAGAACTTTGGCAGGCTGCACAGATATCGGAAGACTATTAAGAGTGCACTGGTTCTCCGTGAGTGAGCGGTCGTTGAACTGAACGTATTCGGTGGCAAACGAGCCGCGATTCAATACTCGCTGGTCAGCAGCGCCAAATCAAATGCCTGCTCGCCAATCCCAACCAAGAATGGACCAGCAACAAAATCCGACTTCAGGAAAGAACAAAAAAAAGAAAAGTTGTTCCCGGAACGTTCACCCTCGAAGATTTTTTCACTTGACCGGTGAATCGGCTTCGCGAGCCACATTGCCTGGAATCGTCGCCGTGAGAAATGGAACCAGCAACCAACAGACACAGGTCGATAATGCGCCAACAATCACCAATACGTTAAATGCCATCGTGCCTCCCCAGCGTTCCGTCCAGTTGCCATAGAGCCAGCCACCCAATGCGGTCGACAATGACATACTCAAATTCGACAACGCCATTAGCGTCGCAAACAAGGTGCCTGCGACGGAAATTGGACACGCCCGCGCGGCCAAATCGAATTGCACCATGGTGCCAGTCAAATAGGTGAAACCGACTATGCCGTTGATAATCAACGCGGACGTTTGATCCGTGACAAACCAATAGGCCAGGGTACTCAACACGCCTGCCGCAATCGACAAATGGATCAACCACGTCAGGCTGATGCGCCGACAATAACTGCCGTAGGCCAAACTTCCGACGATCGCCCCGACTGACAATGACGAGACCGTGACCCCATAAAATTGCTCGCTTTGACCCAAGTGTTGAGTCATGTGCAAATACAAAACGGAGCTGCTGAACGGATTGAAGCTCCAGAGAAACAAAAATGCTGCCGAGGCCAATACCGCTGGTGTTCGCGCCGCACCCACCAGCTCTCTGATCGCAAAGCGAAACTGACCATGATGCCGTTGTTGCGGTTGTTCCTTGACAAAATACCAAGTCAATAACAACGTTGAAAATGTCGTCACGGCACAAATGAGAAAACCCAACTGCTGTAGTCCGTGTTGGCTCAAGTAACCACCCAGCAGCGCTGCGCCAATCGTACCGCCGTACATCGCCGCCCACTGAACCGATTGCAACGATCCAGTCAACCCGCGCGGTTGCCCTTTTTCAACCATCAACGCATCGACAACCACATCCGAAAATGCAACACCGACAGTTGGAATCAACAGTAACAAGAATAGTATTTGATAGGCTCCGTTGGCCACCGGGTACAAATACAGGTACAACAAGGCCAAACTGGATGCGCCGCTGGTCAGGATCAAGTAGCTTCGCCGCCGCGTTTTAGCAATCGGAACAAAGTCCGTCAGCAATCCATAAATTGGCTTGAGCGACCAGGGCAGCGATAATAGCGCACCAAAACCGGCGATTGCAGCGGCTGAATAGCCCCAGGATTTGAGCAACGATCGGACCGGCTGCGCGATCAGACCCTCCGTTGGTTCGGCAATGCCCTGCACGAAATACATCGCGCTAAATAGCATTACCAATCCCGCCGTCTCGCGCCGATAGTTGTTGGACGTTGAATTCGGTGGTTTCGACTCCATCAACGCAATCGTTCCTAACAATTAAACCGGTCCGTATTTGTTGCCACGATACCGTATTCGGCAATCAACTTGGAATTTTTAGATCCGCAACGTCGCGAAAACAATAGCCCCATCGAAATTCGCATGTTTTTTGAAAAATTGGTCTAATAAAGTTTCCTCTCGTCCGTTTCTCTCATTGAACCGCGAAATAAACGGAAAACTTCATGAACGATGACGTCGGCTCGTCAGGGCCAAACGGTTTGCCTCCCCTCGAAGTCCACGTGCACCAACCTTGGATTCAGTGCGCGATCGAGCGGCATGAAAGTTCATTGTTGCGCTATGCCCAGCACTTCGTTCACAATCTGGAAACGGCGCGGGACATTGTGCAAGACACGTTTTTGGAATTGTGCCGCCACCCGGACGACGATATCGAATCGCGCGTCGCGCAGTGGTTGTTTACTGTTTGTCGCCATCGTGCGATTGATATTTGTCGCCAGGAGGGAAGGATGAAACAGGACAGTGAAATGTCGCTCATCGAGCAAGTGGACCCGGTGCCAGAACCGATCGTGATCGCTGAACGCAGCGAAGCAGTCGCCGGATTGTCGCACCAGATTTCCCGGTTGCCGGACAACCAACAGGAGGTCCTGCGACTGAAGTTTCAGGCGGGTTTAAGTTATCAGCAAATCGCGGAAGTCACTGGATTAAGTCCCTCCAACGTCGGATTCCTGTTGCACTCGGCGATCGCGCCATTGCGTGTACGGCTCAGTGATCACTCTGGTTGCAATTTTTAAGGCCTCAAAATGATTGATAAAAACGACCCCCGGCTTACCGATTTCGTCTTGGGTGAATTGAATGCCGAACAGCATACCGCGATTGAATCGCAATTAAGGCGCGACCCGGAATTGGCGAACGCTGTGAACGAACTGCGTCAGACCCTCGATTTGATTCGCATGGTCTACCAGTTCGAACCTGATTTGACGCTGGACGACGATCGAAGATCCGAACTCAAGCACGTTGAAACAAATCGGCAGCCGACAGCCTCGGATTATCGTGCCGTACCCGAACGAGTTGTGGTGAGCGAGCCAGCTAAAACACTGACTCCAGCAAAATCGAAAATTGGCTTTCCGTTCCGACGGTTAGCGTTGGCTGCCTGCCTGACGGGTTTGATTGTCGGTGGCTCGATTTGGTATACCAATTCCAAACCATCAGATCGTCTTGCGGTTCGGTTTTGGGATGGCGGGTCACTTGCCAAGCCAGATTATGCCGCGACGCCGGATTGGATGGGAGAAGTGGAGGAACAACTTGGTGAAACGGTCCGAAAACGTGACGAATCATCCATTGACGCCCTGAGCAATTTGACTGCCGGTAACGGCCAACAGGCGAATGAAACTGAGGATTCGTTCCCAGGTCGCAATGATCCTGATTCGACCGAAAGTTATGATATGGCGGATAACCAGAACATACTTCTTCCTGACGCCGAAGAGTGGCGAAGCAAGAGGCAGCGTCGGAATCATAATCAAGACATCCGACCGATCCACCAAATTGCGGACAATTTGGTAGAAGACGCATTACAAGGTCAATCGCTCCCTCAACCAAGTGATTTCGATTCGAGTCGGGCGTTGGACCTTCGGTTCTTTCAAAATTCTCTCGACGCAAGTCGGCCCAACGGTGACACGGCCGACACGGGCGGCATGGGAGATGGTCGCATGGCCGGTGGCGGCGGCATGGGAGGCTTGGGTGGCATTGGCGGTCGTGGTACGAGACATTGGGAGGACGTATCGTTGGCACTTGATCCAAACTCTCCCGAACCATTTTCAGTCGTTTATGTCGAATCAATCCCGCAGTTTGAACAACGCTTTAACCCTTCGGAGTTTGGCAAACTCGAGTTGGGGCGGCGTCTCAATGAAGAGGAATTGGGTCGATCAGGGGAAGTCAGACAAGACAATTCCGCCGGATCGATAGCGCTAAAGGCCAATCCTGCTGATGTCGAAAGAGTTCAACAAATTCTTGACCGAGCGAAATCGGAAACTCGCCCGGCCAATACTTGGCAGCGCGTCAAAGCCATTCCCAATACGACCCGGCTGATGATCGGCGAGGACGATGAGCTGCCCATGCGAGGCATGCAGGTCAACGTTCAAATCGACGGCTTTCGAGCCCGCGTGTTGATCGATTGCTTTTACTACAACGATCGCGACCAGCCATTGGAAGGTAACTTCAAATTGCGACTGCCCGATGACGCGTCGCTCTACTATTTCGCGTTTGGCGAAAGTGCCTACCAGTATGAACCGAAGTTGGATTGGGATACGGCTGATTGGTCGCGACAGGAATTTCAAGACGACGAAACCGAGTTTGTTTCGTTGCAACCCGACGACATCCGCGAGCAACGGACCGAAAACTGGATCAATTGTAAAGAAGCGCGCATGGTCCCGCGCGAGAAAGCAGCTTTTGCCTACAACCAGACTGTGCGTCGCAAGGTCGATCCCGCACTGGTGGAATGGTCTGGTGCCGGCGTCTTCAATGCCCGCGTATTTCCGCTGGCCTCGAGAAAGTTACATCGCATCGTGATGGGGTACGATGTCAATCTCGTTCGATCGGGGAACAGCTGGACTTATGAAATGGACTTGCCTGAACAAACGGGTGCCTGCCGCGTCGACATCAACGTTCAAGAGATCGACGGCGTCCAGGTTACCATACAGCCCGACGTTGATTCGCGTAAAGCAGATGATAAGCAACGGGCTGAAAAAAAGTCGGCCCGTTATGCTCGACATAGCTGGTCAAATCCAAAAGCCAAATCCATTCGTGTTTCCATTGATCAGTCGCAGGATGTTGTTTTGACCGATACCAATCCTTTGCAAGGTGACTTCTGGGGCCTGCAACTGACGCCCGAACTGCCGGTCGACGCGGTCACTGGAAACAGCCAAGCCATCTTTCTGCTCGATACGTCGCTCAGCAGCAACCCGGACCGGTTCAATGTCTGGTTGAAGTTGTTACGCGCTACCTTGGAAAATAATCGGGATTCACTGACCCAATTCAACGTGCTATTTTTTGATGTCGGCAGTGCGTACTGGCGAGACGGCTATGTCGCTAACACACCGGAAAATATGGAGGCTTTGCTGAAAGATTGCGAACAAATCACGTTGGAGGGCGCCACCGATCTGTACGGAGCGTTTGAAAAGGTAGCCAACTCAACTTGGATTTCAGGCGAGGCCGAAGCCGGTCCGGATGTGTTTTTGCTGAGCGATGGAGCCGTGAACTGGGGTGAAACCAACCTGCGATTGATTCAATCGCAAATTCAGCAACGCCTGGGGACTCTGTTCGCCTACCAAACCGGACTCACCGGAACCGCCATCGCGAACCTGCGTTTCCTGGCCAATCAATCCGGAGGCGCCGTGTTCAGCGTTGCGACCGAGGACGAGATCAGGACCGCGTCGACAGCACATCGCCATCGACCGTGGCGACTGGCCGCGATCGAATCCGAAGGAACGCAAGATGTGCTGACTGCGGGCCGGGTCGAGTGGGTTTATCCGGGTCAAGCGTTGACGATCGTGGGACGCGGCGAATTGACTGGCGATTTGCGGATTAATTTGACTCAAGGCGCCAATACCAAAACCGTTTTGGTGCATCCGACGAAGTTGAAATCGGAACTTGCCTCGCGCCTGTATGGACAAATCGCGGTTGGTCAGTTGGAGAGCCTGGGAACTCAACTATTCGATGTTTCTGCGGCTTACGCCCGCCATTTTCGAGTGACCGGCGACACGTGTTCGTTGTTGATGTTGGAGACCGAAGCCGACTACGAGCGATTTGACATCAAACCTGAAGAAGATCTGTTCGTGATCAAGTCCAAAAACGCGGGACAATTGGTTAGCGAAACTCTGCAAACCTTCGCGGACGGAATTGCGAATCCAAAATTGCAAATGCTCGCTTGGCTGCAGCGATTGGAATCCATGCCCGGCATGCAATTCAAAATCTCGACAGCGCTGCAATTGGCTTTAAGGGAAATCGAATTCGAAGCGATTTCGCAACCACTTGATTGCGATCCGCGAACGCTGAACTCAGCGCCTGAGAGTTACCTACTTGAGCTTGCCAAGCAGGAATTGAACTATGAGCTCATCGAGCTGGAATCCAAACGTCGCGCTGCGAAGTCCGTCGATGAAGCCATCAAAGTTTGGAGTTGCCTGATCGAACGCAATCCAGGTGACTTGGTGATCGCCCGCGATGTCGCATTTTCGGCCATGGAGTTGGACCGACCGGCGCAGGCTTATCCGCTGTTGCTGGCGATCGCCAAAGCTCGTCCCTACGATGCCAGTGTTTATCCAGCCATCGGCCAGTGTCTGGCCCGACTGAAAAAAGCTGACATGGCGATCGTGTTTTACGAAATTGCACTGGCAGCCAGCTTTGAAAATCGAAATGAAGACTTCAGGCGAATTGTCGCCGCCGATTACCTGCATTTGTTGCGGCAAGTCACTCAAGGTGGCCTGAAGACATCGATACCAGACTACGTCAATGCCCGCTGCGAGTCGCTAAAGAAATTGTTGGGCTTTGAATCGGCCGATTTGCTGGTCACAATGATGTGGAACACAGATCAGACCGACGTCGATTTGCATGTGCTCGAACCCAGCGGCCAAGAGTGCAGTTACGAACTGAAGGACACCCGCATCGGCGGCCACATCACGCAAGACATCACTACCGGATTCGGCCCGGAAATGTATCGGCTGTCGGATGCGATCTCCGGCAAGTATGAAGTTGCTGTGAAACTATTTCGCAATAATCAGAACCGTACCAGTCTGCGAAACAAGGTGCATTTGACGATTTACCAAGGCTTTGGAACCGCCGATGAACGAGTGCTGACAAAGACAATCCAGTTAAAAACGGTGGGTGAGAAAGAGCGAGTCCTGACAATCGGCGTCGATTGACGATTCGAACTCTTCTTGAAAACCAACCAAGCAACGAGCGAAACATGTGGGATAGGCTTCCAGCCTGTCAAGTTTTTTCAAGACAGGCTGGAAGCCTATCCCACGATTCGGCCAAGGCATCTATCAACTGCGCGAATCAATCACGAGTCATAATATTTTTTCCCGGTCGACATTACTCCTAACCATGGCGGACATACGAATGAATCGTAAATACAGTTGGATCGGATTTATTGTAATCTTGTGGTCCGCCATTTCAGTTTCAACGATCATTCAAGCGGCGGACGCAATTGGCAATGAATTTATGGGCGAAGAAACCATCGGGAACAAACCGCTCAACGCGTTGAACTACACGGCGTGGAAGAACATTATGCCAGTGGCCAATCACAAGTCTCGGGTGTATCACTCCTGGGTCAATGGTGACGAGCGGTTTTATTACCAAGGCAACGTCGAGCAGCTGAATCAATTGTTGGCGAACTTTAGCCAGCTGGAACAGGATGTCCGAGAGATCGTAATTTTGCCGGGGCCTGGTTCGGTTTCCAATTTTGATCAGAATCGAAAATTTAGTTTCAATTGCGAAATGCATTTAGTTGGCGGGATTGCGAAACACCAAACAGAATTAGACAAGGGTGGTCTGTTTTGGCCACTTCATCCTCGGATCACAATTCGACTGGACGATCAATTTGAGCTGGACGCGTTGAAGATACCGGCGAACTGCCAACTGGTTTCGCCAATCGAATTGAAACGGCGATACACGGACGGGCTGACAAGTAGCGACAAGACCATTCGTGGTTGGGGGGCGGCCTTTCTGGCCAAGCTGAATCCCTACGATCACGACTCATTGAACACCATTGCCGGTCTGCTGGACGATCAAGATGACTGGGTTGCCCTCAACGCGATCGTAACAATCGGACGGCTCGGCCATCAAGCGCAGAATTTCCTGCCGCGATTGGAAACGATTGCGAACAGCGAACTCGAAAACAATGCCCAAGCCGCCGAAAAGGCTATCGATTCGATCAAAGCCGCGAGCGTCGAAGAACACATCGAGAAAGACGAACAACAAAAAGTACTTTTTCAAAACCGATTAGAAGTTATCATTGGTTTCATCGACAAACATAACAGCCAGAAATCTCGATAGTCGCCGCAATGGCTTGTCTCCAATCGAACTGGAGCATGCGCTGGATGGTTCCTTTCGAGATCAAGCGGCTTTGCGGCCGTTATGGCGCAAGCGCAACTCTTCATCGTCGATGACATGTCGATGTCCTTCGCCGGCCAGGTAGGCGGAGACGCGTTCGCGGACACTGCGTCGCATGGCGGCGTGATAGCCGATGGACGCGGCAAACAAAGTCAATAAATCAACAAACTGGACGCTGGTTGATAACGGATGGTCCGACAGATTGAGATAGCTGTCGGACCCGAATCCAATCAAGCGGCCATCGATCAACCCGATCGATTGGCCTTCACAAATCACGTCGAAGTCCGCGCCGATGGAAAACCAACGGCGTTGTAACAACACATAGTAGACTTGATCGTCAAGGAAATAACAAAACGAGAACACAGACGGAATTCGAAATGTTCGATGAGTTTGTTGGACAGTTGTTACGTAATCGTTTCTGGGCAACATTACCGCCATCGTCAAGAGACTTCGGTTTGAGCCCAGCGAGCTCTGGATTTCGGTGGTGGTGATCTCTTCGATCGTGCCGGCCCAATTGACTCGTTCGCCGGCCGTCTTGAACAGCTTTAGCACCAACCGCCGCCGCTCAACGTCTTCAGACTGCAATTGCATGACCGCATCTTCCGACAATTGTTCATCCAGTTTTTCCGACTGCTTCTCGTTCAACCGTCCGTAACCCTTGATTTCACGGCGCAGTTCATCTTTGCGTTTTTCCTGCATCACTTCCAGCGTCCGTTCCATTTCTGCAGCATCTGGCTTCCAGATATCGGTTCGCACGCCGATCAGATAGCTCGTTTCCCATTTTTTGGTTTCGAGAATTTGTTCTTTTACCGTACCAACAGCGTTCATGTTCTTGGTAAAGTGTTGCGTATCGGCAGTTTTGAGTTTTTGCAAAAATTCAATATTGCTCGGATGGATGCCAGGCACTGCCCACAGATCCACATAGCGTCGACATTCTTTCGGCTTTCGCTTGCTCATTAAGTGTTCCGAAATTGGCCTCGCGCAATAACCACGACCTGTGAGTCGAATTCGTGCAAACATTGACCCATTTAATTAGCGAAAATCGACCGACTGAACAACGTCATTTCCGGCCAAATTACGCAACAAAATTCGCAAATTTACCAAACATGAATTGTCCGTGGGCGTCATGACGATCTTCGAAATATTGGACTACCAAGAGACGGTTTTGGGCACATTGATTTTGCGCCGTCGGGAGTTGTTGTCTCAGCCGGCAACCATCGTGACGGAGGTGACGCTGAATCACGAGTTTTTGATGAGCAGCTACCTCACAGAATCCGAGCGCGAATTGTCCAGAATCGGTTTGCAGCTGGTGCGCCAAAATCGAAACTCGATTTCCGACGTTGATCGCAAGTTGAGTGTCTTGGTAGGGGGCTTAGGGTTGGGATACACGGCAGCCGAAGCTCTAAAATGGAACGACGTCGCCCTGGTGGAAGTCGTGGAATTTCTGCCGCCGGTAATCGATTGGCTTTTGACTGAAAAAATTCCTTTGGCCGCTAGTTTGAACTCGGACCGGCGACTCCAAGTGAACTTGGGGGACATCTATTTCCAGCTGATGACAAAGGCCAGTTCTGCGTTTGACTTGATCGCGATTGACGTTGATCATTCGCCCGAAGATGTTTTGGGGGAACAAAGTCACGGTTTCTATTCAGTCGCGGGTTTGCGCGCCGCGCGGGAGAGTCTACAACCCGGCGGTGTCTTGGCGATTTGGTCGTATGCTTCCGATACGCCGTTACTGGACAACATGCGGACCGTTTTTTCTGCAGTACAAGTTAACGCGATTACTGTTTGGAATGACCTGATCGCTGAAGAACAAACGGATTGGCTATTCTTTGGCACGAGTTGAGCACTAACGCAGGCTCGCCGGATTCTTCCCAAAAGGAACTTCGGTGGAAGGGCTCAAGGAATTTTCGCGATTGAAGAGCGATGCTGCCGCTACTTTTTATCATGTCGATGGTAGCTGCGTTGCAACTGCTCGGGTGTGTAACCCAAGCGATACTTCGCCACCAAGGTCCAATTCAACAACGTTTGGCGGACGACTCCGTTTTGCTCCCAACGACGTGCCGAAACATGCACGGGACCTGGTAAAAGAACTGGCCGTGCGACCCGACACAAAATGCGCGAAATCTCATAATCTTCCATCAATGGCTGTTCGGGAAACCCTGTGACAGAACGGAACAATTGGCTGTTGATGAACATCGCCTGATCACCATAAATCAAGCGTTGCCAACTGGCGCGCCAGGCATTCCCGGCTTCCAGCCAACGGTACTTTCTGGCTGGGTTAGCGATGCGTTGTCGAAAACCACCCCACAATGAATCGCCTGACTGCGATACCGTCCGAATCTGTTGGCAGGCGTCGGGCGCGAGCCAATTGTCGGCATGCAAAAACAGTAGTACGTCGCCCTGCGCTGCTTGAGCACCAAGATTCATTTGCCGACTACGGCCCGTTAAGCCACTGAGGAAATTGCAATTCCCATTGCGTGCAATCTCAATCGTTCCGTCGCTGCTGCCTCCATCGACGACAATCAGTTCGTCGGCACCGCATTGCCACGCTCGTTCAATTGCGTTGGCAATCGTCGACGCTTCGTTGATGACCGGAATGACAATTGAAATTTTCACCAGGGGCTCTGGTCGCAGGTGGCAATCCAGCAAACGAAAAAAGAGCTGCGGTTGTCCGTAGCTCTTTTACTAACTTTAGTTTATGGAAAAACTTATTTCTCAACAACGCCGGATTCGACATTCGCCAGGCGAACCGCACCGGCTTGAGCAACAAAAGCTTCGACAGTTTGCGGAGTTTGAATTCCAGTCAGGTAACGACGAACCCACTGATCGCCTTGTTTTTCAAACATGATCAGTTGCGGAACTCCCCGGTCACCAATCAATTGGCGCCCTAGAGTTTGTTCTTCGTCCAAATCGACGGTGGCATAATTGAAGTCTTTGAAGGCTTCCTTGTGCATCAATTCAGGAATCGTCGTCTTTTTCATGACTTGGCACGGTGGACACCAAGTGGCAGTAACCAGGATCAAAAGCGGCTTTTCACCGACTTGAGATTGCTCGTAAGCGGTTCGATAGTCGGTTGGCTGTTGTGCATTGGCGCAACTGGAAACGACACCGACAATGGTTAACGTTAACGCGGCTAAAACAACTTTCATACGTACTTCCTCCGAAATTGAGCCTGAAACGTTGGCCATTCCTTGCCCAGCATTCAGCCTGCATGTATTGCACAGGTAATGTGCGAATCGTCCTTGCAGCAATTCAAACCAAAACGATGAGACCCTTGCATCCGTGCTCGAAAGGTTTCTTCAGTTTCTTGCTTTCGCCCCTACTGTTTTATCGGCGACCGATGCTATCAGAGTGGTGGCAAATCAAGTCGGTGCAAGTTGGATTTTCGTTGACAGACGACAATTTCGATAAGATCTACGCTTTATTCCAAATTGGCCGCCGTGATCAAGGCAATCACCGCAGTCGACGAGTTGTCGAGTGCGACAGAATGTAGCGGAATTGGCAGCGTCCCCGAGCCGGAGGCAACGGTACAGCGATAAAATTGGTAAATCGATTACAAAAATGATATAATCGCTGGGTCGGATTCAGGGAGACAAACGATGAATGGTTAGTCCTAATGCGTTTCCCAATAATTTACCCTCTTGAACTTCATGAAACTTCGTGTCGGCTTAATCGGACTTGGCGACCAATGGAAGACACGTCACCGGCCAGCGCTGAAAGCCATGTCGGATCGATTTGAAGTTCGGGCTGTTTGTTGTGAAGTGGCCGAAAAATCGCGGATGGTGGCGGAAGAATTCAAGGCCGTTTCGGTCGATGGATTTCGGGCTCTCGTTGAACGCGATGATATCGATGCCGTGCTGGCTTTGTCTCCCGAATGGTATGGGCCACTGCCTATTTTGGCGGCCTGCGAAGCGGGCAAAGCCGTGTATAGTTCCGCAGCACTCGACATCTCGCCAAGTCAAGCGCTCGAAATCCGTACGAGAATCGAAAAATCCGGCGTGGCGTTCATGGCGGAGCTGCCGCGCCGCCATTCGCCAGCGACGATCCGTCTTAAAGAATTGATTGCCACGCGACTGGGAAAACCGCGATTGTTGTTTTGCCATGAACGGATGCCGATGGAGAGTCAATCAAATTCTTTGCGACGAGGCGATTATTGTCCATTGGTTTGGCGGTACCTGATGGAACAGGTCGACTGGTGCCGGTATCTGGTCAATGACGATCCCGCCTCGGTGGTCAGCGCGATTCACGAACAACACGACGAGACCACGGATCTGTTTTATCAGATGGTCAGCCTGGATTTCCCGGCTTATCCCAAAGAACCCAATAGCACTTGTGGCGGCGCTCGACCGCAAGCCCAAATCAGTGTCGGCCATTACATTCCGGAACGTTGGTCCGATGCGCTATCCTTTAAACGGCCCGCTTCGATACAAGTTCTTTGCGAACGAGGCATTGCCTTTATTGACTTGCCATCGAGCCTGACCTGGTTCGATGAAGCGGGTCAACATACTGAATCGTTGGAATCCGAACGCAGTGTGGGGGAGCAAATGTTGGATCGATTTCATCGCGCTGTTACGAGTTTTATCCGCAAGACTACCGATCCGGAAGACGCGTATCGAGCCATGAAGGTCGTCGTCAGCGCTCACGAGAGCGCCAAAAGCGGAGATCGTGTACATTTGAAATATGACGATTAGATCGACGATTTAATGCTGTCGGAAACTCTAGCGCTGTCGTTTTGAATTTCGGGTTCTAGATTTATCGGGCAGAATGACTTCCGGTGAATAGGTTCCGACAATTTTTAGTTGTGTAGGAATCACGATGAATTCCGGTTGATTTTCGACGATTGTTTCTTCGGTTCGGGGCCGTTCTTTGCCGAAGTATTTTCCCAGCGGACTTGCCAACAGCGCCGGAAGCATAATTAAATCACCAATCAGCGCAACCACCAGCAGGCACAACATCAACGTGCCAAATCGTTGGGTTGGAGTAAACGTACTCAACGAAAATGCCGCCAATCCCAGTCCACCAATCAAAGCGGTCTGGGTCATCGCGGTGGCCACTCGGCCATACGTGTCTTTGATCGCTTCCAAACGGGTCCGACCACTGGCCAGTCGCACGCGATACCAATTCAAAAAGTGAATCGTGTCGTCGACCGCCACCCCCAATGCCACGCTGGCCGTCATCATCGATCCAATATCAACTTTGATCCCGCGCATTCCCATGTAGCCAAAGACAATAACCAAGGGAAACACATTGGGAACCATCGCTAAAAATCCTCCCCTGAAATTCAACAAATTCCCCAAACGGACTGGCGAATTCCATTCCCGCAACAGGAGCATCATCACGGATGCGATCATCAAAAACGCCAATCCCGTGCTTTCAATCAAACTCATTAGCAGTGCACGCTGAGCTTTATAGACGATTGGAACAATTCCGGTGTAAATCGCCGAAATGTCCACCGCTTTACCAGCTTTCTGTTGATCCCAAGCGGTCAGCAGCCCGGTTACTGGCAAATTGGTTCGCGGGTCAATGTCAAAAACGTGCTCCCGACAATCAACCAACTGTTTCGAGCCGGCTCGGATGAAATCCAGGTCAAACAGGGGATCATCTTCTATCAAGACGACACAATCAAACTGCTTGAGAAACTTGCCGAAAGTTTCGTGGTCAAAAAACGCTTTTCGCTTTTCGATCTCGTCCGGTGCCAATTCTGGATCGGCAATCCCACTGCGATCGGGATCTAGCCAGACGTAGGATTTCTTGGGGTTCGGTCGATTTTTCAGCTTGATGTCGGTAATCCCGCGATTTTCCAGTAAATCCTGTAAAGTATCCGAAAAAATAAACGTTTGATCCACAAACTCGGCCATGGACTTAGTCTCAGCGAAGGCCGCCTCGACAACTTGGCCCCCTAAATCGGGATCAGGACCCAATACCAAAATCCGACATTGGTCACCCGCACTTTCTCCCAACTCCGTTTGCAGTTGCTGAAAAATCTTGGTCCTGAAACGGTAGGCATTGATAATCGGCTCGACCACCCGTTTCAGGTCGTTGATAAACTGTCCATAGTCCACGTCACTAAGTGCCGCCAACCGGATGCTGATGCGCCACATTTCACGACCAAGCTTGTCTTGATCCCCAATCTCTTTATCGGCCGGTGCACTGCCCGAATTTTTTTCGCCCACGGCGGCCAGATAGTCCTGAGCCAAAATTTCGGACCGTTTGGCAAACAAAGACGCGCTAAACTGCCGTCGGACGAGTGAATCGACACTTGAATCGATCCGAAACAAGGGCACAAATACATCGGTCGACATTCCTGAACCGACTACACCCAGCCCTTCCGGGCCGAAAAACTTTTCCAATTGTCTTCGAACACGACTAGATAACTCGACTCGCTCCAGCATAGAAAACTTGAGGTCCAACGCATTGTTATCATATTTGATAATCAAGTCATCGACATCAGCACCGGCAGGAAGGTTTTGCAACGCCAGTGATTTTTGTTCATCACTGACGGCTTTTGCATAAGGCTCGCGCTGCGCTTCACGATCAACGCAAATCACAATTTCCGCCGGAACCAATTCTCCAAGATTCTCTTCCATCCAGCGATAGTCGCGTAAGATCTTGGCATCCGCATCAAACAACTTCAATAATTGGACCGTCGTTTGTACTTTGAACAGACCGATCGAACACAGCAGCATAACCAAGACAGCGCCACAGAGCACCAATTGGTAATGGCCGACAATCCACTCACCAATCCGATCCCACATCCTTTCCAATCGGAATGACATTTCGGATGGCGAACGAGGCGTTGCCGAGGAAACTCGTTTGTAACCCGGTTTCCAGATTGTCAGGGCACTGGGCAAAAAAGCATACAACAGCAGCATCGTTGCCATGACCGCAATGGCGGAGAAAAAACCAAACTTGTAAATTGGTCGAATCGGGCTGGTCAACAATGAGATCAACCCCAACGAGGTCGTAAAAGCACATAAAAAAGACGGAAACCAACTGTGTTTTAACGCGATTTCTGCGGCGCGGCTGGGCCCATGCTCATGACATGCATCGCGATAGTAATTCACGTAATGGACCGCACTGGAAAGTCCCATCACATAAACCAATGACGGCATGGTCATTAAAATCGCATCCATGGTTTGACCACCAAACCAAACGTACGACAAACTTGAGATCGCGGCTGCAACGCCGACGAAAAACAGCATGAAGGCAATTCGGATACTGCCGAAACTCAGATAGGCTAAACTCATGCCAATAACCAGGGACAAACCCGCGAGGCGAATCAGCGTGTTCGTTCCTTCTTCATCGATCGCGACGTTGTCACACGGAGGGCCACCCATGTGAAAATTGTCGAGCAGAATTCCACATTTTCCGATCGCTAGTTCTGGCAAACGCCCTCGCGGCTTGCCCATCATCGGTCGACCAATCGCTCGTGCCAACTCCCCGATAATCGGTTCGTTGAGTGTCACAACTAAACAAGTCTGGCGTGCGGGAGGATCGAGTTCCAATTGGTACCAGACGCGATACCAAGCATCCAGTCGTTTTGACTGACTGGCAGTCACCAACTGGGCAAGTTCGCCGTGATAATTCGCCGCGACTTCATGGTTCACAAACTCGTCAAAAGCAAGTTGGTACGCTGGATCGGACTTCAGCGTTACTCGTAACCGCTCGTCAACCTGTTGTAACAATGAATCAAACGTCCAGTTGAAACTGCGCGACGGAGTGGGGCCAAACAGCGCACCAGTCAATCGCTGGTGGGCCTCGACCTTGGCTTCAAAGGTACTCAAGTCCTCGTCGCCGAACCTACCGATGCGCAAGGTCCCATCTGGACCGGCCATTTGTTCGAACACGTCGGGACCAGAAATCACGGACTTAAACGGTCGACAACATAATTTTTGCGGGAATTGATAAAATGTATTTTCGTTCTGCCCATCCGGTGGCGGCCCAAATGTGTCGATATAGGTCCCGTTGGCTTTATTGTTGCCGTTAGCGGTGCGCTCGACGAATCGCTTTAATCCTTCGACAATATTGTTCTGCCCCTCCCAACGGAACAGTTCGCCTTGGCGATTTACGAAATACCACTTGCCGTTGCGGCCCTGTAGCCATTTTTCGTTGTGTTCGCCCCAATCCTCGTGGTACTTCCCGGTGAACAACAATCCCAATTCATCGCCCTTGCGATGAGCGCGTAGTTCTTCTTCATTTTGGCTGGCCTTTAGATCCTGTTCGTAATCCAGAGATTCCCGCCGAATCTCCCGTTTGAGTTTCTCAAATGTGGCATCCCCTTCTTTGCACCAGGGCCCGCTGACGACGACGAATTGATCTCCATAAAAGTATTGGCGGAATTCATTTAAGTCTTTTGTTTCTGGGTACGTCGACGGCAGCCAATCCGAAACGTTGTTCTGCATGTCCTTTAGACCCAACCGCGCTCCGCGCAGGGCAAATGGCAGCAGAAAAAACACCACACACATCAGCAACATCGCAACGCTGCCGAAAATGGGAATACGGATCGAGTAGAATCGTTTGACCATGAAGTTCGCGAATTGTTGTTGACCGGTAGAATGCAACTATCAGCAATTGTCGCGGCAGCGAGCCGGCTTGTTCAGCAAAAATGCTGGCACGGGTCCTTGCTGGACTAACCCCCTAAGATTACCGTCTCGGATTCCCGAAGTCCACGTCAAAGGAACAACTATTTGCGGCGAAACGGCAGAGAAAACCCGATTATTGCGAACCTGTAGGGGTCAACACGGAATTTCCCACGGCGGACAATTTCCGGCCCAAATTTTGAGCTTACCGCAAGTCCGAATTCCGCACGTTGTCCCGTGTCGGCGAAATCGTGGCTAATCCACAGTCGTTCGAATTGATCGCGGTAAGGTTGATCAAAGACGATCGGATTTTTCATTGGATGGCGTGATGCCTTTGTACATGGTCATCGCTCCAGATCCCCCTCCAATGACCAACGATGCCAACAGCACCACCGTCGGAACCAACAATTGCTTGCCTTGCATAAACCCGAATACGATACACCATAACCCACCGGTAAAAACACAGGCCACACCATGCGCGGGTTTTTGCAAAAAAGCAACAATGGTAATCCAGACTGCCATGCAAACCGCCAATACCAAAGACGCCAAAAAGCTGATGAAATACGAAGCCACATATTGGGTGATCGTCTCCATCGTCAACACCACGGTCAAACCCGCTCCGATCAGCACCAGCAATATGACGCCTGCCACCGCAGCGATCAAAAACGAATCGGCGCCGTCGCCGAAATCCTGGCCGTGACTGGTGACCGGCATATCATCGATATCTTTTTCGGCTTTCGCCATAATCTTATCGGCGTCGGTCATTCCAACATCGGCGATTCCGATATCGTCTCCCTCATCATCAGAAACCGAGGTTTTCAATCGCTTACCGGTTTCGATGTTGAAGCCGCAGGCGACACAGAGAATTGCGCCAGTTCTTAATTCGGCCGAACAATTCGGGCACATCGGACCGCGCACCGCCGATTTAACGTTGACTTCGTCCAATAAATCCAACAACGGATTATAGGTCGGAGTGGGCGACGTTTTTCTGCTGCCAACGGTCGCCGGGCGGGCCAGCGCACCAACCTGGCCTGGACTCGGTGAAGTAATCGTAGTGCCAATCATAATGGGTTGGTCACATTTGGGGCATTTAACTCGCTTTCCAGCCAACGAGTCCTTCGCTTGAAAGCCAGTCCCGCAACTCCCGCAATGTGCTTTGATGGTCATAGGTATTTAACTAACGCGATCTTGAACAAGATTTCAGCAGGCGCCCAACGGCAGTATTCTATTCATTGTGCTAACCAAGCCGCAATTGGCAACGGTTTTGGCGCTCTCCAAGAGCACTTTGTCGATCTTTCTGAGCCTGCCGCCCCAAAAAAGCGAAAAATCCAACCGATTGACCCAAACATCCTCTGCCAATCTGTCATCGTGATTCCGTGACCATTGCTATGTCAAGATTTTCTCATGGGTTCCCGATCTTTCAAGGCCCCCCTGTCGCGATTTCGAAGTGGCTGGATTTGCAGTCCCCTTCCGCCGACCGAAAAAATATCTTTTAAGGGAAAAGGCAATTGGCGCGCCAATTGCCTTTGTTGAGCTCCACCGTTTAATATACCGCAAAAATGGCAGTCTCGAGTTTCCTCAACATTCTCGGGACGAACCCATCTATCACCCTTCGAAACATTCAGGAGACTCGCTTCATGGCCGTCAAAACCGCAGAAAAATCTGGCAAGAATTCCAAATCATCCGCGAAACTGCAGCCCCTTGGTGACCGCATCGTAGTCGAGCGAGAAGCCTCCCAAGTCAAAACCGCAGGCGGAATTTTCCTTCCTGAGTCTGCCAAAGACAAACCAGTTCGGGGCACCGTGATCTCCGTCGGCAACGGACGCATTCTGCGAGACGGTACGCGCAGTCCATTGCAACTGAAACCGGGTGATCATGTCTTGTTTACCACCTACGGTCCTGACGAAATCAAAATCGGCGAGGCGGAATTCCTGCTCATGCGTGAAGACGACGTGTTGGCCGTAATCGAGTAACCGTCACCCCGACCCCAATTCAATTCTTAACTTACCAACAATTAACCTGAAACCAGGAGATCACTAATCATGGCAAAAATGATTGCTTTCGAACAAGAAGCCCGCGAAGCGATTCGTCGTGGCGTTTCCAAACTGGCGCGTGCTGTCAAAGTCACACTCGGTCCCAAGGGCCGAAATGTAATTTTGCAAAAAAGTTTTGGTTCACCCACCGTAACCAAAGACGGTGTCAGTGTGGCTAAAGAAATCGAATTAGAAGACGTCTATGAAAACATGGGCGCTCAGATGGTTCGTGAGGTCGCCAGCAAGACCAGCGACGTTGCCGGAGATGGAACGACTACGGCAACTGTGTTGGCCGAAGCGATTTTCAACGAAGGTCTCAAAGCCGTGACTGCCGGTGTCAATCCGATTCAACTAAAAAACGGTATCGAAGCGGCTGTTAAGGACATTTCCGATAAATTGTCCAGCATGTCCATCAAGATCAAAAACAAGACTGAAATGGCAAACGTTGCCGCGATCGCCGCGAACAACGATGCCGAAATCGGCGAACTGCTGGCTGGTGCGATGGAGAAGGTCGGCAAAGATGGCGTGATTACGGTCGACGAAGGCAAGAGCCTGAAAACCGAAGTCGAGTGGGTGGAAGGGATGCAGTTTGACCGCGGCTATCTCTCGCCCTATTTCGTTAACGAAACCGCTTCAATGGAATGCGTCCTCGAAGACGCCTATGTGCTAATTTTTGAAAAGAAAATTTCCAACATCCAGGATATGGTTCCGTTGCTGGAAAAAGTCGTTCAGCAAAACAAACCGCTGTTGATGATTGCTGAAGATATCGAAGGCGAAGCCCTGGCGACATTGGTGATCAACAAATTGCGCGGCACCTTCCATTGCTGTGCCGTAAAAGCCCCCGGCTATGGTGATCGACGCAAAGCCCTGATGGAAGACATCGCCATCCTGACTGGCGGCACCGCGGTCTTCGAAGCTCTCGGAATGAAACTCGATTCCATTGGCTTGGCAGAACTTGGTCGCGCAAAGAAAGTTATGGTCGGCAAAGACCAAACAACAATTATCGAACCGGCCGGAAAAAATTCGGAAATCAAAGCTCGTATCGATCAAATTCGCCGCGAAATCGAAAACACGTCTTCCGATTACGATCGTGAAAAACTGGAAGAACGATTGGCTAAATTGGCTGGTGGCGTCGCAAAAGTTAACGTCGGTGCCGCAACTGAAAGCGAAATGAAAGAAAAGAAAGCACGCGTCGAAGACGCTCTGCATGCTACGCGGGCGGCTGTCGAAGAAGGCATTCTTCCCGGCGGTGGTGTGGCCCTGTTGCGAGCGGCGAGCCAAGTCGCTCCTGCCAAAGACAGTGACGATGATTTCGTTACCGGCTACAACATTGTTATCAAAAGTTGCCGCTCGCCGTTGAGCATGATTGCGTCCAATGCCGGACAAGATGGCGGAATTGTCTGCGAACGAGTTTTGGAAGGTAAAGGCAACTTCGGTTACAATGCCCTGACTGACACGTACGAAGATCTCGTCAAGTCCGGTGTGATCGATCCGGCCAAAGTGACCAAAACCGCTTTGCACAACGCCGCCAGCGTTTCCATCCTGTTGCTCACCAGCGACGCACTGATTGCCGAAAAACCGAAAAAAGAGAAAGCCGGCAGCAGCCATGGACACGGTGGCGACCAAGACATGTATTAATCGACTCGTGCGACCCGGGTCGTAGTCGTTGACTATCCCCAAGCCGTCGCCGAAAAATTCGATCGCGATCCACCACCAGCCAATTTTGGCTGGTGGTTTTTTTGTTTTTTCAACCCACGCACAAGGCCGTTCCCGACACAGATAGACGAACGGACCGGCGTCGGTCAGTTCCCGACCACTTTGCGATCCTCACCGGCACAGATGCTCTTGAAGGTCCGAGGACTAGTTGCCCGTGCGTGGAATATACCAACTGTATCGATCGAACGCATCTTTCCTTCGCCAGACGGGGCCGATGCCGAAATCCGCAGCAAAAAAGTTTGATCCGTCTGATCCTTTGAGCTAGCGTTGACCGAATACACATAGGTCGGAAAAAATACTTTCCAACTCAAATGACTACGTTGCGACATCCCAAAACTCGCCACGAAATACGAGATTAAATCTCCCGATTCCCGAAAGGTGCAGCATGTTCAAGATTATGTTCTCTGGCATTTTATGTTTGGCATTCGCGTGCCCAACGGTATTGTCAGCCCAAGACTGCGATTGCTGTGATTCAGCTCCGGTTTGCCAAAAAACCCGCAAAAAAATTGCCTTGGTGGATGTAACACGTGAAGTCAAACGACTGAAACGCGTCTGCGAAACTGATGAATGCGGTTGTTCGAAAAGTCGATTGGCGCTCGTTAGCGAATGCGTCACGCGCAAACGGCTGGCTTTGGTCGACGTGCCCGTTGATCCTTGCAAACCGAATGTCCTGCAACGGATGACGGACCGAGTCAAGAGTCTGAGTTTTCGTCGTCACACGTGTGATGAAGGCTGCGGTTGCGAAACTTGCGATAGTGGATGTGGTTGCGATTCAATGACGGATGCCGCCTACCCATCGATTGGTTATCCGACCGATGCGGCTCCCATGGAAATGTCGTACCCGTCGAACGCAGTCGCTCCGATGGAAATGTCATATCCCGCCCCTTCCGGTGCGTCAACGGAAATAGCGCCACGGCATTCTGGCGAAGTTATCAATTGATTGGACGGCGGTAAACGCGGTTGACCATTCAACCCACCTGACGATTTTTCCAAAAACTTTGAGTGCGCCAACGCAAACGAAAATCGTTTGCGTTTTTTTGTTAAAAGGTTCGTTCCGAACCATCGAGCGGTCAAACAGCGGTGCAAGAATCTGGTCTTGCTGGGCATCCGAATTCATTGGACCAAACATAGCTGGCCGACCGAAACTCGATTTCCGAGTCGGTCGAACAACTAACATCAATGAAGAAAATCAATGGACAATCTCGTCCCAATTCACTTGATCATTATGTGAATGGGTGAATCCCATTGCGCGTTCTTGCTGTACGGTTTGGGCATCGCGAAATGCCATCACATACGTCTTTCTCCATTCCTGAGACGTATTGCCACCCGAGCCATGCACAATCCGTTCATCATGAATCGTGACACTGCCACGTTTGACAGGCAAGTAGGCGATTTCATCGCTCGCCTTGGTTTCGATCACCAAGGTATGCGATTCGTCGCGATTCACTTCGCCATCGCCGGATTTTCCACCAAAATCTTTGGGGCGATGTTGGCGTAGCTCGGGTTCCTTATTGGTCCCAGGGCAGACTTGCAGGCAACCATTGACCAAATCGGAATCGGTCAACGCCAACGAAAAAGTCGCGGTCCAAGTCTTTTCCGTCTTGGGCCAGTATCCTAAATCCTGATGCATGGCAAATTCCGCCGCATGTTGTTGAGGTTTCTTGGCCAGAAACTGCTCGTAATCCATGACCGCCTGACCACCGCTGTAGAGTTGATCTGCCACACTTTGGGCAACTTGAAAATAGATATTGTTAACCAATTCCGCACGATACTTACTTGGCAACATCGCATTGACCAAGCGAAACTCTTCGAATGGCGTACCATAGGGCTGACTCATGTCGCAAAAGTCGCGTTCCATGCCCGGCTCGTTACCCATGATGAAATGTTCGAACCAAGGATCAATCGTCGCCAGCTCGGCTGCATTCAAAAAGTCATTCAGGATCAAATAGCCTTGATCATTATATTGTTGGACCTCGTCCGGAGTGACTTGATAGACCAGACCCGACCTACGATGCCAACCGGATTTTTCATTTGATTTGCGCTGCATAAAAAACTCCCAAGTATTAAGTTTCCAATAATATATCGTGAATCACTTGCCCATGCACGTCGGTCAGTCGCCGTTCAATGCCATTATGGTAAAAACTCAGTCGTCGATGATCTAGCCCCAACAGGTGCAAGATTGTTGCATGGAAATCATACACTGTCGCCACATTTTCCACTGCCTTGTAGCCAAACTCGTCCGTCGCTCCATACGAATAACCAGACTTCACACCCGCGCCCGCCAGCCACGACGTGAACCCGGCCGGATTGTGATCGCGCCCGCTCGCACCTTCTTGAAAAGTTGGCATGCGCCCGAATTCAGTACACCACACAACCAAGGTATCATCCAACAACCCCCGTTGTTTCAAATCCTGCAACAGCGCGGCAGCGGGTTGGTCCAGGATTTCCCCGTGAATCTCATACTGTTCCTTGAGTTGTTTGTGCCCATCCCAGTTACTGGTACCCTCGCCACCGGTTTGGTAGGCACCATTGAACAACTGAATAAATCGAACACCCTGTTCGATCAATCGCCGAGCCAAAATGCAATTCCGCGCAAATGCTGCCTTGAGCGAATTCGGTGAATCAGCGCCGTACATTTTCAGCACATGCTCTGGCTCCGACGAAAGATCACAAATCCTGGGAACGCTCAATTGCATTTTGGCCGCCAACTCATAGCTGGCAATGCGGGCGGCTAGTTCGGTATCGCCGGGAAACTGATCCAGATGTCGCTCATTCAGTCGTTTCAAAAACTGTCGCGTGGCAACATCCTGGCCAGCAGAAATCCCGTTCGGTCGATCCAAGTTGCGAACCGGCGAACTGGCATTGAAATCAGTTCCCTGAAACACCGCCGGCAAAAACCCGGGGCCCCAATTGTTGACGCTGGACTGTGGTTTGCCTCGTGGATCGGGGATCGCGACAAAGGCCGGCAAATTTTCGTTTTCGCTGCCCAGCGCATAGGAGGCCCAAGACCCAATGCTCGGAAAGCCTTCCAGCGTGAAACCGGTCGACATGAAATTTTCGCCTGGTCCATGGGTATTCGTCTTACTGGTCAACGAGTGCACAAAACACATGTCGTCCGCCAGTTCACCCAGGTGATCAACCAACGTCGAGACCATTTTGCCGGTCTGACCTCGCGGCTTAAACTTCCAAGGGCTGCGTTGCAGATTCCCCTGACCTCCCTGAAAGGTCACGATCTTTTCCCCGGGCATCGCTGTTCCATCCAACTCAATCAACTTTGGCTTGTAGTCAAACGTATCGAGCTGGCTACAAGCACCCGCGCAGAAAATCATCAACACATTTTTCGCGGCTGGTTTGAAATGCGGTTGCCGTGGATAATTGGGTCGCGTCGGGTCAATCAAAGGACGAATGGGCGATTGGTCATTTTGCGCGGCGGACAACAGGTTTTGTGCCCCCAGCAATTGCATCAAGGCGATTCCTCCCAAACCCGTCGTCGTATTCGACAGGAAATTGCGGCGGTCCATCAAGTGGCGACTGCGAAATGGTTGAGGCATCGTGTTCAACTCAAGAATAGAAACTCGTTGGCATTCAACATCGCACGACAAAATGCAATCAATCCCTGTTGTTGGACGAAGCCCAAGGCATCGCTGGTCTCGAGTTCGGTGGGAAGACGAGAGAACAACAACTCATAGGCTAACCGAACTTGATCCTGCGGTTGTTTCCCCGCGCTCGTTTCCAACCGCTGAGCAAAAAATTCAGCTTGTTCGATGATGAACGGACTATTCATTAGATTCAAGGCTTGTAACGCGGTCGTGCTTTGATTCCGATTGGGCATCGTTTGTCCTCCATCGGGGCAGTCAAACGCGCCGAAGACGTCGTCTTGCTCTTGTCGAATTTTTGTCATGTAAATCATTCGTCGAAAATGCTCCGCCGTAAACTCTTCCAGCGGAAAATAATGATGCACATTTTCTCGGTCGATCTTGAACAGCAAAAATCCTGGGCCACCGGCGGCCAAATTCAATTTTCCGGAGGCCTGCAACACACAATCGCGAATTGCCTCGGCTTCCAATCGACGAGGCGGAAAACGCCACAATAGTTTACTGTCTGCGTCGATGGCGAGCGATTCCGCCCGGGGAGTCGCGGCCTGTCGATACGTGCTCGACAATAATATCTGTCGATGCAGCCATTTCAATGACCAACCTTGAGCCGTGAATTCGGTTGCCAGCCAATCCAACAACTCAGGGTGCGTCGGCGCGCCACCGTTTTTACCAAAATCGCTGGTCGTCGCGACAATTCCTTGTCCAAAATGGTAATGCCAAACTCGATTCACGATCACCCGCGCCGTCAGCGGATTTTTTTCTGAAACCAGCCATTGGGCGAACATCAGTCGTCGCTGTTGTTCGGGCGTGGATTTTTCCAACCCGAGCGTACCGAGCACAGTCAGCGTATCCGGCAGGACCTCTTCCCGCGGCGCTAGTGGATCGCCACGATGAAGTCGATAAATTGTTTGAGGTTCTTTAAACTGACCAACATAGGCCAGCGGAATTTGCCCTTCGAGTCGTTGCGCCTCGATTCGCGCCGCGTCAATCTCGGCCAGCAATTTCCGCGCTGGTTCAGCAAGTTCCGCTGGCAATCGTTCGATGAAATCTCCCTCGAGTTCCGCCTGTCCTTCGACCAAATAGGGTTGGCGGCGATGTGAGCTAAACACTTCTTGCCATTGCTCGCCATCCAAGGACACCTCAATCGAATAACGAATGGCCAAGCGATCGCTGAGTTGCCCTTGGCGATCACGCCCCCAGATCACTTTTTGAATCGAGCGCGGTTCGGGCAACGCGATTTGGACCCAGGCACCCACAGTTTGGCTGGCAATCCAACTGTGATCGTTGCCATACTGGCCATCATTGATATGCTCGAGTTGGTGTTTGGGATTGCCGGCATAATCGCCCCCCGATGATGCGACCCCGCCGAACGACGCCAATGCCAAATTGGTGTCGTCACCAGTTGCATAAATTTCCAATTCGTCCAAACAGGGCTCGGCTTGATTCGTGCGGGCGACCTTAAACCGGATCCACTTCGCCAATGTAGGTGCGAACTCGTCGCAGTTCATCGCCGGGTTTAGCACCGGTAACCGGTCGGTAAATTCAGCGGTGGCGGGCGCTGATTCTTTGAACTTTGTGAATCGCGATGTCAGTTGATCGAGCTCATGTTGTACGCTTTCGATCGAGGCTGACAGTCCGGCACTTGATCGCCCAGACAATTTTCGCTCGCCGTGTTCCACACCCGCGAAAATGGCTTGGATCGCAAAATAATCGCGTTGCAAGATCGGATCAAATTTATGGTTGTGACAGCGCGCACATCCCACCGTCAGCCCGAGAAATGTCGTGGCCGTCGTGTTCACATAATCAGCCAGTTGGTCTTCGCGTTGCATTAAGGTCAAATTGATATCGGGACTCTTAACGATGTCATACGGCCCGCCGACCAAAAATCCAGTCGCCTCATCGACACCCAAAGCGTCGCCAGCGATTTGTTCCATGACAAAATCGCGATACGGTTTATCCGAGTTCAGCGCCTCGATCACATAGTCGCGATAGTAATAGGCATTGGCCCGATCGCGATTGACTTCGTAACCGGTCGATTCACCAAACCGGACAACATCCAGCCAATGACGCGCCCAGCGCTCGCCATAACGGGGACTAGCCAACACATTTTCTACGAGTTGCTCGTAAGCCGCTGGTGCTGGATCCTCGACGAATGCCGCCACTTGTTCGGGCGTCGGCAACAACCCTAGCATGTCCAAATAAACTCGCCGAATTAGCGAAACCCGATCTGCGGCCGGTGAAGGAGCAAGTCCATTTTCGGTTAACGAGGCCAAAACAAATCGATCCAGGGCACCCTGCAATGGAAATTGGATTGGGGCCTCGAGGTCAGGCGGCACAACCTTGGCGATGGCCTGAAACGACCAATGATCAGTTGTGATGTGGTCTGGGTCAAGTTCTTCGCCGTCAGCCGGCCAATCTGCTCCAGCATCGACCCACCGACGCAACAAATCAACTTGGGCGGCCGACAACGGCGACAGGTTTTCCGGCGGCATCAGCAAATCGCCGTCGCCCGAAACAAACTGAATCAACAGGCTGGCCGAACTGTCGCCCGGATTGATCGGCGCCGCTCCGTGATCACCCGTCCCCATGGCGCGGGAGCGCAAATCAAGACGGTAATTACTCTCCTGTTTCGTCGGACCATGGCACTGATAACAATGCGATTCGAAAATTGGCTGAATATCGCGGAGATAGTCCACGACGAATGTCGTTGTCGATTCCGCCTTGGAGGAAGAATCAAGTGCAGACTGGCTTTGCGCCAAACCGTTCTCCGGGCCCACGAAGAAAACCACGACTACAGTCGCGACGACCCCGCCAACTCCGATCATCGAGTGCCAATGGCGATCTATTTTCGAGCGACGATGAAGCATGGAGTCAGCATCTCCTGGCGAAGCTCTGAAGTATTTCGCCGACCGATAGGAATTATAACTGCGTCAACAATGGTTTTCAAACTTCGAAAAAATAGTCTTGCCCTCAAAACCATCGCCGCCGATCTTTTGAGACATGGCTAGTTTAGCGATTTCCATTGTTAACAGAACCGCTACCGGCTGGCAACCATTGTGACTTGTTCAAATCTAAATTGCGATCGAAAAATGTTGATTCGTGAGGATTCGTTCTGTCGACCAACCGAATTTGCTACAACGATTTCAAATACGCTTCCAAATCAGCCCACTGTTCCGGACGAATTCCCTCCAATAGTCGATCGGGCATGACCGATTGCTGGGAGATCTTTCTCGATTCAACGTCCAACTGATTGATGCGAATTGTTTCACCATTGGCATCCTGCAGCGTAACACCATCGACCGATTCATAGACGATGGTTCCCTTGAAAATCAAGCCATCGACATTTTGAAACACGACCGCTCGATAGCGATCCGAAATTTGAGTCGAAGGTTCCAGAATCGAGCGAAACAAATCTTCCCGACCAAACCGCTTGGTGATGCCCTCCAAGCGCGGACCGAGTGCCATGTTCCCGTCGTGGCATTGCGCACATTTGAGTTGTTGATACAACAATTGTCCTCGGGCGAGGTCACCGGCCGACCAATCGATTTGTGTTAAAGTCTCCACCCAATTCGCGTTCGCGGCGATTGGAAATAGTTCTTCGAATTCTGTCCGGTGTTTGGATTTTAAAAAAACGCCCCAGCGCTGCAACGATTCGGCTTGGATTCGATCTGGTTGTTTGAATTGGTAACCGAACGTCTGCCCTGTTTGCGATTGTAACAGCAACATCAATTGATCACGCGTCGCAACATCAGCTGCATCCCAGCCCAGTCTTCCGGCTGCTTGAAAGGCACTCAGTAACAGGTCGGCTTGTGGCTGGCGACCCATCCGCCGCAAGGCAATCGCACAATTTTTTACTAAAACGTGATCCCAGGAGTTCAGTCCTTCCACGAACAATTCGCGATCTTCCACGGCTCGAACCTTCGTCAACTCAAGTACCGCTAACTCGCGCAATTGCGAAACTTGAGCCGCGCGTCGCAGCAATGGTTGATAATTCGGCAACCGCGAACCCATTACGACTCGCAATTGACTCTGAGTCGCTTGAGCCAAATTGCTTTCGATGGCGACCGCAAATTTGACGATCGCCGATTCGCGAATATCCTCCGGCAGTGTACCGACCAAATAGGACTGCCCATCACGACCGTCAATTTGTACCAACAAATCACTCGTCAATTTTGGCGTGTTGGCGATTAATTGCGTTGCCAATTGCCCCATTCTCGGCACCCAATTTCGATCCGTCGGAAATTTTCCCGCCTGAATTTTGCGGTCCAAATTAGCCAGCGCTTCCGCCAATCGAGATCGCATCAGCTCCGAATCGATTAGACCTGTCTGAGCCAAACAGTTCATCCAATGAATGTCCGCGACCGGGGAGCTGGCGGGAGAAATCTGAGCCAGCATCAATTGTTGCAGTTCTGCGCCACCGGTCCGCGACATGGCAGCCAAGCGACCGATTTCTTCCGCCGTCTCCGTTTCGCCCAAGGCCAAAGCGTGTTTGATCGAATCCACTAACAAAGAGGACAGCCGATTCCGGCCTTCAATGTTTTCCACCCACGTTTCGCTCGAAACGTAACCCCGAAACATTTCCGGCACGGACGAATTTCCACATTCTCCCAGCGTCAACTGTCCCACTCGGCAAATCGCCGACAAATCGTCAGTTGACGACTTCAGATTTGCTACAACATCGGTCAGCAATTTGATTCTTGCGGATTCGTTGCGCGCCTCAAATAGCTGCAACAACAATTGTGAAGCAATCGGCAATTCCGTTCGATCCAGTCCGTCCATCGCCGACTCGCTTAAGCAACTGACAATTCGATAGACCAGTTTGGCGCGAACCAAATCAAACGGCTTCAAGTTGTTCAGGACACCCGATATCAGTAGATTTTGCAACTGATTATCGACACAGACTGAATCGACGCGACCGACTAATGACTGCAACGCCCGCAAACTTGCTGGTCCGTCATCTCCGTTGAGTGCCTGTAATACTGAATTTGTTTCTTCGCGATTCCAGGCCGATCGCTGTTGCAACAGCGCCATCGAATCATCCAGGTCGGTCTGAAAATTTGTCGCTTCCGGTGCGGCAATTGCTTCCGCGGGAGTTACCGGTGAAATCCTGTAAACCGCCCCCGCCGTCCCTCGACCTCCGACACTTACCAGCAAATTACCATTTCGATCGACGACTAGATCCGTCACTGCGAAACCAAACTGACCTTGGGCGACGGCAAAATCACTTCCCTGGTCATACCGATTGCCGGCTGGATCAACCTTGAAAACGGTGATCTTTCCAAACGTCCAATCGGCGACAAAAATTGCGTCCGCAAACTCGTGGGGAAATGCGGAACCGTGATAACATTCCACGCCGGTCGGACTCCCACGCCCAAGGGCACCCACTTCGATCGGCATATCGAAGTACGAACTTGGCCGCCGCCAGCCTTCATCGATCCAGCCAGCGTCATCGCCGGGTTGAATTTGAAATAACCGAGTCGGACGATACCACGGCAATGACACATCGCGCTCGCCGTCGCTGTCGAAAACAAATATCTGTTCGCGATCATTGAAGGCGAAATCATAAGCATTTCGAAATCCGTGCGCGACCACTTCCTGAATGCGAAAATCGGGCGACATCCTCATCAAAAACCCTGCGCGCGGCTGCTTCACCGGTGAAAACGGACCGCTCGAATATTCCGGCTTGATCGGCGTCGCGTTGCCTGCCAACAAATAAAACCAGCCATCGGGCCCGCGCCGAATCGCATGGGCCAGATGCTCGCCACCGGTACCAACGGCCAACATCTTTTCTGGCGGTCCATCAGCAATACCGTTTCGATCACGATCTTCGAATCGCCAGACTCCGTCGTCCCCAACCGCAAACACGAATTCATCAATACACAACAATCCCTGGGCCCCTGATTGAGGTCGATCGGAAAACAACCCGGCGGAATCAAAAATTCCGTCTGCATCGGCATCAATTAATTTTCGAATGTAACCCGGTCCGGAAACCAAAACATCGCCCTGTGAATTGACTGCCAAACAATAAATATCCGTCGCCAAATCATTGCCCGCAATTTTCTCAATCTGGAATCCCGGCGGAAGTTGGACATCGATTTGAGCAGCTTGAACACCAAGCGACGACATCAGCAGAACGCCCACTAAGGCTAACAAATTCGCTCGATTCATCGCAGTATCCTCTCCAGTCAATTATCGGTTCAGAGATATTTTACAATCCATCTTCCAACGGAGTCAGTACTTTGGTCCTGGTTGTAGTTTAATCACTGAAGTCCTTAAATTTAGACAATCCAGGATGACCGCCATCTGCCTGCTCTCCTAAGTATTCAATCACACAAACCCTTTGCCATCCTAGTCAAACAGGATTCAATCCAATTGTCCACGGCTTGTTGGTGAAAAGGTGAGGTGGCCCATGCTTGACGGGCGCGCGAACCTCTAAGATTGTAGGCTTGGAAGCCAAGACTTAGGAGTGCCACGATGGCCAAAAAGCAGCTCAAGACAGTCAAGCGAAACCGTCGCATGATGTTTACACAGGAATTCAAACAACAGGCCGTTCAAATGCTCTTGGACGGTTACTCTGCGAGCTCCGTGTCAGAGAATCTGGGCATTGGAAATACGAACCTTGTCTATCGTTGGAAAGCTGAACAGGTGTCTGAGGGTGGTCCGGTTGCGGAATCACTGGCATTTGGTGCTGAGGGCCAACCGGGACGGCGCGATGGGCGATTTCCTGCGAGGGTTACCGGCCACCCATACCATGCGTTATCACGCCCATCATCACGCTTTCCGGGCAAGGTTATCGAAATGGGCGTCTGGACGAACGAGCTGACTCGAAAAGAAGGGATTAATAGCTAAATTTTGAAAAGAGGACCCGCCAAACGACGAAGTTGGTAATTTCAGCGCAGGTTTGAAATGTTTTGATAAGTCGAATTATTGAGCTGGTTTAACTGCGTCCTTTCCAGCGTATACTGAAGCGACCAAAAAAAGTTTCGGCTGATGCATATGTATACGATAAATGAACATGCCTCGATTTCAAATGAGCGATGGCGGCCAACGGTAAATCTAATCGCCTTATTAATCCTGGCATTGTTTGCTCACTCCGGTTCCTATTCGCTGGGCCAGGACATTCAGACGACTTCGGAATCAACGGTTAACCCGATCGATTTTGCGCGCGAAGTTTGGCCAATTCTTTCCAGCAAGTGTTTGCGGTGCCATGGTCCCGAACGGCAGGAAAGCGGATTCCGGATGGATCAAAAGGATATTGTATTGACCGGCGGCGACGAACACGCGCCAAATATTGTGCCCGGAAAAAGTAATGAAAGTAACCTGATCCAATTCGTCAGCGGCCAAATCGGCGGCATGGAGATGCCGCCGGAGGGGGATCCGCTGACGGCCGAGCAGATCGACATCCTTCGCCGCTGGATTGATCAAGGTGCAGAGTGGGCCGACGTTGGCGTAATTACCAAAGCAGTTTCGTTAGATTGGTGGTCGCTGAAGCCGCTGGTCGCACTGCCGGTTCCGGAATTGAAACCCGGTTGCCGCAATGAACTCGATGCCTTCATCCGCGCCAAGTTATCCCCGTTGGGCATCGAGCCTTCTCCGGAAGCCGACCGGCGAACCTTGATTCGTCGCGTATACTTCGACTTGATCGGCTTGCCCCCCACACCCGAAGAAGTCGAGGAATTCGTCACGAGTGAAGAAGCCGATGCCTACGAACGCGGCGTCGATCGACTGTTGGCGTCACCGCGCTACGGCGAGCGCTGGGCCCGGCATTGGATGGACGCGGCACATTTCGCCGAGACGCATGGGCATGACCAAGATCGGATTCGCGAAAACGCTTGGCCCTTTCGAGACTATTTGATCAGCGCGCTCAACGTAGACAAACCCTTCGAACGTTTCGTCGAGGAACAAATCGCGGGCGATGTGCTGTTTCCCGATGACCCGGCGGCGACCATTGCGCTGGGTTTTCTCGCGGCCGGTCCGTGGGACGAAAGTTCCCTGCGCGACATTCGCGAAGACACCATCGACCGGCAGATCGGACGCTACTTGGATCGCGACGACATGATCAGCAATGTCATGAACAATTTTGTCAGCTCGACCGTGCAATGTGCTCGCTGCCATGACCACAAATTCGACCCGATCTCACAAAATGATTACTACGCCTTGCAAGCGGTCTTTTCCGGCGTGGAACGAGCGAATCGTGCGTTCGACGCAGACCCAAAGGTGAACCGGCAGCGACAAGTCCTTCGTGCGCGAAAACGCGAACTCGAAAATGACAACGTTCGACGCCGAGAAGACCTTTTGTCGCGGGAAACGCAGAACGACGTTGCGAACTGGGAGCGCGACTTGGCACAAGCCCGCGCGGCGTGGAAAATACTTGGTCCCGAAACTGCAATTTCTGCGGTGGGTGCCACGCTAACGCCGTTGGACGATCATTCCGTTTTGGCCGGCGGAACCAATCCTGAAACCGATACTTATACGATTTCGTTTTCTCCGCCTGCGGGTGAGTTCACGGCAATTCGGCTGGAAACGCTTACCGATGAGAGTCTGCCGCACAAGGGTCCGGGTCGGCAAGACAACGGGAACTTGCATCTATCCGAGCTGGAGGTCTATTCGGGCGGCATCGACGGAACTCGTATCGAGATCGCACATGCCATTGCGGACTTTGAGCAAACCGACTGGGGGATCGCAAGAGCGATCGACAGCAACCCGCAAACCGCGTGGGGTATTTATCCAAATGTGGGTTCGCCGCACTCCGCTGTTTTCGCTTTCAAACAAAGGCAGTCTTTTTCCGCCAGTCAAAAACTGACGGTCGTGGTCAAGCAACTGCATGGCGGTCGCCATTTGATCGGTCGGATGCGGGTGGCAATTTCGAACGCGCCGACTTACAACGCAGCGATGCCCCCCGCAAACATCGACGCCATTCTCGCCGAAAGTCCCGAGCAGCGAACCGTCGATCAGCAAATCGAATTGGCTTTGTATCAGCAACGAACGAAAATCGATGCGGTCCTGGCGCGGCTGCCCCCACCGTCTTACGTCTACGCAGTGGCCACCGATTTCGAACCGGACGGCGGACTCAAGCCGCCGCCCGGACCGCGACCGATTCACGTGTTAAAACGAGGCGACATCCGGCAACCGCTTGATGAAGCCGCACCGGGATCGCTCGGATGCATCGCGGCGATTCCGGCTCGATTTGAATTAAGCGGTTCGGCGAGCGAAGGCGAGCGACGCGCGGCGCTGGCTCGTTGGCTGACGGATTGCGAAAACACTTTGACGTGGCGCTCGATCGTCAACCGCGTGTGGCAATTGCATTTCGGCCGTGGTATTGTGGCGACCCCCAATGATTTTGGCCGCATGGGAGCGATGCCTTCGCACCCCGAGTTGCTCGATTGGTTGGCCGTGTGGTTTCGCGACAACGGCCAATCGCTAAAACAACTTCATCGCTTAATAGTAACCAGTGCTACGTATCGTCAGTCGTCAGCGGCCCGATCTCCAGACGACCCTGTGATGACGTTGGATGCCGACAACCACTTCCTATGGCGAATGAATCGCACTCGATTGGATGCCGAATGTATTCGTGACACGGTGCTCTTTGTGGCAGGAAAACTCGACTTGCGAATGGGTGGACCCAGCGATCGGCAGTTTGATTTGAAGCCCGGTTCCCATGTGACGCCGATCATCGACTACAGCAAGTTCGACCTTGATAGCTCGACAGGTTGTCGACGAAGCATTTACCGATTTTTGTTTCGCACGCTTCCCGATCCGTTCATGGAATCGCTGGATTGTCCGGCAGGAGACACGATCACGCCCGGCCGCGAGAATTCCGTGACTGTGCAGCAAGCCCTCGCGATGTGGAACGATGCTTTCGTCGCGCGGCAAAGCGAACATTTCGCCGTGCAGTTGCGAACGCTGGGTACAACCACATCGGATCGTGTCGCCGCGGCATTTCGGTTGACGCTTTGCCGCGAACCAAGTCCTGACGAATTGCGCGAGTTCGTAGTTTACGCCAACAAGCATGGCTTGGAAAATTTTTGCCGCGTGTGTTTTAATCTCAACGAGTTTATTTTTGTGAATTGATTGGCTGAAAGGTTAACCAATGAACCGGTGCCCAAACATTTCGCGTCGCGACCTGCTGACTCATGCCAGCGGCGGATTGTGTGGCATCGCCCTCGCGCAGGTCCTGGCGCGGGACGAGTTGCTGGCGAACAAGAGGAGCGATGACGGCCTGATCGGCTTGCATCATCCAGCCAAAGCCAAACAAGTGATTCAACTGTTCATGAACGGTGGCGCCAGCCCAATGGACTTGTTCGATTACAAGCCCGAGCTGGAAAAGCGGCACGGTCAAATTTTTGATCCCGGCACGGGCGAACGAGTCGAAGCCGCGACGAGCGAGGCCGGCAATGTCCTGGCATCGCCTTTCAAGTTTCAGCAACATGGCCAATGCGGACGCTGGATTAGCGAGCAACTGCCGCAGTTGGCCAAGCACGTCGACAAGTTGGCGTTTTTGATGGCCATGACCTCGCGAACCAATGTCCACGGTCCGGCCAGTTATTTGATGAACACTGGATTTCTGCTTCCCGGTTTTCCCTCGATGGGAGCTTGGATCAGTTACGGATTGGGAAATTTGTGCGACAACTTGCCGACGTTTGTTGTCTTGCCCGACTCGCGCGGATTGCCTTACAACCAGCGTGGAAATTTCAGTGCGGGATTTTTGCCGGTCATGCACCAAGGTACGATCCTTCGGGGCAACGCACCGGGGTTGCTGCCCGACCTTGCACCTCCCGCGTCGGCCAAGTTCATCACCGAGGATTCCAGCCGCGAAGGCTTGGCGTTGTTAGAGAAGTTCAACGCGCAGCACTTGGCCCAGAACCGTGGCGACTCACGCCTGACGGCCCGCATTCGGGCTTACGAGTTGGCCGCCAAAATGCAAGTCAGCGCACCGCAGGCCTTTGACCTCTCGGACGAAACCGCTGAGACGACCGCGCGATACGGTCTCGACAAATCAGTAACCGAAGATTTCGGGCGCCGTTGTTTGCTGGCCCGTCGATTGGTGGAGCGTGGCGTTCGATTCGTTCAAGTCTGGAGCGGCGCGAATGGTCCGACGGGTAATTGGGATAACCATGCGAGCATCGAGAAGGAGCTGCCACCGATTGCCGCGTCGATCGACCAGCCGATTGCCGGGCTACTCGAGGATTTGGAACGGCGAGGAATGCTGGAGGACACGCTCGTTTTATGGAATACCGAATTTGGTCGGATGCCCTTTTCGCAAAGCAGCGAAGGCCGCGATCATAACGGCGGAGCATTCGTCGGCTGGATGGCCGGTGCGGGGGTGAAGCCCGGAATCGCTTACGGCCAGACCGACCCGTGGGCTTGGCGTGCTCTTGAAAACGCCACGACGACCTACGACTTCCACGCTACCGTTTTGCACTTACTTGGTATCGACCACGAGAAATTAACTGTCCGCCAGGACGGCGCCGACCGCCGCCTCACCGACGTCCACGGCCACGTGATTCGTGACATCCTTGCCTAATCGTCACGAGACGAATTAAAGGTGTCAAGAGACGAATTAAAGGTGTCAAGGAGACGAATTAAAGGTGTCAAGTACGAATGGCGTTGTCCACGGTATTTCACGGTATTTTTGAGAACGCGGCGATCGCTGCGTGGTAGAGCCTCCGCGGGATGGTCATCAACTTGAGAGTCTTCTTTCGGCGTTTGTTTTCTCGTGGCTCGG
>JANNPW010000040.1:0-123155 GCA_031400405.1 Mariniblastus sp.
GTTTAGCCCAGTTACGAGGAACGGCGCGTTTCTAATACCACCGGCTTGTCCGGTGGATGGTTGTTTTTTTTGCTACAAACTTGCTGGGCCATTGATTCGCACTTCAGCCGGATTCGCCTTGGGCTAATCCGGCTGAAGAACGAGGTGAATGGGGGGATCTTTGGGTGTAGCTCAAAGCCGAAGCTTCCGCTGGACAAGCCAGCGGGATTCCAATACGGTTCACTACCCACGAAGCAAACTTGTGTAGATACCAATGGGCTTGCCGGCGGGATTCATGAAAACGAAAATCCATTTTGGTGGAGTTCAGCGAGAAGTGTCCTTGTTATTTTAATCTTCATCTTCACCCTCATCGCCATCCACCGTGATCGCCCAAGCTGGATACGGAACGGAAGTCCCTTTTTGTGAACGCCAGAGGATTTGATTGAACAAATCTTCCGGTGCCGCGTCGATTTTCTCGAAGTTGAAGGTTGCACTCAGTTCCGCATCCTGCCGCAATTGGGGATCGGCGATCGATGTCGGAACGGGATTCATCTGGTCCAACGGGATGTTGTTGGGCACCACGTCATAGGGGGTGAAATCCGGTTCATTGGTAAAGCAGTCCGCCATCGGCGTCGCGCTGGCATCGAACTGATTCATGGGCGGCAACCCCAAGATCTGCTCGATGGTCCGCAGAACACTGGTCGTATTGTATAGGGCACTGATCGTCTGGCCCCGCCGCGACCACGGGCTGATCACCCAGGCGGTCGTGCGATAGCCGCTCACATGATCCCAACCCGCTTGCGGGTCATCTTCGATTGTGAAGATCGCCATCTGCTTCCAAAATGGTGAATGAGACAGCGCTTCCACGATTCGACCGAACGCCAAATCATTGTCTGCCAGGCACGCCGCCGGAGTGGGGCAACCGGCCGAGGTGCCGCTGGTATGGTCGTTTGGCAAACAGATAATTGTCAGCGCTGGAAAATTTCCGTCGGTCGAAAACTGTTTCAGTTCGCGGATGATTACGTCCGCACGATACTGGTCCGGAACCGACATCTCCCAACCTACATAGTCCGCTGGAGAAAACGGCCGAATCGTCTCGATACCCGGCTCGCAGGAAAAAATGACATCGTCCGAGGCACCTTGCCAAGTCTGGTAACAATCCATGAAGCCGGGACTGCCTGCTCGTTTTTCGTCCCGCCAACGGACTGTGGGAATCATGAATTCACCATAATTCCGCAGACTGACGTTGTGTTTAAGCGCTTGGTCCCAAATGAATCCAGCGGGTGAATAGGCCAAGGCATCGGTTTCATCTTCGCCCATCCCGTCGGGATAGCTGCGCGGAAAACCGGCAAAACTTTTTTCCAGGTAATCCGTAGCCATCGCCGTCGTACTCCATTGATGCCCATCCGCACTTAGAATTCCGGCGCAATAGGTATTATCCAGCAAGCCAAATTCATCCGCCAATTTGTGCATGTTCGGAGTGATATCGCGGCCAAAGATACAGAGTTCAGCGCTGCCGTTGCCTTGCTTAAGAGCTCCGAAAACCTGGTCATAGGTCCGATTCTCTTTGATGATGTAGACCACATGTTTAATCGTGGAAGGCTCGCCAATTCGGACCGGCACCGGGCGCGGCGGCTGGTTCGCACGGGCTGGCAGCAGCGCCTCGCGAATTTTGGGTTCGGCCATGTTCACGTAAGCGCGCGCCGTCAAGGGAATGAGTGCTGTATCCTCGGGAATCGGCACGATCGAAATCGTTCCATGATAGTGATGCGAATTAAATCCCGACGTCTTCCCTGTTGGTTTGGCTTGTTGCGGTAGCCCCTTGATATTGGCGACGTGGATTGTGTTTCGTGTTTGATCAAACACGATCGCGCCGGGAAACCAACCCACGGGAATCAACCCCTTGAATTTCGATTCGCCGCGATCGACCAAGTCCAAATCGATCACCGCGACCGAATTCTGCGTGCCGTTACAAACAAACAGCCGTTGACCGGTACCATCAAACGCCAGGGCGTTGGGAGTCGCACCCAACAGCTCTGCTGGATTTGGTTTCGCCCAAATCGTGTCGACGATTTTCGTATCTGCGACGCTCAGCACGCTCAAGTTATCACTGCCGGCGTTGGCACAAATCACAAATTTCTCATCGGGCGAAACGGCCAAGGCGCTGGCATGCAGGCCCGTCACAATTTCAGTTGGGATATTTCCCGTCGCCAAATCAATCACGGAAACCGAACCCTCACTGGCAATGTTGCGCACCGGATCGACCCGCACGGTCGTTCCACGGCCAGCCGGACCCGTTAGATCATCGGTGGCTGGACGTCGACCACCCCAGTTGCTGACAAAAGCCCGGTCACCCACCAGGACGACGTCATAGGGCGCGACCCCCACATCAAAGGTCCGTTTTAACGTCCCGGAGGCCACCTCGAATTCCAGCAAACGATTGGAAAGATTGCCGCAAACATAGAGCATGGTCCCGTCCGAATTGAGGGTCAAGCCGCTGGGAATTTCTGCAGCCCGGCGGGGAGCGTCGGCTGGCGGCAAGGGAATCGTATGCGATGCCGTTATCGTATCATCGTCACCGACGTGGAAGACTTTAATTGAACCGTTGACGTTGCTTAAGAAAATCCATTTGCCATTGGGCGAAAATTTCAAACCGGTATAGCTGACTTGGCCACCGGGATCTGGTTTCAGAATGTTGGGTGAAACCGCTTCAGGAGCGGGCGCGGCCTGGTTTTCGGCCGGCAATTGCACCCGTTGTTTGATTTCACCATTGGCCGGGTCAATCACAACCAGTTCGTTGGTCTTGCCACTGGTCACCAATCGAGTGCCATTGGGACTGAGCGCGACGACTTGGGGCCGCAGTCCAGGTAGTTCAACTTGCGTACCGGTGGGGGTCAGCAGTTGATTGACGGGTGTAACGATCAAATCCTCGCGATGGCGGCCGACGAGTAATGGATTTGAATCGTCTTGTTTCGCCCAGGAGACTTCCAATGATACCAAAACACCGATCAACCAAACGGCACAACTTTGTGCTATAGCGGGCTGCATAACAAATCCAACGGTAGGAGAAAGTAACGGGTTAGCTCAGTTTTTCATTCGATTTCAGCTTGCATCAAAAACATACCGGCGCGCAGCCCCGGCCGTGTCTAACGCGCCGGTTTTTTTTCCGGCGTGACTTCTCCATTAGCAATCGGCAAGCTGCCCGCGAACAAGCCTTGAATCACGCGGGTCATGTGCCGCAATTCCAGTTTTTCCCATTCGTCGCCGACTTGGTGATAATCACTGTGCAACGAACCGGCCGAAAAACTATGCGCGATGACCCCTTTTTCAACCAGTGAATAATTATCGCTGGCGCGGTAGAGCATTTCGCTGAGTTGGGGATGTTCGAATGTCAACACGCCGACTTTTTGCGAGCCCAGATTCATCAACTCACCGAGACTCGAATAGTGCCAACCCGTCACCCAGACTTTTTCGTTGGCACCGGGTTCAGGACGACCGATCATCTCGATGTTAATATTGGCAATCGTCTGATCCAAAGGCCAAGTCGGATGATTGGCGTAGTAGTTGGAACCCAGGAGACCCTTTTCTTCGCCCCAAAAGGTCATGAAAATTGCCGTCCGTTTCGGTGGGGTGGGCAGTGACGCAAAGGCATCGGCCAGCGTCAGAACCGCAGTAACTCCACTGGCATCATCGTCGGCGCCATTGAAGATCGTGTCTCCCAATCCCGAGGTTTGACCGATATGATCCAGATGAGCCGTGAAAATTATCGCTTCGTTGGCCAATTTGGGATCACTCCCTTTCAAGACACCAATCACGTTTCTAACTGCGGCTTGGCCACCCGCTTGTTTCGGAATCTCAATAGCGAAATTACCTCCCGGTTGCAGCGGGGAAACCAGCAAGGTCGGACCGGCGAAACCGCCGCGCGGTTGTACGAGGGCCGGTTGACGTTTTTGTTGCGCGATGGCTACTAAAGGACTATCAGCCGCCACCGGAATCAAGATCGCAGTCGCTCCACGTTGCTTCAATGAGGCGGTTTGACGGACCAGATTCGAAATGGCGCGCCGGTCGCTGAGATCACCCGCGTCAAAATACACCGGGCCAGCATATTTCTGGTCGCGAATCTCGTCGTTGGCGGAAACAAAAGTGACTTTGCCGGCAAAGGAGCTCGCTTCGGCATCGCCGCTCAACAACCCAAAATGTTGCACCGGCTTGCCATCCTGCTGAATGCTGATTCCGCTGTCTGGCAGTTGCAACGTGGCGATGTTGGTCGTCTGAAAAAAACTACCCTCGTCCCCTCCACCGGTCAGTCCCGCGCCTTGAAATCGAGCGGCCACATAAGCCGCCGCCATATCGAATTCTCGCGACGGTGTATCGCGCCCGGCCATTTCATCGGACGCCAAAAACGCGATGGTGGCGGTGACCGATTTCTGATTGATTTGCGTTAGTGGCTGAACCAACTCGGGCGGAACCTCCTGCTGCGCCTGGGTCGTGGAACAAAGTAGAGCGATGATCACGGGCGAGAGCGCGCGTGAAACCGGGGCCAGAACTCGGAACATGAATTGAATCTCGTGAAAGGGGCGTTTGTGTTACTCCGAATTTAACACAATTCAACACGCGTTGCAGCGGCGCAACAAAATGTTGATTCCTTAACAAGATACAAACTAACAAGTGTCGACGGCCGATTGGATTGAGACAACCGGCTCCCTCGTCTTGGCGAATTAGCTAGTCAAACTCGCGTTCTTTCCGCATTACCGATTTGGAATTCAGCACGGTATTTTTTGCGTAAAACGGTGGCAGAAAAGCGACATCGGCGAAGTTGACGGACACCGACACCGTGACCGGTTCACCGCGAATCACCGTGGTTGGATCGGGACTGACCACGACCGCAATTCCAGCAATTCCACAACCGGCCGCATAATCGGCACAGACTTGCTCGACCTGAGCCGCCGTTAGGGGTTGCACGGCACAGGCTCGAGCGCCTTCCCGGGCCGTATTGGTCAGGACCTGCATACACATCATGGCACGACCGAACTCCACGATCCCGAAAAACATCAAAAAGAACAACGGTAGCACACAGGCCATTTCGACTGCAGCAACACCGCGACGATTCACCGGCGATCCGGCGCAATCAAACGCGGCGCGCGGAGATTGGATCGTGTTGCTTAACGCTTTGTTGCCCAGGTGGAGCCAACGATGGGAAGAGTCAGGACTGTTCATGTGAATCAAACTTAGGAAGATGTCCGGTGTTAGTTTTAGTCGAATTGCAGCAAAGTTCATGTCGTAGGAATTTTGTTAATCCGGTCGTCGAAGATACAACTCATTTTCGAGGACAGCTATTGAACCAAATTCACCAGCGGATCTTCTACGATTTCTCGAAAAAGTTCGCGCAGCGTTGCTTCGTAGACCGCTGGATTTCCTGATCCGCGCAAGCATTCGCCATCTTGTGCAGTTCCGCCCATGCGAGCCAAGCGATCCATAAATTGGTAATCGGTTCCCAGGCCGATACCCACCGGGTACACTTGCCAGCCCTTGCCGCTCATAATTTTCGTTTGCATCAAGGGAGCATCCAGCCATTGGTATCCACCGGCATAGAAATTGCTGCTCGGATTGTCGTTGCGAAAGCTATTGATCTCACTGCCGCTACTTATATAGGCATTCGGCAGTCCGTCAGTCAGCAGTACCACGACTTTGTTCACGTTATTGCGTCCTTCCCCTCCATCTCGTTCCTGTTGGACGTATTCCCGGGCGGCTTTGAGTCCAAGCTCGGTGGCCGTGGACCGGCCTTTATCGGCGCAAGCCTGCAACATCGTGCAAGACTGCATGGCGGCTTGATAATCGTCCGTCAAGGATTGGACCAAAGTCGTGCCGTTGCTTAAACGATCGAAAGTCATGATTGCCACTCGGTCCTTTTGATCGGGACTGCTGTAATTATTCCGATCCTGGATGACTTTCAAGGCACTTATTAACGCTCGGCGACAGGAGTGCATCGGCTGTGTCCGGGGTGGAAACAGGAAATTTCCACCATCGGTCGACTCCTGATGCAGGGGGCAATCCGGACTGTTAATCGACAAGGGCGTATATTGAATTCCGTCTGGTTTGTTATCCCGGCCGAAATCCAACATGAATTGGACGTAAGTCAGATAACCAATTTTGTTTCGCAATTGATATCGCGTATCCGAATCGGCGTCAGGAAAAACGGCTGTGTTGGGGTTGTTGAAACCATAGATTCGATCGTTAGACTCCGATGGGGGAATCCAACCCCGATCTACGGGAGGTGCGCCGTACTCATCCAGACGGGGGGTCGATCGGAACTTGACCAATCGAAACGACTGTCCGCTGAGCCCGTTTGAATTGAGTCGGTTCAAACCAATTGCCGGCGGTTCAGGGCCCGGATCACCGCCACCGCCACCGTCGTCGTCGTCGTCGTCGTCAACTGGTGGTGGAATCGGCGAGTGAATGTAAACTTCGGTCAACAGGTAATCGAGGTATTTCGACCAATAAGCATAGTTGGTCGAGCTGTTGGGAATTGGCAAGGCGTTGGGTATGACATTGGCCATTTCCTGGTCGATCAAATAGCTGTAGCATTTGATTTTTCGTTCCATCTCTGTGTCGCTCGGTCCGATCCGGTACTGCATGGCAACACTATTGGAATTCAGCGGTCCCAGGTCTTTGGTCAGTTCGGCATACGCATAATCATTTTCCACGACGCCCAAGGTATAGCCAATGGACTTCGATATGCCGGGGTAGCTCCCGTAACCCAGATCGGTGAACAAGTCTTGTATCAATTCTGTGCCGACGCCAGCGTAGGGAGTCGAAGCATACATGTTGTTGATCGTAGTCGTGGCCCACGCTGGTTCGGAGTCATCGTTCATTGAGCCGGAAAGGTCGACGACGAAGACGATGTCACGGGCGCGAGCCATGGCAACGGACTTGGCCAAGCAGGAAAAATTATCCTGGCCGAGCACGCTCCCAAAAGCCAAGCCCCCTTGATTGACGCGGGCAACCACTTCCAAAGCATTGCCGTCGGCGTTTTCCGTAAACGTGCGAGTCGCATCATCCCAGAAACCAATCTTGATGTCCTGGTCGCTCAACTGCACCGGCTGTTGCAAATAGTCATGCGATGACGCGTATTGCTTGGCCATGATGAGGACTTCGGCACGCCCCTTGGACAACACACTGGCACCGGCCAACGCCGCAGAATCGGCTGCCGATTGTAGTGAAGTCCGGGCGACCATCATCATGCCGACTTCGACCGCAAACGCCGCCATCCCAAAAATAATGACCAACAGGACGGCGGTATAGACGATCGTTGCTCCGCAGCGACGATGGGCATTGGATAATTTATTGACGGTGGTTCTCACGGTACAACTTCCCTTTTTCCGACTTTTTCCGAATTACAGACCTCAAGCTAGGGAAACCGTAGGTTGATATCCGAATCGTGGCCATCAGATTTTTGCGTAATTCGACGTCCAGAAATCCGTTTTCAGTCGAATTGTTCCGAATGGGAGGATTATCCGTCGAGGCAGCATTCTTGTGCGCAGCGGGAAGGGCAACGCAACCAAGACGTTTCCCTGCCCAGTGATCAGTTGGGTTGAGTCGTTACGGCGCTGCTATTTGTCGGGCACCGGTTCTTCATGCGAAACAGTACCAACTGTGCCGTTTTCCGAGTTCGCCGGACTAACAGGCTGATCCGGTTTGGGTGGCGAAGCGATCTCGATGGATTGCAAATTCATATGATCGCCAAAAGAAAAGGGGTTTTCAAAGTTAACCACACGCGTGGGTTGATCGTCTGTGGAGGCCTGCATTGTCGGTAGCGGTGCAGCCGGATACCGCGGATCGAATTTTTTTCCGGCAAACCGAGTCCCCTCGTAGATCGAACCTTTCTGAAACGGCCCAGCGCCCAACACCCAGGTATCTTTACTGTTGCTTTCGGCCTTGGCAATTCCGGATTGCCAAACCGGCTCGCGTGTTTCGCGGTCATAGGCGAAGACGATTACTTTCGCGATCCCTGCCTGCGAGTTGTTTTTGCCAAAGGAAATTTCCGGGATTGCAGCAAAGGGTACTCGGGAAACGGCGGATGCAGCGGTATTGAGTGCTCCCGATTGGGGAATTCCATAGACGATTTCGTGACCGTCAGTTCCCAACGCCCCAATTCGCGGTTCGATAATCAACGTCGCCTGGTCGCGCGTGTCTTGAATCAGACAATGGGCGGCCGTCAATTGTTGCCGCAAGGAACTGATCACATACTCGGCGTTAATCAGAGTCGGAGTTAAGGCCGAACCCCGTGCCGACTGCACGTACATCGTATCGAGAAAGACGGTTTGCCCCTCGAGTGATGAAAAATCGATGGTCGCAATCGCATGATCAATCGCATCGGACAACAATAGTTGCTCAGTTGCGATTCGATTGGTTGTTGTTCCACATCCGGAATTAATCGCCAAATAGCTGAGGGCGAAGAAAAATAGAACGCGACGACTGAACCTGGTGACAGGCCCGTCCCAGTCTCCGATGACAGGTTGGAAGCAGGTTTTTAGTGGCCAGGAGAGATTCATGCTTTTTTGACGAATTCAAGGAAGTGCTGATTCAAGTCAACAAAGCGAACTATAGGGAACTTCCAGAACACTGGAAACATGTTTTTCGACCTTCGATTTCACAGACGTTGTGACCTTTGGATAACGGCCAAATTCTCATCGAGAATATCCAAAGAAAAAACGCCAATCGCTTTAACTCCTTTGTGCACAACACTTTATGGATATTCAATCAATCTTGACCAGCTTCCAAGCGTCGATATAATCGGTGGCGAAGGTAAGATTGGCAATCCTGGAGGACACGGGTAAATCGGGTGATGTTGCCGAGTGGATCAAGTTCGTAGTTTAATTAGACTGCGGCGATTCAGGGGACAATTCCTGATTGGTAGTTTGGTGGCTTTGGTTGTGGGGTCGTTCAATCGAGTTCGCTCAATCAGGGCACATCATTTCGGGCAAGCTGATCTGTTGTTTAGTTTTATTCGCGTGATTTCGAGGATGGCTGGATTCGAGTCCAGACGTTAACTAATAGCGTTTGAGGTATTCCAGCATTCTTCGCCACCTAGGGAGAGGATGGTTATGAGTTCGAAAACAGTCTTTACGACCGGCGAGGCAGCCAAGATTTGCAAGGTGAGCCAGCAAACGATCATTCGCTGCTTCGACAACGGCAGCCTGAAAGGGTTTCGCGTTCCAGGTAGTCGATTTCGTCGCATTCCTCGCGAACAATTGTATTCGTTCATGAAAGATAACGGCATTCCCACCGATGCCCTCGAAAGCGGAAAACGTCGTTTGTTGATTGTGGATGACGATGAGGAATTGGTTGAATTGATGGTTGACGTCTTCGAACGGGATGGTCGCTGGGACATCAAGACCGCGAACAACGGTTTCGGAGCCGGGATGTTGGTTAAGGATTTTCGGCCGGAAATGGTTGTCTTGGATGTTATGTTGCCCGACATCAATGGCAAAGAAGTTTGCCAACGCGTCCGCAACGATCCCTCGATGAAGTCGGTCAAAATCATCTGTATTTCTGGCATGGTGGAGCAAGACCGGATTGCCGATCTGCGGGCCGCAGGTGCGGATGATTTCATGAACAAGCCGTTCTCGGTAGAAAAACTGATCGATCGCTGTTGCGAGATGCTGGAAATGGAAAACCAGGAAACTGCGACTGGCAGTTAGCGCCCGTCGCTTTCGGTTAGGTAAACAAAAATCGCTATGCTGACGCTGCCGCCCATTTCGATTTGTTGTGGCGAATTGCGATTTGTGTTCGCCCTGCCCTGCCCGGCGACGGACTTGGTTCGATTGGCGACATTGTTGCGGCGAGCGAACTGGACAGCGATTCCGCTGACGGCCGGCGATCGGCTGGCGTTGTTGCAGCGATTGATATTAACCAATCCGGCGTTGTACTTGTTTTGCGCCGCCACGTATCGAAACAGGGTCGGCTATCGATTTCAATCGTTCGATCATCTTATGCGCTGGTGCGAGACGAATTTGCTCGATTCGTTCGACGAGGCGGGGCGTGGCTGGAGCGGGTGGACCGAATCTCCCCGAGCCCCGCTCAACTTCCCAGCTTCAACGGTCGAATTGCCTGGAACAACGAGTTTTCAATATCTGGGCCAGCCCATCTTAAAGCGTTGCCTAAAGCGATATTTGCTCAGTCAACAGGATAGTGAGTCGAGTCAATCATTGGCGGATTTTTTGGTTGTCGCGACGGAATGTAGTGCGGAGATTGCTGGCGATTGCCTACAGGAATTATTCGGAGATTCCCTTTCGTTTCCGGTCCGCCAAGCGTTTTCCAAACAAAAAAATCGTATCCAACGACGGATAGTTTATGAGACCTGGCAACAAACCGCAGCCGATCCGTTGAATGTGGAAGCCGTTTTCGGACTGCATCGACAAATCGCGGACGCCGACAACGAGTTTCAAGTCCGATTATGGCAATCCAAGATGGCGGCCATGAAACAATTGGCCTACGGAGCCAGCCACGAAATCAACAATCCGCTGGCCAACATCGCCACTCGTGCCCAGACATTGCTTGCTGGCGAATCGAATCCCGAACGCCAACATAAATTGGCTGTCATTTACGAACAGGCCTTACGAGCACACGAAATGATTTCGGATTTGATGTTGTTTGCCAATCCACCGGAATTAGTACTGATCAATATTGATTTGCGTGGGTGGCTGTCAAACTTGATCCGTGAACTGGAACCCTCATTGATCATACCGGCTGCTGAGAATAACGGTGCGGCGGCTGCCAACGGGGAGTCACGCCGAATCGAATTGCAAGTTCGACTTGGCCCGGGACTGCAGCAACTTCAGGGAGATCCGCAACATCTTGGCGCCGCATTGAAGTTGCTGATACGAAACTCGATCGAGTCCGTGCGCGCTACCTCCGGCTCGGGAAACATCGGCCTGCGAGTTTTTCGGCAGGCTGCAGGCTGGGTTTGTTTTTCCGTTACCGACGATGGCGCTGGAATTCCGCCCGCGATTCGAGCACACCTGTTCGATCCGTTTTTTTCCGGGCGCGAAGCCGGTCGGGGACTCGGCTTCGGACTTTCCAAGGCCTGGCGAGTCGCTGAAATGCATGCCGGGGAATTGGAATTTGATCCGTTCTATTCACCAGGCGCCCGGTTTGAAATGCGGATCCCGCTGGATCGACCCGACAACTTGGGAATCGACAAAGGCTTGCCGGACCGCGTGGTTTAATTTGAGGCTCAAACGCCATCCAGTGTCCACTGCTCGGTTAAACTCTGTTACAATCCGAACCACATTTCATGACCTTTGACTTGGTTCGGTGGCCTTCGATGAATTCACCCCTGACTTCGCTTGCTCCTGTTGCTCGTCTCGCCGTGCCATTATGGGCAGCCTGGATTCCCATTGTGGTGTTGATCGGATTGTTAGTGGTCAACGTGAGAATCTATGGGGACGCTGCCACGTATGGCCCCAACCAGATTGCTTTACTAATCGCCGCAGCGGTGGCAGTTCTGGTGGGACTGCCGCTGGGAATTCGCTTTCAACAAATGTTGGAAGGAATCAAAACCAGCATCCATTCGGCGTTGACTGCCATGTTGATTTTGCTGTTGATTGGTTCGCTAATTGGGACCTGGATGATCAGCGGCATTGTGCCCGCGATGATCTACTATGGATTGCAAATTCTTGATCCGAAAATATTTCTGTTCGCCAGTGTGGTTGTCTGCTCGATCGTCTCGGTGGCGACCGGAAGTTCCTGGTCGACGGTCGGCACGGTCGGGGTCGCCTTGATGGGGATCGGTCAGGCCTTGGGAGTTTCGCCCGCGATGACGGGGGGTGCCATTATCTCGGGTGCCTCTAATTGTTTTGGGGCTGGTGATCGCCAAAGTTGATGCCGTCGCCGCCTTGTTTATCGGCACGATTTTGGGTGGAGTTTTCGCAATCATCCTGCAACCGACTGTCATTACTGATGTGGCCGGTTTGCCAGAACTATCCGCACAAACAGCCAGCTCAACCGCCGAGGACTCGGACGCGCCAATTGCGACTCCAGCGCCCAGCTACTTGAAACGATCGTACGTCGCTTTGATCAACTCCATGGCCAATGAAGTGAAAATCATACCCGACTGGGAAGTCAGTCTGATGCAATCGAATCTACAAGAGCAGAAGCTCACTGCTGCCAGGACACAGACCGGTAACGCTGAATTGTCTTGGGCTCAGTTTGAAGAATTGAATGTGGTACTGACGGAATCCTTTACCGACCGGGAAAGTGAGCTGGAAGGAAAAGTCGCCGCGGCCGGACTGATGAAAGGCAAGGGAATGAACGGCATGCTCGCCACCGTCTGGTTGATTATTTGTGCCATGTGTTTCGGCGGCGTAATGGAAGCTTGTGGACTGTTGCAACGGATTACGAATTCACTGCTGTCGTTTGCCAATTCCACCGGTTCCCTGGTGGCCACCACCGTAGGCAGCTGCGTCTTCGTTAACTTGACCGCGTCCGACCAGTATCTTTCGATCGTTGTTCCGGGTCGCATGTTTCGCGAAACGTTTGAAGAACGTGGTTTAGCGCCACAATTGCTCAGTCGGACCTTGGAGGACGCCGGGACGGTAACCAGTGTTTTAGTGCCCTGGAATACTTGCGGGGCATTTCAAGCCAGCACTTTGGGGATTGCGACACTCGTCTATTTGCCATTCTGTTTTTTCAACTGGATCAGCCCCTTGATGACGATCCTGTTTGCGGTGGCCGGAATCAAAATTGCGAGATTGCCAGCAGCCAAGAATCGCTAGCGAAAACCAAGTCTTGTTGTTTGACGTAGAGTGTGGTAATTAAGCCGATTCGGTTTGAATCTTTCGCTGGGTCACATCCAAGTCAATTCCCGCCACGAGTTCATTCTGTTATTACCGGTCATCGACGGATGGAGCCGACCATCGGGAAAGAGAATCACATGAGTAGTTCAATTAATTGGTTCCATGGATGGCCACTATGGTTGCTGTTCGTGATTGCGGTGCCCCGGTCGGTGAACGCGCAAACACGACCCGGATCCGCACAGGAGTTCATACAATCGACATCGCCATTGGCCGATGGCGGCAGCGTAACCAGCCGCTCAACTCCGGGACAGCGGGTCCAAACGATCACCACGATCGCACAACTGCCGACCGTTGGCCAAACGTCAGGCCCGGTCGTCGGATACGAACCTAGAAATCCGATGGCCACATCCGGCCGCTACTATGGCTCATTTATGAGTGCCGGCCCGACTGGACTCAATCCCAATCCGACTTATCCCTATCCCGGACAAAATCCCGGATACATGACTTCGGGGCTCAACACGAATGCCAACTATACTGCTTTACGACAGTCGACCACGTTAGGTTTATCGCCCGTCGGCAATCCGATGGCATTAGTCGCGCAAAACTGTCCGACTTGTACCGGCCCGAATTATGCTCCAACTGCATACCAAACACCCAATCCCAATTTCAGTTCTACGCCGGAATTAAGCGGACAGGTCCCCAGCCTCATCGCGCCAGCACCAACCTATCAACCGCAAAATCTCCAACCGACATATCAATTTCAGCCCCCTCTCGGCACCCCACAATTTGGAACTCAATCCGCAAGCCGCTTGACTCCATTCGTAACGGGCTCCGGTGTCTATACGCCACTGGTCAATTTCCGGAACATGCCCGCCGGAACCTATCTCGGGCAGGGAATCATTGGCCAGCCCACCGCCTATGTGGATGGACAACCGGTGCGCAACCTGTTGCGTTACATCTCGCCCTAATCGTTGTTCCGATCCGTTTTTCCAAATATTCGCTAATAATAGTTGGCGGCCAGCTGCCGACGATTGCCGAAAAATTTTGTCAGCTTCTCGCCACTCGGCCCAATCCGGTACATAATTGGCACCGTCCACTGGTATCGGTTTGGCACCGGAATGGGTCGACCGATCCGTTGGATACTTCGTGGTCACGCACTCCTTTCAAATTCAGGTTCCAATCATGAAAACTCTTTCGCTGACGAGCGCTTTGGTCATGTTAACGATGACGTTGTTTGGTTCGCCACTATCGGCACAAGTCATCACGCCGCCCGAACCTACCCCGTTACCAACGCCATTGGAAATTCCCTTTGAGAAATCGCTCATCGATGATACTCGAGGGAAAGACCAAAAATGGGCCTCGTTGTTCAATGGTACGGATCTGTCGGATTGGGTTCAAAAGAATGGAACGGCAAAATTTGAGGTCTTTGAAGGAACGATCAAAGGGACGACTGCGGTCGGTAGTCCCAATTCTTTTCTCTGCACAACCCGCGACTACGCCGACTTCGAGCTGGTCTTCGAAGTCAAAGTCGACGCCAAGCTGAACTCAGGAGTCCAAATCCGCAGTCTCAGCAAACCCGATTTCGACAACGGTCGCGTCCATGGGCCTCAAGTCGAAATCGAATCCGATCCGGGTGCCGCCGGTTACATTTATTCGGAAGGCACTGATCGCGGGTGGATCAGTCCCCAACAACCTACAAAAGGTGTTTTCAAAAATGGCGAATGGAATCACTATCGCGTACTCGCTCAAGGTAAACGACTTCAAACCTGGATCAATGGTACGGCGATTGAGGATTTGGAAACCGCGGATGTCGAGTCCCAAACCGGTTTTATTGGATTGCAAGTTCATGGAATTTCCGAAAATGAGGGCCCGTATTCCGTTCAATGGCGCGATTTGAAAATTCGCGAAATCGTCACCGAACCGAAAGTGGATCTTCCGCCGGTTTATTCGGATTCCCACTCCACGGACAACTAGCGCCTAATTTTTTCCGTTTGATTCTGGCCGATGGTGATGGGAGACGACCGATAAATTCAAGGGTTGGCACGGGGATTGGTTTTGGGCCTTTACCCCCAAAAACTGGCGGTATTTGGCCCAACTCGCCCTCACCAAACGCTTGGGGAACTTGTTGCCACGACCAAGAACTTGTTCGCTACGAACTGCCACGATGAGCAGATTCCCCTGCTCCAATACGTTATAATCTGCGCACCATCCTGAATGTCAACTGGAGTCTTTGATGTCACGCAAAAACAAAGTTCAATCCGTATCGATCGCTGCGAAATCGACACCCAAAACAAAACTCAGTCTCGCTGAAAAAGCCGACAAGTTTGATTGCTATCAACGGTCGGTGCAGGCACCGGAGCACGAAGTCGAATTCTTCGAGCAGGCTTTTAAGGAGGCTTATCGTCGCAAGCCAATATCTCTGCGCGAAGATTTTTGCGGCACCTTTGCAATCTGTTGTGAATGGGTGAAATCGAACTCCCAGCGAACGGCGATCGGCGTGGATCTGTGCGCCGCAACGCTGCAATGGGGCCGTGACCACAATTTGGAAAAACTCCAACCCGCACAACAGCAACGCGTGCGGCTGATCGAACAGGATGTTCGAAAAAAGAATCGTCCGACAGTCGACGTTCTGGCAGCACAAAATTTTTCGTTCTGGATATTCAAATCCCGTCCTGAAGTCGTGGAATATTTTCGTGCGGCGCGAGCCAACTTGAACCCGGCCGGGATTCTCGTGATGGATATGATGGGGGGAGCCGACTGTTTTCGCGAAGATAACGTTGACAAACGGATAATCAAAAAAGGAAAAAAAGGCTTTAAATACATCTGGCGCCAAGTGAGTTTCAATCCCGTAAATCAAGACGCGAAATTCAGCATTTCCTTCAAATTCAAAGATGGCAGCGAATTGGAAAATGCGTTTGAATATGATTGGCGATTCTGGTCCATTCCAGAAGTCCGTGAAATGCTCATCGAAGCGGGCTTCTCGGCCAGTCACTGTTATTTTGAAGTTGAAAACGAAGATGACGAAGATGATGACGAGACCGGCGACCAATGGTCGCGCGCCGAAGTAGCCCCCAGCCATCCCGTGTGGTTGGCCTACATTGTTGCCATTCGCTAACTCGCGTTTTGTGATTCAGCTGGATTCCCTGTTTGCATGGGCGGCTTTTCCCGGTTAGCTTTCCAGCATCGGCATGGTATTTGCGTGTTGTTTTGCCAGACTTGGTGCAGCTTGTAAAGTTTGGCAGTTGAACTTCGAAGCTGTATTTCCGATTCGGTCCCCAAGGATTCCTCCAACGGAGCGAACAACCTTGGGAACGCGGGAATCCTGATTCCCCGCCTTGTTGCCTTGACACTGGAAAGCTGCCGTTAGAAACGCAGGAAAAACGATATGAATGCTTGGGATTTGGGGACGATCAGCGGAATTCGAATTCGAGTTCACTGGACTTTTTTGTTGTTACCCCTGTACATTTATTTTTCGTCGCTATTTGCCGGATCGGGAACGATCGCGGCGGCGATTTCAATTTTGTTCGTGTTGGCCATTTTCGGTTGTGTGTTGTTGCACGAACTCGGACACGCGCTGGCCGCTCGGCAGTTTGGGATCGGCACCCGTGACATTACTTTGTTGCCAATCGGCGGTGTGGCAGCCTTGGAGCGAATGCCGAAACAACCCTGGCAAGAGCTGTGGATCGCCGTGGCGGGACCGTTAGTCAACGTGGTGATCGCCGCGGTCCTTTTTTCGGGACTGGCATTGTCATTTGGTTCCCCGCCAGGGATCTTTCGCAGTTTCCTGGTTCAATTGGCGATGGCTAACTTAGTGCTGGTTGCCTTCAATCTGATTCCAGCTTTTCCAATGGACGGCGGTCGAGTATTGCGCAGCATCTTGGCAATGTACTTTGATTTTAGCACTGCCACGCGAGTTGCTGTCAAAGTCGGGAAAACGCTGGCGGTGGGTTTCGGATTGTTCGGGCTATTTTCAGGCAATTTCATGTTGGTGTTGTTGGCGATGTTTGTTTACTTCGCTGCCCACTCCGAGCAGTCACAACTTGGCGGTTCAATTCCTGCCAAACCGCAATTCGACAATGCGGCCACGGCGACCTGGATTCATCAATCTGAACCGGATGTCGATCGTTCGAGTGCCGGAATTTGGTTCACCGACCAGCCCGTCGCCGAAGAGGTAACCGTGCCGTCGACCCTGAACGCGAGTTCGGTTTCTGCTTGGTTAACCAGCCGACATGCCAACGTATGTTCGGTAATCGATTCGGGCCGCGTCCTGGGCCGCATCACCCGCGCGCGAGTACTAGCCGCTTGCGCCCAAGGCTACGGCAACGTCCCGATTGGCCGGTTGTTGTAAATCGATAAGCAGTGTTCGAATCACTGCGTCCCTGCTTGTATCAACTTATCAGCTGAAGTAGCACATCCTCGTCTTCGGTATTGCGACAATGCGGCAAGCATCCCCAGTAGCAGGATCCCAGAGCAAGGTTCGGGAATCGCACTTGCAACAACATAACTGGACTGGGACGAAAGCGGTGACAAAATCTCCGTTGTGAGACTGCCGAAAAAATATCCGGCTTGATTGTTACCATCCACAAAGTCGGCGAGTTGTATTGAGTGTTTGTGACCGCCCATCGCTGTCTTGAGAAACTCAAGGTAGCCTCCCGGATTGGCGATTCGAAGTGAATTGGAATCAGCGGCAAACATCGATACGTCGGGACCAAGCACACTGTTGCTTTGTGTGAAAATATCATCAGTTTGTTCACGTACTAGAATATCCCAACTCAACAAATTCGAATTGTTGAGCAATCCGACGCTGCCGTCGGTAACGATAGTCCCTGTCATCGAAAAGAGATTCCCGGCAGAGATTCCCGGCAGAAGAGATTCCCGGCAGAGATTCCCGGGGCCAGAGATTCCCGGGGCCACACAAAGACATTTTTCGATTCGTTTCTGGCTGTCAAAGAATAGACTGCTAGCATGTAGTTTGTTACTGGTTTTGCCGTCACTCGTTTAATTCATTTCAGCGATGGTTCAACGCAATGCCATACTACCCACATTCTCTATCACCCCAGCACCGACTTTTAGCCCGGTAATTGTGCGTTTGCAAATCGATCTTCCAGCTCAAAATTGAGCCAAATTCGTTTGTGTGGCCCCAACCTTCCCCTCCCCAACCTTCCCCTCCAACCTTCCCCTGCGATCCAACTTCAGGCGGCTGAAGTGGTACCATTTTCTCAAAAATTAGCCTCATTCCATTGAAACGTCGTCACAATTCCAAGATTCGGGTCGTTAGTTTGCTTGGACAACGGCCAGAACAAAATGATGCACCCGAAAAAACATCTGAATTGGGCAAGTTGCCACCACCTAAGAATCAGCGACGAGGTTATGGTTTCGCTCAAATAGCAGTTTCAATGTGCGAGAATGGACAGAAAACACCCGTATTTTTCTGATAAAACTGTTCTCGAAAGAGTGATTCGTGACTCGATTTGACCCACTTTGAGCGAGCCATTTGTAACAATTTTCGGCTTGGAATCGTTTGAGTTACAATAAGGATTTAACGGCATTAGTCTGCCGAGTATTTTTTGATATGAACCCGCCCGAACTCAAAATGAGCCAACCACTGTCGATTTTAGAAGATTTCACGCGGGCGGTCGTACCGATCCTCCTGGTCGGTGTTGCGTTTGCTGGGTATTGGTACTGGGGCAAGCCGTCTAAAGCAGAAATGGCAGAACCAACGGTGAAGATTGCAGTTCCGGTCGCCACCGCCGCCGCCCTCCCGTTTACGGGAGCGATTGAGATTATGGTTGACGGAGTCGCCAAACCTCATCGACAAATCAGTATTGCTTCGGAAGTCAGCGGGCGCGTGAAAATTAAAAATCCGGAATTCAATGATGGCAAATACCTGAAGGCCGGCTCGTTGCTGTACGAAATCGATTCAGCCGATTATGAGACGGCGGTGAAACGAATCGCAGAAGAATTGTTGCAAGCAAAAAATGCGATAAAGGAATGGGCTGTCGACCACAATAACACCCTGGATCAGATTCAGTTCGCCGAACAAGATTTAGGTTTCGTGGTCAATGAAGCGGAACGTTTGCGGGACCTGCGTAAATCCAACGCCGCCTCCGCGACGGAAATGGATCTGGGACGACGCGCTGAAGTCACGGCGCGATTGTCCGTTCAAAATCTCAAGAATCAAATCCGGGTGCTTGAAGCCCGCAAAGCTCGAACCGAATCAGCCGTGGAGCTACAGCAAATCGCTTTGGTTCAAGCCAAACGAAATCTGGAGCGAACCAAAATTTTCGCACCGGTTGATTGTGTCGTAGTCACCGATGATTGCGAGGAAGGTAGCTACGTGCAGGCCGGGAAAGTTGTGGCGATTCTCAACGACTTGGGCAAAGCCGAAGTCGGCTGCCAGTTACAGTTGGACGATTTGTTTTGGTTGTGGAAGGTTCGGTCGCCGCAAGAGTTAATCGACAGCAGTAGCCAACGGGGCAAAGTTTACGACATTCCTCCTGTTCCCGTCGTTGTCGAATTCCCCTTTCATGATCGCTTGTGCCGTTGGACGGGAGTGATCTCGCGATTGGGTGGAACCGGAATTGATTTATCGACGCGGACTATTCCCTGTGTGGTCCTCGTCGAGAATCCAATGCAATCGACGGTGACGCAGCTGGATGGAAGTCCAGTCGCGGATTTCTTGCCGCCGCCGTTGGCGACCGGCATGTTTGTCAGCGTCAGGATTGCAGTCAAGCCGACGGACGATCTGCTGGTGGTCCCGTCGACGTCCGTGAGAAGTGGTGGAGTGATGTGGCTGGTTCGCGACGGAAAGCTGGTGGTTCAAGCCGTCAAAATCGCCCGTCGAATGCAAGATCAGGTTTTGATCCTGGGCAGCCCGAACGGACTTCAGGCGAATGATCGAGTCATTGTTTCTCCGCTGGCAGTAGCCGAGGATGGCATGTTGCTGGAGGAGCAGAAAACAGAATGATGCGTTCGATAATAAAATGGGCCGTACACAATCATGCGGCCATCAACGTGATATTGATCGCCACTTTCCTGTTAGGCGCGATTTCGCTGCTTAACTTGCGTCGCGAAGTTTTCCCGGCCTTTCAATTGGAAATTGGTCTGATCACGGTGGCCTATCCAGGCGCCAGTCCTGACGAAGTCGAAAACGCGATTTGTCAAAAGATCGAAGCCGCAGTACGTTCGATTGAGGGAATTAAAAATGTTAATTCGACCGCGCGCGAGAGTGTCGGCACCGTGGTGCTGGAGATCAGTGCTTCGGCGGACGTGGATAAAGTCCTGGCGGATGTGCGAAGTGCAGTCGATCGAATTCCCAGCTTTCCAGTCTTGGCCGAAGATGCGGAGATTCAACAAATTACGTTTCGCAACGCCGCGATTCGAATCGGAATTATGTCCGAAAAATCGGCGGCGGCGGATGCCGATTTGACGCTGCGTTCCTTCGCCGAAGAAATTCGTGACGATCTGTTGCAACTGAAAACTGTCTCGCAAGCTACGATTCTTGGCGAACGACCGTATCAGATTGACGTTGAAATCTCCGAAGACACTTTGCGGAAATACGGTTTGACTTTGCAAAATGTGGCGGAACGCCTGCGACGAGAAAATGTCGAAATTCCCGGAGGCAAGATAAAAGCGGCGGGAGAGTCGATGTTGTTACGGGGAAAAAACAAACGGGTTACTGGAGAAGAAATAGCCAAAATCCCGTTGGTGACTCGCTCGGATGGAGCGACACTGACAGTGGGAGAACTGGGGCTGGTCAAAGATGGATTTGAAGACACGCAATCATTTCAGCGCCTGCAAGGCAAGATCGCGCAGGTCGTTAGTGTCGACCGCACCAACACGGAAGATTTGATCAAGATCGTCGATGAAGTAAAAGCCTACACCTTGCAGAAAAAATGCCCGCCCGGATATTCTTTGACGACGATGAATGATACGTCGGTCGATGTGCGCGAGCGAATTGACCTGTTGGTCGAAGATGGTTTGCAAGGCCTGATTTTGATCGTGCTAGTGTTGGCGATTTTCCTGGAGTTTCGCCTCGCCTTGTGGGTCGCGATGGGAATTCCGTTTGCGATCTTCGCGACTTGCGGCGTGTTGTACGTCGCCGGCGAGACGCTGAATATGTTGACGCTGTTTTCGTTTCTGATGGCGTTGGGAATTCTGGTCGACGATGCGATTGTAATCAGCGAAAACTTTCACACGCATCGGTCGATGGGGAAAAGTTTGGTCGATTCGGCAATCGCCGCCACGAGTGAGGTCGCGGGCAGCGTTACCACCGGAGTGCTGTGTACCGTGATTGCGTTTGTCCCTTTATTTTTTGTCAGCGGCATCCTGGGGAAATTTATTGCGTGTATGCCGCTGACCGTCATTGCCATGCTGTTGATTTCATTAGTCGAGGGATTGACAATCCTCGCCTGCCATTTGGGCCACGGCCACATGCTTAATGACATGATTTCGATCATGCGTCGACTGGGAAAAACGGTGCGGGGTTGGCACGTGCTTCACCTATGTCTGTTTGGTTGGTTGATTGTAGTTATTGCGTGGATTACCCAACAATTGCTGCAAAGCTACTTGAGTCTGTTTTGTTTATTTAAGCGATTGTTTGATTGGATCAATGTTCGGGCCGATTATTTTGTAAATTTCTCGGTCGGTACGATTTATCTGCCGGCGGTTCGACGAGCCTTGAAGAACATTCCTTTGGCCCTGGCGTTGGCCGTGGTTTTTTTGATCGTCACGGCCACAGGTTACATGGGTGGGTGGGTCAAACAAACGCTTTTTCCCTCGCTCGACTCCCGCTTCATTCTGGCGTCGGTGACTTTTCCGGACGGGACACCGATTGAAGTTACGGACGACGCCGTGAAAAAAATTGCAAAGGCCATGCAATCAGTAAGCGACCAGCAATCCAAAAACGGAGTGCCGATGGCCCGCATCGTCCACGAAATTGTTGGCGGTGCGGCGGGCCTGAGTAACAACCCGAATGCTGGAGCCACCGGTGAATCCGGTGGCTCCGTCGTCGTGGAATTATGCGGGGCGGGAGATCGTGAGCTGCACAGCAACGAGATCGTCGACCTCTGGCGGCAAGCCACCGGAACGATTGTAGGAACCGAAGATTTAGATTTCGATTCGGCGTCGATGGGACCTGGCGGAAAACAAATCGAATTCAAACTGATGGCTAACAGTCAGAATTGGGATCAACTGACAAAGGCCACCGATGAAGTGACGGACCAATTGAGAAGTTTCAGTCAAGTTGCTGAAATCAATGACGATCTTTACGAAGGCAAATGGGAATATCATATTCGTGTCAATGATCGAGCCAGCGGCATGGGCGTGTCAACATCCGATCTCGCAGAAACGATTCGAGCCTCGTTTTTTGGCCAAGAAGTGATGCGGTTGCAACGCGGGCGTCACGAAGTCAAATTGATGGTTCGCTATCCCAAAGAAGATCGTGAAAACCTCGCCACGTTGGAGAATATTCGCGTTCGCGGCGACGACAATGTAGAACGCCCGATCACGGAACTGGCGGAATTCAAAATGCTGCGCGGCTATCAAAGCATCGAACGCGTTGATCAAAAACGGGCCATCACAATTTCTGGCGATGTAAAACCAGGCGGCAACGCTGGCGAAATCCTGTTGGAGTTGGAACAGAGTTTTATGCCAGATATCTTGGCAAAATACCCCGATGTGACCGTCAAATGGGAAGGGCAACGTCAACAAGACGCTGAATCAACGACCAGTCTCGCGCTCGGTGCAGTGGTCGCGATTTTTGTGATGTATTTGCTGTTGGTGCTGAACATGAAGTCCCTGTTCGAACCGATGATCATCTTGTTTGTGATCCCGTTTGCACTTTCGGGCGCTTATTGGGGCCATTATTTTATGGGACTCGAATTGACCCTGTTCAGCTTTTTCGGTTTTGTCGCTTTGACCGGGATGGTGGTCAACGATTCGATCGTATTGCTCGATTTCATTAATTTGCGGATTCAGGAATTCCCCAACGAACCCCTCGTCGAGTCTCTCGTCGAGGCCGGTCGGCGGCGGATACGTCCGATGGCTTTGAATACAGTAACCTCGATCATCGGTATCATTCCGCTGGTAACCAATACTTCCATGCAGGCCCAAGTTCTGATTCCGATGGGTGTGAGTCTAGTTTTTGGTTTGGCGGCCAGCACTCTCCTTGGTCTGTTCGTGGTGCCGATTTTATTCTCCATCTTGGCTCAAGTGATTCCGCCGAATCGTGGCGAGGTCGACGAAGATGAAACCCAAATTTTGCCGTCACCCACGAATGAATCCGTTACTTTCGTGGCAGATTGATAACTTGATTGTCAGTTACGGTCCGATGGAAATCGACCCCTCCAACTTGATTTTACACTGATTTCCCCGGTTTTTATCCAACATCCAACGCCCCTTCCAACAAGACTTCCATGTCGTCTCAGTTCGAAAGCGTTGTATAATGGGGCCGTCAGCACCACTCCCTGTCAATCCCGTTTTCCCAAAATGCAAATTCGTGAAACGTCGATCCGAAAGAGGTCCCGACTCCCGTCGTTGTTTTCATTAACTGGAATAGCGATCGCGGCGCAGTTGATCATTGCCGGCTCGGGACCGAAATTTACTTCGGGCCTGGTCTTCGCCCGATCGGCTGGGAGCAATGCCCCCAGTTCGACGACGCAAGTAGAATCCGCCAACCCCGAACCGATCCCGACCGAACAGGCTCCAGCCGTAGCAACAGCAACCGACGCTGCCTCCAGCGTAGCCGATTCGGCCGGCGATTCGGCCGGCGATTCGTTGGGCCAACAAATTTTCCAGGAGCATTGCATCCGCTGCCATGGAGATCGGGGACAAGGCTCGGAACAACATCGTGATCCACTGCACGGCGATCTGCCAATCGAAGATTTGGCGCGATACATTGATGAAACCATGCCGGAGGAAGAGCCTGGGTTGGTTGTCGGAGACGATGCCCGGCAAGTTGCTCAATACATCTACGATCAATTTTACTCACCGGCCGCTCAGCGTTTGCGTTCAACCTCGCGCGTCGAACTCTCCCGATTGACGGTCCGACAATTTCAGGAATCGGTCGCCGATTTGTTGGGCTCATTTGGGGATGCACCGTGGTCACCAGAAGAGCGCGGCTTGAGTGCCAACTATTTCGCCTCACGTCACTGGACGGAAGATCGCCAACTCTCGGAGCAAATCGATCCGACATTGGACTTCGCCGTGGGCGTTCCTCACTTTGATGCATCGGGTAACTATCCGGCACTGGTCGAGAAACCCAAGAAGCCGGCAGAAAACAAAATGAACGAGGGGTTTTCGGTTTATTGGCGCGGATCGTTAATCGCACCCGATACCGGCTGGTACACCCTTACCGTCCAATCCAAAAATGGGTTTCAGTTTTTCTTGAATGATCCGGACGAGCCGTTGATTGACCGACACGTTCGATCCGACGACGTGCTGGATCATACGGCTCAAGTGTTCTTATTGGGGGGACGGGCCTATCCATTGAAACTGGATTTTTTTTCGTATCCTGATCCGCCGCCGCAAATTCGACTGCTTTGGCAGCCGCCCCACGGTGTTACCGAGGTGATTCCAACAGCCTATTTGATTCCGCATACGATGGCGGCCACTTTTTCGGTGGCGACGAACTTTCCTGCCGATGATGCCAGTTCCGGATACGAAAGAGGAACCTCGGTTTCGCAACAATGGGACGAATCCGTTACGGCCGCGGCCAACGAAACGGCAAGCTGGATCAGCGCTCATCTTTGGCGACTGGCCAAGACCGAACTGGCGGCGGCCGATCGAAATGAAAAAGTCCAGCAATTCTGTCATCAGTTTGTCGAGCGCGCCTTTGCGAGTCCACTCAATGACGAAGAACGGCAGTTTTTTGTCGACCAACATTTGGCTGCCAATTTACCGCTCCAGGACCAGGTGCAGCGGATCGTGATCTTGACCCTCAAATCGCCGCGTTTCCTGTTTCCAGAGATTCAATCGCGCGATCGAAATTTTGGGATGGCTCGACGGATGGCGCTGGTGTTATGGGATTCGCTGCCTGATACGAAGTTGTACGAGTTGGCCGAGCAGGGAAAATTGACGGACCCCGCGGTACTTGATGGCGAATTGGATCGGATGATCGATGATTCTCGTTCTCGGGCCAAACTTCGAACATTTTTTCATTATTGGCTAAAAACCAATAAAGCTGCCGTGGCCACCAAGGACCAGAACATCTATCCCGATTTCGATGGTCAATTGCTGGCCGACTTGCGCCGGAGCCTGGATTTGTATCTTGAGCAAGTCGTTTGGAATGGTCGTTCCGATTTTCGCGAATTGTTTTTAGCGGACTATTTATTCGCCAATCAGCGGTTGGCGAAATTCTACGGTTTGGAATCCGCCGAAACTGGATTTGTAAAAATCGAAGCGGGCCCGCAACAGCGAGCCGGCATCTTGACCCATCCGTATTTGATGGCTGGATTGGCTTACCACAAAGACAGTTCGCCCATCCACCGTGGCGTTTTTGTCGCCCGCAATCTGCTCGGACGAACCCTGAAACAACCTGCCGAGAATTTTCAGCCGTTGACCGAAGAATTCGACCCCTCGATGACCAACCGCCAACGAGTCGAACATCAGACTCAAGACACCGTTTGCATGAGCTGCCACAGCGTCATCAATCCACTGGGTTTCAGTCTGGAGAATTTTGACGCCGTGGGACGATTCCGCACGGCGGAAAAAGAAAAACAGATCAACGTGTCGGCAGCCTATAAAACTCCAACGGGCGAAACGGTGGCGTTGGCCGGACCTCGCGACGTGGCAAATTTTCTGGTTGCCGACCCCACCGCCCAACGGAGTTTTATCCGCCAGGTGTTTCATTCCTACGTTCGTCAATCCGTTGATGCTTTTGGCGAGCAACAACTGGACCAGTTGCATGAAAAATTTATCGCCAATGAATTCAATATCCGTCTGCTACTATTGGAAATCACCAAAGTATCGTTGAGTTTGCCCAATAATCCCGACCATCCTTGAAAGAACTTGTGGAGAGAATCTCGGGTGTTTGTCCCGCCAGCTTCGATCCACGACAGGAGATAACATGTTCACTCGCCCCATTTTGCGACGCGATTTCTTAGTCAACTCGGCTGGCGCTTTGCTGATGACACCGGGTTTGCGAGGCCTGCCGTGGGCGATGCCCGGCGACGCGCGACAGACCAATGTCAAGAAACGCTTGATCATCATGTTCTCACCGAACGGAATGGTAGCCCAAGGATTTTGGCCCACGACGGAAAGTCCAGAGTTTGAAATGGACCAAGTATTAAAACCGCTCGAACCCTTTCGCAAACAGACGCTGGTTGTCAAAGGAATCTGCAACCAGATTCGTGGGGATGGTGACAATCACATGCGCGGCATGAGTTGTTTGTTGACTGGCAATGAGCTGTTTCCGGGCAACATCCAAGGGGGCAGCGATACACCTGCCGGTTGGGCTAAAGGGATCTCGATCGATCAGGAAATCAAAAACTATTTGCAATCCCAGGAACATTCGCGAACACGATTCGGGACATTGGAGTTTGGTGTTTTGGTTCAAAATGAAGCCAATCCCTGGACACGGATGGTATACGCCGGCCCCAATCAGCCGCTGGCGCCAATCAGCGATCCCTATCAAATGTTTGACAAAATGCATGGGTCAGTCAAAGACCGCGAGAATTTATTAAGCGTACTGGATCTGGTCAAACAGGATTTTGGCCAATTCCAGGCCACCGTCGATGCACGCGACATCGGACTGCTGCAAGCCAGTCAACGACATCTTGAAGCGATGCAACAGGATCTCAGCGCCGCCCAGCAAACAGACACAAGCAGTGTGCCGATCAAGTTGCCAATCAACGTCCCGTTGGTCAACGACCAGATGCCCGAGCTGGCAAAAATGCAGATTGATTTACTGATCAATGGATTTGAAAATGATATGAATCGAGTCGCCACGTTGCAGTTTACCCAATCCGTTGGCGGAGCCACGATGAATTGGTTGGAAGTTGCTGAAGGGCATCATTCCTTGTCCCACGAGCCGGATGAAAACGCCGAGGCCCAGGATAAATTGCGTCGGATCAATACCTGGTACTGCGAACAGCTGGCCTATCTGGCTAAGCGCTTGCAAGACACCAAGGAACCGGGTACGGAACAATCGATGCTGGACAATACGTTAATCGTTTGGACCAACGAGCTCGGCCATGGCAACTCCCACACGCTCGACAACTTGCCGATGGTATTGGTCGGTGGTGGCTTCGGTTTCGAAATGGGACGCTATACCAAAGTCGATCGAGTCTCGACGACTCGTCTCTGGCTGGCAATCGCCCAGGCGATGGGTCACCAAATTGACACTTTTGGTTTGGCGAAGTTGTGCCAAGACGGACCCGTCGTATTGTAGATCGCGGATGGAGCTAACTCATCGCATCGACCACTGCGTCGCCCATCGCGGATGTCGACACGACTTTTTCTCCTGGTTGGGCGATATCCCCAGTCCGATAGCCGTTTTGTAAGGCTCGCCGAACCCCCAGTTCGACCTTGTCAGCCAATTCAGGTTTCGCCAACGAATATCGCAACATCATCGCCACAGACAAAATCGTCGCCAGCGGATTTGCTTTGTTTTGGCCGGCGATATCCGGTGCCGAACCATGCACGGGTTCATACATCCCTTTGCCATGTTCATCCAGTGACGCGGACGGCAACATCCCGATTGAGCCGGTCAACATCGACGCCGCGTCCGACAAGATGTCTCCAAACAGATTTGTCGTCACCAAGACATCAAACTGTTTCGGCCGGCGAATTAATTGCATGGCGGCATTGTCAACGTACATGTGGGAAAGCTCCACGTCGGGGTAAGCTTTTCCCACGTCGGAGACGATTTCTCGCCATAGTTCGGAAACTTCCAGCACGTTGGCTTTATCGACCGAACAAACGCGTCGATTGCGTCCACGCGCAACCACAAACGCCGAATGGGCAATCCGTCGAATTTCATTTTCCGTGTAAACCAGCGTATTAAAACCTCGCCGCTGACCGTCAGCTGTGATTTCAATTCCTCGCGGCAGCCCGAAGTAAATTCCCCCAGTCAGCTCGCGGACGATCATGATGTCCAGGCCGGAAACAACTTCTGGCTTAAGCGTCGAGGCTGCGACGAGTTCCGGATACAAGATCGCCGGTCGAAGATTGGAAAACAATCCTAAAGCACTTCGCAGTCCCAGCAATGCGCGTTCTGGACGCAGGTGTCGGTCCAAAGTTTCCCATTGAGGTCCACCGACCGCACCCAACAGAATCGCCTGCGATTGTTGCGCCAGTTCCAACGTCGCCGGTGGTAGCGGATGTCCAAACAATTCGTAAGCCGCCCCGCCCACTTCTGCGAATTTCAATTTCAGATTCGCGTGAAATCGGGTATTCAAAAACTCGATAACGCGGACGGCTTGGCCGATCACTTCGGGACCAATTCCGTCACCGGGAAAGACGGCAACCGTGTGTGAAGTTGACATGTTGTTTAACTCAAAAATTGACTATGTAATATTGGCCGGAAGAATTAATGTCGACAAATTCGGCTAGCGGCCTTCCAATTTAGCGAACCAACGGTTCCGGTCATAGATATCCGCCTTCAGCATCCTGCGGTATCCTATTAAGTTGCCCAAGTAACGTTGCGGAAAAAGTGGCATAGGCTTCCAGCCTGTGAATTGAAAACCCACAGGCTGGAAGCCTATGCCACTGCCGTGAACCGATGGTAAACCCCCGTTCGACGCTAAGCGGACATTCCCTGCCTCGATTGCGCCCACCATTTCAAGCCGCCACCCGCCAGTGCCAAAACCAGTCCCATCAGGAACGAGGCCGTGTAAGACAACAAATTGACTTTGAAGAAGCCGGCTTGCGTGATCAATGACAACAAGACAATCGCCACGCCAGCGCCGGTGAGCATTCCGGCAACATAATCGATCGAGAATTTGATCCACATGCTAATTTCCTTGATGTTCGATGGCTGGTGTCGGATAACCAATTTTGAAATGTCGCGGTGTATTAGCGCAACACGAATAGGTCCAAAAAGCGAAACTTTGGCGTGTCCGAATACGTGGGCCTTTTAGGATTTCCCCAGGAAATAGGGTAGCACATCCCAACCGTGCGGCATAGCAAGCCGGCTTTTTGCTGCATTGGATTCGTGGTACCGATCAAATTCATCGGGCGCGATCCCGGTGCCGCAAATCGTGAATGGAACATCGCCATGCGTGTGGGTTTTTGTGCTCAAATAAGTCGGATGATCAGGTGAAACCAGGATTCGATATTCTTGATCGCCGGTTTCAAGATGATGCAAAATCGGTCCGACGATGTGTTGATCGATCTCCTCCAATGACTTAACTTTCTTCGCCAGGTCACCTTCGTGCGAAGATTCATCGGGAGCTTCAATATGGACACAAACCACATCATATTTGGCAATCGCTTCGATCGCCGCGCGCCCTTTGGCGGCGTAGTCGGTGTCGGTATAGCCTGTCGCTCCGGGCACTTCGATGCGATCCCAACCGATCAACACAGCCAACCCGCGCAATAAATCGACGGCCGTAATCATGACCCCGGTGAGGCCATGTAATTTTTGAAACGAATCGAGTCGCGGACGTTGCCCCAGTCCCCACAGCCAGATGTTGGTGGCTGGCAATTTGTTTTCCAATTTGCGCTGTTCGTTCACCGGGTGCTGGGCAAACCACCCCAAACTTTCCTGCATCAGACTCGCCAATAACTTGCTGCCTGGGCCGCGAGGAAAATCGTCTCCAACCGGTTTATCCGTCAGATCATGTGGCGGAGTCGTACGAGTTTCGTCGGAAAAAGGGGCCGGATGCGCTGCTGTATTGCGTAACATCAACAGGTTTCGATAACTGACGCCAGGGTAAAATTCTAGATCGTAGTCAAATCCTGCCAGTTGCTCTTGGGCTGTGGCCAATAGCTTCCTGGCTTCCTCGGATGAAATGTGACCAGCGGTGAAACTCCGCATGGTTTGCTCTTCGATGGTTACGAGATTACACCGAATACACCAATCCTGTTCACCCAATTCAATGCCTTGGGCAGCGGCTTCCAATGGCGCGCGGCCAGTATAGTTTGCGATCGGATCGTAACCGAGCAGACTCATGTTGGCGACCGCACTGCCGGCTTCATATTGAGTCGGCGTGTGATTGGCACGACCGACGACTCCTTTTTGTGCAATCAAGTCCATTGCCGGTGTCTGCGCGGCCTCCAGCGGCGTCTGGCCGTCAAGTTTCGCCTGAGGTTCGTCCGCGCAGCCGTCGGGAATGATGATGATATATTTCATTGTCAGATTTCTGTTTTCAGATTTCAGAATTACGGTTGGTAACAGTTTCTTGAGCGACTCGATGATCAAAGTAGGAACTTTATCGTTCAGTTTGGCTTAATCCAAAATTCTGAACCGCTCCGGAGTATCGGCAACGGTAGGCATTTCGGCGATTTGCTTTATCGCAGCCCGCGCTGCCGACTCGGTTGTTTGGTGAGTCATGATCACGACGGGAACCGATTGATGCGTGTTGGCTTGCGATTCGTGTTGATAAACCGAGGCAATGGAGATGCCGTGTTGTCCCAGACGACCCGTAATCTGTCCTAATACCCCGGGTTGATCAACCACATCGAAACGCATGTAATAGCGGCCCACTAAATCACCCGGTTTGGCGAAATCGACCCGTTTGTTACCGTCGGCCCATAGCTCCAGAGTCTTGAATGTAATCGCGGTTCGCCCGACCGCAGTATCGATCATGTCCGCGACGACGGCCGATGCCGTCGGCATCTGCCCGGCCCCTTGGCCATGAAAAAAAACTGGACCCACAGCATCACCGACCACTCGGATCGCGTTATAGTTGGCCTGGACTTCGGCCAGTGGTTCACCAATTTTGACCAACATTGGGGCGACCATCAATTGAATCCCGGAGCTGACCAGTTTCGCGTAGGCGATCAGTTTCAATCGATAGCCCATGCGTTTGGCAAAATCCATATCACTGATGTTGATCGCATCAATGCCGCGCCGCGGAATCTCCGACCAATGCACCCGCGCCCCGAATCCCAAGTGCGCTAAGATCGCCAGTTTTTGCGCCGCGTCGGTACCATCGACATCCATCGCCGGATTGGCTTCTGCCAGGCCAAGTTCCTGGGCTCTTTGAAGGGCTTCCAAGTAGCCCGCTCCTTCGCCGTCCATTTTCGAAATGATAAAATTACTGGTACCGTTTAGGATCGCTTGCAACGAAACGATTTGGTTCGCTGACAAACATTGGCTGATGTTGGCGATAATGGGAACGCCACCAGCCACCGACGCTTCAAACGCGATCGAGCGACCCAGCTGCCGAGCCCGATCAAAAAGTTCCGGTCCGTGTTCGGCCAACAAGGCTTTGTTTGCCGTGACCACGTCCTTGCCGGCTTCGAGAAGTCTCAGCAAGATCGAGCGAGCGGGTTCGATGCCACCGACCAAATGAGCCACAACTTGAACACTGGGATCTTTCAACAAACGGCCGAGATCATCGGTAACGAGACCTGCCGGCAACTCGATCGAGAGCGGTTTTTGGGCATCTCGGACCACGACATGGGTCAGCCAAAGCGTTCGTCCCGCATGCCGAGCCGTTCGATCGCCGTGATCCAACAGCAGTTTGGCGACACCCGTTCCGACGGTGCCCAACCCCACAATGGCGACGCCAGTTTTTTCCATATTTGATAATTTCTAGTGCACTGAATCCTGTAAACCAATCGCCTGCTATGTTAGATGGCCGGCCCCATAATCTCAACGGCTCGTCTCGCGACGGCAAATCCGTTACGTTATTCTAAACCGACAACGGCTTGCCGAATTCCGACCCCCAAAATTCAAAATTCCGTCCCTGGCTAGATCGTAGCTGTCATCCCTGCTCCTGGCTTCCCACACCCCCTTTGACATGACCCACGCGACCGACTCCGCAGCTTCGCACCATCATGGATTTGGTTGGCGCGAATCACCCGACTTGTGGCTGGCAATTGTCTGTGGGGTTTGGCTCGTTTTGGGTTGGTTGATCAGTTTCTTTCCCGCCATTCCCGCTGGCGTTTCGGTGACTTGTTATGTCGCGGCGTATTTTTTTGGCGGGTACTTTGCCACACTTGAAGCTGTCGAAAATTTACGAATCCCCCGTTTCAAAATCGACTTTTTGATGATCGTTGCCGCGATCGGGTCCGCGATCCTTGGTGGTTGGGGTGAAGGAGCGTTGTTGTTGTTCTTGTTCTCGATGGGTCACGCCCTGGAACATTTTGCGATGGGTCGCGCCAAACGTGCTATCGAGGCTCTCGCCGAACTCTCGCCCAATGTCGCGATCGTTCGCCGTGACGGCGAAACACGCGAGATTGCCGTCGCTGAATTGCTGGTCGGTGATCTGGTAATCGTCAAACCAAACGAACGTATTTCTGCGGATGGTTTTGTGGTATTGGGAACCAGCAGTGTCAACCAAGCACCCATTACCGGCGAAAGCATACCGGTCGACAAATGGCCAGTCGCCGATCCCGTTGTCATGGCTGCCCAGCCTGACAATATTCCAGCAGCGCACAAGGTGTTTGCCGGCAGTATCAACGAGAGCGGTGCGTTAGAAATCCAGGTTACGCAATTGGCGGCGGATTCAACCCTGGCCCGCGTCGTAAAAATGGTCAATGAAGCCAGCTCTCAGAAATCACCGACACAACGATTTGCGGATAGTTTCGAACGCTATTTTGTCCCGCTGGTCTTGGCGTTTGTCACGCTACTGTTGTTTGCGAAATTGGTGATTGACGAACCTTTTTCTAATTCGTTTTATCGGGCGATGGCGGTGTTGATTGGGGCCAGTCCGTGTGCACTGGCGATTTCGACACCCAGTGCCGTGCTGAGTGGTATCGCGCGCGGTGCGCGCGGGGGAGTCCTCATCAAAGGGGGTGATCCACTGGAAAACCTTGGACGCCTGACCGCCATGGCTTTTGACAAAACGGGCACGCTCACGGTGGGTGATCCGCGGGTAACGGATGTCATTGCGGTTGGCTTGGCTACCGAAGAACAACTGCTGAGCACCGTCGTGGCAGTGGAAAGTCTCAGCGATCATCCGCTGGCCGCCGCGGTCGTACGCGATGGCTCAAAGCGACTTCTCGACTCGATGAACTCACACAATTTGAACGCGGAAATGGTCGATTTAGATTTACCGCCGGCGCGCGATCTCCGCAGCATTACCGGACGCGGCGTCCAGGCGACGATCGCTGACGAGCCAGTCGAAGTGGGCAAACAGGAGTTGTTCAACGAGCTGGACGGGGCGAAATTGCCCGACGATTTGCTAGCCGCTGTGGAGAGATTGAAGACTACCGGACGCACCCTAATGCTGGTTCGACGCAAGCATATTTTTCTGGGAGTCATTGGTTTGATGGACACGCCACGGGAGTCGGCACCAGCGATGATCAGACACCTGAAAACACTGGGCATCCAGCGCATGATGATGATTTCCGGCGACAATCAACAAGTCGTCGACGCGGTCGCCAGGGAAATCGGCATCGCGGAAGCTTGGGGCGATTTAATGCCGGAGGACAAAGTCGCCTTGATCAAAAAAATGCGAGACGCGGGAGCGGTGGCCATGGTGGGTGATGGCGTCAACGATGCGCCCGCACTGGCCAGCGCGACGGTCGGAATCGCCATGGGTGCCGCTGGTTCGGCCGTCGCACTAGAAACGGCGGACGTCGCTTTGATGTCGGATGACTTGGATCAGTTGTCGTTTGCCATTGGACTCAGTCGGCAAACCAGTCGCATCATTCGGCAAAATCTCTGGATCAGCCTGGGTATGGTCGCGATCCTGGTTCCAGCCAGTTTACTCGGTTTGAAAATTGGCTGGGCGGTTGTTTTTCATGAAGGCTCGACCATCGCCGTGGTATTTAACGCGCTCCGCTTGCTGGTTTATCGCGATCGCCGCGACCAGCATCAGTCATCCTGACAACGGCAACCGGATTTGTCCTCCGTCGTCTACGATGATCAGGTGAATCGGGAACTTTGAATATGGCTTGTTCGTGGAACCATTTTTGCTAGACTTTGCTGGGCGTGTTTCGCCGGCTGAACCCCTCCCGTAATCTGTGTTGAGGGTCGGGTTCATTACACCAGTCGTGCGGCGATCGACCCTGGGTCGTCCAGCGATGAAAGATCACGACTGAACGAAAAACAAACTGAAAACACGCAGAAAAACGCAGGACAGATGGCTGAGTCTGGTTTAAGGCACCGGTTTTGAAAACCGGCGTACCTCCGGGTACCGTGGGTTCGAATCCCTCTCTGTCCGTTTTTTTTTGCCCGGTCAACGCGGGCCCAGGGTATCGCCGATTCGAACAGCATACCGCCGATTCGCGAGAAAATGAGTTTGCCAGCTTTGCCGGCCACACAGAAATGGGGTCGCCGTGTTCGCTGGACCGACAAAAAAAATGCAGCACGAATTCGTGCTGCATTATCGTTCAGGCAAAAATCATTTTTTCAAATCGCCTGCGCGAATGATCACGAGTTTCTCCGGATCAATATACTTCTTGAACGCGATTTGAATGTCGGCGGGCGTTAACGCGGCGACCCGTTTTTCTTTTTCGCTGGTAAAGGAAAACGTTCGCCCAAGGTGCAGGTTGTTGCTGATCTGGCCAGCGATTGAACCGTCCGAGGATCGCGATACCTTTTGATTTTCCAGCCAAGCAGTTTGGGCTTCGGAAACTTCCGTTTCGGTGGGGCCGTCGTCGATGAAGTGTTTTAATTCCTCCATCGCGGCGGTCTCGACCGCGTCCATGTTTTGCGGATTTGTAATCGCATTGATCATGAAGCGCGCATCGGTTCCTGTGCTTGGAACTGATATCGACGAACTTACGCCGTAGGACAGGCCTTCCTTTTGACGAATTCGATTTCCCAGCCGTGACGAGAGAGTTCCACCGCCGAGGATGAAGTTGCCCAACTGCAGCGCATCGGTGGCTGGGTCGGATTCGTTCAGCGGAAATGCCAAGCCGACAGAAAATACCGCATTGGCTTTATCAGGTGTAACGATGTTGTTTTTTGAGCCTTGCATGTGCTTGGGTGCGTCGCGTACGATCTCTCGATACTCGACTTCCGAACGCCAGTCTTTTAAGACCTCAGCCAGCGCGGCCATCGTCTCTACGGGTTCAAATTCTCCCACGATCGAAATTTCACCGCTGGTGGCCGCTAATTGGGTTTTGTAGATCTCTTTGATCTGATCCAGAGTCAAGTTCTCCGTTCGTTCGATCGTCTCTTCAATGGTAGGCACATAACGCACGTCGTCCGGGCCGTAATCGGACAGGGCTCGTGACATTTGATTGCTGGCCAACAGCTGCGGTTCGGAGCTCATCATTTTCATCATGCTGCTCGTACGCATTTTCATCTGTTCAAAATCTTCTTCCGGGAAAGCCGGATTGCGCATGATCTCGCCGACCAGTTCGAGGGCTGGAACAAGCGAGCTGCGTTTTGCTTGAATCGAAAACGAAAGTTTACCAGGCGTTCCGCCGCCTCCTCCACCACCGCCTCGGCGACCGCCACCTCGACCTCCACGACCGCCACCACCGCCGGAAATTTCAATTCCTAATTCGGTCATTCGGGCATGTAACGCTTGGCGATCCATCGTTTCCGTTCCCGCCATCAACATGGCGGAAACCATTCCAGCAGCCATTGATTGATCCTTCAGCGAGTCTTCGTTGCCGAATCGCAGAGTGATATTCAGGTCGACCGTCTCACCCGTATTTTCTTTCTTCAACATCGCAACTTTGATGCCGTTAACTTCCAGTGTCTGAATGCGGGCGTCGAGGTTTTCGGGTGAGGAATCAAATGTTTCTCCGGCCTTGACTGCGGCGCCTCCTTCGTAGTCTTTCACGACTTCCGCGATCGATGCGACGGCGGGAATCACCATCCGCATCGCCTTTTCCGACGGGATGAACATGCCGACGGTCCGGTTATGGGAAGGGAAATAGGTTTTGGCCACGCGTTGTACGTCTTCAACGGTGACCTGGGCAACGCGGTCGCGCTGCAGGAATAACAACCGCCAGTCGCCCAGAGACACGGCGCTGCTGAGGGACTGACTGAGACGATCGGCATCGAACATCATGTTTTCGGAAAATCGGTAGGAACGCAGTTTGGCGCGATCAACCGCGTCGGAATCAATCGTCACGTCGCCCAAGCCATCAAGTATCGTCAGCAGTACCGCGCGGGCTTGCTCCAGTTTACTTTCTGCCGGCTGAACGTAAAACGAAAACAAACCAGGGTCATGCGAGGAGTCTGCGCGAGACGCCGCACTGGTCGCGATTCTGGTTTCAATCAACTTCTTTTCCAGCAGTCCGACTTTGTCTTCGGAAAGGACGCTGCCGAGGATCGAAAGTGGCGCCCAGTCTTCGTGTGATGCGGCTGGCATATGATAGACCGCAATCACCGAACCTATTTCTCCCACGCGCCGCAGGACAACATTGCGTTCCCCATCCTGGGCTGGTTCTTCGGTATAGGTTGGTTTCAGTTCGCGTTGAGGGCGCGGAATACTGCCCAAATGTTTGTTCACTAATGCCAGCGCTTTCGCTTCGTCAAAGCGGCCAGTGACGATCAGCACGACGTTGTCGGGTTGGTAATACTTTCGATAGAATTCCCGGAGGCTGTCGATGGGAACGCGTTCGATATCGGACCGATTGCCGATCGTCGTTTTTCCGTAATTGTGCCACTCATAGGCGGCTGCCGAGACGCGTTGCGACAAGACGCCTTGGGGACTGTTTTCGCCTCGTTCGAATTCATTGCGAACGACCGTGAATTCCGACATCAGATCTTCGTGCTTGATGAAACTGTTGACCAGCCGGTCGGACTCGAGATGAATCGCGAAATCCAGGTTTTCATCGGTGGCGGGAAGCGTCTCGAAATAATTGGTGCGATCCGAATTGGTCGTCCCGTTATAGCTGGCGCCGTGGTCGCGCAGGGCTTTGGGGACGTCTTGGAATGTCGGCGTGCCTTTGAAGACCATGTGTTCCAACAAGTGAGCCATACCCGCTTCGCCGTAGCCTTCGTGTCGCGATCCGACGAGCACGGTCATGTTGACGGTGAGCGTCGGTTTGGCGGCCGAGGGATAGAGCAATACCCGCGCGCCATTGGACAAACGGTATTCTGTGACACCTTCGACCGCAGCGACCTTTTCCGGATCGGAGTCCTGCCCCCGGACGACCGGCGGCAAAAGTATGAGCAGGAACGCTAAGAGATTTCGCACCATCATTGACTCCTGGTTAAGTGAATTGTTGGTTTGCAGCGCTGAGCGGCTGAATTGGAATCAGTCCAGCGATCAGTCAATTTCGTCTGATAAAAGATGGGTTGGACATTGGCTTGACATTGTAAACGTATTTTTTGCGGACTCAATCATGGCCGATACGGGGGATGATGGGGGCTAGGAAAAAGTTCAAGTCAGCTATAATTGCCCTTCTGAACTTTTTCCTGAATTGGGGCTTTGCGGTTAAAACTATGCTAAAAAGAATCTTAATCGCCGGTGGAGCAGGTTTCCTCGGCTCGCACCTTTGTGAACGAATGGTCGACGAAGGCCACGATGTGATTTGTCTGGACAATTTCTTTACCAGTCAAAAATCCAACGTTACGCATTTACTGGGAAGGAAAAATTTTGAGTTGATTCGGCACGATGTGGTGCAGCCGATTTTGCTGGAGGTCGACGAGATTTATAACTTGGCCTGCCCTGCTGCGCCAGGCCATTACCAATACAATCCCATTAAAACGATGAAGACCTCGATCATCGGTTCGATCAATTTGCTGGGAATGGCCAAACGCTGTAATGCGAAAATCTTCCAGGCTTCGACCAGCGAAGTGTATGGCGACCCGGAAGTTCATCCGCAACCGGAATCCTATCGTGGCTGTGTAAATCCGATTGGTGTGCGTGCCTGTTATGACGAAGGTAAACGAGCCGCCGAAACGCTGTTCTTCGATTACCATCGGATGAACAAGACCAACATTCGAGTTTGCCGGATCTTCAATACCTATGGGCCGCGGATGCATCCGTTTGACGGGCGGGTGGTCAGCAACTTTATTCGTCAGGCTCTCGAAGGCAAGAACATCACCATTTTCGGTGACGGTTCGCAGACGCGTTCCTTTTGTTACCGCGACGATTTAGTCGAAGGTTTTATTCGATTGATGAACGCGCCTGATGAAGTTACTGGTCCGATCAATTTGGGCAACCCCGGTGAATATACGATCAAGGAATTGGCTGAACTAACGATCGAATTGGTGGGCAGCAAATCGAAACTCGTGTATCAACCCCTACCCCCAGACGACCCAACGCGGCGCCAGCCGGATATTACGCTGGCCAAAAAACATTTGCATTGGGAACCAAAAATTCCGCTGCTGGAGGGTTTGCAAAAGACCATCGACTGGTTTAAGACGATCAATCCGGAAGACTATCGACCGCCGACGCCTAACTTCTAGGTTTCCCAATCCTTCTTTTTGACTGGACCACAGAACAATGTGCTGGATCTCCGCGAAATTCATTTGCCGATCTGCAACCGCCGGCTCCCGATTGTTGTCGCGAGTCGGTATCGGTTTGTTGGTGCTAACCTGCGGGATGAACCTTTTCGCCGCTGTTGTCCGGGCGGATGATTGGACCCAGTGGCGCGGAAATAATCGTGATGGTCATTGGAATGAAACCGGAGTCGTCAATGAATTGACGGCCGAGAATCTAAAAACCGTCTGGCGGCAGCCGATTGGATCCGGCTATTCCGGGCCGACGGTCGCGGACGGTCGCGTGTTCGTGATGGATCGTCAAGAAAAACCTGAACAGGCCGAATCGATTTGGTGCTTCGACGCCAAGACTGGCCAACGGTTGTGGCAACATCAATATCCCGTGACCTATACGATTTCGTACACCGCGGGTCCGAGAGCTTCCGTGACGATCGACGGCGGATTGGCCTTTGCGGTCGGTGCGATGGGAGATTTGCATTGCCTGAATGTTGCCGACGGAAGTGTGGCATGGAAAAAAAATCTCAATCTTGAGTTTCGGATATCGGAAACGAAACGCATGCCAATTTGGGGGATAACTCCGAGTCCATTGATCTATGGCGAGTTGTTGATTCTACAGATTAGCGGGGCCGATGGCGCTGCGGTGGTTGGGTTGGACAAAAATACCGGGCGGGAAATTTGGCGCGCCTTGGATGACGCCGGTCAGTATTCATCGCCCGTGCTGACGAAACAAGCGGGAAAAGACGTGGTGATTTGCTGGACTGGTGAAGCCATCGCGGGACTCGATCCGACCACGGGTCAAGTGTTCTGGCGTCATCCGTTTCCGCCAGCGCAAATGCCAATCGGTGTGGCCACGCCGATCATTAAAGACGACCAGATTTTCGTGACGTCGTTCTACGACGGTTCATTAATGCTCAAAATGAACCAACAGGAAATGTCGGTCTCCGAAGTCTGGTCCGCCAAAGGACCTAACGAACGCACCACCCAAGCGCTGCACTCAATTATCAGCACACCGATTTGGATCGGCGACCACATTTACGGCGTCGATAGTTATGGAGAGCTGCGCTGCCTGCAGGCCAGTGATGGTGCCCGCGTCTGGGAAAGTTTGACCGCCGTCAAAAAAAATCGTTGGGGTACAATCCATTTTGTTTCTCACGGCGACGATGTCTGGATGTTTAACGAACAAGGCGAAATCATCATTGGTCAGCTGACTCCACAATCGTTGGTGGAAAAGAGTCGGGTCAAAGTGATCGACCCGACTACCGTTCAGTTGCCCGATCGGAAACGGGGAGGTGTTTGCTGGTCTCATCCGGCTTTTGCAAATCGGTGCATTTTTGTCCGAAATGATCAAGAAATCATTTGCATTGATGTTTCCCAGTAGCGCAGAATTCCGGAATAATCCACTCGGTCGACAATCTCTCGATTCCGCGTAAATCAACCCCTCCGTGACATGAAGAACTACGACTGTATCGTGATTGGATTCGGCGGCGTCGGTAGTGCGGCTCTCTGGGAAGCGGCCAAACGCGGATGGTCGGTATTGGGTATCGATCAGTTTGGCCCGGCCCACGATCGGGGCAGCTCGCATGGACATACGCGCATCATTCGACGCGCCTATTTTGAGCATCCCAGTTACGTTCCGTTGGTCGAACGATCCTATGAGTTATGGGACGAGCTGACCCGCCGACACCGGACCGCACTGGAAGTAAAACCGCTCTTGATTCCCACCGGCTTATTACAAGTCGGACATCCCGAGAGCGAAGTCATTCGGGGAGTGCAGGCCAGCGCCACACAGTATGACCTGCCAGTGGAAACATTTTCACCAGCGCAAATCGAGCAACGACTGCCCATCTTCAACATCCCGCCCGATCACATCGGGCTATTTGAACCGGCGGCCGGAATTCTGCGTGTGGAGCTCTGTGTCGCCGCGATGATCGGTCAGGCAACCAAGCTCGGTGCCGAACTCGTTTCGGATTCAGCCGTCATTGGTTGGGACGTCCAAAACGATGGCCTGGTCACAGTCGAAACTACGACTGGTCGTTTTCAATCCCGACGGTTGGTGATTGCCGGCGGGCCGTGGAGTTCCCGCTTGTTACCGGATCTCAACCTGCCATTGCGCGTGTTGCGGAAGCAACAGCAGTGGTTTCAATTGGATCGAGTCGATCAGAAATTAGTGAATCAATTTCCCGCATTTTTGTTTGAGCAGGACAACGGGGACGTGTTTTATGGCATTCCGGAAATCGACTACCTGGGGATGAAAGTTGCGGAACATTCAGGTGGTGAAATAGTGGATGATCCCACTCGCCTGGACCTCGAGCTGAATGAGCCGGAGCTGAAGCGAGTCGAAAGCTTTCTAAAACAACACTTGCGATTCGGCCACCAGCGCCTGGTTCACTATAGCGAGTGCCTGTATACGATGTCCCCGGACGGACATTTTATCATCGATCATTATCCAGGACTGCAACAAGTCTCCTTTGCGGCTGGTTTGTCCGGCCATGGCTTCAAGTTTGCTCCGGTCCTCGGTCGCTACCTGATTGACCTACTCGAGGACCGACTGGATCCGGATTTTGAATTTCTGAAATTTGGACGATGGCTGCCGCAGTGAGACGGTGTGCGGCAACCGCCATGTCAAAGTTTGCCTCGTGCGTTAAAATGCCAGCCAGTTTTGGATCGTAACTTTGTCAGGAGTCTGCCGTTTTAGGTGGAGTAAATGTCGTGACCGAACAAACGGTAGATGTCGTCGTAATCGGTTCGGGCCCAGGCGGTGAAGGCGCCGCCATGCAATTGACCAAAGCCGGCAAACGGGTCGTGTTGGTTGAGCGATATGGAAAAATTGGTGGCGGGTGTACGCATTGGGGGACCATCCCCAGCAAGGCGTTGCGGTATGCCATTCATCAGTTGACCGAAGCGTTGAACAGTCCGTTGGTTCGGAACTCGGGAATCGAGCCCAATCCGTCGGTCGCGGAGCTTTCCAAGACCGCTCAGCAGGTGATTTCAAGTCAATCTACCATGCGTGAAAGTTTCTATCGTCGCAACGATGTGGAGATTAAATTTGGCCAGGCGCGGTTTGTCGACCGCCACACGATCTCGGTCAACAATGATGAACTCCTGCGCGCCGATCAGTTTGTGATTGCCACGGGGTCGCGTCCCTATCGTCCGGCCGATGTCGATTTCAGTCATCCACGGATTTTCGATAGCGATACTATCTTGAAACTCGACCACAAACCACATTCCATGACGATCTATGGAGCCGGTGTAATCGGTTGTGAATACGCTTCGATGTTTCGCAACCTCAACGTTAAAATTAATCTAGTCAACAATCGCGACGAACTTTTGGATTTTCTGGATGACGAAATCAGCGATGCGCTCAGTTACCACATGCGGGAACAAGGAGTCGTAATTCGGCACAACGAAATCTACCAATCGATCCACGGACAATCCGATGGCGTGGTGACCCAGCTGCAATCCGGCAAGCAGCTGAAAACCGACGTGCTGTTATGGGCCGCCGGCAGAACAGGAAACAGCGATGACATGGGGTTGTCAGAGATCGGAATTGTCGCGGACAGTCGCGGCTACCTTGCCGTCGACGATTGTTTTTGCACGGCCGTCGATAATGTTTATGCGGTCGGCGACGTGATTGGCTTTCCTTCATTGGCCAGCGCCGCGTACACTCAGGGGCGGGCCGCTGGCAAACGGATTCTCGGCGAGCCGATTGAGCATTGCAAATTGGCCAAAGAAATTCCCACGGGAATTTATACCTCGCCAGAAATCAGTAGTATCGGAAAAACCGAACGCGAATTAACGGCCGAGAAAATCCCGTATGAAGTCGGCAACTCACAGTTCAAGAATCTGGCGCGAGCCCAGATCATTGGTCAGCGCGTGGGCATGTTGAAGCTGCTGTTTCATCGGGAGACCTTGGAAATTCTGGGCGTCCATTGCTTCGGAGCCAACGCCTCAGAAATTGTGCATATTGGTCAGGCGATCATGGCTCAGGAAGGGAAAGCTAATTCGCTGGAGTATTTCATGAATACAACGTTTAATTATCCGACCATGGCCGAAGCCTACCGGGTGGCGGCCCTGAACGGTTACAACCGGTTGTTTTGAGACCCAACCCGTTCACGCGCGCCAGGCCAGTGAAGGCCAACTGGACGGGCGGAGAAGACTGCCAGTACCGGTCAGATTGATCAAAACTCCGCCACGCCGAGATACAGGAAATCGCACGGTACTGCTGGCTGTGAAACACAGTCGGCGTGCTGCACCCAGCACGCCGACAGATTAATTTCCCAATTTGGCTGGACTGACTAGAGCACAGTGAAATCTGCAAAGAAGACGTCGCGTTTGCCATTGGTAAACGTCCAGCGACCACTGGTGGCACTGGTTAATGTCAAAACGCGCCCGTCAATCGCTGCATCAATCGGGTCCAGGACAATCTGGTTGCTACCACCTTTTCCGAAGAACTCGAACGTCGTGTCGCGACTGCTGGTGACATTCAGCCGATTTGCAAAATTAGTTCCATCCAAACGCAAGCTCTCAATACCGCCGTAGAAGATGCTGCCCGGGAACGGCACATTGCTGGCCGAAAACTGAGCCAGCGAATTGCCATTGACGCGATAATTTTTGGTTCCCATTGTGCCACCATCGTTGACATAAACCCGGTCGGAACCTTCATTTCCAACCAGCGACAACTTTCCAGCGATAAATTGCAAGACACCATTATTCTGGGCTTGAGTGGATCCCAAGTTAATCAAGTCATTCCCGGTCCCTCCAGCGATTGAAACCACACTGTCCGCGTTTAGATAACGAACGGTAGCCACATCATCTCCGGCTCCCAAATCGATATTTACATTCCGGCTAATGCCGGAGCCAAATGTCGAATGCACGGTCACCACGTCTTGGTCATTTTCGGTCAACAGATTGGTGTTTCGGGCACTGACTCCATATACCGCTAAATTGTCGGCGCCCGCTCCAGTTCGAACCACCAGCGTTTCTACCTTGTTGTCGTAGATTACGCGTTGGGTCGCAGTACTGACCAAATTCGTGCGCAAATTCAAACTATCAGCTTGGTTCGTGCCGTTGATTTGTATCCGATCGACATCCGTGAAAGTCGTTCCGGTGTCAAAAACACTTGTCGTCCGCACCGTCCCGGCAGCGGCCAGCGAGATATCGTAATTATCCGATCCGTTTTGGCCGTCCAGTCGAACAGTTCCCAGCGCAGACGGAGCCACGAAAAATAGGTCATTCCCAGTGCCACCGTAAGCCTGCGCAAAATTGCCGGACGCCGAATTGGCAAAACTAAAGACGTCTTGTTCCGATCCGCCGTCGACGGAAACACCGGACGTGATTCCCGTAACGTCACCGACGTTGATTCGATCTTGGCCAGCGCCGAGCAGGATTCTCAAGAAACCCACCTTCATTCGACCGACCGAGACGAAATCGTTACCACTACGCATGTCGACAATCATCGACTCCATGTTTTGATCGATTGTCACTCGATCCGTTTTGATAGTAAACGACTGTCCGAACAAAATCAGATCATCGTTGCCGAGGGTGGCGGTCACAACGAGACGGTCGGTTCCCGTTAAGCCCGTGTCGACGATTGACAAACGGCGCGATTGATTGGTTCCGACGGCGAACTGATACAAATCAGTTCCTTCGCCACCTTCGGCTTGAATTGCGCCCAATGCCCCTTCGGGCAAGGTGAAGACATCATCCCCGCCGCGCCCCAGGAGGCGCAGCGAATTGGAGCTGGCGAACGAATTGACGATGAAAGTATCGCCGATCGAATCGGATCCATTCAACACAATTCCTCCGACAGCCCCGGTGGGAAGACCAAACGTGCCACCCGTGGAGCGATAATTAATCGGCACAGCCGACATCCCTGTAATGGCCGTTGTGGTGACCACAGCAGTATTAACCAACGCTTCGTAACCGTTGACAACCAGTTGATTGAGTCCGGAGTCACCATCGATATCGATCGCTCCAGCGCTCCCCTTTGGTAGGCGATCCGTTACGACAAACACATCATTGCCGCTACCGCCCCGATAAGTACTCAAGCCAGTCGAAGCACCAATATTAAAGCGATCATTGCCGGCATCGCCCAGGAAAGTTCCGCCACCCGTTGTCGCATTGACGTTGAACACGTCGTCGCCATTGCCGCCACTGAACTCGGCGGTTGCCGAAGTCGATGTGATGTTAAACACATCGTTGCCGTCATCTCCCGCATAACGATTGCCGTTGGTGGTCAGGGCAACGTTGAAAACATCATTGCCATTCCCACCGCTGAAGAAACTATCCCCCAGAGCGGTTGCGACATTAAAGACATCGTTGCCTCCCAGTCCCAGATATTCGACGGACTCCAATCCAACATGGGACAGCACTCCGCCATTAACCGTGGCCGCGCTGGCAGTCAAATCAAATTGATCAATCCCCGCAGTGCCTACGCCCCGCAACGAGTCCGTTCCACTGGTATCGTTGATGGAAACATTCGAGGACGGACTGAAATGAACTTCATAGTAGTCGTCCCCGGCCCCACCCAGCAATTGAATCGGCCCAGCACCGGTCTGATTCAAAATAATTCGGTCATTCCCCAATCCCCCCTTGATGACCAAATCGCCGTTGAAAGCAACCGGCATGGAAATATTGAAAGTGTCGTTTCCCGCCAAGCCGTCGAAACCATACGACTCGATCCCGACGATCTCCCAGTTGGCACCGGCGAACACGCCGAAATTGCCATTGATTGTAAACACGTCGTCACCAGTTGTTCCAACGCCGACGGTAAGCACGTCGTTTTCGGCATTGATACTGTCGATGATTCGAATATTGCCCGCCGGCGCGACAAACGAAACCGAATAGCTGTCGTCACCAAGCTCGCCGAACAATTCGAGCGTCCCGAAACCGGAGCTGAGCACCGTAAACTGATCATTTCCTGCCCCACCATGGGCCTCGGTCGGCGCGGTACCGATTGGATTCGTGATTACAAACGTATCAATGTCAGCGTCGCCGTACATTTTCAGACCAGTCGAGCCGCTATTGAGCACCGTGAACGAATCGTTCCCATCGCCGCCCGAGACAGCTGCCGCTCCACCGCCAGCCAGCTCAATCAAAAAGCTATCGAGACCTTCGTTGCCCGACAAATTTGCTCCGCCACCCGCATTGTTTAGGAAGAAGGTATCATTTCCGAGATTGCCATCAATGGTGACATTACCGTTGCCCGAGTTGTTCAGAGCAAAACTATCGTTGCCCTCACGGCCACGAATGAACATGCCTGTATTAGTCATCGTCACGATAAAATTGTCAATTTGATGACCGCCATCGATACTGCCGATTCCCATAAAGGCCAACGCAATCGCATTCAACGTTAACGTGCCGCTGCCATTCCCGTTGACCAACCAATCGGCTGTCTGGCTTGATTCCAAAGTGACCGTTTCGTTGCCATCGCCCATCAACTGCAACCCACTCGCGACCGTCGGTACTCCATTGACATCGTCGATGATGAATTTGCCATCGACTTGGAACACTTCGACGGATTCGGAACGATAGCTATCGGTGATCACCGAAGAAATATTCAATTGCAATTGCTCGGTCAGGGTACCGACAACTTTGGTAATCCGCAGTGTATCGGTATTGTTTGAACCAACGCGATTGACAAAGAATTTATCGAGACCATCGCCACCGACGATTTTTGTGACGTCGGGATTACCAGCCCGAATACTAAATGTATCGTCCCCGGCCTGTCCATCAAAATTCACATCTTCGATACCACTGAAGACCAATAATCCACCGTTAATCGTCACGCCCGTGGATTCGAAAACAAACAAATCATTGTTAGCGGTACCCAATCCCAGCAGACGGTCGTTTTCCGAACCCACACTGTCGATTACGGTCACGACACTTCCGCCTCCGACCCGCACTTCGTAATAGTCGTCGCCACTGTCCCCGCTCAAGTTCAAAGCGCCACTGCCGACGGCCGTCATCACAAACGTATCATTGCCGTTGCGTCCGTTCAAAGAAAAATCATAGTTGATAGAGGTAACACAGAAATGATCGACTCCGGTACTACCGAACACTACATCTGCTCCTGAAAAATAGACGTTGTTTCCGTCCGAAGGAACCAACGGAACGATGGGTGCTAGTGAATAACCCAGGCCGCGCAAAAACGCGCGATCCTGTTCAACAATCTGATCGAAAGCACCATTGCGAGAGGTACCGGCAAAGGTAAAGGCCATCGCATCAAAATCAATCAGCACCGCATTGGAATTGACGGGCAGTCTCAATTCCAGACCGGTGTCGCCAATCCCACTGAAATACAGACCGGAAGTATCTCCGGCCCAGCTACCATTAACGCTGTAGTTCAATACATCGAATTCATTATCCAGCAAACTATAATTCCCAAGTAACGGCGCGTTATTGAGATCGCGCAAACCGAGATCCATCACGCTGGCAATATTTCGTCCGCCACGCGGATCATTGGAGGTTGTATGGTTGGGAATGAACGACTCCATTCCCAGAATTTTCAGGAATTCAAATCGTGTCAAGCCACCCAGATTATCCAACAAGGCTTGTCGACCAATCACATTGTCGCCACCGTAAAGTGCAAAATCGACATTGAAATCAATTTCGGCGTCGGCTAAGGCACCATTGGTATCTCCCCGACTGGTCAGGATCGAAAACGGAGAAGACGCAAAAATTTGCTGGCCAGCGATATTGATAAATTGACCACCGAGGGCGCGCGATGTTGACAGCGCGGTCAACGCCAGATCCGAGATCGTGATCGACAACGCGAAATTGCCGGCGAAAGTCGGCGCCAAGACATTGTCGAAGTAATTCTGCACGGCGGCGCGCATCGCGTCCCCGTAGGTTCCGCCAAGCCATGGTGTCGCATCATTCCAAATGTTGCCGACGAAATCTAAATTAAAGACGACCTGGCTTACTATGCCGGGTTGGCAATCCGGATCCAAGGTCGATCCGACGGCCGCAAAACCGCTGCCGCCTTGATTCGTACCCTCGAAACCAACCGGTAGCCGGCCAATCGTCCAGTTTGTCTGTAACGGCGAATCAACCCGCACGACGTCGTCGCCATCACCGACAAATTCAACCCCGCTGGGCAAATTCAACTCGCCGTTGCTGGTATCCAATACAAACGTATCATTCCCGCCACCGCCGTTGACCGTGATCCGGTACATCGAGGATTCTTCGTAAATCGCGGTCACAACACCATTGAACAGCACCTCCAGGTCACCTGCCACCGCTGCCGACCGACGTACGACGATCAGATCATCGGTTGGATTGGCAACCAAAGTAGGGCTATGCCCCAACAATGTCAGTTCCGACAATTGAGTCTTACCCATGCCAGCCGACCAAGGAGCCAATACCCAGACTTTATCTGGATCATTGGGATTTAATGGAGGATTGGGATCGACCGCAATCGACGACTCGCTCCAAAGGTTTCCGACGTTGTCCAAATAACCAGCATCGCCATCGGCAATGTTGATCGGCGCCTCAAAGGTCATGACTCCATTGATGTCGTAGCCGACAGTAACGGATGCGGAGGGGAATTGGCTCTCGCCAGGAATGGCTGAGAATCCCGTTGTGGTATGTGCGATAACCACGTGGCCTTTGGCTGTCACGGCAATCGACGCGAACATGTAATTATCCACGTCGTCTTCAATCGTTCCCCATTGGGCCACAGTCTTAGTGACTAAGTCGATTTCGTACCAGCGCAAGGCACTCGTTCCGGCGGTTCCCAGAATTGCATGCACGGCCCACAAGCTGTTTCCATAACGGACCACCGACGCGGTCAAATCCGAACCCGAGTTTCGCAGGTCAGGATCAAAAAGTTGTCGAACATTAATGGGGGGAGGTAAAAACTCCTGCACGGGAACGTTAACCTCTGGCGCCGCGGCGATCGACCCCAAGTCGTCCGGATCCGTGAATTCATACAATTGAATGAAGAATCTCGGGGTTCGGGTGTTCAAACCAAACGATCCCAGCGTTGTTCCGGTGATGTCCATTCCCCATTCGGCGAACCGACTGGGACTGATGTCCACAAAAGCATTACCGGACGTCGGGTTGGGAACGACCAAGTCAGTGAATTTATTGAAAACCCAAATCTCATCAGGTGCCATTGGATTGGCAACATCCACGTTGACATAGACGTTGTGGTCATCTACCGAGAGATTGGCACCCTGCGAGTCGCCGCCAAAAGGTAGGAATCCGCCGTTGAAAAAAGTGTCCGGAAAACCATCGGCATCGACATCATAAATGTTGCCGGTGCTTTGCCAATCCTGGGTTGGATCGGACGTTCGCGAAACCGCCAGTAGTACTGGATTCTGAGTTCCATCGGCACCCGTAATAATGTCCGCATCACTAATTGATGAAAGGAACCAACGTCGAGTGTCGGCGTCGTACACCACGCTCGGGTCCGAGATCCCACCCACCATTTCCGTAGCCGACTGCGCGCCAGCGCCGGCCGTATCGATCCAAAAATTACCGAGCGACTTGGTGACTGCTAAGGATCCGTCGGATTTATTAAAGATTCGAAATTGACCATTTTGAACGGCCACGACATGTTGCGGCCCGACACCGATTGAATTCGTCGCGCCACCACCAAAGTCCAAATCGGTCGTAACGCTGGTGAAGTCAACCGCCAATAGCTTTCGGTCTTCGAGCGACTCGTATACTAGATTGTTGGCCGCATGAATCTGGTTCCGACGGGGAGTTTTTTTGAAACTACGGAGTGAAGATGAATGACGATTGCGACTCATGCTAGAATACCTTTAAAAAGTAATAACAAGGACGGACCGACGGAACTCAGAACCGCTTTGGATTCAGTAGGAGCGAAGTCGGTCTATCGAGCGTTGATTCACGCGGAATTGAGGGGGGACAGTTGTTTACGAAACAGAATTCAACGATTAGTCTAATCAGTCCGCGCCAATTTCGAAGGTAGAAATCGACCATTTATTCCGATTTTCCCGATTTGGCCTGCCGTAACCCAACGAGAATCGGGAATCTGGCGAGTCTTCCCTGGGCTTGTGTAACCGTTGTCAACCCCGACGTGACGAATCCCGTACCGGTATTTTTTCGCACATTTTGCCTGAGCCACAGGCGACATTTTTGAAAATCGACCGGCAACCGATTTTTTTCCGAACTTTCCGATTGCTCGCTGCATCGGAGCAATTACAATCAAGGGGGAATCTTGCATTTAGATCTTGAGGATCTGACTGGGTTTCACACTATTTTTTGAACGGATCAAATTTGCCGTTTCCCCATCGATCACCTACCGCCTCAATTTAATTAACTCGGTCTTTTACTTCTAGGTTTGAAAAGGTCACCCTCATGCCAGCTCCTATCGTAACCGGTTTGGTCAAGAACCTCCTCTTGGATACCTCAATCGCTGCCAGCGAATTGTTTACGGCTACCGACAGCGACGATGCGATCGTGTCCTATTTTGTTCAGGACTTTCAAACCAACGCTTCCAGTGGTTATTTTACATTCGATGGTGTCGCTGTGGCACAGGGGTCGAATTTTCAGGTTTCGGCCAATGATTTATCGAAACTTCGTTATGTCGCCGGTAACCAAATCGGTTTTGAAAAAATGCGCATCATGGCGCGCGATGCTGCTGGCAACTTAAGTAACGCTCTAACGACTGCGACCGTGTATTCCGTGCGGGCCAATACAACGGCTCCCTGGGCGCGGGCCAAGACCTTTAACTTGGTGGCCAATGAAACGATCGCTGCCACGGACATCATTAGCGGTTTTGATCCCGATGGCTATCCAATTGAAAGCTATAACATTCGTGATCGGAGTATCGACTCAGGCTGGTTCGTGCTGAATGGCGTGGCTAAAGCGCAAGGAACCTATTTCACAATCGCGGCAAGTGAGCTGGCCAATCTGCGTTATTCGGCGCTCGGTTCTACCTCCGCCGAGTTTTATGATGTCATTGCGTTTGATGGCGCATTAAACAGTTTACGGTCGGTCGGAGTTGCCAACACCGCCGTCAACGCCAACCGACCGATTGTGCGCTTCGCCAAAATCACGATTCCGGGGGACCAAACTTTGCCGGTCCAAAATATCCTCGACGTGGCCGATGCCGATGGGAACTCGATTAAGAAGTATCGCTTTTATAATACCAGTCCACACGCAACACATGGCGAGTTGGTATTCAAAGGCGTAATTCAACCTCGTTTGACCTGGATTGAAGTTCAACCAAATGAAGTGGATCAAATGATTTTCGATGCGGCCAATCGAAACGGGAAACAAGAAATTCGGGTGATGGCCTATGACGGCAAATTTTGGTCTCCTCCCAACACGTTGGAAATCAACAGCACCTATGTCATCCCGGTTGTCAAACCGGTTCAGGGGTGTACCGAACTTGTGTTTGTTGCGGAACAACTTAGGTCCCTGCCGCTGAGTACCTTGTTTACCAAGCTCGATGCTGGACCCGCATTCACCAAGTACGAAATGTTTGATCCAGATGTCGATCCTTCGCGAGGTTATTTCGCCTTGGGTGGCGTGCCTCTTCAGGGCGGACAAATTCAACCACTGACTTCTGCCCAATACGGGGCTTCCAGTTTCGTTACGGGTGCGTTCTTCAATCGAGCTGTCGATACGGTTTACGTGCGGGCATCCAACGGTTCGCTATGGGGAGATTGGAAGAAAGTCGAAATTCGAACGGAACCGGAAATCGACGATGTGTTGACGGGGGCAAATCCCTCCACCTGGAATGGTTTGTTGCCTCGCAATGGCCTGGGCCAACTCGTGCTGACCTTCAGTTTCATGCAACAGTTTCCCGATTATGAAACTGGCGAAGCGCGTGATGGAGATCCGGCACTCCTTGAACACTTCTCGATTTTCAAAGCCGCCCAGCGTCAAAATGCCCGGTTGGCGTTTCGACATCTCGAGACCCTGGTCAATGTCCAAATGCTCGAAGTTGCCGATACTTCCACCAATGTGTTTGGCGGAACTGGCGGAATTGTTCGTATGGGCGAATATGGTGTTCCATTCCCCGAATCGGGGGCGGCCGCGTTTGCCTTTTTCCCTGGCTTTGGAGATCCAAACGGGGACATGTGGTTTAACCGCCTGAACTGGCCGGGACCGGTGAATTTTGTTCCCGGAACATGGGGGTACAAGGTCTTCTTGCACGAGTTTGGTCATGCGATGGGCCTGAAACATCCCCACGACGGCACGCCGCGCCTCCCACCTGAAACTGACGTCAACGATTTCTCGGTCATGAGTTATCAACAAGCCCAAAACGGCGAACCGACAACCTACCAGCTGTACGACATCAGTACCTTACAAGGTTACTATGGCGCCAACTTGAGCCATCGAACCGGTGACGATGTTTACTCCTTGTCCGGTACCTGGAATGGAAATCAAAACGTCGTCGAAACCATTTGGGACGCCGGCGGGATTGATACTCTGACAGCGGCTGGCGCGTTGCGGCCAGCGATTGTCGATTTGCGCAGCGGACAACAAAGTTCTATCGGGAACATTCCGCGCAATATTACGATCGCGTTTGATGCCTGGATCGAAAATGCAAGCGGATCCGACTTGAGCGATCGGTTGTTTGGCAATGCCATCGCCAATACGCTAAATGGTGGGCTCGGCAGTGATATTCTCAATGGTGGCACCGGAAATGATGTCAACATTGGTGGCGCTGGTAATGATACTTTCGAATTCGGCGTCGGTGATGGATTCGATATCATCAATGAGTTGGCCTTGGGTGGTCTCGACACGTTGAGAATCACCTCGTTCCCTGGTCTGGATGCGTTGCATGACGATTTCGTGTTTCGCAAATTGGGAAATGATCTCGTTGTCGATTTGAGACTCAATGGCGGCGATAGCCAAGGTACGGTTCGAATCGTGAATCAAGCCCTAGCTGGAAGCCAAGTGGAAACGCTCAATCTCAATGGCGTTCGCATCGACCTCGAAAATCTAGCGTCCCAAGCGGTTGCGACGGATCTGAAATTCAAGGTGCTGGCAACCTCCAGCGCCAACGGCTTCCTGGTTCTACCCGTCTAAATTTTTGCAATTCAAACTGGAGCCAACAGATTTTGTCGTTGGATTCATTAAACGCCAAGCGGGCCGCTCACAGAAATCGTGGGTGGCCTGTTTTTTTGTTGGCAGGCGTTGCCTTCGCAGTCACGTTTCGACTGCGCTAGTAATCCCAATCCCTATCGTTGAATCACGGTAATCGGCGGAACGCGAGCCCCGTCCGGTGGCAAACTGTTTTCAAATTCCAGTTGCGAGGGGAGAGATTCGTCGGAAAACAGTATCGAACGTAGGGACGGTCGGGTTTCTGAACCGGTTTCGACTCGCGCCAGACGTTGGCCGATTTGGGCCACGATCGAGACTTCTGCTGCCGCGTCGGTTATCATCGGAGGGTTGGCCGCGGCTGGCTCGGGAATTCTATCGGTCCATTGGTAACTGCAACCTGGACATTTGAACGTGTAGGCTTTCAAAACCGTTACGACACGACTTCGAGCCGAAGTCGTGGGTGGACAATCCCGTTGCCAAGGCAAGCGAACTCTGGGAATGCAGACCACTTTTTGTTCGGTTTTAAAACAAGTATTCCAGACTTCCGCCGGAGCAACGACCAGGAAACATTCATCGCATTGGCATTCTGGACATTGCTGTCGATTCAACAATCGGCCCCTGTTTCGACAGCGACCTGTCCGGCAGGTATTTCCTGCGCAGCCGTGGTTCTGACAGTCGGCACATTCGCACCCACATGTTGTGTCATAACCACCGGGAGCATTGGCGGGCGAGATCAGTGACTGTGCGACCAGCGTTGATATCGGACCAATCAGCGATCCACTGATCGCCAGCAGACTGGTGAATACCAAAGTGCGTGCAATTTTGTTCATGTTCTTATTTGTGAATAAAGTAATTTTGGTAACACGTCAGCGGTCTGATGTAGGGTGTGTGAAGTCGGCAGAGGTGCGTGGTGTGTTTCGCAAGTCGAGTTCGTGTAAATGCACGTTGCAATCTGCTGGTCAGCCGGAATGCCGACGCAACACACTACCGCAGATCGACTTGCTGCACACACCCTACTTCATCCATTTCACTTGGTTGAATAATTACAGATTTTGTTTATTGTTTCGATTCCGGTGCATTCTCAAAATCGCCAGCGTCCGACTGCGAGTTGCCAAAATTAGAAATCAACCATGAATCGAACTCCGAAAATCTCATAGTCCCCCGCGCCCACCGGCGTTCGATCGATCTCACCAAGAATGTAGTTGAACTGCATGCGGGCAAAGGGGTTCCAGTACCAGTTCAAACCCAAGGTCATGGCATCGCCGGTTCCGCCGACAATATCGAAGTCGGTTAGATCGGCGTGCGAATATCGCGCCGCAACTTGCCAGGCACCCCAGCCCCGTTGAGTATTGCAGTCGCAGTCGCGAACCATGAAAAAGTTCTCAAACGGCACAACGCGATCCAATGTTCCTCGCTGACGATTCCAGGGCATGTGTTCCCCAGTCAGGAAGTACGAGACCTGCGTATACAAACCATCAAAGGCCACGTCCTCACCAACGGCATCGCGCCGGTCGACGTTGTTGCGCATATATTCGCTGGTTAGTTGCACGGCGCCAACGTTGATTACGCTTTCCAATCCCACCAGATAATTCGCATTGGCTCCAGAAATTGCGCCGGTATCCAGCCATTGATTGGAGGACCGGATTTCTGGATGAGCTGCATAGCGTGCCTGATTGTTGGTACTGCCTGCTCGTCCATCGGGCACCCCGGCTGATCCGGACAAACCAATATGTGCATAACCGCGTCCACCGGATGATTCGTCATACCAGGGCGTCGCCGCAATTCTCCCAGCGACTTCCAGTTGGTAATGGTCCCCAATATAGCCCGCCGTTCCCTGCGTCAATTGTTGATTCCAAACACCATACCGCCAATTGTATTTTTGATCCGCACTATATCCATTGCTGGAGATACCGATTCGCCGCGCTTCCTGATTGAACGCTTCCGTGATCAGCGACCGCTCCAGAAACGTGTTGTAGCGACTGCTATTGAGTTGATCGAGACCGTAGGGCCGTTTGTGATTACCAATAATCACAGTATTCAGTAAAGGTACCGCGCGAAATCCAAGAAACAAATCGCGATACGCGACCTTGCCGTCTTCGGCAAATTCGCCCTCCAATTCATAGAACATGTTGTCATTCAAATCGCCCGCTACGCCCAAACGAGCCCGGCGGAAAATGAAGCGATCTTGCGGATTGCCACCTTCCAGAGGAAACAGCGTGTCATCCACTTTCGGAAACGCCAGGTAATCCGTCTGGATCCTGCCGTTGAGTCGCATCTGCGGCGAACCATGATCATGGAACACCATATTTGGTAGAGTGTTTTCGATATTTTTGACACTGGTCGAATGTTGTTCCGACGTCTGTTCGAGTTTTCCTAATCGCTCCGTCAATTGTTGATTTGATTCCGACAGTTTCTGGTCCGACTCCGGTTGAGCTTGTATTTTCTGCTGGACGTCTTGTTCCAATTCGCGTAGTCGCAGCTCCATCCGCCGCACCTGGGCTTCCAGATCAACGGATTTTTCGTCCTGAAGCGGACTGGAATAACCCACCGGCATAATGTCGTGATCAGAAAAATTCTGTGGCAACAGCTGAGCATGAATTTGCGAGCTCAGAGCTAGCACCCCGACCCAACCCGAGAGAAATTTTCGCGCACTCATTCGAATCACCCTGTCCGTGGGAAAGCTATTCCATCAGAGATAACTTCGGATAAATCGTGCGGAACCTGTTATGCCGATTTTGTGCTTTTTGCGAATTCGTCTGAAGAAAGTCGTGCTATCTGCAAAATCGACAATGCTTGCCAGGCAATTCACCACCCAAACAGCCCAGTCGCTAAAGTTTTACAAGTACGATCGAAGCAATTTAGGCAATCGCGATGTCAAGCGTATTCCTTAGCATCGTTGTCAACCGCCAAGCTTACGTTTGCGCCTTAACTCCACCGTTGACGCAAATCAAACGCAAGTTGCCGACCTGCTGTCGGGACCGAGCCTATTCCGAAATCGCCAATCCCCAGGCCACCCGCAGCTCTGCCAATTCTCGAATTTTCTCCGCTGGCAATTGCACGACTCGTCCCAACTGGCGGGCCAAAATCAAGGCGCGACAATAGCTATCGAGAATCTCGGTAAACCAATAGGCCCGTTCCAGATTTGCGTCGTAACTTACCGTCCCATGATTCGCCAAGACGATTACGTTCGTTTGTTTGACAAACGGCCTGATGGTATCGGCAAAGGTCTGCGATCCCGGTGTTTCGTACTCGGCCATCGGTACCGCACCGAGAAAAATATCCGGTTCGGGCAACACGCCGGTCGGAATGGGTTCGCGGGCAATCGCAAATGCAGTCGCGTGCGGAGGATGACAATGCACGACACTTTGGATGTCGGACCGTTGCCGATAGATCTCCAGATGCAACAGAATTTCGCTCGTCCGTTTTCGTGTTCCGGAAATTTGTTTACCGGTCAGATCAACCGTGCAGAGGTCGTCGGGTTCCATGAAGCCTTTGCAAATCAAGGTCGGTGTGCAGACGATTTCATGTTCGCTGATCCGAACGGACAGGTTGCCTTCGTTAGCCGCCGCAAAATTTTTCGAATACAGACGCCGACCAATTTCGCAGAGTTGTTGTTTGGCTGATTCAAGATCGATCATCACTGAGGCCTGAGTCCTGGGAAGATTGTAAACGTTGACTGACGTGGCTGGAGGCTGCCGAATTGAAAATCTATTGGCTCCACTTAACCTGTCGATTATCGATGCTAACTCTTCCGGCGGCGATTGCATTGATCACTTGGGGAAAGAGCTGGCATTCGGTTTGAAAAACACGTTGGGCCAGAGTCTCCGACGTGTCATTATCGACCACCGGGACCGATTCCTGCGCAATGATGGGGCCATGGTCATACTCGTTATCCACGAAATGGACCGTGCAGCCACTCATCTTGCAGCCATACTCCAAGACCGCAGAATGCACATGGACTCCGTACTTTCCCTGTCCGCAAAACGCCGGAATCAGGCTGGGGTGAATGTTGATCACCCGATTGACGAAATCAGCCGGGATCAGCACTCGGCGCAGAAAGCCAGCCAACACCACCAAATCGATTTGGGCCGCGCGGCAGTGACCAAAAATCGTTTCGCTGAAGTCCGCCAATTCTCGGTGGTGTCGATGATCAACCACGATACTCGGGATACTCGCGGTGTGGGCAAAATTCAATCCACCCGCCCGCGGTTGGCTGGCAATGACCAGCGCGATTTCGGCTTGCAATTCGCGCCGCTCATTGGTTTCAATCAGGTTTCGCAGGGTCGTACCACCGCCGGAAATCAGCACGGCCAGCCGAAAATTTGCTGACATCTATTGAGCCAATCGAACAAAAATTTCTAGCGGATGATCGCCGACTTCCGTTTGGATACCGTCGATTTCTTCACTGGGTCGACCCAAGATCAACGACGTCGCCAGCGTTTCGCCAACCAAATAGGTCTGGTTTTCAGTCAAGGCCTGATTTACTTCGGCGGACTGGGAATACAACCAGACCTCGATCCGATCGGTTCGTTGCAAATCCAGTTCCTTGCGTCGATCCTGAATCAAATGTTTGACATCGCGTGCCAAGCCGGCCCGAATCAGTTCCGGTGTCAACTCGGTCGACAGAATCACGACGGCCGATGGTCCTTGGGCGGCGGCCCAACCATCGTTGGCTTGCAAGCGAACCTCCACATCTTCGTTGTCCAACACAATCGTTTCACCATCGACGATCAATTGTATTTGACCATGTCGACTCAGCTCTGCCAGCACTTCGGCACCATTCATATTGATGAAGGCCTGCTTGACACTGGGCATCAGCTTTCCGACTCGTGGACCGAGCCGTTTGAAATTTGGCACGATCTGGTAGGTCACATACTCACCGGCATCGGTAGTGTAATTCACCGCCAATACGTTGAGTTCTGTCTTGAGCAATTCTTCGTGGGCCACCAACCACGCTTGATCCAAATCGGAATTGAGCACCACTGTCACCCCAGCAAGGGGCTGGCGGACTTTCAGCTTTTCATTCATGCGCGCCGACAAACCGAGCGACGCGATTTCACGTAACAGATTCATACGTCGCGAGAGTTCGCCATCAATCAAGTGATCATTCGGAGTAGGATAATCGTTGAGATGGACACTTTCAACCGCCGTGCCATTAAATACACTGGTCAAATTCTGCCAAATCGATTCCGCCAAAAACGGCACGAACGGAGCCACCATTTTGACGGTCGTCGTCAGACATTCGTACAGCGTCCAATAGGCGTCCAGTTTTTCCTGGGCCTCGGTGTCCTTGGCCCAAAAACGATCGCGACTGCGTCGGACATACCAATTACTGAGCGCATCGACGAACGCCGTAATTTTTCCGCAAGCTCCGAAGTTGTCGTATTTGTCCATCGCGGCAATCACCGCCGCCAATGTCTGATGCATCTCGCTCATTAGCCAACGGTCCAGTTCGCCGCGTTGCGAAACTGGGCGATAGCCTTTGCCACTGGCCAGCGCATCGGCATCCAGTTGACCGGGATCCAAACCAGTTGCCGGTGTGAAGTTGTCGATATTGGCATACAGCACAAAGAAGCTATACACATTCCACAACCGCAACAGGAATTCGGGAATGCTCTCCTTGATCGATTGTTCGCGATAGCGAATCGCAGTCCACGGGGGCTGGTTGGCAAAGAAATACCAGCGTAATGCATCGGCTCCGTATTTATCAAAAATCTCGCGCGGCTCACGGTAGTTGCGTTTGCTTTTGGACATCTTTTGTCCGTCTTCACCCAGCATCAGACCGAGTACGATGCAATTGCGAAACGGATGAGGATAATCCGCTACTTTGGCGCTCGCTTGGGCATCGCCAAACAACAACGTGCTAATCGCCAATTGACTATAAAACCAGCCGCGTGTTTGGTCCAAGGCTTCCGAAATAAAATCGGCGGGAAACTGTTGCGCGAATTGCTCCTGGCCGGTATGCGGATATCCCCATTGCGCAAACGGCATCGCGCCGCTGTCATACCAACAATCGATCACTTCGGGAACTCGCTGCATCCGGCCCCCCGAGTCAAACGGTGAATCGTATTTCAGATGATCGATATAGGGCTTGTGAACTTTTAAATCCTCGGCCAATTCCGGATTCGCAGCCTTGGCAGTTTCCCACACATCGGTGCCAACAATTCCTGGCTTGTTTAACAACTCCGCATAGCTACAAATCGCTTCTGATTTTCCCGTTTTGTCGCAAACCCAGATCGGTAGCGGAGTTCCCCAATACCGTTCGCGGGACAGCGCCCAATCGACATTGGATGCTAAAAAGTTCCCGAACCTTCCATCTTTGATATGGCTGGGCAACCAATTGATTTGCTGGTTGTTGGCCAGCAGCTGGTCTTTGAATTGGGTAGTCCGAATGAACCAGCTTTCTCGCGGATATTGGATCAACGGATCTTCATCCGCCCGCCAGCAAAACGGATACTCGTGTTGGTACTGTTCCTGATGGTACAGCCTGCCCATTTCCTTCAAACGCCGGACGATCGGTTTGTCCGCATCTTTGACCCAGAGGCCCGTGTAATCGGGAGCGGCCTCGGTAAATTTTCCATTGGGCCCGACCGCACAAATCATGGCCGGCCCCTGCCCTGCTTCGAACCGAGCTTGCTCGGCGACCAGCAATTCAAAGTCGACTTCACCAAACGCCGGCGCCTCATGCACTGCACCACTGCCGCTGTCGGTGGTCACAAAATTTGCGGCCGTCACGCGCCAAGCCAAGTGTTGCTGCCCACCTGATTTCAAGGCTCCCGTTTTTTCGCCAGCCGTTTGATAATAGTAATCAAAGGGGGGCACATAACGCAGTCCGACCAGGCTCGCGCCCATTTCCGTCGACTTGATTTCCAATTCTCGTTTGACTTTTTGGCCGATGGCCGCAACTAAATCCTTCGCAAAAATCAACTGCTGATCCAGTTCAGCATCGTAGACGGTAGCATATTCGATATTTTCGTTGACAGCTGCAAATTGATTGCTGGGCAACGTCCACGGCGTCGTCGTCCAGACCAACAAGCTGGTGTTCGGTCGATCGACCAACGGAAACAGGACAAAGACGCTGGGGTCCATCACGGTTTTATAGCCCTGCCCCACTTCGCCACTGCTGAGGGCCGTTCCTCCTTGTGCCCACCACCAGATAATTTTGTAGCCTTGGTAAAGCAAGCCCCGATCAAACAGATTCTTCAACGACCACCACACCGATTCAATGTAGCTTTGATGGTAGGTAACGTACGCTTCGTCCAGCTTGACCCAAAATCCCAGCCGTTCGGTCAACTGCTCCCATTGTTGCATGTATTGCCAAACCGATTGTTGGCATTTATGGATAAACGGTTCGACGCCGTATTGTTCGATATCTTCTTTGGAATGGATCCCCAATTCTTTACAGACTTCGACTTCGACGGGCAGTCCATGCGTATCCCAACCGGCTTTACGTTCACAGTAAAACCCGCGCATCGTTTTGTACCGCGGGAACAGGTCCTTGATCGCGCGGGTTAAGCAATGTCCCGGGTGGGGCTTGCCATTGGCTGTGGGCGGTCCCTCATAGAACACATAGCGCGGTCCACCCTTGCGCCGAGCCAGTGATTTGTCATAGATGGTCTGGTCGCGCCAAAACTTCAAAATCGCTTCTTCCGTTTCCGGGAAGTTCTCATGGCTGGGAACTGGTTGAAATCCCCGGAGTTGCTCGACCGACAGCGGCATGACTACTCGCCTTTTTTCTTCTTTTTGGATTTCTTTTCAGCCTCTTTTTCGGCAGCCGTTTTCTTGGGTATGGCTTTGGAAGGATCCGTCAAATGGCCAAACTGATCGTCGAACTCTTCACCATACTGATCGTCTTCCAGATCATATTCGCCGTGGATTTCTTCTTCGAAATCGTCGTCGAAATCTTCATCAAAGTCGTCCTCGTCGAATTCGTCAACCGCTTCCACGTCGAGGTGGTCGTCGATCGGGGTATCCGGGGTTACGAGGTCGTCGTCGGGATCGAGTTCATCATCGAGATCATCTTCTTCAGACATGTTCAGTTCCGTAATGCAGAGTTACGCGTTGGGCGAAAGGTTGTTAGGCGACATTTTTAACAACCCAGTATATTAGCCCGAACACAGCAAAAGAAAAACGTGGGGCGGCGGAATTTATCGGCTTTTATTGGTTTTGCGTCGTTTCACCACGCGAAATTTTTTCCGCCCGGGAACTGAGCGACGGACACTATCGGCTTAATTGGCAGGCAGCATTTTGAACGGCGAATTTCACTGGAGCGCCGGTTCTCAGCGAGAACAGAACATTCCGACCGATTCCGGTCAACATCGATGGCAGCGGCAAGGTCAATAAAAAAAGACAGGACTGGCAAGCGACGCCAATCCTGTCCAACACGGGGTGAGAAAGCCTAGTTGAAGGCAGCCTCGTGGGCCGCCAAAGAACTGTAAGTTGAATTCTCGCTGCGGGCGGTTCATTTCCAGTCGCCACGATCAAAATCGGCAGAGATTGCCAGCCTGCGGCATGACCGCAACGGTTGTAGCGGTTAGGGACGGCTCGGCCATTTACCGAGGCGTTGAACCCGGCAGTTTCTCCGCCAGGACGCGGTCCAGAACAGGATCTCGACCGCTGTTCCAATCGTCAAACGTTGTTTGCACCAGGATCTCGGGTTCTTTCTTTAACGACTCTGAAAGAGTTACAGCAATTAGCCGGTGGTTGAGCGCAGCGACACTACCGGTTGTCGGCGCAAAAAGATCACGCATCCCGCAGGGATGCCAGCAAACATTTCCTGTTGTGAAGTCTCTAATCCAAATACTTAGGATCGAATTCAATGCCTGCCTTTCCCAGTAACTCGATCAACTCTTCCTGGTGTGTTTTGTGGCGATGATGATTTTCCTGGTTTTGGATGTATCGTCGAACTGCAGGTCGAGTGGTTGGGCTGACCGAAAATGCACTGTAGCCTTCTTGCCAGGAAAATTCTTGCAGGCCAATTTTATCGCGAACCCAGGTGGAAGAGGATTTTTTTAGCTCTTGCATGAAGTCAGATAGTCGATGGGTTGCTTTGAATCCGACCAGCAGATGAATGTGGTCTTCGACGCCACCGATGCCTTGAGAAAATGCATCCAGTCCTTTAACAGTACCTCCGAGGTATTCATGAAGTCGCTCCCGCCATGTTGACTGAATCATTGGATGTCGGTTTTTTGTTGCGAAAACGATGTGCGCGTGAATGCTGATGTAGCTCCTTTTTTTCGGTGACTGGCACCCTTTCAGGGTGCATGAATGATAGGGATCTGCTTTACGGTGGTGTCGCTTCGCTCAACCACCGTCTAATGGCTTCAAACCCCTTGCGGGGTAACTCGTTGCTCTCACCTTTTGTGTGTTACGATGCGTTGTATGAGCATACCCCAACCGCGCGACCAAGTTGAACAAAGACAATCTGGCTCATCGTCATGGTCTCCCAACTCAAATTCTAATTCAGGTCGTGTACTCGGAATTAAATTGTACGTACGCCACGGTCAAGTCGCTGGTCCAGTGCTGAGACCTGCCGGACCCCTGCCCGACCGTCAATTCGATTTCTGTGTCGAAGTTGGCTCGCATGGATTGACTGACCGTTTTGGCGTCAAATTTTGTGGGAGTACCGGCTCGAAACAGTTCGTGACCGTTAATCAGCAGATGAATTTCCTCGGGATTGAGCGGGACACCACAATAACCGGCCGCAGAAACGATTCGACCCCAGTTGGGATCGCCTCCGGTGATGGCACATTTGACCAAGGCGCTATTGGCGATCGCCCGCGCGATTCGATCGGCGTCCAGATCGTTGGCAGCACCTGTCACCCGGATTGAAATCAGATGCGTGGCCCCTTCGCCGTCGGCAGGGATTTTTTTGGCCAATTCAATGCAAATTTGGGTCAACTTGGACTCGAACTCCACCAACGAAGTTCCAGTTAGCCGGGAACCTGCGGCACCACTGGCGATCAACAACAAAGCATCGTTGGTACTGGTGTGTCCTTCGACACTGATTTGATTGAACGACCGATTGGCAACCCGTCCGATGATCGCGTGAGCAGACTCCGCCGTCAGGTTGGCATCGGTCATGACGACGGCTAACATCGTCGCCATGTTCGGACCGATCATGCCGGCCCCTTTGGCCATGGCGGCGATAGCAATCGACTGGCCTTCAATCGTCAAACTCGCCCGCAATGTTTTGGCCGCGTGATCGGTCGTCAAAATCGCATTGGCCGCCGCGTCAAAGTGGGCTGGCGAATCTCCCAGCGAATTTAACGCATCCAGGATGCCGGTTGAAATTTTGTCCATTGGCAACACATGACCAATCACTCCAGTTGATAGTACGCAAATTTGGCCGGCGTCAGCACCTAGTTGACTTGCGACGGCGGCGGCCATCGCTTCATTATCGGTAACGCCCCTCGGGCCTGTGCAGGCGTTGGCGTTACCTGAATTTACGATTACGCCTCGCAAGGATATTGTGGGAGTAATCGAGCGGTTCCAATCAATGCTGGCCGCTCGGACAACGTTCTGGGTGTAGACGCCGGCCGCTGTGGCGGGCTGGTCCGTCACGATCAATGCCAGATCCGGCAAGCCCGATTTTTTAATATGAGCGCAAACGCCTGCGAAACGGAAGCCAAGCGGAAGTTGCATGGGATTTGGAAAGAGGTTTCGATTGGAATGCTGGTCGCGAACTCGCGGGTACGCGTTTTGGCGAAGAAGCAAAGATTATCCCCGTACCAGACTCGACTTTCAATGGCAGTAAAAGACAGTGCGTTCCAAGGCCGGACGGGCGGTTGATTTAATATTCCAACTGCAGGTGATGTTTGAAGGCCAGCCGTAGGCGACGTGCTATGGACGAGCCATCGCCTGCGGCTTGCCGTTAAACGTGATCTTCGCCTGCGTCTTGCCGGTAAACGATTTGATCTTCGCCTGCGGCTTGACGCTAACTCGTCCGACCGGAAAAAACCGGAAACTTGAAAAAATCGGCAAAAACATACTTACTGGTTATTAACAAAAAAACTAAAAAAAATCTAAAAAAATGCTTGATCGATATTAAGGATTGTTTATGATGAGTCCTAATCGTCCGATTTTGCGGGTCCACTTTCTTTATGTTATTTGGAGAAACAACTATGATGCGATCTTTGATTAAGTTTGGTTCTTGTGCGATGTTGTTGGTCGCCATGACCGTGAATGCGAATGCTCAAAGTTTTACTGAGGAATTTACCGGTATGCCGGTCAGTACGACTCTCGGTAACACGGCGGGAGGAGACTCGGTAGTCCTGGGTTCGGGAACTTGGCACGCCCTGAACGTATCTCCAGGCGGAGCTGGTTCTACCGGTTGGTTCACAAACAATACTGTTTTCCCAGCGCTCACCGGTACAGAAATGTTGAATGCAAACTTTAACAATTCAACCGGCTCAAACGCCATTGACAACTACTTTATGTCACCAGTTCGCACGTTTAACAATGGTGACACCATTAGTTTTTTCACTCGAACTGTTGATCCTGCTACCTTTCCGGACCGCCTGCGATTGGCACTCAGTACCAGCGGCGCCGCCACAACATCTGCAAGTTTTGCGACTACCTTGTTGACAGTTAATCCGGGCGTAACGGTTGCCGGTTATCCGCTCACATGGACTCAATTTTCAGCGGTTATCTCCGGATTGGGTGGTCCGACATCGGGTCGGTTTGCATTCAATTACAATCCTCCAGTTCCTGCTGGCCCGGGTGGATCCAACAGCGACTTTATCGGCATTGATAGCGTTGCTTACACTGTGTCGGCAATTCCAGAGCCAACTTCGGCCTTGGCATTGGTTGGCCTTTGCGTCGGTGGCCTGTTCCGTCGCCGCCGCGCTTAGTTCCATTCTGTATTTTTGTTCAAAGCTTCGTCCAGTCGTTTTCGGCGGCTGGAAATCGTAATTCTGAAAATTGCCATTCCAGCAGGATGCGGGAGTGGCATTTTTTTTGCAAGGAATCATTTTTGAGGAGCAGCTAAACTCAACGGGTTTCATTCGGGATTGAATCAACGCTATCGACCAGGTCCAAACATCCCCCGCATTCAGATTACAGGGGCGATTTGCTTGTTGTCCAAAGTGTCAATCGCTCGCAGACGTTACGATCTGCTTCAATCAACTAATGGAGATCTGCGGCAAATGCCCTCAAGCTTTTTCCAAAAAAATTAAAAAGTGTACACAGTGGCAAAAAGCAGGCAAAGTCATTGACCAGATCGGAAGTGCTCTTTCGTTCAACAGCTGCCACAGAGTTGCATTCTTCACTCGACCAAGCGGGAGTGGAATTCCTAACGTCGCCAAACGACCCCTTGGGTTTGGTCTATTGACATCAGATACAACCTAGTCCATCTTATAGGCTACCTATAAATCGTTCGTAAGGTTGATTGATTACCCTGCATTCCAGTGATTATTTTTAATCGAATTCGTTTGGATTCCAACCCGCCGTCATTTTTTTAGTTGTCATGAGGATTTAATATGTCACGCCGCCATCGTTCGTCGAATCGTCCCAGCCGCCAATCGAATCCGCTCAATTCTCGCCTGATCCGAACACTTAATGTTTTGGACTACAGTGTCCTCGAACCCCGCCAATTGTTGGTGGCCAATTTGTTGTCGGTGGCTCCCGACGGTCAATGGTTAGGGCTAAGTCACGAGGCATTGCAAAACCAATCCGGCAACCGCCTGCTTAATTTGCGCAACTTCGGTCTGTACGATTTGCAAGAACAATCCATTGGAAGCGTCTTGCGAAATGCGCCGTTGGAGTTCACACCGGGGTTCGCGGATCGCGCTGTCACAATTTCCGTTCCACGGCCCGACCAAACTTTTGCCAGGTTTTCCGTGGTTGAATCGCCGATTATGGAACCCGGTCTCGCCGCACAATTTCCGGATATAAAGACGTATCGCGGAATTGGTCTCGATGATCCCGGCGCCACGATTCGGTTTGATACCACGATGCATGGTTTCCATGCACAAGTGTTATCACCCGCGGGCCGTTATTACGTTGATCCGTATTTCAAAGGGCAGACTGGTCTGTATGCAAGTTATTTCGCGTCCGATCTCATCGACAGCGATGGACATCAACCTGAGCACGAAGACCATCTCAATCCCCTCCGAGGCCCGCAATCAAATGGTCCGGTCGGTCCAACCGATCCTCCAGTCGTCGGTGACCCGCCACAACCGGCAGCACCCTTTGGCGACGTGCTGCGAACCTTCCGGTTGGCCAACGCTGCGACCGGCGAATACACCGCGTTTTGGGGTGGAACGGTGGCAGGGGGTCAGGCCGCTATCGTAACAGCCGTGAATCGAGTCACCGGCGTCTACGAAAAAGATTTAGCAGTTCGATTGGTATTGATCGCCAACAATAGTAGTTTGGTTTTTACGAATTCGGCGACGGATGGGTACACCAACAACAACGGCGTCACGATGTTGGGAGAAAACCAAACCAAGATTGATACCGTCATTGGTAACGCGAATTACGATATTGGCCACGTTTTCAGTACCGGCGGCGGTGGAGTTGCCGGATTGGGAGTCGTGGGATTGACTGGCAACAAAGCGCGAGGCGTTACCGGCCTGCCTTCGCCCACCGGCGATGCGTTCTATATCGACTATGTTGCCCACGAAATGGGTCACCAGTTCGGTGGAAATCACTCGTTCAATAGCGCCACTGGTTCCTGCGGTGGCGGAAATCGTAGCGCCGGTTCGGCCTATGAACCTGGCAGCGGATCATCGATTATGGGTTACGCCGGGATTTGCGGCGCCGATGATTTGCAGCCCAATAGCGATGCCATGATGCATTCCGTTTCGATCGATTCAGTCCGCGCGTTTATTACCGGGACGATTCCCGGCGTGGGAGTAAACTCCGCCACCGGAAATAGTATTCCGACGGTTAATGCCGGTTTGGATTACAAGATTCCAACGGGAACGCCATTCGAATTGACGGCCGTTGGATCGGACGCTAATGCTGGAAACGTATTGACGTACAGCTGGGAGCAACGCAATCTCGGCGCTGCGGCGACCCTTGCCGCGGCTGACAATGGTGCCAGTCCGCTGTTTCGTACGTGGAATCCTACAACCAATCCAACACGTGTGTTCCCACGATTATCCAATTTATTGGCCAATACGGTTCCCATCGGTGAGAAACTTCCGACCGTTGCCTGGGCCGCGATGAACTTCCGCTCGGTGGTGCGCGACAATTCCGCCGGGGGCGGTGGGGTTGTCAGTGATGACATGTCGATCCAGGTCATTAACACGGGCAGCTTTTTCTCAGTTTCCAGTCAAAATTCCGCGACGTCCTGGATAGGAAATTCGGCGCAGACGATTTCCTGGAATGTCGCGGGTACAACCGCCAATGGCATCAACACGGCCAATGTTGATATTTATCTTTCGACCGATGGCGGTCTGACCTATCCGACGTTGTTAGCAACCGCAACACCGAATGATGGTTCGCAAGCGATTACGGTTCCCAACATTAATTCATCGACTGCCCGGATTAAGGTCAAAGGATCGGGAAATATTTTCTTTGACATCAACAATGTCAACATCGTCATCACTCCAGGTGTCGTCCCGACGGTCAATTTGTCTGGCCCCGCCGGTTTGATTACCGAAGGGGATACCGGATCGTCATCCGTAAACTTCGTACTCACATTGTCCGCTGCACCGACGTCAACAGTGACCGTCAATTACGCGACCAGCAGTGTTGGTTTTGCCAATCCGGCCACGGGCGGAATCGATTATTCAGCGGTCAGCGGGACTGCCACGTTTTTGGCCGGCCAAACAGTGGTTAACATCCCCACGAATATCTTCGGCGACCGTTTCACCGAAGGGATCGAGCAGTTTGGCATGTCACTGAGCAGCCCAGTGGGTTTGAATCTCGGAACCAGCTCGGTAACCGCTTCCATCGGCGACGACGATGCATTCGCCTTGGGCCGTCCCATCGATCTCGGAACGGCTACCAGCCCGGTCCAAGTTGGGGCCACTGGTTTCTCCACCAATACTTACAACGCGTTTACCGGAATGGGCTGGACGGCCTCGTCTGATCTGTTGGCCTATCAAATGACCATTGGCGATGATCTGACGCGCGACCTGGTGTTGGCCACGTCCGGTAATTTTCAAATTGACTTACCCAATGGCGCCTACAACGTGCAACTAATTTTTGGCATCGTTGATTTTTCGGTCGCGCGGGTCAATTACCCCGCCACGCTGGCGAATTTCAACGTCCTGGTCGAAGGTGTGACCTTTCCGTTGACATTGGAACTCGGCACGAATGTCTCTCGTAGTTATTCCACCACCGTGGCGGATAGCAAATTGGATCTCGGTCTGCTGAGCAACACCAATCGGCGCGGTGCAAGGCTTTCAGGAATCATTGTTACTGCCGCTCTCGGTCGCCAGGCGGGCGAAACTGGCGAAAACGGAATCCGCCACGCAATCGTCGTTGATCCGCGAGTTTCGCCGCGCTTGGAATCGTCTACCGGCAAAAATGCAGCCTCGGTTTTGGCGACCAACAGGTTGCAAGGTTTCTTAACTGGAACGCCATCCGATTCGAAGATTGTTTATCAAACTCGAAACGTATCCACCGCCAATAGTGGCTCCGATAGATTTGTCCGGTTGACCACGCCTGAATCGAGTGCCGTCCAGTCCAATCGGTCACTGAATTCCCTCCGATCAACGCAAACGATGCAAGACCGGGTCTTCAGCGATTTTGGAGTTGAGAATTCGGCACTCGGTGCGAGTAAGAGCAATGGTCGATTAAAATTGGATCATCGAACAAGCGACACCGCAATTGCCACTTGGTTTGAGAGTGCTGACGCTGCCCTAAATCAGTTTTAGCCGTTGCTATTCCGCCGAACTGTTTGAGCGAGATGCGAGATAGGTCCCAGCGCGGACCTATCTCGGCATTTCCTTGTTCAACGGACCACGAACAAGCTTGGATCATCGATAACAAATTCGCTGGACCAGGTCCGGCCATCGTCACCGTTGCAAACGTTGAAGAAAAAATTGCGCAAATTGACGGTCCGCTGGCCGTGCGGATAGCTTGAGGCGATGTGGTCGGCGGCGGTTAGATCTTCAATGCCGGGCTTGGCAAAGTAATGTACTTGTCCGTCCGGTGAGAGACTGATTCCAAACGTCCACCAACCGGTTTGCGTAATTTCCGGTCCATTGATTTGCTGTCCCCGTTGGTCGGCTTTCATCCATAAATAAGCCCGGGGCGCTGGCGAGGCGGCCGTCGCTCCGGCGGGTTGTTGATAATCCAGGTTCACAAAAAAACCGGGCCAGCTTTCTCCAATTGTCGTGACGTTTCGTCCGCGATAACTGGCCGATTGGATCGGGCCGGATTCGGTTTCAATCGCCATTCGAAAAGCGAAATGGCAGCCACTGCGGCGCTCCCATTGATCGACCGGCGGAAACCAGACCCGCGTCACAACGCTGGGTGATTGCGCTACGGAAATCTTGCCAACGCGATTGCTGACGCTGGCGATCAAGTCGTCTTGTTGCTGTTGAAACGTCGGGCGATTGGAACCTGTTTGCAAGGAACGCAACGCCAGTGCGGTTGTGCTTCCCGAGAGTCCCCCCGCGGGAGTCACCACGCGTCGCATCGTATCGGGTTGCCCGCGTTTCGAGCCTTCGTACCAACGCCCATTGATTGCTGCGCCCCCCGGTAAATTATGCGCGACCGTGGTTTCGCCGTGATTGAAAACTTTGGGAAGATTCAGTTGGTACTCCCAAGTCGGATCCTCGAAGTCGTCACCGACTTCCGGCACTTGTGTTCCCGTTCCGGGCACCAGTGCCTGTGCGTTGATTTCATTGCCGATCAGCAACGGCAAGCCCAACAGGATGGTCAGGCGAACAATGTTTAACCAATGATTCAGTTTCATGATTTGCATCCTTGCAATTTCAGTGGTTGGAAATTCAGGTCCACTCCAGGCGAGAGTGATTCCCGGTGTCGCAATGTAAATATCTCAGTTAACGTCGACGAATAAATCGCCCGCCACGATTGGCAGGTGTGGAAACCGGGCTGGCTGGCCGGCCCGAACTCGACAGGCTCGATGGCAAAACGGCTTGAATTTTTGGCTGCAGTTGCAGAACTTCGGCGGGAGTGGCGATCGGCCGAGCTTCGTTGCTGGCCAGCAAATCATGCTGCGATGGTTTTTCAAACACGCGCAATTCATACAACCTCAACGCTCGCAACGCATGACCGGTTGGTCCCACATCGGTGCCACTCAATTCCCGTGAAGGACTGTTTATTGATTCCAGGCCAGCGATCAGAAAATCAACCATCCGATCGATAGCCGGCGTCTCCAGTTGAGCGTCGGACAGGGAGAAAGCCAACCACTCCAGCACATGCCCCGTCGTATAGAGCTTACGCATGGGATCAGAGGTCTGACTGATCCCTTCAAAAAACTCGCTACTGAAACTCCCGTCAGGATTCTGTAGTTCAATTGCATTGCGATGATAATTTTCAATGAAACTGGCGATTCGTTGCCATTGTCCATCGATCGGTTCGCCTCGAGCGCGTCGAATCTCCAGAGCATAGCTCAACGCCATCAACCGATGCACACCGCCGCACGCCGCTCCGTTGATCGGTTGAGAAATTTCCTCGTTGATCAATCGAGAAATATCCCAACCTTCGCCTTGATCATTTTTCCACATTTCATCAGAACTGAGATAACACGCCAATCCAATTAGTTTGAACGTTAACTCCGTCTTCGAACGACACGTACTTTTTTCGTAGTCGACCAAATCCTGCACGGTAAACTCGACCCCATCGACAACAATGGAATGATCGATCGGAGTTTGGACCTGTGCCAGGATTGCCAGTAATTGTCCTTCATGACCCTGAAATCCCTGGCCCACGCCGGCGATCAATTTTCCGTCTTTGAGCGACAAAATCCGCCGATCGTGTCCGATTCCATTGGCGCACAGATAGTCGACCGCATTGACGAGATGGCCTTGTGTAACCACTTTCGATCGCTGACCATACGCCAATACGCCATGCATAATGCTCCACGGACGGAGTTTGTCCGCGTTGACATGTTTCGTATAAAACCGCTGCAGGCAGTGCTCGATTTTCGTTTGCCGGGCCGCCATTGCTGGTGAAATCACCCGTGTTTCCAACGGCTTGGCAATCAACAATTCGTCTTCGGTCTCGGATTCGCCGTCGTCAACCGCGTCGATGACCTTGATCATGACATTGGCAAAAAAGAGGTTTGAATTCGAATTTTCGTTAGGCAATACCAGAGGTGAAAGCAGTAATGAAAGACCGCCAAGCGAGTTGAACAATTGGGTAAACAGCATTGGTATTGTGGTCACTTGGCACGTAAATGGGAACAGTTATTCAGACGATCACGGTAGCGGTTGCAACGATTCTCGGGTCAAAAATCCAAACTTGCCTGGGTACGAAAAAAATCAGGCGGCCGAAAGACACTAATTTGCACCTGTTTTCAGGAGAAACTAAAAACTTGGTTCCAATTGGATCCGCTTAGGTTTCCCATCGACCATCAAATACGGAAACTAAAATGGGATTGCCACCGTGCGGAATGTGCCTCGGCGAGAGTAACGCTGGCCAAAAGGGCGAGTTCGGTGAATAGGCGAGCGGATTCGCACGCGAGCTTTGGCTGGCGTTTCTTGAAATTTCTCATCTAAAACTGATTCCGCCAAGTGTCGTGATTTGATCTGCACATTTTCCACGACTGGTATGCCAATTGCTGACATACCCAAGTCTCGTGCGCCAGGTTGTTACGACGGCCCGCCGGGTTGTTACGACGGCCCGCCGGGTTTGGCTTGCAGGCACTGCGCCGAATTTGACATCCCTCTTTAATTAAACGGAATACCAACATGAAGACGACCGTTGTTTTCGCACTAGTCCTATTGTTAGTTGGCTCAGGAGTGGCAGCGTGGGGAATGCAGGACGAACCCCTGCAAATTGACACCACGAAATTCATGAAACGCAAATTGGACAACTCTCGGGACATCGTCTCCGGATTGGCGACTGAAGACTTTGACTTGATTGCCCGGAGCGCTCAAGACATCATGCTGCTCAGCCAGGAATCCGGCTGGAATGTCATTCAGTCCGAGGCGTACTTGAGAATGAGCAGCGAGTTTCGAACCAGCGCCGAGCGATTGCGCGACAAAGCCCACGAAAAAAACCTCGACGGTACGACCTTGGCTTTTTTTGAAGTCACGTTGAGCTGTGTGCGGTGCCATAAATACATCCGACAAAACCGCCCAAAATGAGCCGCTGAATTGATCGCGTTGTCTCATTTCATAACCACTTGATAGGGAGAGATTCATGCCGTTGTTAACCAAACAGCCCATTGTCGTGCCATGGGATTTTTCGGAGATGTCCAAAGATGCGCTCGAGACAGCCGTGGATTTGGCTGATTCAAATTCGCAGATTCATGTTGTCAATGTCATGCCGCTGCCGGCGTCCATGGAACCCGCCGTTTGGGAACCCCTCGATGAAACGAACTTGCGCGAGAATTTGACCAAGAGTTTTCACAAGGCAGTGCCCCCTGAAAAGTATCCTGGAATTACTTTCGAGGTTCTATTTGGCGACCCGGGCAGCCAAATTGCCAGATTGGCGAAAGACCTGAAAGCTGGCTTGGTTGTGATTTCGTCGCACGGACGGACGGGCATCGCGCATTTTTTCATGGGTTCCGTAGCGGAACGAGTCACCCGACTATCGCCCTGTCCGGTTTTGGTGTTGCGGGGCGAAAAAAATTAAGACTGGCAATCGGCACGGCTTTCTTGCATACTTGGCGGCATGCAAAACGAACTTCTGCGACGCGATCTGAACGTATTGTGGCACCCTTGTACGCAAATGAAGGACCACGAACACTATCCGCTGATTCCAATCCAGCGCGGCGCCGGAGTCTATTTGTATGATTTTGATGGCAATTCCTACATCGATGCCATCAGTTCCTGGTGGGTCAATATTTTTGGACATGCCAATCCGGTCATCAACGCGGCCTTGACCCGGCAGGCTGATGCGTTGGAGCATGTGATCTTTGCCGGTTTCAGTCACCAACCGGCGATTGAGTTGGCCGAGCAATTGGTCGCCCTGACGCCCGCGGGATTGGACCGGGTCTTTTTGACTGACAACGGTTCGTCGGCCGTCGAGATCGCGCTAAAAATGAGCTTTCATTATTGGCAAAATGTCGGCCGCCCCAGCAAACGCGAATTTGTTAATTTGGCCGGCGGCTATCACGGGGAAACACTGGGAGCGTTGGCTGTGGGCGATGTGGCGTTGTTCAAACAGACCTATGAGCCGCTGCTGATGAAGTGCCGTACGGTCGAGTCACCCGATTGTTTCCACCGCGAACCAGGTGAAAGCTGGGAATCGATGTCCCTCCGAAAATTTACGATTCTCGAACGCGAATTGGAACAACATCACGATTCGATCGCCGCCGTCATTGTTGAACCACTGATCCAATGCGCCGGAAACATGCGCATGTATCATCCGATCTATTTGCATCGGTTGCGTGAATGTTGTTCGCGGTTGAAAGTGCATTTGATCGCTGATGAAATCGCGGTTGGTTTTGGCCGTACAGGCACCATGTGGGGTTGCGAACAAGCGGACATCGCACCCGATTTCATGTGTGTCGGCAAGGGACTGACCGGGGGCTATTTGCCGTTGTCGGCGGTGCTGACCACCGACGAAATCTATCAAGCGTTTTACGACGACTACGAAACGCTGCGCGCGTTTCTACACTCGCATAGTTACACCGGTAATCCCCTGGCCTGCGCGGTTGCCAATGCGACGTTGGGATTGTTCCAGTCCGAAAACACAATTGTGGCCAATCGACAATTGTCGCAAGTCATCGCGGAGTCCTTTGCTCATCTGGTTGACCATCCGCACGTCGCGGAGGTCCGTCAAACGGGAATGGTGTTGGCGGTTGAAATGGTTGCCGACAAAGCCAGTCGCCAGCCCTACCCGTGGCAGCAACGTCGCGGTTTAAAGGTCTACCAACATGGACTAGCCAATGGCTGTCTGCTGCGTCCGCTGGGCAATGTGGTTTATGTGATGCCTCCGTATGTAATCCAAGCCTCGGAAATTCAACACCTCGCCCGCGTTGCGACCGCTGGAATCGAGTTGGCTACGGCCTGAGTTTCCCCGAGGAATTCGCCGGCCAAGGCCATGTATTTCGCGTTGGTCCTTGCTCAATTCCCCTTGAAACCCATAATAAAGCGACTTTGTTGCCCCCCATTTTGATTTGTGTACCGATGCTAAAGCAATCTACTGAACAATCTAACACGACGCTTGAGTCGCATTCGAATCCCTGGACTCGCGAAGCAGTCCAACAATTGTTCGATCAACCCTTCAACGATCTATTATTCGCCGCTCAAACCGTTCATCGACAACACCATCAACCGAATTCGGTTCAGCTGAGCAGTCTGTTAAGTATCAAAACGGGAGCCTGCCCTGAAGATTGCGCGTACTGCCCGCAAAGTGCCCGCTACAAAACCGGATTGAAGTCCGAACGCTTGCTGCCGCTGGATCAAATTGTCGAATCGGCACGTTTAGCACAAGCCAACGGAGCTGGTCGATTTTGTATGGGAGCGGCGTGGCGCAGTCCCAAAGACAGTGACATCGCAGCCGTCTCGGAGGCCGTCGCAGCTGTCAAGGCGTTAGGCCTGGAGACCTGTGCCACGCTCGGCATGTTGACGCCGGAGCATGCCCAACAACTGAATCAGGCAGGTTTGGACTATTACAACCACAATCTGGATACATCACCGGAGTATTATGGCGAGATCATAACTACACGGACCTTTGAAGACCGTTTGGATACTTTAAAAAACGTCCGCTCGGCGGGTATGAAGGTCTGTTGCGGTGGGATTGTTGGGATGGGAGAGTCCGCTGCCGATCGGGTGGGATTGTTAATGACGCTGGCTAACCTCGATCCTCATCCGGAGAGTGTGCCGATCAATAATTTGGTCCGGATTCCGGGCACGCCGCTGGCCGACGCGCAAGAACTGGATCCGTTTGATTTTATTCGCACGATTGCCGTAGCGCGCATCCTGATGCCAACTGCCTACGTGCGACTATCCGCTGGCCGAGAAGCGATGAATGACCAATGGCAAGCGTTGTGTTTTCTGGCCGGGGCAAATTCGATTTTCTATGGTGAGCAATTGCTAACTACGGGTAATGCCACCGTGGATCACGACCGCGAGTTATTTGCAAAATTGGGAATCGTCACCGAGTGACGGGTTTAACGCGGGAGTTTCGTCCTCCCTGTTTAGCAGCTTGACCATGACCTGGAAAAATCGACTGGAACTACGGCTGCAGCAGCGGCGCGACCAGCAACTGTGGCGGAAACGCACCCGCACCAGCAGCCCGCAGTCGCCTTCCATTTGCGTCGATGGGAAAAGTCTCCTGAATTTTTGCAGCAACGATTACTTGGGATTGGCGAATCATCCACAACTCATCGCCGCCGGTCTCGCAGCGCTGAAAAAATGGGGCGCCGGCAGTGGGGCCTCGCATTTGATTTGCGGTCATAGCGCGCTGCATGAACAACTCGAAACGGCCATCGCACGATTCGTCAACGCCGAGCGCGCGTTGGTTTTCTCGACCGGTTACATGGCCAACCTGTCAATTCCTCAAGCGTTCCTCGACCGCCATGACCTGCTACTGGAAGATAAACTCAATCATGCTTCGTTGTTGGACGCGGGTCAACTCGGTCCAGCCAAAATGACGCGTTATGCCCATCGGGACCATCGCGCTGCCGAACAATTGCTGCAACAGTCCACCGCTCCCTTCAAGATGTTGTTCACGGATGGCGTCTTCAGCATGGATGGAGACGTCGCGCCAGTCGTCGAGTTAAATCAGATTTGTGCACGACAGGAAACATTGCTGGTCGTCGATGATGCGCACGGATTCGGCGTCCTGGGACCACACGGCGGCGGCTGCCTGCAACAACACCAAATTCCGATTGCCGGTCATGTGATGCTGGTCGGCACATTCGGAAAAGCAGCCGGAAGTTTCGGCGCGTTTGTGGCGGGAGATCAATTGTGGATCGAAGCGTTGATTCAATTTGCGCGGCCCTATATCTACACGACGGCGTTGCCTCCGGCGGTGATTGCGACGACGCTTGCCGCGATCGAGATCATGCAACAGGAACCGCAGCGCCGCACGCGGTTGCAGGAAAATGTCCGCCTGTTTCGCCAACTCGCACTCTCGGCAGGCCTGCAGTTGAGCGACTCCGAGACCCCTATTCAACCGGTGTTCGTGCGCCGCTCGACCGCAGTCGATGATCCGGCCACCCAGACGCGATTGACCGTTCGGTTGAGCCAACAATTACTTGACGCCGGAATTTGGGTGGCGGCGATTCGCCCGCCGACCGTGCCGCCGGGTTTGGCGCGATTACGGGTCACCTTGTCGTCGGAACATACGGCCGATCAAATCGCGCGTTTGGTTGTTGCGTTAAGCGAGAGTCTGGCGTGATGAATTCCCTCCCATCGACGAACAAGGTGCCGTTGGTATTGCTCGCCGGTTGGGGAGTTAATTCGCAAGTCTGGCGACCATTGGTCCCGCTGCTAAGTGATACATTCGAATTGCATCTGTTGGATTTGCCTGGCTACGGACACGACCATGACTATCGCGGTTCCTATTCGCTTACAGCGATCGTAAATCGCGTTCTCGAAGCTGCGCCATCGTCAGCGATTTGGGTGGGTTGGTCGCTGGGTGCCACGATCGCGATGCAGGCGGCAATCCTGCATCCGGAACGATTTTTGGGATTGCAGATTGTCTCCGGTACGCCTCGTTTCATGGCAGCGCCCGATTGGGAAGGGGGGATGCACGTCGATCCATTAAATCAATTGATGGACTCATTTCAACAGAATTATGAAACGGGATTGAAGAAGTTTCTGTTGCTGCAAACACATCAACGGCTTTTGGTCCGCGAGCAACTATCGTCAATCCTGTCGTGGCCCTGTCCAAGCTGGTCCACACTCCAGCACAGCTTGAGACTCTTGATTGAAACGGACCTGCGAACAACGGTTCATGGCATCCAAGTCCCGACGAAGGTCTTGGCGGGAGCGAATGATCGCGTCGTTTCAGCACTGGCGTGCCAATGGCTAGCTGCTCAAATCGTCACCGCAGATGGCTGTAGCCTCACCGATGGTGGTCACCTTTGCTTTTTGGAATCACCCGCCAACGTGGTGAACAATCTTCAGCGTTTCGCGCAAGTGATTGTCGAATGAGTTTGGAAAAAAAACAAATCGCGCGGCAATTTTCCCGCGCGGCGGCTACCTATGATGAAGTTGCTCAAATTCAATCGCTGATGGCTCAGCGTTTGATCGAGCAAATTCCCGCGCAGGCCACCGGCACACTGGTCGACCTGGGTTGCGGGACCGGACAAGCCTTGGCCCATATCGCTGACAAAACCGAATTGAACCTGATCGGTGTCGATTTAGCAGCCGGGATGATCGAACAAGCGACGCAACGATTAAAATCCGATCCCCGAACATTGCTCCTCGTCAGGGATTTGATGGAAACCGGGCTGCTTACTAATAGCGCGGATTGGGTTTTTTCCAATGCCGCTATTCAATGGTCCGATCCACTAATCGCGTTCGCCGAAATGAAACGAATTCTGAAACCGGGAGGGCAACTACTGGTTTCCACGTTCGGACCGCAAACCCTGCATCAGTGGAAAACCGCTTGGCTGGCGATCGACGATCCGTTTCCGCGTGTGCATCACTTTTATTCTGATGTCGAACTGGCGGCCCATCTTGAAGCGGTTGGATTCCAGCCGTTCGATGTGAGATCCCAATGCGAAACATCCCGCTTCGGCTCTGTGGATGAGATGTTTGCGAGCATCAAACAATTAGGGGCCACCAATGCCAGTTGTCAACGGGCTCCAGGATTGTTGGGACGAGCAAAGTACCAGCGGCTGCGAGACTATTTTGAACGCGTGTTGCTCGAGCAAGGCCATCTGCCGTTAACTTTCGAGTGCCTTTTTGTTTCTGCTCAACAATCCCGGTGATTGGATTGGCCTATGTCTGGATTGTCTGAAACGCGAGCTTGGGAGAGGCTCCCGTCCAAAACAGCGCCTCTCCAAGGCGCTGAATTTGCCAGACGCTGAGTTGCCGGCTTTGAGTTGCCAGCCTTGAGGCGGATGTGTCGAAGTATCCGACGAAACTTGTCTTCCCAGTCGACGCGGGCTTCGCCAACCCACCGCTAGCAAACGGCAACATTGCTGGAAATTTGCCGGACAACTAGAATCGGATCTGCAGTAAATCCAGGTACTGGCGTTGGCCAGTCTCTGGGAGGCGTTTTTTTCATGAACCACCGATGGCGACTGGCGTAATGAAGCTCGATCAGCGAATGCAACCGATTCAATTGATTCTCTCGGACGTTGACGGCGTGTTAACCGATGGCGGAATCGAGTTTGACAACCAGGGTATTGAAACCAAAAAGTTTCACGTCCGAGATGGCTTGGGAATCAAATTATGGCAGCGAACTGGACATCGATTTGGAGTGATCACTGCGCGTTCGTCGCACATTGTGAAATTGCGCATGGCGGAATTGGGTGTCGAGATCATTCGTCAGGGCTCGGATAATAAACTGCCGATTGGGCTGGAGATTATCGAAGAGTTGAATATCTCCTGCGCCGAGGTGTGTTATATCGGCGACGATTTGGCCGATTTGAGATTGATGCAACAAGTCGGTTTGGCCGCCACGGTAGCGGATGCTGCGGCTGAAGTGCGCGCGGCAGCTCATATTACGACGCGCGCAGCGGGTGGCAAGGGAGCGATTCGGGAACTCGTGGAGACGATTTTAAAAAGCCAGGATCGCTGGAACGAAATTGTCAAATCGTATTGCGACGCCTGACAATCCAATGGAAACGGAATTCGAACTATGTCCAACATTGCGCTCACCAATATCGCCCGCCCCATCGCCGTCAACTCATTTGCGTTGTACTTGATGTCGTTAGCAGTGATGATTGGGCTGTATTCGCTGTATGTAAAACTTCTCGTGCCCGCCATCGAAGGGCCACCGAACATAGTTCAGTATCGACCTGTCACACCGAACGTGGATCTCCCCCGATCGACATTCGACAAATCGAGCTTCACCCAATTGCTGCCGCCGGACGCCTGGGAAAACGGCGAATGCAAGACGTTAGTCACCACGCAGGGCACGATCCTGTTTCGGGAATTCGAACGCATTGAAGGGGGTTATCTCGAGGTGCTCCCGTTTACCTTGTTAACCGCCACGACGACCTCGACTGACCCAGGCAAGCCAAATGAAACTCCCTCCCCTCCGACAATTTTGCGTTGTCTCAAAGGCGCACGTTTGAAATTCGACAATCCTAAAGTCGATCCGTTGGGAGGCAAGTCAAAATTGGAATCGGCTTGGTTGGTCGGCGTTGTGGACATTTTCCGCCCTGCCAACAGTCCCGCCAACGATGATGCCATCGCGATCACAACCAGCAATGTCCAGATCGATAAAGATCGAATTTTCACCATCTCCGAGGTTCGTTTCGAGATTGGCAGCAACCGGGGCAGCGGTCGAAATCTGTCGATTGATTTCGCGCACGAGGCCGACGCCAATCAACTGATCGATGGATTCGCCAGTGTCAAAGGCATTCAGCGGATCGAGTTGGCATTTCTAGATTCTTTGCGATTGCAAAAACGACCAACACCGGTCCCGGAAAATTCCCCTGCCCGCGCGACGACCGCCGACGCCAGCGAACAACCCGTGAATATTGCTTGCCAGGGTCCGTTTGTTTTCGATTTCGAACAACGGACCGCCCGGTTTCGCGACCGGGTCGTCGTGGACGTAGAAAATGAGTCGCGCGACCAAATTCAATGCGAAATCCTGACCGTTCAGTTTGATATTCAGGAATCTCCGGAATCCATCGCCGCTGCCGGGCTCACAGACCCGACTCCGCAAATGGGCGATTGGGAGTTGAGCCGGTTGATTGCCGAGGGGGCACCGGCGGAAATCTTTTCGGCCGGGCGAGGCGCCAAGGCGACGGGTGATTTACTCAGCTACGACCTCGTCCATGGAAAAATTCTCGCCGAACGCACGTCGGCGCGCAATCCGCCGGTCACCATCATCAGTCCTGACCTGCGTATCTCAGCCCATCGAATTTCGTATGCTTTGCAAGCCCATGGAGGTCTCGGTCCCATCAAAGCGGATGGCCCCGGCAGTCTGCTGCGGGTGGCGACGGAGACCACCCAGGAGTTTTTTGTGGAATGGAAAAATTTGCTCGATGTCCAGCCGGACGGCTTGCAACATCTGATCACTCTTGATGGCGGTTGCAAAATTCGACTCGATCAGTCCACACAAATCAATGCGCAACAGCTACAGGTTTGGTTGAATGAAGTGTTGGTGGAACAAACCGCCGCAGATGGCTCGATCAAAATGGCACCGCAGTATCAACCCGACCGTTTGGTGGCTCAGCAGGACGTTGAAATTGTCTCCCCACGGCTCAATGGGATGACGAACAAACTGATGGCAACGTGGCAACTGAGCGATACACCGTTGCAATCCCGTGCCCAGTTATCGCCCGCAAAATTGAATCAGCTGGCCTACGCTGCGCTGACGAAAGTTCGGCGCCCTTCTTTCGCTCAAGGTATGGAAGTATCCGAAGGACAAACTCTGCGGCGAGACCCAGCCATCGCGCCTACCGGATTCGAACAGGAAATTTCCGTTGCCCCCGAGCCGCTCACCAAGAAGTTTGCGTTCCATGGGGACGAAGTGAATCTAAAACTAATTCATGATGGCGAACTAACCGAGGTTCAGGATCTGACGGCCACGGGCAACGTTTCGATTGCGGAAGTCGCCTCGGCATTTGCCGAAACAGATACTCCACCGCTCACCTTGACCGGGAATTTTCTGCGCTGCGTGCCACAAGACGAGGAACAGGTGCGATTGATGGTTTCAGGAACACCGAATCAACCCGCCACAGTCAGTGCAGATCGACTGCGACTGGAAGGACAACAGATACACCTCGATCAGGCTGCGAATAAACTCTGGGTCGACGGGGCCGGCGTTGTTCAATTAGAGAATCTTCCGAATGCACGATCCCAACCAACGTCGAGCGCTGCGGCAGATTCCAGTTCCAAAACCAGTTACGAAAAAGTCCGCGTGACTTGGGCGAGCGGCATGGTCTTTGATGGAAGCAAGATCTATTTTGAAGACGCCGTGAAAATGGAAGCGCAAGGCCAAACGGGTGACGGCAATCCGATCATCACTCGTTCCGACAGTGAGGGGCTGAGCCTGCAGTTGAATCAAGCGGTCAATTTCCGAAACCTGGAATTGGATGCGGAAAATAGTCTCGAAGTTCGCGAGGTTATCATCGTTGATCAGGTTGCGGATACCCAACGAATTTTCCGATTGGCCAACGCGAATGCCGATCGTGCGCTGACGAATCAACCAGCGAGGCTTCCTTCGATCATTTCCAATCAAACCCTGGATGGCACCGGAGTCGTACACGAACAGCAGAAATTTCTGGCTTCGCAAGTGACCCTGGATGCGGCGACAGGCAAAGTGAAATCCAAGGGCCCCGGCGTGATGATGCTGTATCGCCGTGGCCATACTTCAATGCTCGGTAAGACCGGCAACAACCCTCCTCAACCCGATACGCCGATGGGCATCACGTTTGTGCGAGTGAATTTTGACGGATCGGCGGAAGCCAATACGAATGACAAACAGTTGCTGATTCGAGGCAACGTCCGGACGTTGCATGCACCCGTCAATTCATTTAAGCAGGTTCTCGATCCCGATGTCGCCCAGGCACTTCCGCCGGAGAGCGTGCGGATCACGTGCGATGAACTGAAATTGGCCCAATGGACGTCACGCAATTCGGACGAACCGTCACAGGAACTGCTGGCAACTGGCAATGCTCACATTACCAGCGGTACCTTCGAAGCCACAGCCGATCGGGTCAGTTACAATCAAGCCACCGATATGCTGGTTGTGGAAGGAACGCCACGGTCCGATGCCAATTTGTGGTTTCGGCAGGCGCCCAATTCAAAGGATCGAGATCACCTTGTGGCCGCTAAAATTTTGTACCGTTTGTCTGATCAGTGGACCGAGGTTCAAAGCGTCAAAAACGTGAATATTAACCGTCAATAACTCATGTTCTCTACGGCTCTGCTGGTGACAAATACAGCGGCTCGAGCGCGCTGCTATCACATTCTCTCTTGCCTTTTCCCGACCAGAGCGACTACAAGACACGAGCAAACCGATTCAGTAAGCGTCGAACGCACCTGAACCAAACTCGGTCGGCCCTCGAGGCACGTTTTCGCACGCGACTCGATTCAAAACAAAATCTCCCAACTGATTGAACGCAAATCGTGACGTGAAACAGTCTTCACCCGTTCGTACCGATCGTCGAACCAGCCAATTCTGGCTGACGTCCCGGAACGTCTATCGACTAACCTGTCTATGGGTTTGCGCTGGTTTCCTGACTGCCACGACTGGTTGTCAGACCTTAAACGTCAATCGAGCCGAAAACCGTTGGCAGCCCTCGAATGATCGCAATTGGACACCTGATCAAGCGGTTCTGGCGTCCGCTGAAATCACGGGCACTCACTATATTCTGCGAAACATTCGAGATTGTAACTATGTGACCGACAAGAATTTTGTCGTCAATCATTTCGATCGGGAAATTGATCTGTCTCAGATCCAAACCGTCGACTTCATTGTGGTTCCCTTCGACCCGAAACCATTCCTCGCCCATACGATGCTTAGTTTCGGCCTCGACGATGGCACGTATATCGGCGTGTCGGTGGAGGTCCGCAAGGAGCTTGGGGAGACCTACAAATTGAGTGCGACATTCATGCGCGAATATGAGTTGATTTATGTGCTGGCAGCAGAACGTGATTTGATCCGATCACGTTCGTTCAACAACAATTCCGAGGTTTATCTGTTTCCTACGGTTGCCCAACCCGAACAGGCCCAACAATTGTTCGCCGACATTATCACCCGCCTGAATGGGTTGGCCAAGAATCCGGAGTTTTACAATACGATTACGAACAACTGCACGACCAACCTAACCAATCATGTCAACAAAATCCGCCCAGACCGAATTCAGGAAAACGCTTGGCAAGTTTTGTTGCCGGGATTTTCGGCCAAGTATGCCCATGAGATTGGGTTGATCGACAACCGGATTCCATTTGACGATCTGAAGTCGATCGCCTATGTAAACGATCGAGCGGCGCGACACTTCGACGATCCGGATTTCTCGCGAGCAATTCGCAGCAATCGATATTTGATTGACCGCGCAATTGTCGCCCAACAACGACGGCCACCGACACAGCAGGGACGCGGCGAAAACTATTTGTCAAAACAGCAGCGCGGAAATCGCCGTCGATAAGTGCGACGTATACCAGACCGACCTTGCACGAAAGGACGTTCAGCTTTCGTTGATGATTTCATCCAGAATCTGGTTGAATTGTTGACTGGTAAAGTCCATCTTGCCGGAGGCTTGGGCACACAGTCGTTTTTCGGGTTCCGGCATTTTTCCATCAACGGCCATTAAACGCAGCATTTCTTTCATCAACTGCACTCGGTCTTCATAACGGTCCGGAATGGTGACCTCGATTTTACCGGTGGAAATACCCGCCATCGCCGTTTCGAACTCGTCCGTGGCGATACCCCACTGGTTGGCGCGTTCGACCAAGAAACTGATTTCCTCTTCTGTAAATTTTTTGTCAGCCGCCGCCAGGTTTACCAGATTGTGGAACAATTCGATTTTTTTCATAAAGCTGCTCAAAAAACTCGTAATTGAAGGATCAGACTTGCCGTCTGACATTAGAGAGGTTGGTTTTCCACTTGGGAAGTCGCCAGCGCGGTGCAATCCCGCACGATGCTACACGCGGCGAATGAAATCGGCAGCATAGCTGCGGACATCGCGGCCATTGAGCACGTGAACCATGCGCAATTGTTGAACCGTGGAATCGCTGAATTTTCCCAACGGCAAATGCACCCAGGTTTTTTTGAATCGCCGGGCCAATTGTCGCCACGCCGGGCCCGGTGGCGCGGAACTCAAGAGAGCAACGTGCGGACAGCGCGAATGCAAACAGGCCGCCCCCAGAATACGCTCTTCCAGCGTGGTGGCAAAATCCAGCCGCGCATCCAACCAGATGTCTCGAATCGCCAGCGGCGGAAACAAAAATAATGCACCGCCATAATTAGCCAGACAAATTCCGGGCCCTACCGGTTGCGCGGAAAAGTCGGTCGCAAAAAACGCCAGCGTCGATTCGTTGTCATGCTCGGCAAACCAGGTCGTGCGCCACGGATACATGCGCGGATCAGCCGGCGAATCAAACAGCATCACGGCAGCGTCCAATTTACCCTGCGTGGGTGGCAGAATTTTTACGTGAATTTCATTGTCATACCAGTGCCGTACCGTTTCCCGAATATCGATACCGTCCCGTATGCTGGTGGTAAATTTCTCAGTTTGGGCCAGGTCAGCACCCATAACTTCCTGGGCCCGGTTGAACACCGTCTGTCGGAAACTCTCGATCAGTTCATCTTCTGGTGGCCAACTGCATTGCGAATAGGGATCCCATTTCTGCTGCCAATCCTGCAATTGTTGCAAATCGGGTTTAGGTACCAGCTGCAGATTCGTCCAGATCAGAGGTGGTCCCGCCAAACGATTGGCGGCGGTGTAGATACTGTCCTCAGGAAGGCGAATTCGATCGATAGAAAGACTGGCCTCGCCCAGTTCCGGAACACTCAAGGAAGGACCTTGAAACTGGTACCGTTTGGCAGTTTCCAGTACATGTAAAGCATAACCATCGCCGGCGATTTGCTGCGCCGCGGTGACTATCGTCGCCAACTGCGGCGTAAACCGATGTTCGATCAGCGTCAGATTGCGCGTGTATTTTAGAATTTGTGACAACAGTTTGGGGGTGATTTTTCTGGCCCGCTGCCGATAATCGGCTTGATAATTTTCGCGGGCTGATATCAACAGTTCCTTCACTCCGTCGATACTCAGGTTTGCATCGTCGCCGAGCTCCCGGCGCGCTGTTTCATACAGTTCAGTAATGAAGGGCAACTCACCCATCAAAAAATACAGTGAGTTTTTATGCAAGCGATAACTGGCAGCCGACCGAACCGGCTCATCAACTGGTTTTTGCAAATCGCGGTCCTGGAACGCTTGTCGAATCCAGGGCCAATCGACGATGTTCGTGACGAATAGAATTTTTCGGAAATCAATCGACAATTGGCGCAAATTCCACGCCATGGCATTGATTCGCAACCGCCATTGTCGATCGTCTGGCGGGACCAAATTCGGCAACACAGCCGCCGCAAATCGCTCAATGGACAAACGTTTCAGGGCATAGGCGTCGGGCAATAATCGCGAATGCGGAGCGAACGAGCTGGTTTCCAGATCAATGAAACGAATTGGCAGATGATCGCCCAACGCAGTCCGGATGGCGGCGATGACCGGTTGGCAGGGATCGATGGGTACGTAACTGGCCCGCAGTTCGGGTTCGTCGTCATCGTCGTCATCCAGACCTTCCCATTCTTCGTCCGAGTCGTCACCGTCCACTGGATTTTCGTGATCGGGTTTGGGCAACTTCCATTCCGGGGCCGCCGGCGCTCGAAAGGTTCCCGCGCTCGAAAAAAGTTCGGGTTGCACCACGATGCCAGGAATCGGCAATTGAATCACAGCCATTTCGACCAGGCTTTGAAACGAAGGCGGCAGCGGGACGGCGAGGCAATCGAATTCGTGGGCCAACATCAGGCGGCGCACTTCCCAGGCAAAATCGCCGCTGCCGTGCACGACCGGTAACGCGGTCACGCGCGGCCCGATCTCCAGGAGTTCGTGAATCAAAACGGAACCTCGCCATCCTCCAACGGGTAATCGGGCGGATTGCCGTCTTCGTCCTCATCAAACGGATCGCCTTCGTCCTCGTCATCTTCGTCGTCAAAGTCATAGCCGGGATGCATCGGGTCGTCGGAAGCAAAAAAGAAATCACCCAGCCCCATTGGCAAATTCTGACCACCCAGAGTTCGCAATCGTTGGTCAGCCAACGTTTTCAGATCCAGTGCTTCGTCGCCCAAACATTTTTCCAACGCTTCTTTCCAGGCATCATCCGTGGACAAGGGATGTTCCGTTTCCTGTGCAATCCGCTTCATCGCATATCGCAACAGATTGATCCCGTCGCGCGGTGAAAAATCCAATTTCAATTGATGTGAGTTTTGCAGGAAATCAACTGTCATTGCCAGCATATCATCGGAACAAAACGGCAGATGATACTGCAAAATATTTTTTTCGTCTTCGCGATCGGGAAACTTCAAGGTCAAGGTCGGCTGCAAACGACTGAGAATGTAGTCCGGAATTTCAAAAGTGGACTCGTCCTGGTTCATCGTCACAGCGCAACGAAAATTCGGATGCGCCTTGACCGTAATGCCGGCGATGATCGATTCCACATATCGACGATGGTCCAACAATGGCGCCAACGAAGCCCAGGATTTTTCGTTCATCCGGTTTCCCTCGTCGAGAATGCAAACACCTCCCCGAATCATGGCCGCCACCAAGGGCGATGCGTGATAGGCAATCCGGCCACTTTCGGCCAACACCGGCGTGATTAACAAATCTTCGGGCCGCGTATCGGACGTGCACTGGTAAATATAGAGCTCTTGTTGGCGCTGTTTCGTCGCCGCCATCGCCAAAGCGGTCTTGCCGATCCCCGGCGGACCGACCAGACGTGGCGACAAAGGCAAGTCCAGTTCGTTGACGACCAGCCAACAAGCCAACACTTGTTTCAAAATTTCCCGTTGGCCAATCCACTGGCTGTCGATGTCGTGAGGATCGGCCAATTGCAAATTGACACCATTAATGTTTCGCGTTTCGGCCATCGCAATTTGTTTTTCGTAAGTTAATTCAGAAACACCTCGGGAATCCAACTCCGCTTGTCAGTTCCGGATCATTCTCCAGAAAGTGCCTTGAGAAAGTCCACGAGATAGTCGACTTCCTCGGGACTCAACTTTAGCGGCTTGAGGTCTTGATCCAAACCCGGGTCATCCGGACTTCCCCCTTGGTTGTAGAACTCGACCACTTCCTTCAGCGTTTTGATACTTCCATTGTGCATATAGGGCGCCGTATGTTCGACGTCGCGCAGCGCCGGCGTTTTGTACCGGAATTTGTCTTGGGGATCTTTTGAAAACTCGAATCGTCCCTCGTCGCGTCCTGGTTGGCCAAATCCGACGCCCGTGTTATGGAATTTTTCGTCGCTCAAACTCGAACCGGTATGACATTTCCAGCAACCACCACGACTCTCAAAAATCCACATCCCTTGCCGCGCGGAAAGCGAGAGCGCTTCATACTCCGCCGATCGAAACCGATCCACGGGCGAGTTGCCCGAAAGGATCGTTCGCTCAAAACTGGCGATCGCGAACACCAGGTTCTGCTCGGTAACCAACGTGGCACCATCCGCATTCGCCGCGCCATCAGAAAATGCCTCACGAAATTGTTGGACATACGATTCGTCCGCCCCGATCTTCTTAATGACCGTTTCCATATCACTCGCCAACTCAATTTCGTTGGTGATCGGGCCGCGGACTTGATCTTCCAGCGACTGGTCTCGGCCATCCCACGAAAAACTCGTGCCGTAACCTCGATTGATCAACGAGGGAGAATTTCGGCGCCCTTGTTTTCCATGGATACCGATTGCCAGCGGGTCGGGGCTGGCGAAACCATGTTCCGGCTGATGGCAACTTGCGCAAGCAACGGAATCGTCCTTGGACAACCTCGGTTCAAAGAACAAACGCCGCCCCAATTGGACTTTGGCAGCTGTCAGCGGATTCTGGTCCGGCGATTTTGGTCGCGAAACCAATCCATTGGGAACCCCGTCAATTTCGATTTTCGCCGGTAAACTATCGATTGGAATCACCGGCGAAGGAACGGGATCATCTTTCGTTCCCCACGAAATCAAGGCGACGGTCAGGCCGCCGACTAAAATAGCTTTTAATAGCATGGCTTCACCCCAAAAAAATTGACTCTTACGATGATTGATTGCGATTGGATTCTATCCGAAAATGAGTCATGATAGTCTAACCCATTCAGCGATGGTCGGTGCAAGAATTCAACCGGTTGTTCTGCAATCCGGAAATTTTGACCGTTTGTTGATTTGGTTTCAGCCACCGCCACCCCGTCTCCAAATCCGAGTTGTCGTTTCCAAAAATTGAATTTTCCCAACCCAGGAAATAAAGCATGCGCTATCGGTCGTCAAACGTCTGTCCATTCTACCGAACTATCACCGGGTTGATTTGCGGGAGTTTGGTGACTCTGGTTTCCACCCCCAATTTGTCATCGGCCCAGGACTCTCCCGATTCCGTTGTCGTCGATCCGACGGCCGCGCTCGAAATCGGCGCTCCACTGCCCGAGTTTGACTTGCCAGACGCCGGGGGCCAACGTTTCAAGTCCGAACAGTTTCTGAACAAGCCGTTGGTCATTTTCTTTTTTGGAACCGAATGTCCGCTGGTAAAACTCTATGTTGCGGACCTGCCGAAACTGGCTCGCAATGAAAATTTTAAGGAATTGCAATGGATCGGCATCAATGCGAACCAACATGACTCGCTGGCTGAGATTCAACAGTTTTCCAAAAGCAATCAATTGGACGGGCTGCCCATTCCGCTGCTGAAAGACCCCGGCAATGTCGTCGCCGATCGTTTTGCCGCTCAACGAACGCCCGAAGTCTTTTTGTTCGACGCGAACCATCGGCTGCAATATCGCGGCGCGATCGATGACCGTTATCATTATGGTCAACAAAAACCTCAACCGGATCACCAGTACTTGCTCGATGCAATCAAATCTGTCTTGAACGACGAATCGGTTGCCGTCAGTAAAACGGACGCGATCGGTTGTTTGATTGGTCGACGACTGAACGCTAACGAAGCCAGCCCCGTTACTTATTCCAACCAGATCAGTCGCATCCTGCAACGTCGTTGTTTGAATTGCCATCGTGAAGGAGAGGTCGCTCCGTTCAGCCTCCACGATTATGACGAGGTGGTTGGCTGGGCCGAAATGATTCAGGAAGTCACCGCCCAACGTCGCATGCCGCCGTGGCACGCCAACCCGCAACATGGCGCATTCAAGAACGATGCCAGCCTGACGGACTTGGAACTGGAGCAGATTCAACAATGGGTTGCCGCAGGGGCACCGGCCGGCAATCCAGCCGACTTGCCTGCTCCGCTTGAATTCGCAACGGGTTGGCAAATTGGTCAGCCGGATGTCGTGATTCCCATGACCAAGGAACCCTATCAGGTTCCGGCCACAGGCGTGATCGAGTATCAGTACTTTGTCGTTGATCCTGGCTTCACCGAAGATAAATGGATTCAAGCCGCCGAATGTCGGATCGGGAATCACGCCGTCGTCCATCACATTATCGTCGCGATTCATGACGAGGAACAACAGCCGGCTCACGGTCAAGTCGAATCCGAATGGATTACGGCCACGGCACCAGGTTCTCCGCCGCTGATCTTGCCAACCGGATATGCCAAATTAGTTCCGGCCGGTTCCAAATTGCTGTTTCAAATGCACTACACTCCCAACGGAACTGCCCAAACCGATATCAGCTCGGTGGGATTCAAATTCATCGATCGCGCCCAAGTCAAGCGAGTCGTCGGCACACGCGAAATCGCCAACACGAAATTTCGAATTCCGCCCGGTGCCGACAATCATGAGGTCAAAGCAGAATTTCGGATTTCAAAAAATGCCTTGATCCTGTCTCTGTTTCCACATATGCATCTCCGCGGAAAATCTTTTCGCTACACCGCGAATTATCCTGATGGCAAATCAGAAATTCTCCTCGACGTTCCGCAATTCGATTTCAATTGGCAGAACGGCTATGAATTCAGCGAACCCAAGTTGATGCCGGCTGGAACCGTCATTCAGTGCGTCGCACATTTTGACAATTCAGAAGATAATTTTGCCAATCCCAACCCCAACAAGACCGTCCGCTGGGGCGATCAGACCTGGGATGAAATGATGATTGGCTATATCAATATGGCACTGGCCGATCAGGATTTGACTGTCACCAATGATGATGACTCCAATTAGCCAGCCGGATCGACTCAATGATGGAAAAACTATTTCGACAATCCGATAGTCATCCTGATGCGGAATTGCTTAGTCAGCAAGATGACAACCAGCTTTCCATGACCGACCGTTTCAACGCCTTTATGATCATCATGGCTCCCTATTATGCAGCTGCCGGACGACTTCAGAGAATTTATCGAGTTGATGATTGCCAACAGCGTTCGGTTTGTGATGATTGGGGGCTACGCCTACAACCTCTACCGCAATCCGCGCGCGACCGGTGACATTGATTTTTTGGTCGAGCTATCCGCAGAAAATGAAACCCGCATGCGGACTGTTTTATGGCAGTTTGGTTTCGGAGATACGCTTCCGCCGGTTGAGACTCCGTTACTGGTGGCTGGAAAAATTATCATGCTGGGACGGTCGCCATTTCGCATCGATTTGTTGACTTCGATTGCTGGAGTCACGTTTGCGGAAGTCGAATCGAGCAGTCAAGTTTTTGAGCTTGGGGGCCTGGAAGTCCAAGTCATTTCCGTTGCAACGTTGCTAAAAAACAAACAAGCGGCCGGCCGCCCCAAAGATCTGGCGGATGTTATCGAGCTGAAAAAACTCCTTGGTTTGGTTTAGGGAACTGTCCCGAAGTATCTTCCCCGGTTCCATCGGCAATGAGCCCAAGTAGCCATCGGAGTTTTCCATTACCTGGACCGCGACTTGCGAAACACCTTTGGAAAAATGTACACTTGTATAAATTAAAATTTCCAGTTTCCTGTTCTGGTGGAGATCCAGCCATGGCCGTTAACGCAACCCACTCGACCCAATCTGATGCTCGGGAACTCCCTTCGCCAGATTCGTCCGATACGACCGGGCAACTGGCAGCAGTGTTGCAACAATACTGGGGTTACCCGAGTTTTCGACCGCTGCAACTCGAGGCGATGCAGGCCGTTATGCAAGGTCAGGATTCGCTGGTGATCTTCCCGACGGGAGGTGGCAAGTCTCTCTGTTTTCAAGCGCCTGCGGTGTGCCTGCCCGGCCTGTCGGTTGTCGTGTCGCCATTGATCTCGTTGATGAAAGATCAGGTCGATGCCTTGCAGGCCTGTGGCATTTCAGCCGCCGTCTTGAACAGCTCGATCTCGGCCCGAGAAGAACAGGAAGTGCTTAACCGAATTCGCAGTGGAGATTTGAAGCTGCTGTATCTCGCTCCCGAACGATTGTTGACGGAGCGGATGCACGAGTTGTTGGCCAATTTGAAATTGTCGATGTTTGCGATCGACGAAGCGCATTGCGTCAGCGAATGGGGACACGACTTCCGCCCGGAATATCGCGGACTGTCGATATTGAAGAAAAAGTATCCGGGCGTCGCGGTGCATGCCTATACCGCCACCGCCCCGGAAATCGTCCGGCAAGACATTATTCGTCAATTGGGATTGGTCAATCCGAAGGCCCTGATCGGTTCGATGAATCGGGCGAACTTGATTTACCAAGTGCGCCAGCGCGAATCCGGACTGGGACAGATTCTGGAGGTGTTGGAAAGACATCGCCATGAATCGGGCATCGTCTATTGCCTTTCCAAGAAAAATGTCGATGCCACTGCAGCCGCTTTGAATGAACTGGGCTTGAAGGCGCTACCCTACCATGCCGGCCTGAGTGCCGAGGAACGCAAACAGAATCAAAATGCGTTTCTCAAAGAAGAAGTCAATATCATCGTCGCCACCGTGGCGTTCGGAATGGGCATCGACAAATCGAATGTCCGGTTTGTGATTCATGCCACAATGCCCAAATCTCTGGAAGCCTATCAGCAGGAAAGCGGTCGCGCGGGCCGTGATGGACTGGAAGCCGAATGCTGGCTATTCCATTCCAGCGCCGATCTCATGTCCTGGAAACGCTTGTTGGAACAATCCGAGTCGCCGGACGGTCGCGAATCGGCTATCAAGGCCTTGAATGACATGGCCAATTTTTGCCACAGCAGCCAGTGTCGACATGTTGCTCTGGCCGCTCATTTTGATGAACGGCTGCCGATCGACAATTGTGGTGCCTGCGATGTCTGCTTGAATGAAGTCCCGCAAGTAGAAAATCCTCTCGTGCTGGGTCAAAAAATCGTCTCCTGTGTTTATCGCGTCGATCAACGCTTTGGCGCGGATTATGTTTCGCAAGTTCTAGTCGGCTCCAATGACAAACGCGTACTGGCCAACCGGCACGATCAAGTCAGTACTTTTGGTTTGCTGGCCAGCGAAAACCGTCGGGATATCCGCAACTGGATCAGTCAATTGATCTGTCAAGACTTTCTCACTCCGGTCGGTGAATACAATGTGCTCAACATCACGGACAAGGGACATCAATTGTTGCGCGGGCAACTGACGCCGCTGCTGACAAAACCCGCCAACACCACTTCACGAAAACTTTCCGGCACCGCCAAGGAAGTTTCCTGGGAAGGGGTCGATCGCGATCTGTTCGAAAAATTGCGCGCCCTGCGGGGTGAAGAAGCAAATGGTCGGAGCGTACCAGCTTATGTTGTATTCAGTGACAGCTCGCTGCGCGACATGGCGCGGCGGCGACCTTCGACACTGGATTCATTTCGTTTGATCTCCGGAGTGGGTTCACAAAAATTGACCGACTACGGTCCGGCTTTTCTGGCATCGATCAACGAACATTGTCAATCGCAACAGCTCAGCCAGGATAATGTTCCGCCCGCAGTCCAAGCCAACTCACTCAAATCGCCAAACAACCCGCCCGCCAAGGCAACTGCTCAAGCCATCGCGGCGTTTCCGTTTTTCGATCAAGGTCTTTCGGTCCCTGAGACGGCGACCAAAATCGGGCGTGCCGAGTCGACGACCTGGGGTTATTTGCAGGAGTACATCCGGCATCATCGTGTCACCGATCCCAGCCGCTGGGTTGATCCCGCAACAGCTGCTCAGATCCAGGCCGCGATCCAAAAAGTCGGACCGACTCCACTTAAGCCGATATTTTTTGAACTCGAAGAAAAAATCTCGTACAACCAGATTCGGATCGTCGTTGATTGTCTCGCAAACCAATCGGCGAACGTGTAAATCAACTATAATTTTGAAAGCTTTGAAAGGAACTGTTTCTCCGTGGACTTCACACAATCAACCGGCCTGATTTTCGACTGCGATGGAACGCTGGCCGATACGATGCCCCTGCACTATCTCGCCTGGCGCTCCACTCTACTGAACTATGGAATCGAGTTTGACGAAGACTATTTCTATTCGCTGGCTGGCCAACCGACGGTGCAAATCGTACGAACTTTATTGGCTGAGAACCAAGTCCGCGGTGACTCCATCGCCATCGCTCACGAAAAAGAATTGGCATTTCTGGCGATGCTGGACGAAGTGCAACCAATCGAACCCGTCGTGGAAATTGCCCGTCGGTACCGAGCTACCCATCGGATGGGTGTGGGTTCCGGATCGAATCGCGCGGTTGTCTTGCAGATTCTCGAAAAAATCGGACTGGCGGATTTCTTCGATGCGGTGGTTGGTTCGGAAGACACGACGCGCCATAAACCCGAGCCGGATGTGTTTCTCGAAGTGGCTTATCGAATCGACGCTCGTGCCAGCCAGTGCTGTGTTTTGGAAGATGCCGATTTAGGCGTCGAAGCGGCTCGTCGGGCCGGTATGACCTGCTTCGACGTCCGCAGCATCTTCACGCCACGTCGGATCAGTGGCCTTGGTTAGCCTACGACGGGACAGTGACAAGACACCTCCCCAAACACTATAACTAAGGGCCGCCAATCCGCGCTGTGCGGGGGTTTGTTTGACTATTATCCTTGACCTACTTTGTTCACTGCCACGATGTCCAAAATAATCTACACGTTTACCGACGAAGCCCCTGCCCTGGCGACTTATTCGTTGTTGCCGATCGTCCAGTCGTTTGCGGCGGCCGCCGGAATTGAAATCGAAACACGCGACATTTCGCTAGCCGGTCGCATCATTGCCAATTTTCCCGCTGCCCTGACTGAGTCGCAACGCATCGGCGATGACTTGGCCGAGTTGGGCGCGTTGGCAACTCAACCGGACGCGAACATTATCAAGCTGCCCAACATCAGCGCTTCCGTGCCCCAACTCAAAGAAGCAATTCAGGAACTGCAAGCCAAGGGTTACGCGATTCCCAGCTATCCGGATGAACCCAAAACCGATAGCGAGAAAGCAATCAAAGCCCGCTACGGAAAAGTCCTCGGCAGTGCCGTCAACCCTGTCCTGCGCGAAGGCAACTCCGATCGCCGCGCTCCCAAAGCGGTAAAAGAATATGCCAAAAAACATCCGCATTCGATGGGCAAATGGTCAGCCGATTCGAAGACTCATGTCGCGACGATGAGCGGTGGCGATTTTTTCTCGAATGAAAAATCGGTGACGATCAAAACGGCCAATCAATTGAACATTCAATGGGTCGGTACGGATGGCTCGGTGGTCATTCTGAAGGATTCAGTTCCGGTATTGGCCGATGAGATCGTCGACGCGACCGTGATGAACATGGCCGCACTAAAGACTTTTCTAGTGGCCCAAATTGCTGATGCGAAACAACAAGGAGTGCTGTTTTCGTTGCACCTGAAAGCCACGATGATGAAGGTCTCCGATCCGATTATTTTTGGACATGCCGTGCGCGCGTTTTTCCCCAACGTGTTCCAGAAGTACTCCGCCGATCTCGCTACGGCAGGTGTCAATGTGAACAACGGCTTGGGCAGCTTGCTGGAAGGAATCGCGAAACTACCAGCCGACAAACGCTCCGCGATCGAATCCGAAATTCAAACCGCGCTCGCCAACGGCCCTGGGTTGGCGATGGTCAACTCGGATCTCGGAATCACGAATCTACACGTTCCCTCCGATGTGATTGTCGATGCATCCATGCCAGCCATGATTCGGACCTCCGGTCAAATGTGGAACGCGGCCGGAAAACTGCAAGACACCAAGGCCGTCATTCCCGACAGCAGCTACGCCGGCGTGTACACCGCAACCATTGATTTCTGCAAACGACATGGCGCTTTCAACCCCGCGACGATGGGAACCGTACCCAACGTGGGGCTGATGGCCCAAAAAGCCGAAGAGTATGGCTCGCATGATAAAACGTTCGAGATTCCGGCCGCCGGGATCGTGCGCGTCACCGATAGCTCGGGCAACACGTTGATGGAACATGTCGTCGCCGCTGGTGATCTGTGGCGGATGTGCCAAGTCAAAGATGCGCCGATTCGCGATTGGGTGAAGCTGGCCGTGACTCGCGCTCGGGCAATGGGCGCTCCAGCAATTTTTTGGCTGGATGCCAATCGCGCGCACGACGCTGAACTGATCAAAAAAGTGACACAATATCTTGGCGACTACGATACCCAGGGACTGCGGATCGAAATCATGTCTCCACTGGAAGCTACCAATTTCACACTGGCTCGCGTCAAGGCGGGTGAAGATACGATTTCCGTCACGGGCAATGTTTTGCGCGATTACTTGACCGATCTGTTTCCAATTCTCGAACTCGGCACCAGCGCGAAAATGTTGTCGATCGTGCCGTTGATGAACGGCGGAGGATTATTTGAAACAGGTGCGGGTGGATCGGCCCCCAAACATGTGGAACAGTTTGTAGAAGAAAATCACTTACGCTGGGATTCCCTGGGCGAATTTTTGGCAATCGCGGTCTCGCTGGAATATTTGGCAGCAACGACGCACAACCCGCGGGCGCAAGTCCTGGCCGACACCCTCGATACCGCGACGGGACAAGTGTTGGATCATGATCGCTCACCGTCGCGCAGCGTTCATGAACTCGATAATCGAGGCAGCCATTTTTACTTGGCTATGTATTGGGCGCAGGCTTTGGCCGCGCAAACCGCCGATCGGGATCTTCAGCGACACTTTGCCCCGCTCGCGCAACAGCTGGCCGACCATGAATCCCAAATTGTCGCTGAGTTGAACACGGTACAGGGTCATCCGCAGGACATCGGCGGATATTATTTCCCTGATCCGATCAAAGCGTCCGCTGCCATGTGTCCAAGCAAATCGTTGAATTCAATATTAGCCAATGCCTAGTTGGACAGCGGCCGGTTCGTCCCGTGATTCGTATTTATTGGATATTCGCAATGAATAATTCAACCTGAGGTGTGAATCAAAAGTCCGCGACAATGCGGCTGCGTCGCCTATGGCTAACCGTACAACTTTGTCGCAGCCGCTGACCATTGAATTCTGAACACTGAATACTGAAAACTGAACCACTACGCGCATGAACTTCCAAATCAACCTTCCCGAATGGGCGATCGCGGAACATCAACGACTTCCGAGCCATATTACCGACCTCGAAGAACGAATGCGAATTGTCATTCGGTTTGCACGATTGAATTTTGAACAACGCACGGGCGGTCCGTTTGCCGCCGCAGTGTTCGAGAAACATTCGGGTAAAGTAATCGTCGTTGGAGTCAACCGGGTCGTGCCACTGAACGTCTCGTCAGCCCATGCGGAGATCGTAGCTATTTCGTTCGCTCAACAAATCTTGCAGACGTTTGATTTGGGTGGTCCCGGTCTACCGGATTACCAATTGGTTGTTAATGGGCGTCCGTGTGCCATGTGTTTTGGTTCCCTGCCTTGGTCCGGAATTCGGAGCGTTGCCATCGGTGCCAGCGGTGAACAGATCGAAGCGTTGACGGGATTTGATGAAGGCCCCATCCATCCACAATGGCAAGCCGAATTGCAGCGCCGCGGCATCGAAGTGATCGAAGGTATCTTGGCCGAGGAAGCGTGCGATGTCTTTCGCGCGTTCGCCGCCAGTGGGCAACCGATTTACAACGGTCGCTCCGGAGAGACGGCGGGTTAGGGCTGTTGTTTGGCGTTTTGTTGACCACGAATTGCACGAATCTCACGAATACAAAACTTTTTATTACAAATATTCTCTCTGCCGATCACTACATCAGACATTTCGCGAATGTCCCACGACCCAATGAAACTGACGGTGCGAAAAGGATTGTTTCCTATTGCTTTTCTAATTTCAATTCGTGTGATTCGTGCAATTCGTGGTCAAAACAATGCGATCAAGGTTCAGCGAACGATCCGCTCATACTCCAGTTTGGTCGAACATCCAAAATTGACCAGCAACCCCAGTTTGCAACCTGTCGCTTTAAGATAGTTATGCACTTGTGCGCGATGATCGTTCGTGAGTTCATGGAGAGCCTTGATTTCGACGATGATTCTTCCAAAACAAACAAAATCTGGAATGTAAAGACTTTGAAGTTCTCGCTGCTTAAATTTGATTTTGAGTTTCTCGTGGGCTAGTGCGGGAATTTCCCGATCCATAAATTCGTATTCCAGGCATTCTTGATAGACAGCTTCTAAAAACCCACAACCCATCTCGTTGTAAACTTCAAAGCAAGCTCCAACGATGTCGTAGCTTTCCTGTTTGAAAATTATCTCGACCATTTTACATTCGCTCCAATGTTGGTTACCTCAAAACCACTGTGCTTATTTTAGCGATTGTGCTTCCATTCGTCGGTCTTGACGGCGGGCCAAGGCAAATTGAAACGATTAGCTCGATTCACTAAAATGGTTTGATCAGCGACGAAATCAACCAGTGTTGGTCGCGCTAATTTTGATCAAATTGGATTTTACCATTTAGGGACTGGCTTGGAAAAATTGCAGACCATAACTGCCAATCGCGTTGATCTGCTAACGCGGACGATTGCCCCGGTTACGATGTCATTTGTGGACGGACGCATTACTTCAATTCGACCGGCGACCGCCATTGAATGCACCGGCTACTTGATCCCTGGTTTTGTGGATGCCCACATTCATATCGAGAGTTCGATGTTGCTCCCTAGTCAATTTGCGCGAGCGGCGGTGTTGCATGGAACAGTCGCAACCGTTTCGGACCCTCATGAAATCGCCAATGTCTGCGGGATTGCGGGAGTCGAATTGATGCTGCGCGACGCGGCAAAAACCAATTTCAAGTTCTACTTTGGGGCTCCTGCCTGTGTGCCAGCCACTCCGTTCGAAACAGCCGGCGCAGTTTTGGATGTTGCTGCCGTCACCAGATTACTGGACGATCCGCGGATTGGTTATCTCAGTGAGATGATGAATTTTCCCGGTGTGTTGACCCGTGAGCCGGATGTGATGGCCAAGATCAATGCGGCCCGCTTGCGTGGCAAGCCGATTGATGGCCATGCCCCTGGCTTGCGCGGCGAGGCTGCGGCACGCTACATTGCTGCCGGTATTTCAACCGACCATGAGTGTACGACTCGCGAGGAAGCTCTGGACAAAATCGCGGCCGGGTGCCAGATCGCCATCCGGGAGGGCTCGGCGGCGCGGAATTATGCGGCGCTCGAATCGTTGCTCGGCGATCATCCGGCTGCGATCATGTTTTGCAGTGATGATAAACATCCCGACGAGTTGTTGCTGGGCCATATTAATCAACTGGCAGTGCGGGCGATTGCCAACGGCTATGATTTAATGGACGTGCTGCGGGCCTGTTCGCTAAACGCGATTCGACATTACCGATTGGCAGTTGGTTTGTTGCAAGTCGGTGATCCCGCCGATTTTTTGTGGGTGGAAGATCTCACAACATTGACGATTCGTGAAACCTATATCAATGGTCAGTGTGTGGCGCGACTGGGGAAGAGCTTGTTGCCGGAAATACCACCAGAAATCCTCAATCAATTTGCGGCCACGCGGCTCGCTGAAACTGATATACAAATTCCCGCCAAATCAAAACGTCTGCGCATCATGGAAGTCATTGACGGCCAACTGATCACGCGATCGACCATGGGGGCGGCAAGGATCGTGGACGATTTTGCGGTGACCGATCCGGGAGGCGATTTGCTAAAGCTCGTGGTGGTGAATCGCTATTTGCCACAGGCGCAGCCGGCGGTGGCTTTTGTGCGCGGATTTGGCATTGCCGCTGGCGCTATCGCTTCCTCGGTCGCCCATGATTCACATAATATTGTCGCGGTTGGAGTCAGTGATCACGATCTAATTTCGGCGATCAATGCAGTCATCGACGATCAAGGTGGATTGTCGTTGGCGCTGAACCATGAAATCAAAACCTTGCCATTGCCTGTGGCCGGATTAATGTCAACGGAGTCGTGCCAAACCGTCGGAGCCGCGTACGCTGCTCTCGATCAACGCATCAAACAATTGGGTTGCAGTTTACGTGCGCCCTACATGACGTTGTCGTTTTTGTCGCTGCTGGTAATTCCGTCGCTGAAGTTGAGCGATCAAGGCTTGTTCGATGTAGACAAATTCGAGTTTGTAGATTTGTTCGTCTAGCTGCATCGCGTCGTGTGTCGAATACTTTCGTGAATTTTCTAAATCGAAGCACCGAGCTAAATCACTTCGCCAAACGGGGAGCCGTATGCTGTTGGCTGCGAATCGTGGTCAATAATGTCTGCAACTCGACGACTTTGTCGGGGTGTTTCGCGGCGACATTGTGACGTTGTTCGACGTCGTGTATCCAATCGTACAACTCAGTCGGTTGATCGTCATCGGCCGGATACTGGTGCCGCTCTTCCCACGCAATATTGATTGGATTTTGATAGCCGTTTTTGGCATTGATCAGAATCCAATCACCCGAACGCAACGCATATCGATCAGGGCCAGTATTGTGGACGTGATGAGTCCGGACCGGAGCGGACTCGCCCGTCAAAACGGGCAGCAGGTTGTGTGAATCCTCAGCGGCGTTAGCTGGCAAGGTCACCTGCAAAAATTCCGCCAGCGTCGCAAACAAATCGATTTGCGAAACGAGTGCGTTGCTAACGGATGCTGCGGGAGTGAGCCCCGGCCAACGGATCACAAACGGTACATGATGTCCGCCTTCGTAGAGATCACGTTTCGCGCCGCGAAATGGATTGGATGACCAATGACCGAATTTTGCGTCGCGCTGATACGCATAATGCTCGGATCCGTTGTCGGCGGTAAAAATCACAATCGTATTTTCGGATTGACCTGAGTCTTCGAGCGCTTGCAACAGTTGCCCGCAAACCGCATCGGTCTGACAAACAAAATCACCATACGCACCGGCTTGGGATTTTCCGTCCCATTCGTCGTTGGGAATAATCGGTGCGTGGGGTGAGGGCAACGCGAAATAGAGACAGAACGGTTGATCCTTGCCGGATTGGGCTTGAATGAACTCGACGCCTTTGCGAGCCAGTGTCGGAAGCACCTGATAGGGATCCCAATCCGAACACATGGGGCCCGGTCGACACTCCCAGTTCCCTTCTTTGATCTTCTTCCATTGGCTGGTATCAAATTCCGCGTCGGGCGCCGCAACGAATTTGTCATTTTCAATCCAGGCATACGGCGGAAAGTTAATGACATCGTCACCAAAGTAATAATCAAAACCGCGCTCGAGCGGTCCACCGGGAATCGGTCGACTCCAGTCGAACGCAGCGGGGCCGAAGTTGGTCGCTTTGCCATCGGTGCGCCGGAGCGGCGGCGATTGCGGGTTCTTGATCGCTTCCCAGTCCCAACCCAAATGCCATTTACCGATGCAAGCGGTATGGTAGCCTTGCTGTTGCAACATCATCGGCAGCGTGAGACGTTCCGACTGGAACACCGATTTTCCAAACACATCGACAATCCCGTGGAAATCCCGCCAGTGATAGCGCCCCGTCAACATCGCATAACGACTGGGTGTGCAGACTCCCGACGAGGAATGACCATCCGTAAATCGCCTGCCGCTGCGGGCGAGTTGATCCAAATTCGGAGTCGGTATTCGAGACTCGGAATTTTGAATCCCCAGATCGCCATAGCCCAGATCATCCGCATAAAGAATCAAAATATTGGGTCGGGTGACTGTTTGGATGGCTCGTGGTGGCTGCGAAGTTGTCGTTGTTTGGGCGAACATTTGCTCATCCAGCAACATCCATAGCAGGGCGAAGAGCACGAAACCAACCAAGATTTTTTGCGAAACCCTCATCAGCGAATCCAATTTCTTAACAAACTACTCATCCTCAACAAAAAAGTCCAGCCACCGAGAACACGATGGTTAACCCTCGACAATTTCTCTGAGAACTCGGTGTTCTCGGTGGCTCCTTTTTTAGGTGAAATTCCGTAAAACCAAAACGCTACGCGATGATGGGCTCCCACAACGAAAGTTCGGTGGTCAAAAATCCAACGGCTCCAACCAAACACAGCACTGCTGAGAGTGCATCTCAATCGCAGTTTCCGCCGTTAAGGTTGTATTAGCAGGCATCCCAGCCATTCGCGAGTCCAGCAGAATATGAATGGGTTGCCGGACTGTTAATCGGATCGCGTCCGCGCCGCGCATCGCCAGTCGAGCCGCGACCACGATTCGTCCCCGGGGCGTTTGGAAAATCAGTTTGAAAATATCCTGGGTGGCTTCGTGCGCCGTCTGCAGATTGGACACCGCCAGCCAGCTTTCCTCCAACCCGCGCCGACGAAAACCCAACAGCTGTTGATACCACGCGCGCATTTCCTGGCTAAAATTCGATTCATCAAGTTTGCTGCTATAAAACGCGGCGGGGTCCGACGGCAATGGTGAACCGGCCCATTCATGATGCGGATACTCGTCCCGGCGACCTTTGTCCACGGCGTTGCGTAAACTCGCATCTTCGAAGTCCGCAAAAAACGGAAACGGCGAGTCGGCAGCCCATTCTTCTCCCATAAAAATCATCGGGATCGAGGGATATAACAGAATCAACGGCGCAGCGGCTCGTTGAAAGTCGACGCCCATCAGCTGATGCAAGCGAGCGCCCTGCGGGTGATTGCCCACGCTGTCGTGAGTCTGCAACGCCATAATCAATGAGGAAATGTAATCTCGTTCACCCGCCGGATGCAACTGCCGGCGAAATTCCGGGCCGACCCGAATCGCCTGCGGCGCGGAAAAAACATACGCATGTTCCAGCGCCTCGGCTAGGTCTGCCGAACCAACGTACTGCCGATTGGTCAAACGAATTTCCGGATTGCCATGCGAGTAAATCGAATGCATCAGACAGTCCGACCAGATCGCATCGTAATTGGCACCGTCGTCACTCGCGTCGTACAATAACTCCTGGTCAAAAATATTGGCTTCGGCGATTAGATACAATTTTCGTGGAACGGTTTTTTCGTACGCTCGAAAACCAGCTCGCAACTCATGGACAATCGAATGATCCGATTCGTCGAACATGTAATGAATCGCGTCCAAGCGCAGACCATCAAAATGAAATTCCTCTAACCAGTACAAACCATTTTCGATGACGAATTCGCGTACGCGTTCGCCTTGCGGACCATCGAAATTCAATGAATCTCCCCACGGCGTGCCATGTTTCGGCGAACGATAATGAGCGAACTCGTTAAGGTAATTCCCTTCCGGTCCGACATGGTTGTAGACCACATCGTGAATCACCGCCAAACCGACCCCATGCGCTGCATCGACAAAGGCACGCAAATCATGGGGTGTGCCAAAACTATTGCGTGGAGCAAAGTAGTTCACGCCGTCGTAGCCCCAGTTCCAACGACCCGGAGACTGGGCCAGCGGTAACAACTCGAGCGCCGTGATTCCCAGCTGTTTCAATTCCGGCAGTTTGTCGATCGCAGCGCGATAGGTGCCGGCTCTGGTCAGCGAACCGACATGCAATTCGTAAATTACCAAATCCTGTTTCTCAATTCCCAGCCAGTTTTGGTCCGTCCATGGAAATTGATGTGCGTCGATGATTTGCGATGGACCGTGTACGCCGAACGGTTGAAAACGGGAATACGGATCGGGCCGCCCCGGTTGATTGTTGATTTGATATCGGTACAACGTTCCTGGTGGACATTCGTCGACAATTCCGGCGAAAATATTTTCCGCGTCTCGAATCAACGGCACAGATCGCCGGACGGATTCTTTTTTCCTATCACGTTCCACAATTTCCACGTGCAGATTTCTGACTTTCGACGCCCACACCCGAAACTCGGTTTGATTGTTTGCCAGCGGCCGCGCACCGAAACGAAGTTGTCGAGGCATAATCAGTATTTCGCCGTTCCGGCAGTTGGGGAAAAACAAATTTAGTTAAAAAACTGACACTTCTCGCTGAACGCCACCACTCATGTTTCTAATCCCGCGGGCTTGCCCTGCGGATACTTCGGTTTTTTACTACGCAACGATTCCACGCCATCCTCGCTTTGCCGCCGGTTTTGTCGGAGGCAAATCCGGCGGCAAAGTGAAATGGAGTGCCGTTCTGTAGGTAGCGAAAAGCCCAACGATCCGCAGGGCAAGCCTGCGGGATTCATGAAAACGAATATCCATTTTGGTGGCGTTTAGCGAGAAGTGTTAAAAAATTGGCCGCTATTCTGCTTCGACAATTTTCAATTCATGATTCTCGACATCATATTGATACCGAGCGCCACCGGGCAGCACCGGTAATTCGATCTGATTGGGCTTCACAATCAACTCCATAAACTCGGCGTGATCCTGGGGGTACCGATCGAACTCCGCATTGTACAACTGCAGGGCTTGTTTGATTTTCAAGATGGAAGTCGTCGCGGCAGCATATTTGTATGCGCCTGTCGCAGCTTTTAGCGGGTTGGAATTCTCGTCTACTTTCAGATCAACCTCTTTCGCCGTTCCCTTTGGATCAAACTCGCCGATTTCGTTTGTCGTCCGGCCAATGATTCCCTCCTTGGGTTTCTCTTGGACCGTCGGTTCAGGCGATTGCAAACAGCCGCTGGTCAGCAAAATTCCCAACCCGGCCCAGCTCGATAAAACTGTGGACATCGTTCTCATGTGTTTGCCTGCTAAAAAAATTGAGCGTGAACGAAAAAATTTCAACATCTGCCTCAAACCTTGGTCAATCATGTTGACCCGTCAATCAAGTCACGACCACGAAAACCAAGGTTGGGACTCAACGGCGGTCACAATGTATCGATATAGCGATTGACAATGTGTTCGATCAACTCTTGGCGGCCACTGGCGTTGGCTGCTGGTTCTCCTTGAGCCAGCATCATGGTCTCCAGTTCTTTGAAACCGATAGATCCGCTCTCGATTTTTTCACCTAAATCAGAATCCCAACTAGCGTAGCGAGCCGTCACAAGTTTTTCGAGTGCCCGATCGGCTCGAATTGCCGCAGCAATCTTCAATCCTCGCGCGAACGCATCCATTCCGCCAATATGGGCATAAAACAAATCGATTGGTTCAAAACTCTCGCGACGGACTTTCGCATCAAAATTTACTCCGCCGGGAGCCAAGCCATATTTTAATAAAACCAACATCGTTTGTGTGGTCAAATAGTAGTCGGTCGGAAACTGATCCGTGTCCCAACCCAATAACAGGTCACCGGTATTGGCGTCAATTGAACCCAATGCTCCCTGCATCCCGGCCGTTTCCAGTTCGTGCATCATGGTATGCCCGGCCAAAGTGGCGTGATTGGTTTCGATATTCAACTTGAAATGATCGATCAAATCGTAACTGCGCAAAAAATTCAGGCAGGTCGCTACATCAAAATCATATTGATGTTTGGTCGGTTCTTTGGGTTTGGGTTCGATCAAAAATTGTCCGGTGAATCCAATTTCTTTCGCGTAGTCGACCGCCATATGAAAGAACCGCGCGAGATGATCGAGTTCCCGTTTCATGTCGGTGTTGTACAAATTCTGGTAACCCTCGCGGCCGCCCCAAAACACATAATTCTCACCCGCCAAATCATGCGTGACTTCCAGTGCCTTTTTAACTTGCGCGGCAGCGAAGGCAAATACTTCTGCGTTGCAGCTGGTCGCGGCGCCATGCATAAAGCGGGGGTTCGAAAACATGTTGGCCGTGCCCCAGAGCAACTTCACGCCGGTGCGCGCTTGTTCCTCTTTGAGAACTTTGACGACAGCATCGAGGTTGGCATTGGAGTGCGACAACGTGGCACCTTCCGGCGCAACATCACGATCATGAAACGCATAAAAGGGAGCGCCCAATTTTTCAATAAACTCAAAGGCGACTCGAGCCCGATGGCAGGCGTTCTCGACAGAATTACTGCCATCGTCCCACGGCCTCGACATCGTGCCCGGCCCAAAAGGATCGCTGCCAGTCCCGCGAAAAGTGTGCCAATAGCAAACCGTGAATCGCAAATGGTCGGCCATGGACTTGCCTTCGACCAATTCGTTGGGGTTATACCATCGAAACGCGAGCGGATTGTTGGATTGAGGGCCTTCGTATTTGATTTTTTCGACTTGAGGAAACGCAGTCACAGATAAACTCGCAGTCTGATGATCTTCGAAAGGAGGCGGTGTGCCGGATAATACTGCCAGAATTGTAGTCAAAATACGCGAGTTGTCTAACGGGACCAATCGCCGCGACCCCTTATCGGCGAGGTCGGAACAAGGTCACAAAAACTTGGAAAATCTGCTTGTATTTGTTTGTAATCGGGTGGACTGTGGCCTAGAATCAGGGCGTGTCGTCGATCGTTCGAGGCAAGTTTGAAAGTTCAGTTCAACTGTTGGTTCAGGCTTGTTCGATTTTCGGATTACTTGATTCGAAGATCGGCAAAAATTTTATTGTTTTTGTTTTGGGAGTGGCGGAATGCCGCAAGGTAAGATTAAGAAGCTGACTGATAAAGGTTTTGGATTCATCGAAGGCGAAAGAGGAGACATCTTCTTTCATCACTCGGCGATTGAAGGGACAACTTACGAAAGTCTGCGCGAAGGTCAAAAAGTAGAGTATTCTGAAGGTCAAGGTCCGAAAGGACCACGTGCTGAGCATGTGCGTTTGCTAGACTGAACCAACCGTGAACGGAATCGCTCACCAGCCGCTTGCCAATTCAATTGGTAAGCGGCTTTTTTTTGGTAATCGTTCACAGGTCGCGCGTCGGGTGTGTGCCGCAAGTCCTTACTGGCTGGTGCGTTGCGTCGGCAAATCTTTTCGCGTGAGTGTACTGTGACGTGAGGTTTTTCTGGACTTTCGTAACACACCACTGGTGCAAATGCCGACTTCACGCACCCTACACTACATTATCAAGGCGTGAACCGTTACTTTTTTTGTATCACTTGGTCATTTCTGGCCTCCTTCGAATTCCCACGGTGAAACTGGATTGGGGTCTAACCACAACCCACGGGCGGCCTCACGGGCGGCCTTCTCCGTTTCGCGATATTGCTCGGCCCGGCCAAAATCGCTGCGATCAAACCAGCTGAATCCCCGTTGGATCATTTCGAGACCGACATCCGTTTCACCCTCGCGGGCGGACTCCGGCGAACCTCGGTCGATCGTTTGGGAGGCTTCGCTAAGAATGGGAACATCCGTTACAGGTGCGGAGCCATTCGCGACGGGGGGCACAATGGCGAAGACCAAGGCAACTTCTCGCTCCTGCGAGTCCCGCCCTATGACATGCAATCGCAACGGCTGGTGATCGACCATCGCCGTCAAGTGAGCTATCGCTTCGTCATAAAACGGTTGACCGGGTTTGGGGGAAACGATCCCTTCAATCACTACGAAATGGATCGTCCCATCGATGTTCATCTGAAAACTGTCACCGCCGATATGGCTGGTCGCTTGCCCTAAAACTTCATAGGGAAAATCGTCGCGCAACGGTGCTGGCAGTCCGCGGTAGGTCCCGAATGTGGAATCCGCGCAGCCGTTGAGACTGCACATACCAACCAAGATCAGCCAGCCGGTTGATAGCACAACGATCCAATGGCTGAGCAATGGGGTTTGTTTCAACACAATTATGCACCTATGCATAATTTTTTGAACAAAATAAATGAACATGGATGGACAAGATGTACAGGATGCTTTCATTTCGTTGATTGATTCACTTGTGTCGAGTGAATCGTTTGTATTCGAGTTTCGGATTGCCAAAATTGATCAGTAGGCCGACCTCGATTCCAGTTGCCTTTAAGTAGTTAATAATCTGGGCCTGGTGCTCGGGAGCGATCGCCTTGGCAGCCTTGAGCTCGACGATGACATTTCCTTCAACGAAAAGGTCGGCATAGAACTCGCCAACGATTCGTTGTCGAAAGTGAACATGGATCGGATGCTGGCATTGCACTCGCAATCCCTTGTCCTGGAGAGCGATTGCCAAGGCGTTCTCATAAACTGATTCCAGAAACCCGGTTCCCAACACATTGATGACTTCGAATGCACAACCGATGATTTTCTCAGTGATTTCTCCAAACTGCAAGTCGGATCGACGATCATCCTGTAAATCCTGTATATCCATGTTCGTTTCTCCCGTTGTGTCGACTGGTGAGGGTTATGCCAGTTTACTTATGTACTGGTGCTTACAGGATAAAATTGGGGCATATTCAAAACAGGAAAATTAGTATTGTTACAATCACGATTTCATAATACTTCGTTGTGAAACCAAACAAATCGCTGGTCAACGTCCGATGAGGTATTCTAGCGTGTTGAATCTTCGAACGTGTGAGCAATGTACAACAAACTCTGTTTTTGAATGCTCGGTGCTGCGGCCTGAATTTGTGAAATGTTATCGTGTTGCCGCATTGTCGCTGGTGCTGTTGTTGAATCTCGACCTGGCCCATTCGTGGAGTCAGAGCCAGGTCCCGCGCGATACGGGATCTCCGACCGCTGCGGGGGCCTTGCCGACGGCGGTCGATGCCGGGGACCAAATCGATCAACTGATCACCCGACTGGCACTTGCCAATTTGCCGCGCGAATTTTCCGACACCAAAAAATGGGGCGGGCAAGCCGAACGTTGGGATGGACTGGAGTTTGAACGCGATGGATTAAAAATTGAAACGCGCCGTCGCAAGAAAATGGTCAATCACGGAACCTGGAAAAAATACTCGGCCGAACTTCGCAATCCAGCGGAAGAATTCCAGATTCAGATCAAGAACATCCACGAGTCAGCCAACGGAAAATTGGCGTTGGAAGTTCATGTCGCGTCGCATTTGAATATTGAAGGGCGCCAAGCGGAATGGGTGAAAGGGGTGCAACTCTACAGCGTCAACGCCACCGGACACGCGCAAGTTCGACTCCAGCTGAGCTTGGAAATTGGCGTGCAAACGAACCTGTCTCGGTTTCCGCCCGATTTGATTCTGACGCCCAGCGCAACGGCGGCGAAGCTGACGATCGAAGAATTTCGGATTGATCGAATCAGCAAGATCGGGGGGGAGTTTACTCAGCAGATCAGTGACGAGGTCCAATCCATGTTGACTGAGAAAATGCCCGAGTATGAGCAAAAGCTGGTGGCTCAAATCAATAAACAAATAGCCAAAGAGCCGGACGGTTTCCGCCTCTCGCTCGCCGATGCCGCGAAATCAAAATGGGGCGAATCGTTGAACGGCGTGTTGCCCACAGGTGGTCAACTCCCAGTTCCGTAGACCAAAACCGTCCCATGGACCTCTTAGACAATGAACAAGTCGCTTCCAACAATCCTGATTTGTGCGACAATCGTTGTACTGCTGTTTCATTCAACACATCGAAATCATGACGACCAATCGAGCTGCGGCTTTGTTTCCATTTGACGACTACCGCGCGCTTAGAAACGATGTTCTGAGTTTGCGGATCCGCGCAATGAAAAGAAACTTCGGTCACCGTCTGTTGCTTCTGGCCCATCACTTTGAGTCCGACGAAGTGATCGCCCACGCCGATCTGCGCGGCGATAGCCTGCAGCTCTGCCAACACAGCCCTCACCGCGATTGCGAAGTGATCGTGTTTTGTGGTGACCACTGCATCGCCGAAACAATCGACATCGTGACCAACGCGCCCGATCGGTTGGCCGCTCGCGACGGTCGCCGCATTTCGGTGATTGTGCCGGACTTGGACGCTGGTTCGTCGAGAGGCCCGACGATGTCGCTTGGACAACTCGAACCGACGTGGAATGGCTTGAGCCAAGTCATCGAAACGCACGACCTCACGCCGGTGACAACGATCAGCTCAGCCACGGCAGGGAAAGCGTTTTGCGGGCGGCATGGGGGGATCGTCTGCAGCTCCAGCAATGCCAGCCGTATTTTGAAATGGGCGTTCGAAAAAAATAGCCGCGTGTTGTTTTTTCCGGATCAAAATCTGGGTTGCAACACCGCGTTGGCCCTGGGCATTCCTGATACACAAATATCTGTGTGGGACCCCCATCAGAATCAGCTGGGTGGTAACACCCGATCCGAAATTGAACATTGTCGAATGATTCTCTGGAAAGGGCCTGGCGACGCGCCTCCGGTGCAAGAAATTCAATTCCCCACGTCGGATGTTAGCGCGAGTCCTTCGCAGCACGGCGTCAAGCTGGCTCAGCTTTGTTGGAGCCTGGAAAATCTGGCCGCCCACACACCGGTTAACATCATCAAGATCGACGACGAAACGCAACGCTGGTCTTGGGTCGCGTTGCAACGGATGCTGGATTTGGGTTAGCCGCTTGTTGGTTTCCGTGCGCTAAGTTCTGGATCCAGATACAGGATGCCACTCGGTCCAGAAGAATATTTGACCGAAGTATCAAAAATATTTACTCGGTGAGAACCCGACAAAACCCCGTGATTTTCCGATAAATTTCCAGAAAGACGGAAGTAAGGATCGCCCAATTAATTTCTCTTGACATCTGTAAACAACCGTTATGATAAGGAAAGTCTCGATTGCTGGTTGGCAGGGATTTATGCTTCGCTAGCTGGTCGACTGCCACTCTCTTTTTGAACGATCAGCAAGTGGGATCAAAATCTAACAACATCAGTACGCCTCTCGCTGGTTCGAATTCAACTACCATGAACTCTTTCACTACAAAATTCAGGCTGTTGGGGATTGGTGGAGTCGCGATTCTGCTCACTATGATGGTTTTTCAATCCCGGAAACGGGCTGCCCAACATATAACAATTGTTGCCTTTTTGTTGTCTTTACACGCGTCGGCGATGGCACAAGTTGAATCGTTTCGAATGGAGCCCCAATCGATAATAGGTTTCGACTTTCAAGGAAACCCGTCTTTGAGTCTTAGCGCTTCAGACCGCAACTATCAGCAATGCCGAACCGATGTTGACTTACTCTCCGTAGTCGAAATTCAAGAGTATTTGGCTTGCTCAGAGCATCAAGTCTTGCAAATCGCTCAATTGTACCCACCGTTTCGTTTGCTGGTAGGCCGTCAATTGCGTGCCTCTGAGGACGACAAAAAATCGTGGGAACTCGTTAAGGATGAGCGAGAAAATTTTCTTACTAATTTTGAGAATTCGCAACGAGTCAAACTTACACAACTCGATCGGTATTTATATTTTCGTCGTTGGGGATTGTCCCAATTCCTGCGAACTTTTTGTCCTGAGATCGACGATAGTTCAATTCAGGTGCTTGCCAATCGTGAACGAGAAATTTGGCAGGGCGGTTGGGCTCGCGCCGATAACGCTTGTCACGACACTTTAACCGAGATCGGTAAAATGGTACCGGCCACCCAAACTGACGAATGGAGCCGTTGCCAAACGATATTTACCAGTCCGTTAATGGCGGATATTTCAATTCAAATCGCGGTTGGTCATGACGAAATTGGAGATTTGCCGGACGGAGAAGAAGGTTACCGGAAAATTATTGATACGAAAATTCAATTTGAAGTGAGACCCGATGGGTGTTGGGAACGAAAAACCTACCAAGGTGCAATGCGCCATAATTTTTCTGATTTATTGAACGCACTTCAACAACAACAACAGCGCGATGACGAAAATGACCTAAATATCACAGCAGAACAATTCGTGGAACTGAATGTCAAATGGACTGATTTTCTTAAACGGCTTAATTCATTGACAGAGCAGAAAATGTTGGGACGAACACTCACTGGATTGGCGAAAATACAACACAACGAACAGAAAGCGATCCTTGAAGAAGATTGGCAACAGACAGTTTGGGATGATGTGTTGTTTCCGTTTCAGAAAGAGTTTTTGATCGAAGATGCACAAAATCGACATGTAATGACTTATGGGCCAATCGGTTTTTTCTCACAGGAAGCTCTTGGGGCCTTGCCAAATCAACCAGATCTCAAGAATTCTGCTCGAGAAAAATTGCTGAAGCTTGGTGATGACTTGCTTCAGATCGAACAGGAAATATTGCAAGAATTACAGGTTTTATTTGACCAATCGAAAGAATTGCGCGGATGCCAATTGGGTTTTCAACTGCATGACCGACCGAAGTATTTGCCCGGCAGCATGTGTAATCTGTACATCAACCATTTACGGTTTTCTGCGAACAACAACCCCAAAATTGAAAACGGGAAATAAAGCGGAGTTGTCCATCAACAAAGCAAACCGGTAGCCAAGTCCGATTCTCGGGAGTGGGACTGAACTCTATTTCAGCTCGCCGAAAATTTCGTCGATCGATTCTCCGGCGGGCAACCTTGCCACGGGTTTCTGTTGATCGATTATGACCCGCTCGGGAATGGCAAGTGGAAGTTGCAATAGTTCTCGCGATGCCAATACGATCGCTGGCACAATCAGCACGCCACTGGGAATCAAGAAAAACACCAACAACACGTCGGTCCAGGAGTTGCCGTTGCGAGAACCCAATTCATAAACCGTCCAATACCGATTCAAGAATCGTGGCAGAGATCCGGCTTGATCGGTGGATCGTGCCGATTTTTGTTACAATAGCTTTTGTTCAAGAGAGGACATTTATTTCCCGAGGTACACATGCCAACCATCTCCGATCGATTTCGCAAATGGTATGCGTATGAACGAAACTGCAACGCCCAGTCGCTGGAAATGCTCGCGTCGATACCAGACGAGGCTCGTTCCCATACCGAGTTTCAAAAGGCCATTGATAAGATGTCGCACCTTGTAGCGGCTCGACGGCGATGGCTCTATCGATTGGGGCGTTTCGCAGAGTCACCAAGTCTATTTCCAAAAAACGTGGCTTTGGCCGATTTGCCAAGGCTGGTGGCCGAAACCGAGTCTGCGTGGGTCGAGTATTTGAGCCATTTGACCGACGCCGATTTGACTCGCATGTTTGAATGGGATACGCCCGATGGGAAAAAACTGCGCTGGGATGTCGAGAGCGTACTCACCCAGGTCTTTGGCCATGCCTGGTATCACCGAGGTCAAATCGCGCAATATGTTGCGCGACTGGGTGGTAAAGCGGTCGATACCGACTATTATTTTTGGTGCGAATCAAAACCGCTTGAGGTCGACGCCAGAACTGAGACTTGAGGCTTGAGGCATGATTTCGCCAGACCAGTTTTTCAACCCGGTGTCGACACCTGTATCGGATTTCAAGACGGTCTAATCTTCCATTGATGGGAAAGCCGCTTGGCTTGGTCGAAAACAATTCCCACTTGCAACTCTATTTCAGCTCGCCGAAAATTTCGTCGATCGATTCGCCGGCGGGCAACCTTGCCACGGGTTTCTGTTGATCGATTGTGACCCGCTCGGGGACGGCAAGTGGAAGTTGCAATAGTTCTCGCGATGCCAATACGATCGCTGGCACAATCAGCACGCCACTGGGAATCAGGAAAAACGCCAGCAACACGTCGGTCCAGGAGTTGCCGTTCCGAGAACCCAATTCATAAACCGTCCAATACCAATTCAGCAGACAAACGACCGAATAGTCCGATCGTCCCCCATAGTTGGTCCATGAGAGATGCCAGACCACCGCAGCTAGGCTCAACAGGCCAACAAATAGGGCACCGGCCAAGAGACTAATCGCGGGGCCAATTCCGCTGGCCAACTCAAACCTGCCCCGATGTAATCGCCAGCGGGCACACAGGTAACCGATCGAGAGAAACAGCGACGGATATAGCAAACAAGCGCCTATCGCATTGAAAACTTTCCAATAGGTCCCCGGAGCCAACGCAAACGGCCTAACCGCCCCCCAATTGTTGAGCATCTCAGCCCGATAACTGGCCAATTGCAATTGTTCCTGGAATAACACCATCCCCAACAACACGCCACCCGATGACCACAACATCGCCATTGCGAACAAAAACCCTCGACCCGGTCCCGGCATCAACAATCCCGCCACGGAACGCATGGCTAGCGTCTGAGGCAACGTTCGTTGAACCCGCCGAGACCTTCGCGGAGATTCGCCGATCATCAAGAACCCCATGATCAACCAGTAGTGTCCGATGAACATTGCCAGGACCCAAAATACTTCATTTTGGAAGGGTACAACTTGAAGCATCATTCCCAGAAACGCCCAGAACAGCAGTTGCTGGATTAGCATGGTTACGCGGATCCGCGTCGCCTGATTATCCGCAGCAAAAGAAATCTGGGACGCCGCCGCAACCAACAGCAAGGCGGCCGTCGAACCGAAAAACGCAAACAACCCGAAAATCGCAGCTTGTGCGCCTTGTACGGCGATATCACCGAGGCCGCGCCCAACCAAGACCTCTGAAACGAACGAGCACCACATCACAAACAACCAACCCAACAACAGAATAAATAACACGGAGATCCCGATCCCCATCGCCCGACTGTTGATTACGCCTCCCAGGAACAAACCCAAAATCGTTAGACAAATTGAACAACTGACACCAATCGCCACCCCCCATAAAATCTCCGGCAGGCTCACTCCCCGCAACAAATACGTAAACAAAACGCAGGGAGCCAACACCGACAGATACACCAGCATTTGCAAAATCGCGCTCCCGAATTTCCCAATCACGATTTGCGACGGACGCATGGTGGTAATCGAGATCAACTGAATCGTCCCATCTTCGAATTCGCGCACCAAGGAACGATAGGCGGCGAACGGAATGATGATTCCCAACGGAAATCCCATGATCATCAAGAGGCCCGTCAATAAATTTCGCCCCATTTCGGCGATGTTTTCTTCGCCACTGCTCCACGCAAAACACAGCACGGTCCAACTGGCGACCACCATCAACAGCAGGAAATAGGTCAGCACGAACTGCCGACTCTTCAACGCCTGACGAGTTTCTTTTACCAGGATCGAACTGCAAAATTCGCTCGTCCAATCATTGAACCGATCGAGTCGAGTGGTCTTTTCGCTGGCGATTCGCAATTTCAATTTGGAACTCTTGTCCGCTCGACCGGTCTGGAGATTCACTGGTAGTTCACTCATTGAATTCGTCCCCGAGTTACTTTCAAGAAAACCTCTTCGAGTGATGTCTGTTTGCCGGCAAAACTAGCGACTCGAATTCCCTGGCCGATCAGGCGCGCCAACAAATCCGCTTGAAACTCCAGCGCCGGTGGGCACGTGAATTTGATATCGCGCAGGGCAGATTGAATCCCAGCCACACCCGGCTGTTCCGCCAACCAAGCTTTGGCCACTTCCAAATCTGACAGGACCGTAGCGACCACTTGAATCCGTTGCGATTCGACGGTGGCTTCGTCGCCATGTCGGTGGGCGTGCAAAATTTCCTGAACCGACCCGACCGCCAACATCTGACCTTTCTCGATGATGCCTACGCGATCACACATCTCGGCGAGCTCGGTCAGGATATGGCTGCTGATCAAGAGCGACTTGCCGGCATTGGCCAGTTCACCAATCATCTCGCGCAGCTCGATCCGGGCCCGCGGGTCCAAACCGGCGGCGGGTTCATCGAGAATCAAAACTTGCGGATCATGGATTAATGCGCGCCCCAAACAGAGCCGCTGCTTCATCCCTTTCGACAATCCATCGATCGGTTTGTTGGCCAGTTGGTCGAGTTGCGTAAAGCCCATGATGCGCCGCAGCGCCGCGCGACGTTCGGTTCCGCGCAAGCCATACGCGCGGGCAAAAAAATCAAGATACTCTTCGCAATTGACGTTTTGATAGGTGCCAAACCCATCGGGCATCCAGCCCAATCGATGTCGAACCCGATCGGGATCATCAATCACGGAAAAACCATCGACCCAGGCTTCACCGCTGGTCGGGGTGTCCAGGGTTGCCAGGATTCGCATGCTGGTTGTTTTGCCTGCCCCATTGGGCCCGATGAAACCAAACACTTCTCCGGCACCGACGTGGAACGATACATCGTCGACGGCGCGAGTCTGGCCAAAGACGCGGGTGACTCGATCGAGTTGAATCGCGGTCTCACAACGCGGCGACCGTTTACCACTTACCAATGATGACATGCAGTTGTTTCTTGTATTGGACGGGTTCAATCTGTTCATTGACGACGGAAAACGATGCCAGAATCGCGATGTAAGTGTTGGGCTGATCCAGATAATCCGTCCCCTTTCCCTGTTGCAAAGCTTCGATCAGGTTGTACTCACTGCCCTGACTTCCTGCGCTACCGGCACGAAATCCGTAGTAACGTTGTTGATCGCTTGTATAGGTGCTAATCGGCAAATCCTTGGTCAATGCGCTCAGCAACACATTGGCGCGAAATGGATCGGTGGCTTGAGCAGGCAAGAATTGGTCGGTTGCCAAATTTTCCACAAAAACCCAACCGGCTTCCGTTCGCGCCACCGCCAGCATCACATCCGATCCCAATTGATTGCGAAAGGTACCGAAATCATCCGTGGCTTTGACTCCATCAGCACCCACTTGAGTAGGCAGCCAGCGCAATCGTTGTTCCAACTGGTGGCTACGTATGGCGACAATTTGATGCGGCGTTCTGGATCGAATATCTCCCCCAGCAATTGTGAGCCCGGCACTGGATTGCCAGGTTTGCGTGTTTCGGGAATTTTCGCTGGCCAACACAATCGGGACGATCGACCGTGAAAACCGGTAAGGGCCGGGCTGCGTCCCACAAAAATAAGCACACCTCGAATGAGTCACCGCTGATTCAGACCGGTGGTCCACCCAGGTCACCGATTGCACCCGTCCCCACGATTCGAATCCATCGACGAATGTCGCGTAGCCCACCAATCCCAAACAAACCGTCAGTGATAACAAAGGAATCAACAAAAACAACAACTGCATTTGACCGGTTCGCGACAACACGATGTAAATCCCCGGTCCGGCCAGCAAGATAAACAGCCCAATCAGGATTTGAAACACGATCACCGGCGGTTCGCCGACGCCCGGAATCTTAAACAGCACCTTTTCATCTCCGGTCGCCACCCCTATTTGCTCCGCCAAGGACTTACCCGCCAATTGAATTCCGTTCTGCAGGCGCCGCCACTCCGCTGGGGACCAATCATTCATCGTATCCGCAACTACAACCAGGCGTCCCCTGACATGTTGGCCGATCAAAAACTTGGATTCCGTTTTCAGACCAACCAGCGAATCACGCTCGATCCAGCGATCGGCTGTGGCGACTCCGACATCGTCAAGTTGAATAGAATTCGGTTGAGTGTTGTTATAGTAGTAATTGTTTCCCGATTTCGTGGTTACGATCGGCTTTTGAATCTGCAACTGTTGTGGCGAGGGCTCGCGCCATAGTCGATTATTTTGCTCCAGCGTTTCGGCCCGTTTAGCGCCTAATAATAATTTAGACACTTGGTCTGCCCGTTCGAATGAGATTCCTGTTTCAGTTACGACTAACGTCCCGCCGGCAGCCACCCACTTTTCCAGCGAATCGCGTTGCAAATCGTGCGAGGAGGCCAATTTCTTCAATTCATCTAACGAAATCAAGACTTCTTCGACGCTCGACAATCCGATCCAGTCCTGCGGCAGCTCAGCTGGGTGCACCGCATGAATTTGTGGGACCATGGTAATCCCGGTAACGCTGTTAGTGATGGTGGCGTTGGGTACAGCTCGATTGATCAACGTGTTATTGGTAGCATCGGTACAACTCTCGACCAATTTGTCAAACGATGGAATCACTTCATTGGTCGGGAGGGAAAGTGTCGTCGACCCAGGAAAATGAACCTGTCCATCGCAACAACTGAAATAGATTCCATTGTTTTGGGAAACGGCAGACGAAATAAACAATACGGAAGGGAAATCGAACTGCGAGTTGAATAGTCCGTTGCCTCCCAACTCATAAACAAAATCTCTTCGCGGATTGTACTGACCGTCAAAGACCTCCCGCTCGATCAGTAGCTGTTGACTTTGATTTCCATACAGCGACTCCGATGGTACATACAATTCCGCCGACACGACGGACTGGCCAGATTGCAGCACGAGTGGAACCGATGTGGATGTTTGAGAGCTGGTACTATAATCTCTCGAACTGATCGTCACTTGGAAACTGACGCCTTTCTTCACTGGCAACTTCGGATTCGTCTCTAATTGAATTCGCACAGTTCGATAGCCTGTCCCGTTGGACGGATATTGGCCGTCGAAGGTCACCGAGTATCCCGATTTGCCTGGTGGCAAGGCCGATTGTGCCACCACGAAGGTAGTTGAACTAAGTAAAGAACCGATCGCAATTGCCAACCAGATCAGTTTTTCTTTCACCGATCTGCGACCCCCGATCGATTGGATCATTTTGGCAATGAGCAAAGCCAGCCAATACGCGACACCCAGGCCGGCTATCGAAACGATCATCGTGACTAGCCCCATGATCAGGCCATAAAATATCAAGTTGCCGCGGTAGGCTCCTGCCAGACAAGCTGAAAGAAATGCCACCCCAATCATGGCGATCAACAATTGTCGAATCGAAAACCTGGGTAATAGTGCCATGTTTGCTCGTTTAACGGGAATGCTGGTTTGATCCAATAGAAAAAATCTGAACGGTTGATTTATTCATGGGCGAATTTTTATGAACAAGCCGATGACCAAGGCGCCGAGTCTCGGTGCATTATGGTACGCTGCCAATACTGAATTCAACCATTCGCCGATAATAAATAGTTCGCTGCCCAGCGTCGTATTGTCAAAACAGCGCCCAGCGATCATTATCCAATAATCCCTGACACGCCTTTTTGTTCCCTGTACATACCACCGGAGTCGGATCCCTTTGTTCGTTGGACCAGTATTTACCCGCGAAGCTGTCGTGGCGCCCCGTCGCGTTCGTCATTACTTGATGCGAACGGTCTATGCAATTGCTTTGCTGCTGTTGATCTGTACCTCGTGGATGATCCTGAAAGAAACCCAGATCATTCAAAATGTTGGTGATATGGCGCGGTTTGGCGCGATGTTGTTCCAGATTTTAGCCCCGCTGCAGATGGCCTTGATCATGTTTTTGGCCGCTATTTCCGCCGCCAGCAATATTGCCATCGAAAAAGATCGTCAGACACTGATCATGTTGTTAATGAGTCGATTGACCAACAGCGAATTGGTTTTGGGCAAACTGTTCGCCAGCATGTTGAACATCGGCGTCATGCTCATGACCAGTCTACCGATCTTCATGTTGATCGTGTTGTTTGGCGGCACGTCATTTGAACAGGTCGGCTGGACATTTGCTGTGACTGCAGCGACCGCGTTTGCGGCTGGCAGTCTCGGTGCTTTATTAGCCTTCTGGCGTGAGAAGACGTTTCAAACATTGGCTTTGGTCGGAATTGCGATTGTGTTCTGGCTGGGTTTTTGGGAAGCAGTCGGCATCTCGGGTTTTGCCATGTGGGGATTGAAGGCCGACGAAATCGCCGGTGCAACCAGTCCCTTCCGCGCTGTTTTGGCGGCAAGCCAACCGACGATTCCGGAAACTTGGCCAATCACTGTCCTGCCCTACTTGATCGTTTCGTTCGGAATGGGAGCGTTGATGTGCGGTGTGGCGATTCTGAGAGTTCGCAAATGGAATCCCAACCGCGAGATTCGTCCGGGTCAACAGGATTCTGATGCGACCAATCAAATTGACATGTTCACCGGCAAGTTGGTGGATGAAGTGTCAACGCTGGACGGAGCGCCAATGACTGTTGGCAGTGAAGTGGATCAGCATGCTCCCGCCAGTCAGTCCACCGGGAGACAGATCGTCGAACGATCCGAGCGTTTTCGGTCGGGCCATGTTGATGATCGAGCTCGCGTTGCGAATCAAACAAGCCGGCGCGTCTGGGACAATCCCATCCTGTGGCGAGAGACCTGCACGTGGGCGTACGGCAAGAAAATCGTTTTCATTCGGATCGTGTATTGGCTACTGGCCGCGTCGGTATTCCTCGCCCTGTATTCGCTGGTCCAATCCGGGTTGGCAACTCGCACAACATCCAATTCGGGCGTGGAAATTCACGTCACGACGAAGCCGCTGGCACCATTTATTCTGCTGAGTATTGTGATGGTCAATGCGTTGGCGGTCACCTCGATCACGACGGAGCGAGATGGGCGTGCGCTGGATCTATTGCGGGTCACCGATATTTCACCGGCGGAATTTTTGTTCGGCAAACTGGGCGGGGTTTTGATCGTAGCGATGGACATGATCCTGTTGCCCATTGTCATGAGCGGTTATCTCTGGTTTAACAACGTGATTACGGGCGAGAACCTGTTGTATTTGACCATCGGATTGCTGGTAATTCACGTATTCGTGGCGATGTTGGGCGTGCATTGTGGAATGCTGTATGCAGGCAGTCGACAGGCGATTGCAGTCAGCTTGGGTACGGTGTTTTTTCTCTTCCTGGGGGTCATCACGAGCATGTTGATGATGATTTCGTTTACCGGGAATGTCGAGGCTCAATTGACGCCGTTTCTGGCGTGTATCGTCGGCGGAGCGATTGGGTTGTACCTGGCACTCGGTTGGAATATGCCTTCATCGCCGGCGCTCGTGCTGGCCTGTGCGGTGTTGCCGTTGGCCATGTTTTACTCCATTACCAGTTATTTGCTCGGCAGTTTTCTGGCCGTGCTGTTGGTCGTGTGTCTGGCCTATGGATTCGCCACGACGGCCATGATGATGCCACGACTGAGTGAATTTCTGGTTTCCTCGGATCGCGCCAAAGCGGGTGACACAGAGTAATGGACAGCCAGTTGGGCAAGTTGTCCAATTGTCCCGCCGCGGTTCTGGCCGCAACATCTCGTCATACGGATCGCTGCGCGCAGTGAGGAGAAATCTCGCATCCGCCGATTGCAGTTCCGAGGTGCCTAATTGCATCATCCTGACGGTGATGACACAATTCTGTCAGGCTGACACTTTGCTGGTGTGTCAAGAGTTTCGCAGCGAGCGGCCGGGTTGGGTTGGTTTTCTTCGAAAAGCAAACTGAATTGGAATTGATGATCTTGTTTCGATTCCAATTTGTTTTCCGTTCGCGATCAGAAAAAAATAAATTTCTGTCCAGGAATGATGAGTGGTCCACTGAACCGTCCAAACTTTAAGCCGCGAATTATCTCGTTCGATCGAGTTCATTGTGCGATCGATTACGACATGGCCAACCTCTCGATGATCGAAGTCGACGGTGGGTATGTGGCGATCGATTCAGGTTCACATCCGTCGATCGCCGAACAAATCGTTCCGGAATGGGATCGAATCGCGGCTGGTCCTTTGTTGGGCTTGATCTATACGCATGCCCATGGCGATCACATTGGCGGTGCAGCGGCGATGGCCCTGGATGGCGTGCCGATTTGGGCTCAGCGCCGGTTCTTTTCTGAAATTGAAGAAACGCAATTACTCCCGGTCGCGTATTTCCGCAGAGGCTCGCGACAATTTGGATTTGCCTTGCCGGAGGAGCAAGTCGGCACGTGCGGAATTGGTCGACCAATGCGCTCGCCACCAGGCTTTCGGCCGCCCATTCGAATTCCGAATCAATTGTTCGACGAAACGGCAGCCTTTGAAATCGGCGGCACGAAGTTCGTTTTGCAGCATGCGCCCGGCGAGACCGATGATCATTTATTTGTCTGGTTGCCTGATCGCCGCGTTTTGTTTGCCGGTGATAATATCTACAAAGCGTTTCCTAATTTGTATTCGATCCGCGGCGTACCACCTCGTCCGATCCGTGGTTGGATTGAATCCATTGATCACATGCGTCGGTTATGCCCCCAACCGGAATTGCTGATTTTGGGGCATACCGAACCGATCGAGGGAGCCGCCGCCATTGAAGAACTCCTGACGACCTATCGAGATGCCATTGCCTATGTGCACGACAGCGTGTTGCGTGGGATCAATGCTGGCAAGGCACCGGACGAATTGGTCGAATCAATTCGACTGCCCAAACATTTGGCTGACCATCCCTTTCTGATCGAGCAGTATGGAACGCTACGGGCATCGATCCGCGGAATTTTTGGTGGTTACATGGGATGGTTGGATGGCCAGGGAGTGAATCTCGATCCGGTGACGGATCGGGAAATTGCCCCCTGGATCGTTGAGGAATTAGGCGGGATCGGCAAAGTCCTGCAACGAATTGACGGGGCTCTTGTATCCGGCAATTTGCGTCGAGCGATTTGGCTGAGTCGAATTGCCTCGTGTCATGATTTGAATAACCGCCAAGTCCGGAACGCCGTGGCGCGCGTGCTGGAAGAGGCGGCAAATTGCAGTTTGAATCCGCTGGAGCGTAATTGGCGATTGACTGAGAGTGGCGAACTTCGCCAGCAAATCAAGTTGGGCAAGCCCGAGATCAATGGAGACTCGATCGACGAGTTGCCGGCCCTACAATTGTTGCGATTGTTGCCCAGTCGGATCAGGCCCGAGGCTACCAGGCGACTTAAAATGACGATCGCATTTGAGTTTCACGATATTGGGCAGCGACCGGCATTGATGATACGACGCGGGGTTGGTGAAGTCGTGCCCGAATTTGTCGGACCGGCGGATTTGACGATCAGCTGTACTGAAATCGACTTCAAGCGAGTTTTTATTGGTCGAGAATTTCGCCCTGTTCAACCCCAGTTTTGGAAGGCCTTGAAGTTCAGTGTTCCGGAACGAGGCTTAGCAGGGCATTTTCGACGTCTATTGCGCATCGCGCGCTTGGGAAAAATTTTTATCCCGCCTTAGTGCGACCGCGGCGATTTTCGATAGCTTCGGTCTGTGCTTTGCATCGACCTGATCTTAATTGTCGCTGGACGGAAGAAAGCCAACCACTTTCAACAACATAATTGAAAAATAACCGATAAATCCCGAAATGGGAATCGTCAACAGCCAAGCCCAAGCCATTTGTTCGACAACGGTCCATTTCAATGCACCGAACCGCTTGGCCGACCCAACGCCCATAATCGCCGCCGAAATATTGTGAGTTGTGGAAACAGGAATGCCGAAATGCGAGGCGATTCCAATCACGAACGCCGATGTTGTTTCAGCAGCAAAGCCATGCACTGGCTGCAACTTGGTCATTCGGTGGCCCAGAGTTTTAATGATCCGCCAACCACCCGCTGCAGTTCCCGCGGCCATCACAACGGCACAAACGACTTTGATCCAAATGGGAATGTCGATTGACTTACCAGCCTCAGGAGCGGCAATTTGCAAAAAGGACAGCCAATTTGGCAAGTTGTCCAATTGTCCCGACGCGGTTCCGGCCGCGAGTGCCAAGGCAATGATCCCCATTGTTTTTTGTGCGTCGTTGGTTCCATGCATCAATCCCATTCCAGCGGCGCTGACGAGTTGGGCTTTGCCGAATACCGCGTTCACCCAACGAGGTTTCCATTTGCGAAGCAGAAAATACAGCAGCCCCATAACCAGAAACCCCAATATGAACCCGGCCAAGGGCGAGGCAAACATCGGCACGACTACTTTCCATAACAGCCCCTTGCCCGCGTAGAAATATTGCGGGTCCGGTATGGACCAGATCACCACATGCCAACTATTTGCCGCTGCAACCGAAGCTCCGACCAACCCGCCGACCAGCGCATGACTCGAACTGCTGGGCAGTCCCCAATACCACGTAATCAAATTCCAAGTGATTGCCCCCAACAACGCACAGATCAGTACTTCTTGGGTCACCACCTTGGGATCAACCAGTCCCGAGGCAATCGTTTTGGCAACCGCTGTCCCAATCAATGCTCCGATCAAGTTGGAAACTGCCGCCAGAATGATCGCCTGTCGCGGGCTCAATACCTTGGTGGCAACCACCGTCGCAATCGAATTGGCGGTATCGTGAAATCCGTTAATGTATTCAAACACCAACGCGATCAGGATCACTAATAAAATCAAAGTCATGGGTTGCGTTCAGGGTTTTTTGTGGAGTCCAGCATTGCGATGCTACCTGCGCTGATCCAAAAACGGCAGGTTGGAACGCACAGTATTACAAGAAAATTTCCATCAACGACTCAGGAATTTTTTAAGACAATATGCGTAATCGCATTGGCCGCATCGCGGCAGCGGTCAATTACTTTCTCCAGCAAGTCGTACAAGTCACGAATCATGATCGCTTGAATCGGTTCGTATTTGCCACTGTAAACCTCTCCGAGCAGTTTGAGGATGACTTCGTCGCCTGCCGTTTCAATGGATTGCATCCGATCATTCATCATCTTCATCGTCTCCAACGAGGGACTCTTCCGCAATTGGCCAACCATTTCTGATGTCGTCTTGGTGGCCCGGTCCATCAACTCGGTTTGCAACGAAAAATCGATATCGGCCATCCGATGAGGCGCCAGATTAAACCGCTCAGCGAACTTCTCAATTGTTTTGCAAGTTCGATACAATGCATACGACACCATTTCGATGTCTTCTCTTTCGAGACCAGTTACAAAAGTGTTGACCAATTCCTGACTGATTTGGTCTGTGATCCGTTTGTTTTTGGCGCGAGCCAAGGCAAACTGGTCCAAGGCGTGCGGGTGCGTGCGGTCGTTAAGCAATTCGATCAGCAATCGTGTTAGCACCTCAGTCTGTTTGGAACTGGCCTCCAGCAAATCGAAAAACTTGGTGTCTTGACTGAAAAAATGTTGAATCGAAAACATGACCGATGACCTGAATGAATAAATGCTCGACTTCGGAAATACCGGACGCGGTTCCGTGCTCGTGAAACGCGGCGCGTTAGTTTAACAACAAACTTGAAAGGGATCGAGTCATCGGCGAAACTAGTGATTATTCTCGGCATTTCCCAGCAAACACGGCGAAATCCGGGTTTATTACCAACCGCATTATCGACCCCTGATTGTGTTGCGTAAGCAGCGCGATTTGGTGTCCAGGCTGCGGGAGCGGGACGGCAAAATCAGCCGCTGGGCGCAAGCCTGGGCTGTCAAAAATTTGAGGTTGCGGACAATTCAGCTTGCGCAACTTTTGCTCCCCTCGCCCCTGGAATTCGGACGAATTCGGATCGCCACTTCATCCAGCTTTCTCCGAATTCCAGGGGAGAGGGGCTGGGGGGTGAGGGGATTTTGTTTGCTCATCGCGCGAACAATGAACGCACCCGAGTGAAACTTTTGTCTTGTTTATGCTTGGATTTGTTGATCGAATTTCCCCTCACCCCCCGACCCCCTAGTATGA
>JANNPW010000084.1:0-51686 GCA_031400405.1 Mariniblastus sp.
ACAACTTTGATCGACAAACCGTGGTTTAGCCCAGTTACGAGGAACGGCGCGTTTTTAATACCACCGGCTTGTCCGGTGGATGGTTGTGTTTTTTGCTACAAACTTGCTGGGCCATTGATTCGTTCTTCAGCCGGATTCGCCTTGGGCGAATCCGGCTGAAGAACGAGGTGAATGGGGGGGATCTTTGGGTGTAGCTCAAAGCCGAAGCTACCGCTGGACAAGCCAGCGGGATTCCAATACGGTTCACTACCCACGAAGCAAACTTGTGTAGATACCAATGGGCCAGCCTGCGGGATTAATGAAAACGAACATCCACTTTGGTGGCCTTCGGCGAGAAGTGTCAAAATTTCGTCAATATTTCATCGGATCTACTTCGTTTTACACGACCGGCTTTGATACGTTGATCGAGCTCGCGCCGAATTAAAGTTGCCTTTGAGCCAACCCCAAACCCAGCGGAAATTGACCGACATGACGATTGCATTTTTAGTTCAACGTAGCGCCGCGAGTTGTTTTGTGTTGTGCTGCGGTATTTTTGTTATGTCAAACCTGGCAGCCGCTCATGATGGCCCAGATCCACTCGCGCATTGGCGATTCAATGAGCGGCATATTTCGGATTCAACCTTGCAGGCCCGCCTGGGGCCGAATGGCGTATTCACCACCAAACCGCTGATTGTTCCGGATCCTTATGGCCAATCGATAGCCTTCGATGGAGATCACCAGGGGTGCCTATTGGCGGAAAACTTTCAATCGACGCGCAATTTTCTGCCGACTCGCGAGATGACCGTCGCGGCCTGGGTTGGTGTTGATCGGCCAAGTGAATGGGGCGGCATTATCGGCGTCTTGCCAGACAATGGTCAAGCCGAAAAGGGTTGGATATTGGGTTACGATGAATCGGTGTTTTACTTTGGTCTTTCCACAACCGGGGCCGATGCTGGCGATGGTCAAATGACTTACCTGCGGGGAAAAACCAATCATGAGTCCGGCAAATTGTTTCATGTGGTCGGAGTCTATGACGGATCCACGATGCAGTTGTACGTGAATGGAAAATTAGAAGCGGAGTCGCTGCTCCAATCTGGCGATATCCTGTATCCGGACGCCGCACCCTGGTTGATCGGCGCCTATCGAGATAGTAACGAGTTTGAGCCGCTACAGGGGCGCATCCGTGAGGTGGCCATCTATGATCTGGCCGCCAAAGCGAAATGGGTCGCGCATGATTTTTCGCACCAGGAGGATTTGGCAAATCTGAAAATTGCAGCTCCCGCAACCGAACTACAGTTTAAGGTTCAACCCTTCCTCCAATATGGAACGATGAGCGGCATGACGGTGGTCTGGCAAACGACAATTGAAAGCCGAGGAACGTTGTTTTGGGGGGAAGACGCGACGTGCTCGAATAAAATCGCCGGAGCCGACGCAGCGAAAATTCAACAAATTCGCATAGAAGACTTGAGTCCCGAAACTCAATACTTCTATCGGGTTGAATCGGAACAGGAAGGCCAGACGGTTGCCAGCGAGCCTAGCACGTTTCAAACAGCCTCTAAACGAGGTACTCCGGTCACGTTTGCCGTCATCAGCGACACACAGAAAAATCTTAAAGTCGCCGGACAAGCAGCCCAGTTGGCTTGGGCTCATCGTCCACATTTCCTGCTGCTGCCCGGCGATTTGGTAGATAAGGGAAAAAGAGATGCAGATTGGTTGACAGAATTTTTTCCAGCGCTAAATGTGTTGATTTCTCGTGTGCCTCTCTTTCCCGTGCTGGGAAATCATGAAGAAAATGCCCAAAACTACTTTGACTATATGGCTTTGCCCGATCCTGAATACTACTACTCTTTTTCCTATGGCGACGCGGATTTTTTCATGATCGATTCGAACCGCAATGTAGATCCTGACAGCGAGCAATATCAATGGCTGGAAAAACAATTGGCCGCATCCACAGCGATCTGGAAATTCGTTTGCCACCATCATCCGCCCTACTCGTCGGATGAAGACGATTATGGCGATTTATGGAAAACCAACCAAGGAACTTACGGAGATCTGCGCGTCCGGAAGTTGGTACCGCTCTATGAAAAGTATGGCGTCGACATCGTCTGGACCGGGCACATTCATTCCTACGAACGGACTTGGCCGATCAAGGACAACCAGGCTGTCAATGTCGGTGGTACGATCTACATGATTACCGGTGGCGGCGGGGGAAATCTGGAAACCCCGGGACCCTATCGTCCTTTTTTTCAAAACAACGTGCGGCGCGGTCACCATTACACGATGGTCCATATCAACGGAAAAAAACTGGAGTTGAAGGCTTTTTCGATCGACGACCAATTGTTTGATTACACGGAGATAGAAAAGAAATAACCCGCAATCATCAACTCCCAATTGCCGGCAAGTTTGGTGTCGGTAGTCCGTTGAGTTCTTTCAATCGTTCGGGCCACCGCTCGACCAGCCCTTTCCGCTGCCCGAGCGATACATTTCGCAAAGTCCTCATCTTTGTCGCGGATCACCACAACCGGTGCCCGTTCCAGCGCGATGGAGATAAGGCAGGCTCTATTGATCCTGCCATGAAAGCCGATTTCGTCAGAAACAACCAAATCGACACGCCTGATTCGCGAATCGTAACGCGACAGCGCAAACTGCAACCGCCTTTCAGCGAATTGACGCAATTCCTCGTTCAAGAGACTGCTAGGGTCAGTGATTGAAATGGACATTCCGCACCTCATTTGATTGTGAAAGAGAACATCGTTTGAGCCTAGTTAACTATACGGATCATTCGTTTGGTTAAACAAATAGAAACCCAGACGACTTTCTATTCAAAAAACATAAGACAGTAAATTGATGTATCGAATAGGAAACTTCTGTTCACGACGCGTGCCTGTTTGACTTAAGTCCGATTAATCAGCATTCGTTTACCCAACTTGCTCTTCCGTTTGTAGATGTTGTTACGAAAGGTACCAATAATTGGTCTCTGGCAGGCAAGCTGAACGCGCCGTTCGTCTTGAACCGATGATCCCCAGATCTAAGTCAATTCATGATCAGAATTTCCTGACGAGAAGGCGCGCCAATGCGAATCAACGAGCATCACGTACAACGGTGTCTGAGCCGATTCATGGGAGTATTTTTTTTGTAGCCTTGCTATGTGTCGCGTCTGATCTTCAGGCCCAACGCCCCAGAGGGTGGTTAGCTCGAAGCGCAAGCCAAAACGTGCGACAGGATCGCATTCATCGGCCTGATGTTGATATCAGCCGATTTTCGCAGCGATACCCTAGCCAAAGATCCCCGGGTTCGGATCACCTGCAAACCTCACGCCTTAACGACGAGCAGGAAGCTTTCCCAAAATTTATTGGAGGCTTTCATTCCAGTCATTTCAGCAATCTTGGTGTTCCCCATGGCGACATTGGCTTTCGAGGAAATGGCATCAACTGGACGCCTTGGTGATCGGAATCGTGAAATCGCCAGCGGTCGTTCTTTCAATCATTGCTTAAGGGTATCAGAAACTGCGGGTTTGATTCGCCTGGGCATCATCAAACAGCCACCGGCGAAAGTGGCTTGAATAGGAACGGCTTTTGACTTGATGACACGTACACGGCATCTTCCGAGATGGGTCTGCTGCAGGTCATCAAAAACCAAAACCAATATTGATTCCGCCACGACCAAAACCCGGATGCCCCAAACCCGGATGCCCCAAACCCGGGCCGAAACCTGGATGACCAAAGCCTCGACCGAATCCAGAGCTATAGAATGATCGGTGGGGAACTCGGTAGAAACCGCCTCCAAAGCCGGCCTGGTGACGATGGACCGGGAATACGAAGGCGGGCTGCCCATAGAAACCGATGGGTGCTCGATAACCATTGAATCGAACGCAAACTCGCATAGCTTTTTTCAATGCGGTTGTGCAGGGGCATCTATTCGCATGATGGGAAGGCGAGTCGTAGAATATGTTGAAGAGCGCCGCACTAAACACAGGACTCTCCACTGACTAAAGCGCGACGCAACACCGAGAACCAAAACACATGGCGACAACCAAGAAAGTTGGCGTATTGGGCTGCGGCATGATTGCCGAACTGGGGCATCTCCCCGCGATACGAAACAACGCTAGCGGAGCGGTGCGACGTTGGATGTGGCCGGCATCGCTGGCAGTTCTGGTGGGGATCACCGGATTTTTTAGCGTCAATGCGATCCAACAATCCGTTCGCCAGAATCTCAACTCAAAGCTGACCACGATTCTTGAAACCGACGTCAAAGCACTTACTATTTGGACGGAGGAGCAAAAACGGAGCGCCTATTCGCTTGCTCAACGACCGGAGTTGCGAAAGGCCATTGGTGAGCTGATCGCGGGGAAAAAACTTTCGTCCGATCTTCCGGAAACAAATATCTCCCAGGCCCTCACGGTGGTCGACCAGCTTTATTGCGAGGCCAGTGAAACATTCGGCTACGTCGCGTTTCATGTTGTCGAACTCGATGGAGAAATTTTGGCGGACTCCAAACGAAGTTTCATTCATGCTCGCCTCGACGATCGGTGGCAACCGTATCTGGGCAAGCTGACTCGCGGCGAAACCGTTTTCATCAAGCCTTGGCGGCAGTCAATGGCGGGCGAGTTTGCCGGAACCGCCAGCGATCCGAGCCGCCCGCTGTTATTTGTTGCTGCGCCAGTTCGTAACAACGAGGGCGAAGTGATCGGGGCGATTGCCTTTGGGATTCCCCCGGAACGTGAGTTTACCGAGATTTTGTCGGTTGCCAGTGCCGGGAACTCGGGCGAAACGTTTGCGTTCGATGAGGATGGCTGGCTGCTCTCGGATAGTCGATTCGATCGACAACTTCAAAGGCTCGGGTTGCTGGAAAATGTTCCCGACGCCAGCGCGGTGCTCAATGTTCGGTCGCAAAATAAGAAAGGCGAACTGACCGCTATCGTTGCTGCCGCTGTGGAAGCGAAACGGCAGGCCGACAATCGCGTTCGGGTCAGTTTATCGGGTACGACCGACTATCGAGGTATCAAAGTTGTGGGCGCGTCCCAGTGGCTGCCGCAATACGATTTCGGGGTCGTGACGAAGCTGGATTATGACGAGGCCTACGCGCCGGGTTTGTTGCTGCGAAACATCGTGGCGATTCTCATGTCGTTGTCACTCATCGGCGCGGCGGCCAATGTGTTGTACGCCCGCCGATTGGCACGAGTTCAGAAACGGGCGTTGCGGGCTGAGCGTAAAGTAAGGCAACTGGGACAATACACGTTGTTGGAGAAAATTGGCGCTGGCGGCATGGGTGAAGTCTATCGGGCCAAACACGCCATGCTTCGTCGGCCCACGGCGGTCAAACTGCTGCGACCCAATCGAAGTAGTGAAGCCGCAATCGCCCGCTTTGAGCAAGAAGTGCAGTTGACAGCGATGCTGACCCATCCCAACACGATTTCGATCTACGATTATGGCCGCACACCGGATGGCACTTTTTATTATGCGATGGAATACCTGGACGGTTTGGATCTGAGTCGTATTGTGCGGCTAAACGGCCCGCAACCTGCTGGCCGAGTGATTGCGATTCTACGTCAGGTTTGTAATTCGCTTAGCGAAGCGCATGAGGCCGGTTTAGTACACCGCGACATCAAACCGGCCAACGTAATTCTTTTTCGTCGTGGCAGCCGAGCCGACATTGTGAAGGTGCTTGACTTTGGTCTCGTGCGGGATTTATCCACGACCAAAGAAACTCCCCAAGACAAATCGCTATCGGGTACGCCGGCTTACATGTCGCCGGAATCATTTTTCTCGCCTGGCGACATCGACGCCAGAAGCGACCTCTATGCCGTCGGGGCGCTCGGATACTATTTGCTCACAGGAACCGAAGCGGTTGGATTCGATAGTCTTGAGCGTCATCCACAAGGTTTCCAGATTGTGCAAACGTTTCTTTCACCTTCTCAACAACTCGGACAACCGGTTGCTCAAGAGTTGTCGGCTGTTTTGATGAGTTGCCTGAAAACAAATCCTGACGAACGTCCGCAAACTGCGGCCCAATTAGCGTCTCAGCTGGTTGCGTGCGACTCCGCGTCGCAATGGTCGCGTCAACAATCGCTGGAATGGTGGAAATCGTTGGATCACTCAAACCACGACGTGCAGCGAGACGATGCGGTTAAGGAGCCGATGATGGCTGAGACGCTGGACTTTTTTTCGACCGATCTTCCGTTGGAGCGAGTATGACATTCATCGTCGAAAAAATCTATTCGTTTTAGATAACTTGCGATCTGTTTTTTCAATGGATCAGGCCTAACTCATAGCCGTATAGTTCATTGTCAACGGAAGTCGCAGTGTCGCGACTACTACAGATCACTGGCAAGTTTTTCAGTTCTCAAACCAATGGAGTCAGCGATGGTGATGTCATCCAATCCAGGCAATCTGCCTTCCGCAAATCAAAATCCTGGAGTGAAAGCCCAGGGGTTAGTTCCGCGATATGACTTGGACGCCTATTTCCAACGAGAGGCCGACAAGCGGGCTCTTGCTGCCTTTGCATTCATTGACGATCACGATTTACTCGAAACTCTGGTCAACGCGGGATTTACTCCCGACACGCTTCCCGCCCTGCAACTCGCCCCGATCGCATTTGTTGTTTGGGCCAGTGACTCGGTTACTGATGAAGAAAGCCAAGCTGCCGTCTCGTCGATCTATGAAACTCTCCTGTATGAATCTCCCATGGCAATTGGCCGAGTTCAGTATTGGATTGACGTTCGTCCCAACCAAAATTTGTGGGAGCTGTGGGTGGCGTTTACCACGTACCGTCTGGCGCAAACTCCGCCCGCAATTCGAAAACTAGTGGGTGAACAATTATTGCGACAGGCCACGGAAGTCGCGCTTGCATCCGGTGGCTTCATGGGGATCGGAAAAATCTGTGCCGCCGAGCAAGCGGTACTCGACGGCATCCGCAATGTTTATCGCGTTCGGTGAATGAGCGATGTTTGTCTCAGAACTGATCAAATATCGCCCAGGTTTCTGCTCCGATTGCACCGGTGCTGGTACGTCGGACGCCAACTCGCTCCATTCTACGCCAGGACATTTCTGCGGCGATCTGATTGCTTGACCCACCCTACCATTTCTGCGAAACCGTGAACGGTTACAAATATTTTCCCTCACTACGGTACCGATCCGCATCTAGAACGATTGACGATCCATCCTTTGCCAACGTCCTTTAAAAAAACGGTCGCATAAAACGGTTGCTAACTAAAAAGATTTTTCTTGGCGGATTCAGAAATTGCGACTACTGCGGGATGTTTCAACCGGCGCTCGACAGAAATTGCATAAAACCGTTCTGTAACGTCTGGAATACGCCCGAGTGGCTCAAGTGAATACTGCACAGCGACTTCGACTGCGACGACGGTTGGCACAACGATCAGGCCCTCGCCTGCCTGGCCGAAGGCCTTTAATAACGCGCTGTCCTCAAACTCATGAACAATATCGGGGCGAATTTCCTGGTCGTCAAACCATTGCTCAAGGGCACGACGCAGCGTCGTGTTCTGAGTTGGCATCAACATCGGAGCGCCATTTAGTGAATCCGGAAATCCCGGCTTGTACGTTTTGGCTAACACCGCAGTTCCCAAGACCGTCACGTCGCACTCACCCAATAGATGATTGAACGCTCGGATGCTCACTTCCGGGGTTAAACGCGAGTTCGCCAAGACGATGTCCAAGCGGTGCAGAGCGAGATCGCTGAGCAAATCTTTTAGCTTTCCCTCGTGGCAAACCAATTTCACTCGCTCTTGAAGTTGCAGTGCCGGTCGGAGCAGATGATAGGTCACCAATTTGGGTAATACGTCGGGCACGCCGACCAGCAGGGTCAGTGAATCTTTCGCCGGACGCCCGCGAAGTGAGTCGGCCAATTCGTTGCCCAGGTTGAAAATCTCACCGGCGTACCGAAACACCATCTGGCCACTTTCGGTCAGCACCATGGATCGGCCTTTTCGATCAAATAGTTTTACTCGCATCGACTTTTCCAGTTTTTGAATCTGAGTACTCAATGTCGGTTGCGACAAATGCAGTATCTCCGCTGCGGGCGTGATTCCCCCCTCTTTGGCGACCATCCAGAAATAGTGCAGGTGGTGGTAGTTGAGCCAGTCATTCATTGCGGTCGTCTCTTAGATTTTGTCTATTGAAGTTGGCATTTAATTCTATTTGTCTAACTATACGCGGCTGACGTATGGTTAAACAGTACAAAACAAGTCCCACTCAAAAAAATCTTCGAGGTCAACGATGTCTGTTTCTATCACCGATCGTAGCGAACTTTTGAGCGACGAACTGCGACAGTTGGCTGAGCGACGTCTGTTGCTTGCGCTGTCGCGTTTTGACTCGCGAATCTCGGCCATCCATTTGGTTGTCCAAGATATCAATGGCCCTCGTGGCGGCGTTGACAAAGCCTGTCAGCTATCCATTTCGCTGCTCCGTGCTGCGACCGTCGTGATTTCTGATAAGGACGCTGACATGGCAAGATGCATCTCGCGAGTCACCGAGCGGGCTGTCCGCGCGGTCGCGCGAGCCGTCGGCAGGCGGAAACAATTGGGTCGCACGCGTCCTTTGTCTGCCAATCCCGACAATGAATTAGCCGACCAGCCCTCCCAACCAGCACCGGAGACTTCATGATGAAGTTCATTTCATTCACCTCGGCGAGCGACAACCTTAACAATTCGAGCGTCATGCTCACACGAAACAGGGGCCGAGACCTCGGAAACAACTCATCAAATTATTTCTATGACGACGTGTTCTCGGACACTTTCGCCGGCAACACGCTGATGGGGCTCATGCCGTCTGGCACGACGCAGGTTCGGAAGAACGCGCCGGCTAACTTGCCATCGTATTGGAGCCGACTGTACACCACCCCGCTACTGACGGCGGAACAGGAGACACACTGCTTTCGAAAGTACAACTATTTGAAGTATCTGGTTGACCAGCGACGGCAGTGGTCACGATCTTGTGTCGGTTGTATTTCGATGCTTGATGAATCGGAAGCATTCGGAGCGCACGCCGTGCAGGTTCGGAATTTGTTGATCGAATCGAATCTTCGAATGGTTGTTTCGTTGGCGAAGCATTATACGGTACTCGGGTCGAATGAGTTTGATGAATTAATCAGCGCCGGAAACGCGGCATTGGTTCGTGCGGTGGAGCAATTCGACTTTCGACGTGGGATTCGCTTCACGACCTATGCCTATCAAGCGATCCAGAGATCCATGTACGAGCTGTATCGCCAAGAAAAGCGGTATCGAAGCAAGCTCATTGCCAATGGCGAAGAAGTAACGCAATCGGCCCCTTCCAAAACTGCGGACAGTAATTTGGCGCAGCTTGAGTCGAGCGAAGTGGACCGTCAGCTCGCCGACATACTAGTTAAACTGGACGAACGCGAGCAACAAATACTCAAGGCACGCTTTGGCATCGGTCGAAAGGGGAAAAGTGTCGCGTTTAAAGTAATCGCTAAGGAATTTGGACTGAGCACAACTCGAACGGCCCAGTTGTTTCATCGCGCCATCAAAAGACTTCGCGAGGCGGTTGCGGGACTGGAAGAGACGGCGAAGCAGCCGGTCGTAAGTAAATTTACACAATGAATTTTTCGATACGCTAATGGTTCCCCAGCTAATGTCCCCCAGCCAAAAACGGCCAACCCGGAATTGGGATCATTTAGCCTGCGAAAAATTCGAGGCGGCGGCGCCCCGGAGGAATTGTTGGTACTTTTGATGGCGCAAGATCGCTCTGCAAACGATTGCGTCGACTGCGGTACTGGCGCTGGGCAATAGTCAATTTCAACTTTTCAGGGGTTCGCCTGTAGCTAGCCGTTAAACATTTTGTCTGCCTGAGGCGGATGCTTGACAAGCGTTCGACAAGATTAACTGTGTTCGCCCAACCACCACCGGGGTTTGGCTCGTTTTTTGCTAAGCCCAAACCTTTGCAAGGCCACTTCGCGGACACGGGCAGCAATCTCGGTGGGTGAATCAGAAAGAATGAATCGATCCACATCGGCTTGATCGATTGTTTTTCCAACGACCATGGTTTGATTGAGAAAGTCCAGCATCGGTTGCCAATATTTGCTGCCGGCCAGGACGATGGGGAACTGCTGCATTTTTCCGGTCTGGACCAGAGTTGCGACTTCAAACAATTCATCCAAGGTACCAAATCCGCCGGGCAGTGCGACGAACGCATAGGAGTATTTGGCCAACATCAGTTTGCGGACAAAAAAGTATTTGAATTCGATAAACGTATCGAGATACGGATTGGGATCCTGTTCGCGTGGCAGGATAATGTTACAGCCGATGCTGCGACCACCAACTTCTTGAGCGCCCCGATTGGCACCTTCCATGACGCCGGGTCCACCGCCAGTCATCACCGTAAATCCAGCTTTGGCTAGTTCCGCACCGACTTGCCGGGCGAGTTCATAGGAAGGATGTCCCTCCGCAAAACGAGCAGATCCAAACACCGTGACACAGGGACCGACGAAGTGTAGTTTTCGAAACCCTTTGAGTACTTCGGCGGAAATTCGAAACGCGCGCATCAATTCGGCAAACCGTGATTGCGGTCCATCGAGGAACAGCCGCTCTTCGATCAGATCCCGCTGAGCCGACTCAGGTGTCAAATTGGAGTTCAGTTTTTCGGGCAAGGGTGACTTATTCATGAATTAACGCAAAAACTCGACGATGGATTGAGAGCGACGTGCACTTAGAACAAAACTGGCCCCAACCTGCAACAGCGCTGACAGGAATTGATGACAGCAGCAGGCCAGCAGCCCCACTAATAGTCATCGGGATTCACAATTTCGCCGTCGGCACACTGGAGAAGTTTCCTCAAGGTATCGGGGGTCGTCGTCGGTGAGATCAGATGCACTGAACCATCAGCGAAAGCCGCCTGAAATCCGTTGGGTCGAATTGCACCCAATCCAACACCGGGATTGGCTGGATCAAACGGCAGATCGGCGGGCTGCGTCCAAACCACCGCATTTTCCGGATTGACTTCCAACACCATCATCGTGTTCGATGTTCCATCGGTGATTTGAGAAAATTTAATTCCTTGGTTACCTTCCATCGCCGTGCCCTTACCATCGGCAGTCAGGTAAATGGTTTTCAGCGGATCGTTGAAGCTCTGGCTGCGATAAATGTCCGGCATTTGTTCGGCGAGTTTGAGATTGTGTTCGCTGTCCCAAGGTTCGTCCAAATGGAATTGATTGTATAGCTCCATTTCTTCCAAAAATGGCAGAATCTGCACGCGCCAACTGAGCAGTGGTTTTCCGGCCGCGTCGTAATTAGCGCGAGCTGGGAATTTTCCATAGGCCGATTCGTAATTCAGCAGGGCCAGGGAAATCTGTTTCAACTGATTGGAATCTTGCGTGCGTCGCGCGGCGTCACGGGCCGCTTGGACTGCCGGTAACAACAACGCAATTCCGATCGGACCCACTAACCCGCCGTCTTTCAATTGAAAATTGAGGCCGACCGAATTTCCGTCGACAACAGGTTTGAGTTGACTGAGTTGATCGTCGGCCGTCCGTTTGGCATAGGCCAACGTGGCTTGTTGCACGGCGTCCCCCTCGCCCAAGTTGCGAGTCAATTCCGCCATGGCCATTTTTTCACCGAGCGCCAACGCTGAAGTGAGGGCTTGGACAGTACGCTGTGCGGCTGCCGAATCCGCATGATCCAAAACCAACGCGAGTCCCAATCCAGTGGACATACCGCCCCAGATTCGAACCGTGTCAACATCACCAGGAAGTGCTGCGAGGCCGGCGAGTTCGGGGGGCAGCGGTGGCGTTTGCGCCAAAGCAGCCTGAGCGACGGCGCGAATCAAACGCATATCCGCGACACCGACGATTTGGCCATTGTTTCGATTTTCCAACAACATGGTCGCCACGGTTCCATCGGCGGCCTGGGTCAAACTTTGCTTGACACTCTCTTCCGTACCCAACACGATCGTGCCATCGGGAAATTGAGCCGCACACAGCGCTTCGATTCCGGAGTTCAAGGATCTCCAATATTTCTGGCCATTGTCCAAGGTAATGATCTCCGAGTTGCCTTCCTGTTCCCAGGGAAATTTGGCGGCAGCGCCTTCAGTCAAACGAAATAGCAAACCAAAATTGAACGAGGGTTCGACAATCGGAAGTGTCCCGAAGGCGACCAGGGCCTGGATATCCAGCGGATTGAAGCCCAGTTCCTGACGGCCCCATGCTTCGGCGATTTCAAACGGCATCATTTTCATCGACGGGTCTTGCAACAATTGGCTCGGTTGAATGCTGGCCCCTGCAAAAGTGCCTTTGGGGAGATGTGCGACGACCGTATTCAAGGGGTCGGCGGAGTTGATGCGTTTGCGCAGCGCGGCCTCTTGCTCTCCCTGACCGGTCTTTTTGTACAGCGCTGCCAGTTGTTCGAGTGTCTGCAAGAATGATTTGTTGTTTTTTCCCAGTATGGGCTCTTCGATTTCAGCGGTCTGCAAATACATCTTGGCCGCTTCATCGAACCGCTGCGTTTCTTCGTAGAATCGCGCGAGATTAAATGACGTTGTAGCATAGGCCAGGCCGCGACCGTCGGTAGCCTCGCGGATCTTTAGTGCGCGCAAATAGCTCGCTTCGGCAGTGGGGTAATTTTTTTGCATCAACAACACGGTTCCGTATTGATTCAAGTTCAGGCCCACATTCGGGTGATTCTCTCCCAACACGGCAATTTGAGCTTCGATCAATTGGGAATAAAGCTTGGCGGCAACATCCAATTGGCGATTTTTGAGCGCTTCGGCGGCCTGTGATTCGGATCCAGCGGCAACCAGGTAAGCGGTTTGTAATTCTTTGGTCGCCGCGTTCAGTTTTTCTGCAGTGAGTTGTTTCCAGTACATGATTCGCGTGGATTGATGTTGCTCACCCAGCTCGCCACTTAAAAACTGTTTTAGTTCGCTGCGCAGGGCAGCGGATTCGGCAAAATCATTGCGCGCGAACAATTGGTCCGACAAATACTCACCATCACTGGCAAACACTTGGCGCAACTGGCCCAGCGTGTCTGCGGCTACTTTCGAAGCGGTGGCGATTTTGACTGCTTGGCGATGGATATTGATAATTTTTTTCAACGTCGCGATACTTTGATCGGCTTGTCCCGCTTTCTGCTCGGCCGCAAATTGATCGAGAAGTTTGGTTTTCATGTCAATCAGCTGGGTCAAGTCTTGCGGAAGTTCGGTCTTTTCTTGCGCAAACGTTGCCGGGATCATACAAACCATCAGCAATAACAACGTCCCAATACACCTCATCGCCGACGGAAATGTACTCATTGAGATTAGCTTTCTAATAATGCAAATTGAATTCCTGGCAGCGGAGTTACCACAGACTCGTGGGTAACTACGATAGCCAGTATACTAAAAAAATTAGTTGTCACGAAGCCGATTTTGTTTTGGACCTATACCGATCATCAATTGGTGGGTGTCGCGAAATGTTTGCGCGGCTGGAGTCCTTTCCCTGTTTCCTGGATTTTCGAAAATTCCATGTTGAAGACACTCAAATTTTCCAATGGCGATGAACTTCCGATGCTCGGCCTGGGAACCTGGAAATCCGCGCCGGGCGAGGTGGGTGCAGCCATTGAGTCCGCGGTACGAATGGGCTACCGGCATGTGGACTGCGCGGCGATTTACGGTAACGAAGTTGAAATCGGTGAAACGTTGGGGCAGTTGTTTCGAGGCGGAGTCGTAAAACGCGAGGAGCTGTGGATTACTTCCAAATTATGGAATGATGCTCACGCACCGCAGGATGTTTTGCCAGCGATTGAGAAGACTCTGCATGATCTACAACTTGATTACCTGGATCTGTATTTGATTCACTGGCCGTTGGCCTTCCGACATGGTGTGCATTTTCCGGACTCGCCCGCCGATACGATTTCTTTGACTGAATTGCCGCTGGCAGTGACGTGGGAGGCGATGGAGAAATTAGCCGAGAACGAGTTATGTCGCCATATCGGTGTCGCGAATTTCAGCCAGGCGAAATTGAAATCGTTGCTGCGGACGGCGCGCCGAAAACCGGAAATGAATCAAATCGAGTTGCATCCCTATCTCCAACAACCATTGATGTTGGAGTTCTGTCGAAACAACGGAATTCATTTGACGGCTTACGCCCCGCTCGGGTCCGGCGGTCGACCAGAACAGCTCAAGGGAGTCGACGAACCCGTGTTGTTGAATGATCCGTCGATTGCGGAGATCGCTCGTCGTCGCGGTGCGACCGTTGCTCAAGTACTTTTACAATGGGGACTGGCACGCGGGACGGCAGTGATCCCCAAGTCCGTGAATCCACTGCGGCTACAAGAAAACTTGGCGGCAACCAAGTTGACACTGTCGGCGTCAGAGATCGCCGCGGTAAATCAATTGGACCGTTCGCGCCGCTATTTTGGCGGTGAATTCTGGACGATGGACGGCACCGACTATTCATTGGCCAGCTTGTGGGACGGCGAATAGCAACGACGGAGACTGGCTGAAGTGGCCAACCAATCACGTTGCCCCTTCGCCAAGAATTGCGTTTTGTTAAAATTCGCGCGAACAGGCTGATCAAGCCCTTCGGTTTTTCGTCAAATGTGACGGATCAAATTTGGGACACTATTTCCTGGCCGGGCGCTCGCTGGCTTTTTTCAGAGTCGGCTGAGGAATTGCTTTCCAAGCGGTGACATCCTCCTCCAAGACCGCAATCGCCTGGATCAATTGTTCATCGATTCCGGCGACTTCTTCTGCCGGATTGGGCCAGAGGACGATGTCGGGCACGGCTCCGTTGAGTTCCATGTCTTCGCCATCATTCAGCAAATACCAACCGCGAAACGGCATGCGCAAGAAACCCAGATCCATGATCTGCGTGCCCCCCGTGCTGATCACGCCCCCGGCTGTTGGTACACCGACCAGTCGGCCGCGTTTCAACGTCTTGATGGCATGACTGAAAATCTCAGCGTTGGAGAAACTGTTTTGATTGCACAATACTGTGATCGGTTTATTCCAGGTGGCATACACCACTCGGTCCAACGGATAGCCCGGTCCACCATTGCGCGGAACGGTGATGGCATGCCGCGGTTGAGTGAGGACTGTCAGCAGATGATCCGCAGTTGAGCCACCACCGTTCTCGCGGACGTCGATCACCAAGCCCTCTTTTCCACTGGCGATCGCAAACAGGTCCCGTTCGAAATCATAGAAACTTCTCATGTCCATGCCACGGATGTGAACATAGCCAAACCGGTCGTTCGATTTCTCTTTCACGACGGCCTGATTGGCGCGCACCCAATGATTGTACAGCAGTCCGCGCGCGGCACCGTAAGTGATCGGCTGGATCGTGACATCCCGCAATTCCGCGGCGGCGTTCTTTACTTTGAGCACCAACTCTCGATCCATGCGCACATTCAACACCGAGGTCAAATCCATGGCCGGATCGACTTCGACTCCGGCAATCGCGATTACAATTTCACCAGGTTGAATCTTGCTGCGCTGGGTCCAAGCCGGGCCGGCATAGATCACGTCGTGGACCAAGAGGCCGGGCCCGGGATGGGAAAAATCAAATTGCAAACCGAAATGGGCGGTTGCTTCGTTCCAGGTCGCAGCGCGTTCGCGATCGCCACCTGGTTGGCCGCCCGGTGCTCCACCCGCGAAAAATCCGAGATGTGATCCATTCAATTCGCCCAACATGAGTTGGACCACGGTCGCAAACGTCTGATCATCAACAGCATCGCGCGCCGCAGACTGGTATTTGCGCCGGATTTCATCCCAATTTCGATTGTTCAGATTGCCGTCATAAAAACCGTCGCGCATCGCGCGCCAGGCGGTATCAAAACCAGCCTGATACCGGGCGGCAACATCAAGCACGTTCAGGGCCTTGAATTTAAAGCTGGTGGGCTCACCACTTTCTGGAATGCTCTGCGGTATACCTTCCGACAACAGCAAGATTTGTTTGCCAGTTTCGATCCACGTTGGATTCGCCCCTGTTTTTTCGGTCAAAAATTTTGGTTTCATTTCCGCTGGCGGCTCAATGGTGTAGATTCCGCTCTTGCCGTCGATCGTGGCGGTAAACGCGAGTTTCTTGGAATCCGGTGACCAAAACAGGTTGCGCTCTCCTGAATTCGAAATCGATACGCGGCGAATGCGCTCGTGGATTCCCTCAGCGTCAACTTTTACTGCGGGCAATTTCTTTTTTTCCTTGTCGGCCGGTTCGTCCGCAGCCTGGGCGTCATCCGTATCGGACGATGCGGTCACTTGAGCAGAGCCCGTCGCCGTGGGAGGCAGGTCGTCGGGTTCCGTTTTTTTGGCGGGCTCATCTTTGGCGCCAGTTTTCGGATCGGGTTTATCCTTTTCCTTTTTTTCAAACTTCTTCAGCGCTTCTTTGAGTTTCCGATCCCGGTCATTGATTTCGTCCTCGCTGGTTTGCAGCAACACGAAATGGACATCGACTTCGCCATCCATGCGAGCGCCGGTGAAGGCAATCGTGTTTCCATCAGGAGACCAAACCGGCTGGGAGTCATTTTCAGGATGACGCGTGATATTCAAGGGCGGGATTGATCCATCAATCGGCGCGACGAAAACATCACTGTTGAAATCGTTGTCCTGAACCGACCAGGTCAACCACTTCCCATCCGGCGACCAATCAAATTCCGGTGTATCCCAGGTTTCGCAGAACCGAGTTGGATCGCTGCCATCCAGGTTCATTAACCAGATTCCCGAACCATTGCGAACGAAGGCAATTTTGTCGCCGGCCGGACTGGGCTGCAGGTTCGATTCGACAACACCGTCGTTGGTCAATCGCTTTAGCGCAAACGAGTCATTGAGCCACCAGTGTTGTTTTTCATCGCCGCGCGTCGCCTTCCAAATATCACGTTGACCTTCGGCGTCGCTGGCGAATAGGAGGGTTCCGTCTTCGTTCGCAAAGGCCGGCGAGTTTTCCATTTCAGCCGTTTTGGTAATCTGTCTGGGTTCACGCAATACGGTATCCATCACCCACAAATCGCCTCCGGCAATGAACGCGATTTGCAGGCCATCGGCTGAAAAAGCCGCCTCGGTTGCCGACTCGAGCGTGACGTTGCGGGTGGGCTCGATGGCTTGATCCGCGCGACAAACCAGTCGGATTTTTTTCGGTTCGGAACCATCGGATAAATTCATTCGATAGAAATCAAACAGGTGGCGGAAGACGATCGTCGATCCATCTTTCGACAAACAAGGCATGACGATTCCGTCGTCTTTGAAGCGAGTCAATTGCGATGTTTGGCCATCCACTAAATCATGTCGGTACAGATTAAAGGCTCCATCTTCGCCGCTGACAAAATAAAAACTCTTACCATCCGCCGCCCATAACGGTGACCGGGCCTCGGTCGGATCATTCCGCAACAGCGCAAACTCGTGCGAATCCAGATCATATTTCCAGATTTGACTGGACTGGCTACCGACATATTGTTTGCGCCACCACGCGACTCCTTCGCGAGTAAACAACAATTGCTTGCCGTCCGGAGAGATTCGGCCGTTGCTGGCCGGGGCGTTAAACAGCAATTGTTCCGGCCCGCGTTGGGCTGCATTGATCAACCACAAACGTCCGTCACTGCGCCATTCCAGATCGCGCGACGCGGCAACCAACAGAGATTGACCATCCGGAGTCCACTGTTGCAGATCGTATCCGTCGGTGTGGAAGGTTAGTTGTTTGGGTTGCCCGCCTGACACTGGCACCGTAAACACCAAATTGCTGCCATCCGCACGATTACTCACAAAGGCGATTCGTTTGCCATCGGGGGAAAATTTTGGTGAGGCATCGTTGTCGGGCGAGCTGGTCAATTGCCGAGCTGCGCCCCCGGCGCTGCGAACAAGCCAGATATCTCCGCGCCAGGTAAAAGCCAACTGGCTGCCATCGGGTGACAGGTCCGGTTCGCGAGGAAGTTGAATTACTTGTTGTGCCGACGAGATCGACAGACAGCCAGAAAAAAACAAAGGAGCGAAAACTGCAAGCAGGGCCAGCGTAAATTTCATATGCAACGATCTCAACGAATTAGGGTCCAGACGATTCAAATTCTGCCAGGCAGATTCACTTCCCAGCCAGTATGATCGGTAGGGCATTGCCTGTCACCCAATTAAATGGCAACATTCTGGCACTATCAATCTGGAATTGTTCGAACAAAGTTGCACGAACATTCAACGTCGATACCATACCGGGCAGGGTCAAAGTAGAATACCGAGTCCGCTCTGCGGAGTTGATTCCTGAATTAGCGTTCAGGCAGCCGATCGGTTATTTTGAAAGTGCCAGTCAAGATTTTTATGAGAATCATCGTCATCGGAGCGGGAACAGTCGGCACCTGGGTGGCTGATCTGTTGTGTCAGGGGGGACATCGCGTCACAGTAATCGATTCCGATCCGGACAAGATCCTCGGTCTCGAGGTCGAACGCTCATTTCATCCAACGGTCGTCCGCCCGATCAAGCTCGGGGGAGCATCGATCGAAGATGCGGAACTGCGAAAGAGCATCTTGGTCTATTTCGGTTTGCTGGTGTCGATTTTTGTGTTCAGCTGGATCTTTATTGTCACGGTCGAACCCGACTCAACGTGGGGAAATCGGCCGGATCACAAATTAATCGACAGCGCTTCGAGTGTGGCAGCCACGTTGAACAACGTCGGACCGGGATTAGGAACCGTTGGCGCCACACAGAATTTCGCGCACTTTAGTCCGCCCTCCAAATTGCTGTTTGTGTGGTTGATGATGTTGGGGCGAGTCGAAATTTTTGTGATTTTGGTGTTGTTTTTACCGAGTTTTTGGCGAGTCCGGTAATCGCTGTTGTGGCGATCGTTCAGCACTGCGGATTTATCGGTCCGTCGGTCAAACAATCGGTGATTTGTGGCCGGAATTTAGCCTGGGAGTACAGCGAGGCAGCCAAACCCCGGAATTCGGCTGTACAATATCCCGATGCTGCGTTGCGCGGCATTGTTGTTCATCGATTGCGTTCATCAAAGTCACTTACTATCGGGAACGATGTTTCATGCGTTTCTCAGTTTTTTTCCTGCTGTTGAGCTCAATCGCCGTGGCCATCGAATTCTCGCCGCGGGCCGCTTGCGCGCAGGCCGAGAAAAAAATAAGCTTCAATCGGGAGATCCGGCCGATACTGTCCGAAAATTGTTTCTATTGCCATGGACAGGATGCCAACAAACGAGAATCCGATTTGCGATTGGATGTGCGCGAGCTGGCCATTGAGCACGGAGCGATTGACCCTGGTCAACTGGAAAGCAGTTTGTTGATCGAACGGATTCAATCCACTGATCCAGCGGTCATGATGCCGCCCCCGAATTCAAATCGCCGGTTGAGTGACGAGCAAATACGTTTGTTGAAACAATGGGTTGCCGAGGGGGCCGGCTACCAGGAACACTGGGCGTTCGTAGCGCCTCAACGACCGACTGAGCCCGACGTAAAAGATTCCCAGTGGTGCCGCAATCCGATTGATCGCTTTGTGCTGGCCAAACTGGAGGCCCTGGATTGGCAGCCTGCTCCGATCGCCGACCGAGCCACCTTGATCAAGCGACTTTCCGCGGACTTGGTTGGACTTCCGCCCAGCCCCGCAGCGGTCGCGGCCTTCGTTGCCGATGACGATCCCGCGGCCTATGAAAAACTGGTCGACGAGCTGTTGAGCAGTCCACATTACGGCGAACGATTGGCACTGCCGTGGCTGGACGCCGCCCGTTATTCCGACAGCAACGGGTTTCAACAGGACGGCGACAACTGGCAATGGATGTGGCGCGATTGGGTGGTTAAAGCATTGAATGAAGATTTGTCTTTCGACCAGTTTACCACGTGGCAATTGGCCGGCGACCTGCTACCCAACGCGACAACTGAGCAACAGATCGCCACCGGTTTTAATCGCAACCATTTGTTGAACGGTGAGGGAGGCGCGATCGCGGAGGAGCAACGATTTAATGGACTCTTCGACCGAGTCGATACCACGGCCACCAATTGGTTGGGTTTGACCATGGCCTGCGCGCAGTGCCACGATCACAAATACGATCCAACCACGCAACAGGATTATTATCGGCTACTTGATGCGTTCAATCAGGCTCCCGAATCGGGAGCCCCCCGGCAATTTTCGACTCGAATTCGCGTCGACCAGCCAATCCTCGAATTGCCGACGGAAGAAAATAAGTTGCGGATCGCTGAATTCGAAATACAGATTGCCGGCGCCCAGGCCGAATGGCATCGATTGGTCGACGAAGCATTTGCGACCTGGCAAGGCGGAGTGGAATCCAACGGGGCTGTTGTTGATGGTCCGGCCCTGCCCGACCCATTGATTGAGGTTTTGAAAACGCCAGCGGGCGATCGCACCGAGGATCGACAAAAATTGTTGGTCGCTGGACTGCGACAACATTTCGACGAGCAGGTTCGCGATGCCCAGTTCAAGGACACTGCAGCGGTAAAGAAACTGGCGAACTTGAAAGCCGAGTTGGCAAATTATCGCGGCGATCAAATTCCTCGTCCGATGATCATGAGCGATGAAAATAATCGGGAGACGCAGGTACTTGATCGCGGCGAATACTTGAAGCCGCTCGAAAAAGTTACGTTTGACGTACCGCAGTTCTTGCCGCCGCTGGCCGCGGATCTGCCGCGCAATCGGTTGGGCTTTGCGCGCTGGCTGTTTGCGCCGGAAAATCCGCTGACCGCGCGAGTGCAGGTCAATCGAATGTGGCAGTATTTTTTTGGCACGGGAATTGTCAAAACTTCCGAAGACTTTGGTTTGCAATCGGAGTACCCGGTCCACCCGGAACTGCTCGATTGGTTAGCAATCGAATTCCGCGAATCGGGATGGAGTATGAAACACATGCATCGCTTGATTGTGACCAGCAATACGTATCGCCAATCTTCCCGGATGACGGAAAAACATCGCCAGCAGGATCAAGAGAATCGACTGCATGCGCGCGGCTCACGATTGCGGATGCCTTCGTTGTTATTGCGAGATTGGGCGCTGGACTCCGCTGGCTTACTCAATCATCGGATCGGCGGACGTCCGGTCTACCCGTATCAACCGGATGCGGTTTGGGAAGCATTGGCGATCACCAAAGAACGGGATTTTACGTATCCCGCTTCGTCGGGCGATGATCTCTACCGGCGTAGCATCTATACATTTTGGCGCCGTACGGTGGGGCCGACGAATATGTTCGATACCGCCAATCGTCAAACATGTCGCGTTCGGTCCGGTATCACCAGCACACCACTGCACGCATTGACGACGCTGAACGATCCGACCTGGGTCGAAGCGGCGCGCATGATTGCGCAACGCAGCCTGGAACAGTCCGGCGATATTAATGCGCAGATTCAATTGGCGTTTCAACACGTCGTCTGCCGGGTGGCAACCGATCGCGAAATCGATCAAATGCGGACTGCGCTTGATCGGCAAGTTGAATTTTTCAAGCAAGATCTGGCCGCCGCTGAAGCGTTTTTAGCGGTTGGTAGTATTCCTCGGAACAAGTCGCTGGACGCAATTCAACACGCGGCGCTGACGGCGTTGTGTTTGGCGATCTTGAATTTTGATGAAGCGTTGACGCGCGAATAGATTGAATTGAAATTGAAGATTGACTTAGTTTTTGCGCGATTTTCACAGCGACTGGCAGATCAGCGTCTCGGAGAGACGCTGCTACGTAGGCGAATCTCTCCGAGACTCGCGCTTCCGCCTCTGGAAGAGACATTACGACTTGGCGGACATTCAAACACCGCTCGCCTTAAGACCTAGAAAACAACAAATCCCATGAACCCATTCCAACAAAATGCCGCGCATGTTACACGTCGACAACTGTTTGGCAGATCAGCGTCTCGGAGAGACGCTGCTACGTAGGCGAATCTCTCCGAGACTCGCGCTTCCGCCTCTGGAAGAGACATTACGACTTGGCGGACATTCAAACACCGCTCGCCTAAAAACCTAGAAAGCAACAAATCCCATGAACCCACTCCAACAAAATGCCGCGCAGGTCACACGTCGACAACTGTTCGGCAAAACCGCCAATGGCATTGGCATCGCAGCTTTGGCATCATTGTTCGGACGCGAAGCATTGGCTGGAAGTTCGGCCAGGATGCAACCCAGCACCGCTATCGAAAGATCCGATTTGCCCCACCATTCGCCAGCTGCCAAACGGGTTGTGATGTTGTGGCAGGGCGGCGGGCCCTCACATATCGATCTATTCGATGAGAAACCGGCCCTGGCAAAATTTTCTGGTGAAGATATTCCGGTTTCCGTTCGCGGCAATACGCGACTTTCCACGATGTCGTCCGGGTATGGTCGTTGGCCGTGCGTGCCGGCAATCAAACCATTTCAATCTTATGGTAAATGCCAAATGCGATTGAGTGAATTGGTGTCCAGCTTTGGTGCGATCGCCGACGATATTTGTTTGGTCCGCAGCCTGCACACCGAAGCAGTCAACCATTCACCTGGCGTCACGTATTTCTTAACTGGCTCGCAAGTTCCGGGCCGGCCGAGCATGGGTGCCTGGTTGAGTTATGGGTTGGGAAGCGAAACGGATAATTTGCCCACCTTTGTCGTGATGACTTCCAGCGATCGGGGCAAAACGTGTGGGCAATTGTTTTTTGATTACTACTGGGGAAGCGGATTTTTGCCCAGCCGATTTCAAGGAGTGCAATTCCGCAATGCGGGTGACTTGGTGCCTTACTTGAACAATCCACCGGGTGTCAGTTCGGCTGGCAAGCGGGCGCTTCTGGATCACATTGCCGAAATGAACGCGGCGCATCTAGCGGACTACGGCGATTCCGAAATCGAGACACGGATCGCGCAATACGAGATGGCCTATCGAATGCAGACCAGCGTTCCCGAGCTGGTCGATTTCTCGAACGAGTCGCAAGCCACGCTGGATCGATATGGCCCCGATGCTTTGCGCAAGGGTTCGTTTGCGAACAACTGTCTGATCGCCCGACGACTGCTGGAACGGGGCGTGCGATTTGTGCAGTTAATGCATTCCGGATGGGATCAACATGGAAACTTGTTTACTCAACTGGAGCAACAATGTGTCGATACCGCTGCGCCCTCCGCAGCCTTGGTGCTGGACCTGAAGGAACGCGGTTTGCTGGATGATACGTTGGTTGCCTGGGGTGGAGAATTCGGGCGCACGCCATTCGGCCAAGGCGATCCGGCCAAACCAAATGGCCGCGATCACTTTGGCAAAGCGTTTAGTTGGTGGCTGGCGGGTGCCGGAATGAAACCGGGTTTCGTGTACGGTTCGTCGGACGAATTTGGCTGGAATATCACCGAAAACCCGGTCCATGTGCATGACATGCAAGCCACGATCCTGCATCAGTGCGGCATCGACCACACCCGATTAACGTACCGCTATCAAGGCCGCCAATATCGGTTGACAGATGTGCATGGCAACGTGGTGAGGGCGATTTTGAAGTAGTGCCTGTTCATGAACGAGGCGTTTGTCGAATTTTTTTTCTCGCCGGATAAATGAACATTCGACGCCGGTTGTCGGTCGTCAGTCTTGCTTTGGCTTGATCACTTGGAAGGCCGTTGCATTTTCCGAGACTCGTATCTCTTCACCTTCATAAGTTTCAACGTCACCTGCGAGAGATTTCTTGACAATGCGAACATTGCCGAAATAGTTAACAGTCTCACTGTCATCGCAAGTGACGACATCAGCCGTTGCGTCATAGCCTCGAGAGCTATCCTCTCGATAAAAGGGCTCAGGGGTCGACATACGGACCGAGCCTTGCAGGTTGAATTTAACCGGAATCTCGTTGCCATATTCAAATGTGATTTGGTCGGCTTGCCATAATTGACTATGATCGTATACGGCATTACCAACTAGTTTGATCGAATAAGTTTGATCTTTATTTGGCGCTACGACTTCTCCGTTTTCGTACGAGTACGACTCCTCGCCTTTAAACGTCTGTAGCACTAACTCTCCTTGGTCCGCCGAGGCCATTACATTGCCGTCAAACATCCAGACAAAGTTTTTACCGCTCAAGACGCAAGACTCTCCCTGTTGTGTTAGCCTCACGCTTTTTGAAACCGCGATTTCCCGATCGAAATAGGGAACAACTCGGCAATGGGCCAGATCATTGGGATCATCACCATTACAAAGTACCACGATGTTGGGAACCGGTTCGGCTGCCGCACGAATGGAAACATAATTATTAGACGTTGAATTCTCGATTGATGCCAAGTGACTGGAGGGGAGCAACACTCGAGCCAGTTCAGACTTGAGGTCAGCAATTGGAACGTCAACGTGAATCGAACCTTGATCCTGATACACGATCTTGAGTTTCGCCAGGCCTGGCTTGAGGGGCTTTAACAGAATCTGTCGATCATCGAGCCTTTCGACTTCAATCCAATCCTTGTCGAGAATTGCGATTTCTTTGATTGGATGTTGAAATTGAATCCGACTCCGGATTCCAACTTTCACCGGCGTGGACACTCGCGGAAATAAGTCCGCTGACGCTTCGCTTGGAATCGGTTGCTTTACTTCCACTTCGAAGGTTGCGTCGGTTCCATCGGCAAGCCGATAAATACAACGCGTCTTGCCAAGTTTAAGTCCGGTTAATATCGCATCCCTGGACGATACGAATTCGCATCGAACCAGTTCGGGGTTCGCGATTGAAATTTTCGGCGCATCCGAGGCAAACCGATAAATTTCAGGCTGACTGATCGATAGTGAGAGATCAGTAACGGGAGCCTGGCCATCGACGGAGCCGCTGATTTGATATTGGGGACCATCCTCCGAATGACCAGGGAACATCTGGCATTGCGCGGAGTATTTCAAGTTCGTTTTCAGACTGGCTTGCTCGGCTCCCGACATCGGTTCAACGATTACCAGCATTGGTTGCTGATTCTGATCAGAAACCAGCATTACCAGTTTATGATCGCGATCAAACTCGATCTCTGCGGGCATAAATCGCCAAGTAACTTTCGGCTTTTCGGGCTTGAGTGATTCACCAGCCTGGCCGTGCGGTGAAGAGGCTTGGCCAAACGTGTCGATCTTGTGACTGACGAGACCGATATTCAGTTTCAACCGATCGGCATCCATTGCTGTAGGAATCAAATTGAGATTGAGGCCCTGAGAAAGGTGATGGACGGTTGACCGAGGCACGGTGTCCGGCGAGCCTGCGTATTCAATTGGCCCAACTTGAATGGGGATTCTCTCGGGTTCAAGCACTTCGACCGGAATGCCGCTCTGCGCTCTGACAATCGGGGCTTCGATGCGAATCGAATCAGGTTGCTGTTGGATTCGCACCAATAGTTGCTCCAACTGCGACGAATCGAGAATAGAATATTTTACGGGAATCTTTGAAATGACAGTAATTGAGTTAGTACTGTCGACGGCATTGCATTTCTCATTGGATTCCTCTGCCGGCCAGTTCCGGTAGGTTTGCCAACTGACTCCGAGCGTTTCGACGGTCGCTGAACTAATGTTGTAGAGTCTTGATCGCAGTACGAAATTCTCTTGAGATGTAGGGTTTCGAGGAGCATCATCCTGAAACTTAATCATAATTTCCTGAAATTTGGTGAGCAGGTTCTGCGCTTTCGTTCGAGAATTCGAGCTCTCCGATTCGTCATTAGTTTGACTCGATTTGCTCGTCTCAGTCGATTTTCTCGAGCTCTCTTGAGCCCGTGTCCCGGCTGCACCTGGCAATGTCACGACGCAACCCATCAGCAACACCAACCAAGTCCAGGTCGGTGTTCTACCATGAATTCCATTTCCTAATTTCATAACTCTCTCCAATCGAGCTGACGTAATTTCTACCGGTCGCACGCCCGGCAACGCCGGAGCTACACGCAGCCGGTGCTTTTGTTCCAACACTCCCAACAGACATCGCGCATAGACTGCCGAAGAACAACCCAAGCTGGCGATCGTTTCTTCATCGCAGCTTCGTTCTGCCTCCCGCGAGACTTGACGCTCGGCCCAATAAACCAATGGATGAAACCAAAACAGGTTTTTCGCGACCGCTTGAATCAGTGCCCACCACAAATCCCCTCGTCGAATATGAATCATCTCATGTGCCAACAGGGGTGCTAATTCTTCGGTCGATTTGCCGCGCACAATCGCGGCTGGCAGTACGACTGTTGGGCGCAGCAATCCTAATACAACAGGCCCGACGGAATTTTCCAACACCCTCACGCGAACGGGGCGACGAAGCCCGAGTTGTTGTGCCAGGCGATGGGCTAGCTGCACGATTTCCGGGGACTCGCGCTCCGTCGCCCGTTGTAGCCAACGAACGAACAAAGCGTACCGAATCACGAGCAGGCTCAATCCGATAACGGCTCCCCCAATCCATAACAAGGTCAGTATCGACTGCCAATTCGCCGTCGTGCCTGCGGACATAGTTACTGACGGAGTTGGAAGGGACGCATCGCGGTTAAGATTTTGTTTGGCAGTTGCTGAATCGCTGTTCGTAACTGCGGGGCTGACCGGAGTAGTCTGCGACAGCGATGAGGGAACGGTCGATCTTGGTTGAGGATTTGCATGAGCCGCAATGGAATTGACCTCGGGCGATTGCTGGGTTTCGTTCTCCGTCACAATTTGAGAGTTTTGGGTCAGGCAATTCATCCAACAGAAGGGGCTTGCGGGACTGCTCCAAATCGGAGGCGTCAAGACTTTGATTAACACCAACATCCACAAGACATGAGCCAAATGGGGCCGATCGCTCGCAAGGATTCGTGTAACAATCCATACAACGATCGCCACAGCAGTGACTTGGCATGTTTGGGAAAACAGTGGGGCAAACAAGTTGGTGTCGAGCATTATGATTTCCTTTCTTGTTCCAGGCGGTCAATCAGTTTTCGCAGCTCCGCCAAGCCCTGTTCGTCGATCCCGCGTTCTTCGATCAGATGCCGTACCAGAGGCAACGACTCACCGCCAAACAGTTTGTCCACGATCTCGTTGACCGTATCCCGAATAACGGTTAGCGGCCGCGTGCGGGCGGAGTAGATGCGAACCCGCCCGTTGAGTCGTGAGTTGGCATGCCCCTTGGTTTCGAGTCGCCTCAGATAGGTCTGCACCGTGGAAAAATCCATCGGATCGCTGCCGGCGACCGCATCGGAGATCGCACGGACCGTCGCCGGACCGGTCTTCCATAATGCCCTGGCAACGATCATTTCACCCTTGGACAATGCTGGACGATCTACCATTTCAGCCTCCTTTATTCGAATCTCGATCCTTGAGTTATCGCCGAGTACAGTTGTACGTGACAAAAATGATCGTACACTTACAGGTGTACGCAACTCAAGATGACGTTTAGAAAAATCGCAGCCTTGCTAGCAGGATTATGGAGAGCCGACTGATTAAAGGGCACAGCCAAACGAGTCACTACCGCGTGGTAATTTCTCATCGCCGCTGGCCCAAAGCAAACTTGGATTGCCGTTCACCAGCCGGCTGGATCGGCGTTGAATAGTTCGGTCAAGCATTCGTAGAGTTCGGGTAATTGACTACGAAGTTCACGCGGCGACTCGAAAAAATATTCGCAGGCGACCGCGAAGTATTCCGCACGGTTGGTGGCCGCATAGGGGTCCAACAGCGTCCATCGGTTGTTAGCCAAGTCATCGCGTAAACACTGATAGCCGGCGCTGGCAACCACTTCCCAACGGGCTTGGGCATCGGCGTTGGACAGAATCGGATTACCACTAATATCGCCGTCCAGGCCATCGAGATGATGGGCCAGTTCATGTACGACGACGTTGCGACCCGGCGTGTGATGAGCCACATCGATCCAGGACAACACAATTGGGCCTCGATGCCAAGCTTCGCCGATTCGCGCGCTGTCACTGACGACTAAGCCATTTTGAGTCTCGCGCCGAAACGAAGCAGGATAAATCAGAATCGTCTGGACCCCCTCAAAACAGTAATCGTCGATCCCCAACACCATCATAGACGCTTGAGCCGCGATCACGATTTTCATTTCCGTAGTCACGGTCAGACCGTTGCAGCCCTCCCAGGTTTTTGAGGCCATAAAAATTCGCGTGTTATTTGCGAATTTGGTCTGTAACGTGGAATTCCACTCGCTGGATTGGGGCACCGCGGCGGCCAATATTTGCAGCCAGTCCGGGTACAGCGGTTCGGCCAAGATTTTTCGTTGTCTGCGTTTTCGCCACCAACGGAACAAGTCACCCTCCCGTTTCTAAAAAAATTGTTCGATTAGGTTTGTTAACTGAGGATGATCGTCAGGGGCCAACGGCGTCAGGATTAACCGGCGGGCGTCGTATAGCCGGCGGCTTGTGACGCGGCTATCGATTGTAACGGCTTGCCTGTCAGACGGGCAACAATGACCGTCAGGATTGGTGGTGGTCCTGCTGGTTGGGGGACTAGTGGAGGAAATGATCTGTGCCCCGGCACCATCAGCAACATTGTTTATCTTCGTGAGGGTCATTTTCTGACGGCAATTGGGCATGACCGTCGAACCCGTCAAGACGGTCTTCCTCCCAGAGCATTCTGCATTTTTGGAAACTTGAGAATGGTTTCCTCTTCGCCGCAATTAAATAATTCCATCAACTTAAGGTTGGTTCTTGAATCGATCAAACTTCGGAAGCTCGTCTATTTTTCGACAGAAAAATGGCAAGCACTAGCATAAAGAACCGCTTCCACGCTTTTGCTTCAATGTGTTGTCGAACTAGAATGTAGTCATGACGAGCGACGAGCAACGAACGAACGAGGGTGCCCGCAATCATCCAGGCTTTCAAACGACGCACTGGAGTGTGGTTATGGCGGCGGGCAAAGCATCGTCGCCGGACGCGGCGGTTGCTTTGGAACAACTCTGTTCAACGTATTGGTTTCCCCTGTACGCTTTTGTGCGTCGGCGGGGATTTGAATCCCACCAGGCGGCCGATTTGACTCAAGGTTTCTTTGCCGATTTGTTGCGTCGCCAGGATCTGCGCGCGATCGATCCGCAGAAGGGTCGTTTCCGATCGTTCTTGCTCTCGGCAATCAAGAATTTTGTCGCCAATCAAATCGACCATCAAACGGCCCAAAAACGGGGTGGCGACGTCAAGACGCTGGCGATGGATTTTGAGCAGGCCGATCAACGTTTGCAGTTGGAGCCTTATCACGAGCGGACTCCCGAGTCGGTTTTCCTCCGGCAATGGGCGTTGACGTTGATTGACCAAGCCCGGGACGCGGTCCGTCGAGAGTACACCCAGTCCAACAAAGAACAGTTGTTTGAGTTGCTGCAAGTTTTTTTGTCTGGCGATCCAGCCGACTTGTCCTACCGTGAGGCCGGCCAAAAACTGGACAAATCCGAGGGGGCGATCAAGGTCGCCGTACACCGTCTTCGCCGACAATTCCATAAGCAAATTCGCGCGGAAATCTCGCGAACGGTCGAGACCGAATCAGAAATCGATTCCGAGATTCAAGATCTGTTCGATGCTTTGCGTTCGTGAAACGAGTCGTTCCCGAGGTACCGACTAGCGAGAAGTATCCGTTTTTCCGTGAAATAGGGGAATTCCAAAAAATCTGTGTAACCTTGGTTCGAATATACTTCTTTAATGGATGCCACAGCGTCACGGAACCGTTTTGGGGCCGTTTTCGGTTGAAAATAACTGACTGTGGGCAAAATTCGGCTGTCTAAAAACTCAACGAACCAGTGAATCATGTCCTCAACCATCCGTTGCCCAAAATGCGAAACTCAATTTGTTTCCTCCGATCCAAACACGCCCTGCCCGGCCTGCTTGATCAAAATCGGATTAGCCTCCTGGGAAGGACAATCCCTTGGCAACTCATTCGCGACACGAGAGCACGGCGGTGCCACAGGTCCATCCGGCCTGGATTCGGATTTGACGCCGGAACAACTGGCTGGAAAATTCCCACAGCTCGAGATCCTCGAGTTGATCGGTCGCGGTGGAATGGGCTCGGTCTATAAAGCCCGGCAAAAGAGTCTCCAGCGCCTGGTGGCTCTCAAAATTATTCGCCCCGAGATCAATGCCAAGCCGGGTTTCGCCGACCGATTCATCCGCGAGGCCCGGGCGTTGGCTCAATTGAACCACGCCAATATCGTCACGGTCCACGATTTCGGACAAGTCGACGGACTGTACTATTTGGTGATGGAATTTATTGATGGCGTGAACTTGCGGCAGATGTTACTCAACCGTCAAATGGCGCCGCGGCAAGCTCTCGAGATCGTGCCAGCGGTTTGCGACGCTTTGCAATTCGCCCATGACCATGGCATCGTTCATCGCGACATCAAGCCCGAGAACATTTTGGTCGACAAGGATGGGCGCGTAAAAATTGCCGATTTCGGTTTAGCTAAATTGCTCAACCGCGATTCCAGCACGATGAACTTGACCGGCACGAATCATGTGATGGGCACGAGGAATTACATGGCCCCGGAACAATTCGAACGACCAACGGAAGTCGATCATCGAGCGGATATCTATTCGTTGGGGGTCGTCATTTACGAAATGTTGACGGGTGAACTTCCGATGGGACGGTTCGCGCTCCCTTCACAAAAAGTGCAGTTGGACGTGCGATTGGACGAAGTCGTGTTGCATACTTTGGAGAGAGAACCCGGGTTGCGTTATCAGCGCGTCTGCGAACTAAAAACAGACGTGCAGTCCATTTCCAATGCTTACGTCGCCAGCGAATTCATTGCACAATCGCCGGGTCTTCGGGGCACGGTTCCAGCGGTCCATCCTGCGACGTTTCATCCATCACCTGTAGCGGTTGCTCCGACCAAACCCACACCGCCATCGTATCGGCCGATGGGCCCTGTGCGACTGCCAAGTATCGTCGCCAGCATTCCTTTACTGTTGCTGTCGTTTCCGCTGGGCGTGTTGTACTTTGTAATTTTAGTAACCGGATTTTCGGTTGGCCTCGGGACCATTGTGCTCTGGGGAGCGGGGTTGTTCATAATATTTGGAACGTTGATCTGCGCGAGAACATTGGCCAGTTTTGAGGCCGGTTTGGCGGCCCGATTTTCGGGAACTTACATCGCTTTCAACTGTCGACGACCTGACGGAGCATCGCTGTGGAAGCGATTCCTGTCCGTGTTTCTGGAACCCAGTTCTTGGCGCGCTGTGGGATTCTTATTGATCAAGTTCCCGTTAGGAATAATTTCGTTTGTTGCAACCGTTACGCTGCTGACCATCCCGCTCAGCTTCCTCGTGGCTCCAATTTTTTATCAGTTCCATTGGTACAATTTGAATATTGGCCATTGGAACATGGATACGTTTCCCGAGGCCGCTTTGATCTGCGTCGCGGGGATGTGCTTGTTGTTCGTGAGTTACTATCTGCTGCGTGGGATCGCGTGGTTACATTGCCGTTTGGCACAAATCCTGTTAAACAACTAACAAGCAACATGCCATCTCGCAGCGTCCAGACGTTTTCATTCCGAATCGACTCATAGGGCCAAGTGCGGCTTTTCGTTTCGCAAAAACCGGCGACGAAGACTTCAATTGCAGCCAGAACTATTTTCGACGTGGCCGGTGACAAAGGGCGATTCATAGGATGGATAGTGTAATCGAAGCGTCGCAACGACTCGGGAACCGCCCGAGTCAATCCATCAAAATCTAGCAAATGGTTGGATGCCAATCTATTTGTAAACTGGAATTGTTCGAAAAAACTATCTTGGTGTAGCGCATAATTGATAGGCTCAGGTCAGAACAACGATAGGAAATTCCTTGGAATGATGCGGTTCAAAAATTTTCCGATCCGGGCCTGGGATGTACCGCTCATCGCCACGCATCTTTTTCTGGCCGATTTTCGTGGAAGTATTTAATCACAACGTTTGATCAAATACTCCGAAGGAGTTACAGCTTTTAGCCGGAGGTTTGAGCGCAGCGAACACCTCCGGTTGTCAGGGCGATAACCGTTGCACCCCGCAGGGGTGCCAGCGGATAATTCATGCAATCAAATCGCTGATTCAAATTGCAGCTTAGGTGTTCCCGTTGGCTGGCACCCTTTCAGGGTGCGAAAATGATTGGGCTTCGTTCCGGAGATGTTCGCTGCGCTCGATCTCCGGCTAATGGCTTTGAACCCCGATCGGGGTAACTTTTTGCTTTCGCAACTTGTGTGGTACGATGAGGGATGTACCGTGGCGGGCACTCGATTGCATTAAATCGAAACGGGTCTGCTCGATCCCTGCATCAATTTTCCAATGATAGTATACTGGCAACATGCCAAGCCTTACTTTTTTTACCAGACCAACCGCTACTTCACAGAACGCTCCGTCGCCGATGCCTACCGGGCGATTCGCTATTTGGCTGACACATCTAATTCGGCCAAAGTTCTCACTGCGTTCACTCTTGGTTGGCGTGACACTGCTGGCTCTTGGCGTGGGAATTTTCGAACGGCTGGACCGTCCGCGGCGGATAATCGCGTGGATTGAATCGCATGGCGGGAGATGTAAATTCGGTGAACGGGAATTGCGCGGGGATTTCGAGACTCAATTTCGCAAGTTTCTGCCGCAGAGCTATTTTGATGCAGTTGATGGTGTCTACTCGAAATCCGAAAATGCTGATGAAATCCTTGCTCGCGCGGCCAGATTGAAGTCGCCCGAATGTCTCGGTTTAGGCAATTCGCAAATCAGCGATGCAGGACTTGTTCATTTGGTCGAGGTAAAATCGTTGGAAGTGCTCGATCTGGATCACACGCAGATCAGCGATGCAAGACTTGTGCACTTGGTGGGGTTAAAATCATTGGAGATACTCGATCTTGCTCACACTCAAATCAGCGATCAAGGACTTGCGCAATTAGTTGAGTTGAAATCGCTGGAGATACTTGATCTTGAACATACGCAAATTGGCGACGCAGGACTCGTGCACTTGGTTGAAATGAGTTCGCTGAAAATACTCGACGTTGAATACACGCAAATTAGTGGTCCAGGAATTCAGCAACTCAAAGTTTCTTTGCCAGGTTGTCAAGTAATCGGCCCGTAGTCTGCCGGCTAAAATTCCGGCGTCCATTGTCGTTGGATTTCGTGCACGATCTGTTCTTCCAGACCGCTGGCCAGTTGTTGCGGAAGATCGTAGTAAATCATCGCGCCTTCGCCTTCGTAGCCACCCTCGCGCAGGATACGTTCGGAAGGGATATAGCACGGAGTATCATTGGCATAGGCGCAAACCCAAATTCGACTGGCATCAAATTCCTGTTTCAATCGCAAGGCATAATCCACAACGACTTCGCCCGGTAAAAACGCGAAGGCCAATTGATCGCCGAATTTCCAGGTTTGGATCGGGTAATCGATTTGTTCCGGTAGTTTTTGTCCGGCGTGAATTCGATCCAGTTGCACTTGAGCGTGATAACCAATTGCGCCGCCTTGGCTGAGGCGTGCCTGCCATTGGACCTCGGAACGTGCCGTCGCCAAAGGCAATGAAATCGATTCGATTTGGCAAGTCAACGCGGCGGAAATACGTATCTGCGGCGCGGTGGTCAGTCGTTTGACTTCGGTGGAGATCCTGGCGCCTTGCAATTGGGCCAATTCGTTTCGATCCCCCGCTACGCCGGAATCCGGGTTCTGGTCGGCGCCGCAACCGATCGAGACCAAACCGATCGAACCGGGAAACTCCCGTTCGATTAATTCCGCAGCATAGCCTGCCCAATCGCCGCTAATCAAATTGTTCGACAACGTCACACAATGACAGGCGTAACTGGTATGCACGGCAATCAAGTGACCCGTTTCGTCATGCACCAACAACACCGGCAAGGAATGATCGACTGGGCCGCCGGCTGTGCGACGATTCTTCGCGAACTCGACTGAACCAGCCACGTAACTCAAGCGGACCGGTTGCAGGTCATCAAGAGCGGTCACGACAACTTGGGCAATTTGATCGGTTAGTTCGGCGGTGTAACGGGCAATTCGCTGTCGGTGGTCGTCCGGAATCGGCTCACCAAACAGGGTCCGCAATACGCCATCCAACATCGGCGCCGTATGGGTATGCGTGGCCAGCAGCGTAAATCTCTCCGGCTTGATCCCACGCGGTGAAAGTTTGGCCAGCACGTCGCTGCGCAATTTTGCTGACACGCCACAGTTGTCAATCGTTACCAGGACAGTCGGAACAGCGCTATTGTCAACCAACACCAGCGCCCGTGCGTGAATGGCATGTGCCACCCCTTCCGATTCGGTGCGCCGGAAACCGAAGCCCGACAAACGAACGGCGTAGTTGGGAGTAATATCAATTTTGGCCGCTCCCGCGCGAAAGCCAGTGGCTTGTGTTGCATTCGCGGTCGTTGCCGAGCAACACCCGAGACCAACCAACAATACCCAGGCAACAAAAACGCGAACAAGACAGCTTTGCGACATTTCGGGTTCCTTGGTTTGCGGTAAATAATGGCGGCCTCGCGAGCAGCCCGCAGGTCAGGCAATGCGGTAAAATCACCGTCAATACTCAAAACGTTGGAATTGAAGTTGCGCCGGTTTGCAAAACGCAGCGGCTTCAATTTCCGAAACGGTATTCCCGATTTCCGAGAGTTCTAATGTCCGGGATGGAGGTGGCCCTCGAAGACCTTGTCTTGTGGATTGCCTTTGCTGTAAATGTACGCGATCAGGTCGATGATCTCTTCGCGAGAAAGTTTGTCGACCATTCCCAAGGGCATCGGACTGAGCGCAGATTTTTTGCGATCGTCAATGTCGTCGACGGCCAGCTGAGTGGCCGAGTCTTTGGCCAATGGATCGACCACGATTTTGACCTCGTTGGCGTTTTCTTCCAGGATCATGCCGGAAATTGTTTTTCCATCCAACAGTAAAAACATCGTCGACGAGAATTTTTCTTCGATGTCTTTCGAAGGTTCGATGATCGAACGTAGCAAGTTTGCGGGCATCCGTTTGGCTTCGTCCAACAAGGCCAGATCGGGGCCAAACACAATGCCTTCGTTATTGAATCGATGGCAGGCGATACAGTTCGCGGCTTTGAAGGCGGCCTGTCCAACTTCGAACGATCTGGCTCGCATCGAATTCACATCGCTAACCAGCTCGTCAAACTTCCATTCTTGACCGCGGGTATTCGACGCCAACAATTCGTCTTTGATTTCCATCGGAAACTCGGCGAGATATTTTTCCGGATCGGTCGAGTATTGTTGGTAGTCTTTCACAACGTACAAGGCACCGTACATCCTGCGCCAGTGACCGGGATAGGTACAAACATAGGGATAAATGCCTGGCTCAAGTGGGGCGGTAAAACTAAGTGCCTGTCCTTCGCCGGGTTGCAACAATCGACTACCCAACAGGATGTTGGTTGAGTCCGGAATGTAGTTTCGCGCTATCGCGTCAGCCGAATTGCTGGCCGTTTCCGCCAACTCGCCGATCTCGGCCAAGCTGCCGGGAATGGCAATCGCGAAATTGTGGGGCATGGAGTCGGTATTGGAAAAACGGAATTCCACCGATTGACCGGCTTCAATGGCAATCAATTCTTTATCGAAAATCATGCGATGCGGAACGGTTCCAATGGCAATGACACGAACGTCGAGACTGGCAAGCCGTTTTTCCAGATCTTCGGCTTCGGCTGGCAGCAACGAGGTGGTGATGGACCGGGCAAGAGTCATCGCGTCGACCGCTGAACCGCTGGTTCGATCGCGGGCCGGCAGTTCACTGAGATAACCGATCAAATTGTTAACGAGCGGCTTGATCTCGGCCTGATTCCAACTCGAAGCCGGCAACTGCGCTAAAGCCGTGATGGCCGAACTGCGATTCTTTCCGGCGGCGATGACCTGCGTCAACGAGTTAAATTTCTCGTTCGCATAGCCCGGAATCGAAATCAAGGCCGAAATTGCGGCATCCTGGAGAGTCTCGTTTCCGCCAAGAAAAAGTCGGTCGGCGGGAATGATTTGTTTGGGAAAATCGTCGCTCTGCCAGCTGACGCTCAAACTGTTGCCACCACCTGAATTGAAATACACGACGGTGATCGCGTGCAATCCCGCATTGAGCGTCACGCCGCCGGCGGCTTCAACGTCGCCGTGATTGCCATCGTTGTTGACGACCAGTTTTTCATCGATGTACAAATTTGACCCATCGTCCGAAGAAGTGAAAAATGTGTAGTCGCCGGTTTTGGGGATCTGTATCAAACTATGAAACACATTGGAAAATGAATCGCGCGATTTACCTGCCGGAACAAACCGATCGAACTGCCCCTGCGTGGCCCGTTCGGTCGGCTCGCGAGTCTGCATCGTTTCCATTGCGGCAGACTTGCTGTGCGGAGAGTAGTATTCGACGGCGACACCATTGCCAGTCGAACGGTTGGATCGACCGGATTCAGCTTGCACACTGGTGGGCAGTTCAAACATCAAGGGTTGAACTTTGGCAAACAACGCTCCGCGAGCGTCCTCGGTTACTTGCGGAACCGCCGCGAGGAAATCACGCAAACGGTCGGCGGACTGAGTCGCCGCGATAAACGGATCGCCTGAACCAGCGGCTCCGATCCAGGCGGCAAAACCGACTTGTCTGATCGCCGGACTCGCACCGTCGATTGCCAGGGCTTCCAATTTCGACTGCACCTGTTGGAGTTCGGCTGCGGGTTGAGCGATGAGCAATTTTCCGAAGTTCGACAAACTCCTGGTAGCGGGGACAGTTGGATCACCGATCAAGTCGATAAGCAATTGAGCGGGCTTGACCTTGGCGGTTGCGGCCAAAGCATCCAGCGCCGACTGCATTTGCCCAATCGAAGCTTCCGGATGTACGAGAATGGTCCGTTGAATTTCTGCGGTCGGCTGGAGGCGCAACAAATCGGTCACCGAACCGTTGGCGACAATGTACTTCGTGGCGGCAGGAGACGGCGCAACAGTTGATGACAACATCTGTTCCAACGATTTTTCGATCTGCAGTTTTCCGCTGGCGTATTTCAAAACATATTCCAGTTCCGGATCAAGCGGGCGCGCGGCAACTTCCAGAAATGCAGCCGTGGTCGCGGCATTCTCGGTGGCATCGGTTTGACGGCGGGAGCTGACGTTGTCGCCTGAAAGACCGCGACGAGTTTGCTGGAAAATTGGACTGGTGGTTTGAAAGTGATTCGATGTCGCGAGATCAACCGCAGCCTTGACCGCTTCGGCGCGAACCAGAGCAGACTCATCTTGAGCAGCCTGCATCAACAGCGCCTCCCAGCCGTCAATTCCTCCCGACCAATGCCCCAGCGTGCGGATCGCCGCGGCGCGAACGCGAGGTTCGGACGCTTGAAAAACCTTTTTCAGCAAATCGAGTCGAGGTACGCGATGTTCTTCGAAAACCCACAGGCATTCGAGTAAGGCTTGCGATTCGTCACGCAACGGATCGGCCGATTGGGGATTCAACGAATCGGCGAACTGGCCGACTTGTTCGACAACTTCATTGGTCGGGCGACCGCTGAGTTCCAAGCGGGCATGATATCGTGTGTTGTTTTCCCGCGCGAAAAAATTCTGGCAAACCTCGGCAATCGGTTTGTTTTTCATTTTTACGGGCTGGACCAAGTCCCGCCCACTGGCAGTGATTCGGTAGACCCTGCCATGGCGATTATCGCGGTTGGGATCGCGCATGTTATGTTGCATGTGTCCGATCAACGCGTTATGCCAGTCCGAAACATAGAGTGCACCATCACCACCGATCTCGAGGTCGCTGGGACGAAAATTCGGATCCTCGGAAGAAATAATAGGATCGATCTCGGTACCCTTGATATCGGCGCCATGGTATTCCGTTTTAAGCTGCATCACCCCCAGAAATCCAATCACATTGGCGATCAGGAAATTGCCGTCAAGCTCGGGTGGAAAATGACTGCTGGAGAGAAATCCATTGCAGGGAACTGGACGCATCCTCTGTTGAAACCACTCTTTGTTGGGAACGCCTTTACCGATATTGATATTACTGCCCGTCCCGCCCGTGCCATCGTTGGCGAATTGATAACCCCAACGGTCAAACGAGTCACCGTGCGGATTGGGTCCGATTGGGAAATGAAAATCAACTTCGAAAGTCCGGGGATTGAACCGATGCACGCCAGACTGCCCCGACCGATAGGTTTTAGTCGGCGTTTCAAAATTGGCTACGTTAAAAATACCGCGTGAAAAATGCAGCCAGCCATCGGGACCGATCAAAAACGCATTGGCCGAGTGATGGGTGTCGGCACTGGAAACCCCTTGTAACATGCGGATTTTCACATCGGCCCGGTCGTCGCCATCGGTGTCTTTGAGAAACCAGATTTCGGGCAGTGCCGCTATGAGAATACCACCGCCCCAGAACTCAAACCCGGTCACACTGTTGAGCCCATCGGCGAAAACAATACACTCGTCGGCGCGCCCGTCTCCATCTTCATCGGGCAAAATGAGAATCGCATCTTTGCGGGGCTTGGTGGGGTTCCAGTGCGGATAGGATTCCCACACCGAGACCCACAATCGACTGTCAGTATCAACCGCCATCTGAACCGGGTTAACCAATCGCGGAAACTCTTTTTCGGACGCAAACAGGTTGGCTTCCAGGCCTTGATGCAGTGTCATTTTCGAAATGGCTTCAACGGGATCGAGATACTTAAAAGCGCCATTTTCAAGCGGCCCCTCGATATTGGTTTTGACCACCAGTTCGGGTGGCAAGTTGTTATCGGAGACCTGGAAATCTTTACCTTTGGCAACCGCCCAAATGCGTTGGTCGCGATTGGCAGTCAGGACATCAAAGATTTCCATCTCGCGCATCATCACATCGCCGTTGGATTGGCCAAACCATTCCAGTTGTGATCGTCCACCAAACACGTTGTATTCGTCGATGACTCGATATCGGCTAAACCAGTGGAAATTTTTGTCCAGTACGGAATCGCGCAGTCGGGCCAGTTGATCGTCGGCAGAAACAGTTGCCGCCGGGAATAACTGCGAGATGATTTCGCGGGAGACCAGCTGATCGCCTTCGTCATTCAGATGGATGCCGTTGATCGTCAACGGTTGTTCCTGTTCTGCATACAAGCGTTGGGTGGCGCCAAACAGATCGACAAACGGGACTCGTTTCGATTGGCAGATTTTTTGCATCGCGGCCGAATACATCGCCAGATTGAGATTGTTAGCGGTGCCGTCAGGCAAATTCGGCGTATTGAGGTTTTCGTGAGCAATTGGCGAACAAAAAACCAACCGCGGCGGAGATTGTCCGTTGTACTGTTGAGTCTGCATTTCGTCGATCAACTGCGCCAGTTCAACTTCAAACTGGGCTAAGCCCGCCGGCCCGCGCAGGGCTTCGCAGTATCCAAAAAAGCAGAATACAACATCGGCCGAACACTTGGTCAGCCATTGGTTCGGATCACCAAAATTTTCTGCACGCGGTCGAGTCTTCACTTCGTCGGCGGCATAGCCCAAATTGCGAAACGTCAAATCGTGATTGGGGTGCAGGTCATGCAGGTAGGTTTCAAGCCAACCGACATGTTGCATGCGATCGGCCAGCGTATTGCCAATGTAACAAACATGCTCATTGGGATTTAGTTGGAACTGGGCGTTGGTCGGCACAACGAAGACCGCACCTTCTCCGGCGAGAATGAACAGAGTCAATATTTGCAATAACGACTTGGTAATGTTGGTCATGCTTCTTTTTCGGTTTGGGGGATTTATCGCATTCGCCAAACAAGTGTGAGTTGATTTTCGTCCATTTACGATCGGGCGAAATCAAATCGCAAGTTGTCGGCAACGGTAAACATTGTCACTACATTAGGCGATCATTCGTTCGCCAGCCATTAATCTAACCAACTTTCGGAGTCCTGTCAGACAGGACCGCGATGCAAATTCGTCTAAATCGGCCACTTTTACGGGCGCTCTGCACAGCTTTTTCGGTCCATGGTCGATTGCTGGGCGCGCGGGGGAGTCCGAATCAAAGACGGATCAGGTTTCTGTCGAGTCGATACGAGCATAATGGACAATTGAGTTATTTAGTCATTGAGTGAGGGTCACTTGCCGGTTGTGAAATTAGACGGAAAAAAGTGACAACTCCAATTCCGACAACCGCCCGAGTAAAAATTCGATTTATCGAACGCGGCGCGTAATTCGATGCCGTAACTTTTAGTTTACTTCGGCCTTGGAAATTCTGGATCCGGACGGATTTCGTCCTAGTCGGCAATTGGAGGACATTCGAGGAACCTTCCAGGTTCAACACACGGTCGAGGAGGGAATCAAACGGGTTCCACAGAGTCCAATCTCGATCATCATCGCGATTGGCCAAGCGATTGGGCCGATGCCCGACGGGCTCCGGCAACGGAAATTTTGGTCCACGTGGTTCAATAAATCAGTCACGGCGCATATTCTGGCCGTGGGTTCTAGTTTATGCTGAGTGGTCGTTCGAGTGCGTCGAGGCTGGCTTGGTCATCAGCGAAGAATTATTTTTGAAGATTGCGCACGCGGCTTCGCGCGGGCTAAAGCCAATTCTTATGCTCGGTGCAACGATTAGCCCTTGGCAAATTTTGCCGGCTCGATGCCGCTCAGGATTTGAGGTTGATCAGCACCGTCACGTTCGACCCGGCCCCAGACAACTTATTGCCCGCCAGCCACAGCGACTGCCGCGCTTGGCGATTCCACTGAAGATAAATACCCAGTGACCGAGATCATGAAGCGTCAAAAGTTAGCAGCGGATGGTCCGGAGTTTTCCCGGATGGTTTACGGTACGTGGCGTATCCTGGACACGAGTCCCACGGCACAGGAAATCAATCGTCGGCTGCACAGTTGCGTGGAGCTTGGTATTACGACCCTCGATACCGCCGAAATTTATGGTCTTTATGCAGTCGAAGAACAGCTTGGTGCGGCCTTGGCGTTGACACCGGGACTACGCGACAAGATTGAGATTGTCACCAAGGCCGGAATTTATGTTCCTTGCTCAAAGCATCCTCAATGGGCGACCGCACACTACAACGCCACCGGCAAACAGTTGCGACAGAGTCTCGAAAATTCATTGAGGCTGCTTGGCACCGACCATGTCGATTTGTTCCTCGTCCATCGCCCTGATTGGTTGACGCCCGCCGAAGACACAGCAGCGGGATTGAATGAGCTGGTCGGTACTGGCAAGATACTCGCGGCCGGAGTCTCGAATTACAGCGCTTCGCAGTTTGAGCTGTTGAATTCGTATCTCGCTCGACCGCTGGTGACGAACCAGGTCGAGTTTCATCTTTTGCACACGCAACCAATCCACGATGGGACGTTGCAGCAATGCGAAAGGCTAGGTGTTCGACCGATGGCCTGGAGTCCGCTGGCCGGAGGACGAATTTTTAATAACAGCGATCCTGCGGCGATTCGCCTTGCGGCAGCGGCCAGCAACATGTCGCCGCGTTATCACGGAGCGACGCTAGAGCAGTTGGCCTACGCATGGATACTTGCGCACCCCAGTCGACCGCTGCCCGTCATTGGAACAAACAGGCTGGACCGGCTCGAATCGGCAGCGCAGGCCGAGGCGATCGAATTGCGACGAGAAGATTGGTATGCGCTCTGGGAAGCCGCGGAAGGCCAACAAATCCCGTGAGTCCAAGCAATCAAGCTGAGGCGAGCGGTAGATTTGGGGACGCATGTTGGCTTCGGAATGAACGCCCTGGCAAACTCGGTTTTGATGAATTCGCCAGATTACGATTCGCCTTGTCACCGGTTGAACTCAATAACGAACCACGGCAATTCAATCAGGAATTGCGGTCAGCTCCAACGGCCGAAGTGACCGCTTGTGAGATGTGAGATGTGAGATGTGAGATGTGAGATGTGAGATGTGAGATGTGAGATGTCGGTAGGGAAAAGGTGCCATTTGCACTGGGCACTTTTTCCATCTTTGACAACTTTTCCTTGTTCAATCAAACAGTCGGACTTCAACCAACAGTCGGACTTCAGTTAACGGCGAAAAATCGTCGTCCAAGAGCTACAACGGCTAAGCTGGTTAGCCACCCCGCACATGCTAATTGGCTTTGTGCGCTTTTTGTGCGCGCTGACCAGACGAACCCGCACGCACACCCTAACCAATCTGACGAACCGCTCAAAAAAAGTCCGAAAAAAATGGTTCGCCAGAAAAAATCTGGCGAACCATACGAACCAAAAAACTCATCAAATACTCAAATAATGGACGGTACTGGACTTGAACCAGCGACCTCCACGATGTCAACGTGGCGCTCTAGCCAACTGAGCTAACCGTCCGGACTAGATTGAGCACGATTATAATAGATCGGGTTCAGCTTGGGTATCGGCGTTTGGGGGACAATTCTTGACGGTGGAGAGTTGGGGTCAAAATGGATTTTTTCGTGGACTTCAGGATTATTTTCCCGGATTTTTTGCGATTCGACGCTGACTTGATTCCAGTCAGGTCTTTTTCCAATTGGGCGGTGATTTCAATTGGCAATAAATTCTCAGAATCGCGATTGCATTGTCCGTCTGTGTCCGAACGAAAAATTTCAAATTAATTCAAATTGTTTGCACCTGCCTGAAGTTATTGACATAGAGTTCAAATGAGTTCGCCTGAAATTCACGCCTGTCATGAGAAAAGTGAGGCTTCACATGTCCCTGACCATCTTCGATCGCCGCAACCTATTGAGCCGGGAATTGCGGCATCTGGCCGAACGCCGATTCGATTTTGCTTTGTCCCGAATTGCGAAGCAAATTTTTCAGGTTGACCTGGTTGTATCGGACCAGAATGGCCCGCGAGGAGGTGTTGACAAGTATTGTCGGGTCACCGTCCGCTTGAATCAGTCCAGGACCGTCGTGATTTCCGACAAAGATGCGGATCTGGCTACTTGCATTTCCCGAATTGCGGACCGTGCCGCGCGCGCCGTAACTCGCACGATCGCCCGCTGGAAGCATGGCAAGGGCTTCAAAACGGGTTTTGCCAAACAGCCGGGAGACCCAAACGTGGCCTTCTAGGGTGGCAGTCGGCAACAGGCTCTGGCGGCTTGGGAAACCGATGTTTCGCTAATGGTTCGCAACATTTATACTGGTGAATTGCCCCGGCCGCATTTGTGTTCGCGGAGGGCGTCACTTTTTAGAATGTTTGATTCCATGACCAGCGTTACCCTTCCCGATGGCAGTGTAAAAAAGTTCGATCAACCAGTTTCTGTCGCCGATGTGGCCAAGAGTATTGGCTCCCGCCTTGCCAAAGATGCGTTGTGGGGAGAGATCAATCTGCAGCCAGTGAAGCTGGATTATCTTCTACCGACCGGTCAACCGGTCAATCTGAAAATCATCACCAACAAGGGAACTGACGCCTTGGATACGATGCGGCACAGTTGTGCGCACGTGATGGCGCGAGCTGTGATGCGGTTGAAAAAGGGTGTCCAATTGGCTTTTGGACCGACCATCGACGGCGGATTCTATTACGATTTCGAATGTGAAACACCGCTTACGGAAGATGACTTTCCGGCGATCGAAGCGGAAATGCAGAAGATCATCGAACTGGATGAGCCGTTCGAACGACTTGAGCAACCGCGCGCTGCAGCCCTGCAAGTTTGCCAGGATTTGAAACAGCATTTCAAAGTCGAGCACATTCAAACCGGTCTGGCGGCCGATGCGACGTTGTCATTTTATCAGCAGGGCGAGTTTATTGATCTTTGTCGTGGCCCTCACGTCCCGTCCCCTCGGTCGATTGGCGCCTTCAAGCTGTTATCGATCGCTGGTGCTTATTGGAAAGGGGATCAGAACAACCCGCAGTTGCAGCGATTGTACGCGACCGCATTTTTCACGGCGGAAGAATTGTCGGCACATTTGGAAGTTATCGAAGAGGCCAAAAAACGTGATCACCGGGTGCTGGGAAAACGCCTGAGCCTGTTCCACATCGATGATATGGTGGGACAGGGTTTGGTGTTGTGGACTCCGAAAGGGGCTTTCATTCGTCAGACGTTGCAGGATTTTATTTTGGGGCACCTCATTCGGCAGGGGTATGATCAAGTATTCACACCGCATATTGGTCGCTTGGAGCTGTATAAAACCAGTGGCCATTTTCCCTATTATCAGGATAGCCAATATCCTCCGCTGATCTTGCGCGATCAACTGACACACTTAGCTACCGAAGGTTGTACTTGCGCGCAATTGGCGAACCTGATGAATGCCGGTGAGATCGATGGGTACTTGCTCAAACCCATGAACTGTCCGCATCACATTCGCATTTTTGCTTCCGAACAACGAAGCTATCGTGATCTCCCGATTCGGTTATCCGAGTTCGGAACCGTCTATCGGTGGGAACAGTCGGGCGAGATTGGCGGCATGACTCGCGTTCGCGGCTTCACTCAGGACGACGCGCATTTGTTTGTCACTCAGGATCAATTGGATGCGGAGCTGGCCGGCTGTTTGGAGCTGGTGAAGATCGTGTTCGAAGCCATGGGCATGAACGATTATTCGGTCCGAGTCGGGTTACGTGATCCGGACAATGCCAAATACGTGGGCGATCCCAAACATTGGGACTTGGCCGAGGAGGCATGTCGGAAAGCCGCAGCGTCGCTGGGCAAGCCGTTCTCGGAAGACCCAGGCGAAGCAGCCTTCTACGGGCCGAAAATCGACTTCGTGGTGCGCGACTGCATTGGGAGAAAATGGCAAACCGGAACGGTACAAGTCGATTACAATTTGCCAATTCGATTCAATCTGGAATATGTGGGTGCTGACAACACCCCCCATCGGCCAATCATGATCCACCGCGCTCCGTTTGGCAGCATGGAGCGTTTTATCGGATTGTTGATTGAACATTTTGCCGGCGCGTTTCCGATGTGGCTGGCACCCGAACAGATCCGCATCTTGACCGTCAGTGAGAAATCCGAGGAATATGGTCGCAACGTGGAAAAACAGTTGAAAGCGGCGGGGCTACGGGTCAAAGCGGATTACCGCAGCGAAAAATTGGGTGCCAAGATTCGCGATGGTCAGCTCGAAAAGATCCCGTATATGTTGATCGTCGGGCCCAAAGACGCGGAAAACGGAACGGTTTCCATCCGCGATTTGCACGACGGCGACGTCGGCGCGTTACCGATCGCGGGGGCAATTGCCAAATTTACTCACGAAGTCGCACAAAAGACCGTGCGATAGCCTGCGAAGAAATTTTTTCCGGTTTTTTTCCCACGCGATTCAGTTGACGAAAATCGAGATTTGCTCATAATTTCGTTAACTTTGGGCTCGCCGAATCGTGTCTTCCACCTTTGACCATCGCCAACCAAATTCAGCGACCCGTTTCATTCTCTCAAAAAGGAATCACCCATCGACAAATCGAATCGAATCAACGAGCAAATCAGAATTACCCCCATTCGAGTCATTGACGCCGACGGCACCCAGTTGGGCGTCATTCCGACTCAACAAGCTTTGGACAAAGCCCGCGAGGCCGGGCTTGACCTCGTTGAAGTCGCCGGCGATGCAAAGCCGCCGGTTTGCCGCATCATGGACTTCGGCAAATTCAAATACGACAAAGCCAAACGCCAAACCAAAAGTAAACAGCACCAAACCAAACTGAAAGAAATTCGTCTCCGACCCAAGACCGGCGATCACGATATCGGTTTCAAAGTCAAGCAGGCAATTGGGTTTCTCGAACACAACGACAAAGTTCAAGTCACCGTGCTCTTTCGTGGTCGTGAGAACGCACACATCGATGAAGGTCGGCGCGTGATGGATCACATCATTGAGCTGCTCGCCGAACACGGCAAGGTCGAAAGCCGACCTTCGCAGCAATCTCGGCGAATGATTTGCACCATTACTCCTGCCAAGACTTAACGCAGCGTTGAATCGTTAGAGTGTGGCCGACGCCATCGTAATGAGCATGAATCTGTATCCAAAAAAAACGCCGTCACCTTTCGGTCACGGCGTTTTTCTATTTTTTCGTATGATTGACGATTGTCAAATCAAGCACACGGTTTTCTTTTTCGCTGTCAGTCGCTGTTACACCCTAAATTTTGGGTTGGCGAAATCAGCCGCCGGACGCTAGCCACGGTTTTTTCCCAAGTAACCGGACGCTAGTGCGTTCCGGCTAATCCGAAATCCATGCTGTCACAACCCACTAGTAGCAAAATTCCAAACCTGCATAACCACCACCAAGAATCAAACTGTTGTTCGAATTGATGCTGTTGATTTCGGCATCATTGGCAAAGTTGCGTGGAATTTGGGACGGTGCCAACGCCAGTCCGTTCACACCCAACACTCGATACCCAACGGTTGCGCGGGCTGATTGTGAGAATCGGTAAGCCAATCCCATGTCAAATTCCCCCAAGAGGGCCAAATCATTTTTCGTCGACGTGTAGTTATAATCATCGACACCCAACGCGGTTCGATAGGCAAAGTTTCCATTGCTGTCGGTAATGGATTGATCCGAGTTGATTCGGTTGTTAAAAGCACCTAACTTGGCTGCGGAAATGAGCGTAAACCGATCCGATAGGCACAATTGATTCCTTCCGCCAATCTGAAAACCCAACAAGGTGTTGGTGTTATTGATTGTGTAGTCGACTTGCGAGGGGTTGGCCGCAGCATAAAAGGCCGAGTATCGGAAGTCTTCATTGAACTGGAACCATCGAGCACCGCCCAACATTTCATAGTTTCCAGCACGACCACTGCGGGTCGTGTAATTGCCACCGTTTCGCAGCATGTTGGCTTCGGCGCTATGAAACTCGTTGTCGCGGTAAATTCGATTGCTATCCGAGTTGTCGTAGTAGGTCAACAGGTTTTGAGCACCCGGAGCGACGGCGAGAGTGTTAAATCCCGTCAAGTAAGTACCTAACCCTGGGCCCAAAATCGTGGAACTCTGTTGGCCGGGGTACAGGCCCCAATAGCCTAACTGGAATCCGTTGCCGTTGCAGTTGCGCTTGGTCAAACCGAAATTAACACCGCCCATCGTGCCCATGTTGGCACCGGTCGATCGCAGGACTTGCCCCGCGCCGTTACGGGTCAACGGAACATCGTCTTCATGATCGCGTCGGAAGAATAAAGCCTGGGCACCGAAAACGTAGTTCGATCCTGAGCCGGCACGACTTCCCAATCCACCGAGACGACCAGCCAACCCACTAGTCCGACCGTAAACATCTTCGCCATTGTAGCCGTTGGTGTAACCACCGTCCGTGCCTGGCCCGGCGTAAGCCTGTTGAAAGCCCGCTGTGCCAGTGCAGCCATTTGGACCGCCACCGCAATCACCGGCGCAGCCACCAACGTGCATGGGTTGTCCCATCGCAGGTTGACCGTTCATGATCGGGCCATTTGGGGCTTGACCATTTCGGGGTTGGCCCAGCATCACGTCTGCGTCTCCCTGCCCTGATCCGGCACCGTTAAACTGCGCTGGAGCTTCTCCATTTGGATAACCCCCACGTGACAAGATGGACTGATAGGAGCCAACGTCATTGGACTGATTCCAGTCGTTCTGTGCCGTGGCAGAACTGATCATTGCCGTGGACGCGACAATAGCCAGCCAAGTATTCCAAAATCGTTTCATTACAAACTCCTTTTTGTATTGAGCCCTGCCCCGAAAATGCGGCACGGTAGAAAGAAAGAATTTTCCATTTCCGCTGCCTCGATCTGCCTTGGAGCAGGTGTTGCAAGAAGCGGATTCCTTACAACATCTGCGTTCGTCATCGTCATTGAAATCCAATCAACCCGAGCCAAGTTATCGGCAAAAGATGAAAATCATGACTGATCGGCACGGTATTCGAAACGCCGTGAAAACCTCACGCAACCAGCAAGGTTTCACTGATGATCAGAAGCGTAGAACAAGGCAAGTTAAGAGTTTGGAGTACAATCAAATCGTTCGTTACGCGAGGCAGTCAAGGTTCCCCGATTGTTTCACTGACCGCTACAAACTATCACTGTGAACCGGGAATGAGTTTTCCAGTCGTTTCAGTTGGGCAAACAAAGGAAGCTCTGCCGGCCGATTCGTAAGATGCATTTATGACTCTGATAGCAGTCGATTTGAATGCTGCAGTTTGCTGCACTGTACCGCTGTTTCCGGTTGAGGCCAGCAATTGATCGCCGACTCACTTCAAGTTCGATTGGCTACTTGCAAATCATTGACATGAAACAACGCTGAAAATTGGACGCCGACGTCGGCGAAAACTTTCCGCGAATTTTCACCGCGGTCAACAATTGCGATCATGCGATCAACCGTCAGTCCAAATTCCCGTGCATGCGCAATCGCGGTCAGAGAACTCCCGCCTGTCGTGATCACATCTTCCACCATCAAAGCACGCTGACCGGGAAGGACCGGCCCTTCAATTTGTCGGCCGGTGCCGTGTTGTTTGGCTTCTTTCCGCACCATGAAACCCTTGAGGGCCAGGCCCTGCTGCCAACCGCACGTGATTACGGCGGCCGTAATGGGATCGGCTCCAATCGCCATGCCGCCAACGCAATCGGGTGTATCCGACGCAATCGCGTCGAGAATTCCAGCGGCGATCAAATTGGCGGCTTCGCCATTGAGCGTCAACTTGCGACAATCGAGGTAATAAGTCGCCTTTTTTCCGGACGCCAGAGTGAAGTCGCCGAATTGCAAGGCATCCGACCTAATCAGTTCTGCCAATCGTTTCGCGTCGTACATGGTAGTGTTGGGAATCAGGTTCTCGAGAGTGGAATGTTGAGTTAATGGAATATACAGTATTTTGAATCAACGTGTACTCCAGAGAGTCCCTTTCAGGTTCTCAATTAACCCGCCATTTTCCTAACTCCCGATTAACAATGTCACTTGCTCCTTCCGCTGTGATTCTGGTCATCGATCAATTGTCCGCAGCGATGCTTGGTCCGTATGGGAATACGATGATCGAAACATCGAATTTCAATCGACTCGCCGCCCAGTCCTTGCTATTTGATTTTGCCTTTGTAAATTCGATGGACTTGGTGGAGGGATACGATGCTCTATGGACTACCAAGCCCGTCCTGGATTGGCAATTCGACAATTTGATCGACTGCCATGCGCTCGATTCGGGCCGGAATGCTGCTGAGCCAATCGAACACGAAGAACTGGCGACCGCTGGTGGGGGCTCTCCCAGTCTAATCGAGCGGTTTGCGGCGGGAGGAGTCGCCACCGTTTTGATTACGGACGATCCGATCGTAGCCGAACATGCGAAAGCAAATTTTGATCGGGTCATCGTCGTACCGCAGGTCGTGGCGAGCCGATCCGCCAGACGATCGTCAGCAACCCAACTAGCCACGTTTTTTGCCCAAGCCACGGCCTGGATTGCCGGAGCACTCGAACCCGGTCAAATTTGTTGGTTGCACTCGCGCGGACTATCGGGAGCCTGGGACGCTCCATACGATTGGCGGCAGCAGTTCGCCGGCGAAGACGATCCCGATCCGCCAACTTTTGTGGAGCCTCCGGCCGAATGGATCGATCCATCGGTACTGGATCCAGACCGATTGCTGGGTTGGCAACAAGCGGCAGCGGCCCAAGTCTTGTTGATCGATGAGTGTTTGGGCGTGTTGTTGGATGAGCTCGATTCATCGCCAATCGCGTCCGCATTGTTGTTTGGCATCACCTCGACGCGAGGGTGCGGATTAGGCGAGCATGGTTTGGTGGGTGTCGGTTTGCAGTTGTATGAAGAATCGGTCCATGTGCCCTTGCTGGTCCGGTTGCCGGATCTGGCAGGCCATCGAGGTCGACGAGTCGGTCGAAGTGGCGCATTGATGCAGATAGACGAGTTGTCCGAGTTGCTCACGACTTGGTTGTTACGGGATCCAACCGCGCTGCAAGAAATGCTCGACCCCATCGATCAAGTCTTACCCGGCCGAAACAACGAGTGCGTCGTAATTTCCAGCAATGAACAAGAGTCGTTGCAGACGCATGCTTGGAAACTAATTCGGTCAAAAATGGGAGGCGTGCAACTGTATGCCAAGCCAGATGATCGCTGTGAAGTCAACAATATTGGCGACCGCTGTCCTGAAGTCGTGGAAAAAATGCTATTGGCATTGGATCGGCGACTGACGGGGGAGCAAGTTCTGTTATCGAATGAGTTGATGAGCCGAGTAGATTGATTGGGCGCGGCAGTTTTCGCGGGGCCTGACCTGTTTCCATACCTCACTGCAATGGCGATTCTGTAATAATCTCAAAACCTTCAAAGAGCCTACTTTTTCTTCGGCGGCAAAGGACTTTCATCGACGATATTTCCGAACGGATTTTCGCTGTTGCTCTCCTTCAAGTATTCGACATCAGCGGGACTGAGCTTATCGATCAAGACTTCAATAATTTTTCCGTCATTTCGTTTGAGCCGGATTCGATCTTTTTTTTGCTCAACCAACACTGCTTCAATTTTAAATTTCCCTTGTTTGTCGCTCCATTCACGTGATTCGGGTTCGGCTAGTTCTTCCGAATCGGTCTCCGATTCAAAGACCGAATCATCCCTATCCATATCCGAGTCCAGGCCAGAAGTATCAAACGAACCGCCTGGTCGATTCCTGGCGAACATTTCTGCTGACATCGCTTGATGTTTTTTGAAGAGCTCTTCGTGCCTTTTCTCTGCTTCCGCAAAATGGTCACGGGTCGAAAATCCAGATGGATCTGCCAAATCTTGATCCCGTGTTGGAATGTTCGCCGCGAATTTTTCGGCAGCGTTAACATTTGCGAGAGTGTCGAGTACGCTCTTTTGAATGGCAACGTTGTTCCGTGAGGCAAACTCCCATCTTCCAAACGGGCTCTTCACATAAAAATGAACGAAAACGTCATCAATTCTCTCAAAGTACACAACTTCCCACTTATCAAAGATCTCCCTCCTGAGAGGTGTTCCTTTGACTAGCTTCGACCAATCATTGATCGGAGTCAGGTCATCGTCGAGCACCAAGTTCCCGTTCGGCAACGTTTGAAAGTTCAGCGAAAACTGTTGAGGGTTTTTGCTGATCTTCTTTTTTGTCTCGTTGGCGATCGAAACATAGGGGCCTTTGGAAAGAGTGACCAGTACTTTTGAACTGTCGGGTTTGAGTTTTACTGAGGTTCCTTCCGACGAAACAACAATCGCAGGTTTCCATTGTCCGCCGGTTCCATACATCACCGGTGCACCAGGAACTAATTCTGTGCCGGGTTCTGTTAATGAATGACCGGTTGGTACGGACCGCGGAGGTAGTTTCGATTTCTCGATGGCATCTAGCTGGTTAATTTCTGTCTCCGAAGGAGGTCGAGCGACAACCTGCGAGGACAATTTTCCATCGCGAATCGAATTGGAGATCAAGAAATCGATTCCATCTAATTCGGGTAGCGTTGCGACAACGTAGAATTCAATCCCGTCGACCTCACCCCCGTTGAAGTGGCGCCTGAAGAACGAGTCGGCAAAAAAAGGGCTGGACGACTCTTCTAATTGAATCGTCCCGGATTCTTGGTCTAACGAAACGCCCAGAACCGACATTTTTCCGTCATCCGATCGAGCGCGTAGATTGATCTTCCCGGCTCCTAATCCAGCTTTGGTTCGCCTGTAATCGATGGAGAGCACTTTGCCGATGCTCGAGTCAATCGCCTTGATGTTCGATAGCTCGTAATGGGGAAAAAGTTCATTCCCTTGGACCAGCTCCTGACCGGACGAATCAGCAAGGGGAAACCAGGCCAATACGAAAAGCCACGAAATAGCCCAATACAAAACCCGACCAGCGTGCGCTCGCATTTGAAAAGTGCTCCGTTAAAAAGGCTCAGACTACGCTAGTCAATATAGCCGAATGACGGGTCCAAACAAGAGAAAGTAAACGGGGCTATCGGATAGGTCTCCACGGATCAGGGCCGACAATGCCCTTCGTTGCAAACACTTTTTGTTTTCCCCACGCGCTTCGATCGCGGGCTGCTGGAGAAACTCTCGTCCTGCGCCTGGACGTGTCTAAAGGCGGAAGTTTTGAAGTTGCACAGTGTTTGAAATCAAGGGCAAAGCCCTGTCCTTTTGCCTAGCCCAGCCTGAAGGGCTGGGATGAGTGAATCCCGACAAAACCTAGGGCCAAAGGCCCGACCGTTTGCCCACCCGCAACGTAGGCA
>JANNPW010000090.1:0-74510 GCA_031400405.1 Mariniblastus sp.
CTCATCCTCGAAGACAAGGACGGCGACGGCAAGGCGGACAAATGCACCGTGTTCTACGACAAGCTGCACTGCCCCACCGGATTTGAATTCTGGAACGGCGGCGTGCTCGTGATGAGCCAGCCGAAGATCCTCTTCCTCAAGGACACGGACGGCGACGACAAGGCGGACTTGGTTGAGACAGTCCTCGACGGCTGGGCCACGGACGACACGCATCACCGCGGCGGCTGGGAGTGGAGCCCGAGCGGCCAGCTTCACCTGCTCGAAGGAATCGCGACAAGCACGACTCTTGAAACGCCGTGGGGCCCGCACCGCAGCCAGGGGGCCGGCGGCGCGTATCAGATCGATCCGCGCACCCTCAAGGTGAAGCAGTTCTCGCTGCCCGGCATGTACAACATGTGGTGCTACCACTTCGACGAATGGGGCCAAGGCTTCGTCGGCGACGGAACGACCGCCAATCACGCATGGGACACACCACTTTCCGGCGCCTCGTTTCGCGGTCGCAAAGGTTTGAATTTCATTTTTGACAATGAGGGCATGCGTCCGGCATTGGGTTGCGAATTCCTGGTCAGTCGCCATTTTCCCGACGAAGTGCAAGGACAATTCACTTATGCTTGCGTGATCAATATGAATGGAATGCCCCGATTCAGTCTCCAGGATGATGGAGGCGGGTACGCCGGCGTTCGATTAAAAAACCCGGATGGCAGCCCCGATGATCTAATTCGTTCCGACGACAAACACTTTCGCCCAGCCGATCCGCAAATCGGCCCCGACGGCGCGCTCTGGTTTGGCGACTGGGCGAATGCTTTAGTCGGTCACATGCAATACAGCCAACGCGATCCCAGTCGAGATCACGTTCGCGGTCGAATTTACCGACTGGTTTACCCAGGTCGCCCGTTGGTTGAACCTGTCACTCAATTTGGTAAATCGGCCCCCGAGTTATTGGAGCAATTGCGGGCCTATGAATGGCGAACACGGTATCGGGCGCGCCGTGAATTGGCGGCGCGGCCATTGGAAGAAGTTCAGGCGGCGTTGCAATCGTGGCTGGGATCTCTCGACGCCGCCGACGGCGAATTTGATCGGTTGCGTTGTGAAGCGTTATGGGTTCAACAATCCCATCACGCCTTGGATCAGAATCTCTTAACCCAGGTGGCGTCAACTGCCAAGAAACCAGAAGCCCGTTCGGCAGCATTGCACATCGTCGCCGATGAGCGCGAGTCGGTGCCTCGGGCATTTGAGTTGTTAACGCAAGCCGCCCTGGACCAACACCCGCGCGTGCGGACCGAAGCGGCTCGAGGATTGAGTTTCTTTCCCACGATCGAGTCGATGCGAACATTGCTGGCCATGACCAATTCCCCGGCGGATTATTGGTGTGATTACACCATTTACCATGCGTTGGGGGCGAACGAAATAGTCTGGCGCGGCGATTTTATGTCCGGGAAAATTCCCAAGCTCGGCCAGCGCACAATTGAATTGATCAAGGATCTGCTCGCGGCGTCAGAAACGGGCGCGGCCGCCCTGCCTCATTTACAGGTCGTGTTGGCGCAAGAATCGGTTCCCGCGGAACAACGCAATAAAGCCATGACCGCGTTGACCGAATTGAAAGGTGATGCAAATCAAGGACGCGAGATTTTCGTACGGAACTGCACTGCCTGTCATCGAGTGGGTGCAGGTGAAGGCCGCGAATTTGGTCCCAATCTGTTGGGGGTTGCCAAACGAATGAATCGCTTCAAAATCGTCGAATCAATTATCGATCCCAATATCGATGTGGCCGAGAAATATCAATCAACCATGATTTTGACGCTCGACGGCCAATTCGTATCGGGATTGCTGGTCAAAGAATCAGAAACAGAGATTGAAATTTTCGATGGCAAAGTGCTGCGTACAATTGCGACGGACGACATTGACGAACGCAAGACGCAAAAGCAAAGCAGTATGCCAGAGGGGACTGCCCTCACGTTGGCTCCGTCCGAGTTTGTCGATTTGATTGAGTATTTGAATGCACAGAACCAAGACGTGCCAACCAAATAGGATCTGGTTTCCCGTTTAACGGCCAAGCAGAAAAAATATAAGGACGCGACCAAATTGGTCGCGTCCTTTATTGATTGCCGGTTTTTTTTTAGTCGCTATCAATCTTCGGGTATTGTCCGAACCTTGTTGTGAGCGACGTTCAGCGGCAATTACCGGGTGATTTTTAGGCCGAAGAAGATATTCTGGGCGATGTAATTTACATCGTAATCAGCACCCAGGTATTCGAGTTCGAGCTCAGCTGTACGAAAATAACGATACTCAATAAAGCCGGCCACCTGTTGATTGATTTGGCGTTCAACACCGGCGATTCCCTGATAGGCAAACGCGGCATCGCTGATGTGTCCGGCCAATCCGCCGCCGAAATTCAAATCGGCATCAACGTAAGAACCACCAGCACTGGCTCCCACATAAGGACGTGCACCACCGAATTGAAGCCGGTTCAGGTCCCATAAGAGCACTTGTTGAGTGGAAATACAATTGATGTTTCCGCTCAAGTCAAAGTTGGCATTGGGACCATTGCGATCAAAATCTCCGGCCGAGTTGTTGCGAAATACAACTTCCATCTCATGTCGTAGATTGCAGTTAAGATACCGCCCGCGTGAGGCTCCAAGTGCCCATCCATCTTCGAACGGAATGCCTCCTGCCAGGGGAGGAACGGTTGCACCCTCAGGGGTGAAATCGTCCAGAAAATTCACGCCACCGAACACGCGACGATACTTGCCACAGCCGTCGGAGCAATTCGAACCGCAGTCACACGAATCACAGGTGCTGGAACCACAACCAGCTGAATCACATCCAACAGATCCGCAACCGCAAGATGAGGAAGCGTCGCCGAAATTTGTTACGGCAGGAGCGGGTTGATATTCCTGTTCGAGGTAGTTGCGGCCAACATTGTTGGATGTGACCGGTGGCATGGTCGTCGAAGCCTGTCGTGTGGCACGCTGGACAGGTTGAACGACGGGTTGATAAACCGGTAGGTTTGGTTGTTGTGCCGTGGCTATGCCGGCTGAAATCGTAAACAACATCGCAGTTGACAATACGCGAATCGACATTGGTTCCTCCAAAAAATTTAGATCGAAAACTGCCAAGTCGAATGTGTGGACCTGACTGGTACCCTGTTAACGGACTCGGCAAGCTGCCAAATGAGTCTCTTACTATGCTGAGAAATCGAAACATTCGGAGTTATTCTTAAACTCGTATCCTCCGTCAGATCCGGAAAGTTAGGTGTTAGGAATTACTTTCGGAATAAACCCTACAGTTTGTTGAAAACGACTTGATTTACCACTATTTGACAGCACATCGGAGCGGATTTGAAAGCGGTTTATTGTAATAATCGGCCGCCAATTGTCGGCTACCGGGCGCGACCAAGGCAAGAAACTTCAAGAGAATCTAAAGTTGCGCATTTCGAATGGCATCGGCTGGGACGTAAACGAAAATTGCAGCTGAGACAGTTGACAGAACACGGTCGACAGAACGAAAATCTGTTTCAAAATCACGAAACACTGCTGCGAATGAACTAACGTTTTGCGCGGTTGATGCGGTTGGCAAGTTAACGAAAGGGTTCTTGTGTTGAACGACTACAACGTATCCGATCTGGCGCCGCAGCCGCGACGGGTTTTTCTCAAGTCCATTGCGGCGGCCTCGGCCGTGCTACCGTTGGTCGGAACTAGAGTTTGCGCTGAAACGGTACCCCAGAAAATTCGCGTTGGAATAATTGGCTGCGGCAGTGTTTCGGGAGTTTACTTACCCCACCTGAAAGCTTGTCCCCATGTCGAGTTGGTTTCAACATGTGATATCAAACCGGAACGGGCCAGACAGCGCGGCGAGGAGTTTGGAATTACCAAAAATTACCCAGAAATCAAGGCCATGTTGGCGGGCGAGCCGTTTGATCTGCTGGTCAATACGACTGACATGCAGGAACATGAACAGCTGAATCGACAAGCGATCGTTGCCGGAAAGCATGTGTGGAGTGAAAAACCGATTGCGAATTCCCTGGTCGCTGGACAAGAAATTCTGGCACTTGCGAAAACGCATGGCGTGCGAATTTGGGGTGCACCGGCAATGGTCAATAGTCCGCAGTTTGCGTTCATGGCGCGCGCGGTGAAAGAATCCAAGATTGGCCGACCAGTTGCGGCGCACGCAGCCTATGGCCATCTCGGTCCAACTTGGAGTGCTTTTTTTTACGAGATTGGCGGTGGCAGCTTGCCGGATTTAGCAGTCTATAATTTAACTACGTTGACTGGAATTCTGGGACCTGCGAAATCGGTGATGGCAATGCTGGCGACGGTAACCCCGACAAGGACTGTTGATAACAAGGGGTCGATTCAAGTCGTGGCGGAAGACAATGCTTCCGTGTTGCTGGATCACGGAAAAGGTTGTATCTCTCACGTCCAAAGCGGTTTCAATTATTTCGATCCCCACGGTCATGATGGTTCCGGGCAGCAGCAAGCAACTTTGGACATCATTGGAAATCGTGGGTCATTGCATTTGATCGGCTATGACTGGGAGCCACACGGCGTTGATATGGTGACGGTGGATGATGAAAAACGGCAGCGTTTTGCTACCGACTCGAAAGGCTTCGTATGGCAGGAAGGCGCATCCCATGTGGCGATCTGTTTGGCGACTGGTAAGGAACCCTTGATCACGCCCGAGCACGCGTTGCATGTGGTAGAAATCATAACGGCAGCCCGCGAGTCGCAGGCCACGGGGCGACGGATTGACTTGACCAGCACTTTCCGCTGGCCGATCATTGAGTAGCCGCACGAAGCAATGGCGCCAATCTTAAATTGCCAACATCCGCCAACATCGATGGATGCGGCGGTTGCGGAAGTCCTCGGGCACCGTCTGTTTACTGATTTCCAAAAACTCGAATCCTGGAATTTCGTCCGCGGCCAATTTGAAACGACGAAAGTTGGTTGAAAAATAAACGATGCCTCCCGTGCGCATGACGACCCGCAGCGCGTTGAGCAATTCCACGTGGTCCTGCTGCACATCCCAGTCAACTTCAGTGCGCTTGCTATTCGAATAGGTCGGCGGATCAACAACGGCCAGATCGAAACGTTGCCGAGGATTGCGACCAGCTGATTGGAGAAACTCCATTGCGTCGGCAGCAATGAATCGATGTTGGGGGCCAGTCAATTCGTTAATCGCCATATTCTTTTCGGCCCATTGCAGATAGTTCTTCGACAGATCGACAGTGGTCGTCGCCAGCGCTCCCGCCGCGGCGGCATATACGGAAAACGAGCCGGTGTAAGCAAACAGGTTGAGAAAATGCGTATCGCGGGCTTCGTCATGCACCATCTGTCGAGTATTTCGGTGATCCAAAAACAACCCGGTATCCATATAGTCGGTGAGGTTGACCAAAAACTCCAAACCGGACTCATTGACGGAAAAGAGGTTTCCGGCGTTGCCAAGTTTTTCGTATTGGCTGCGATCCCGATTCCTGGTTCGTTGTTTCAGGAACACTCGTTCCAGCGGAATTTCCAATGTTGTCGCCGCAGTTTTTTTCATCAACTCCAGCCAGGCGACGTGCCGCGCTAGTCCTCGTTCGTGAGGTCGCTCGTACTCCGAAATATGTAGATGGTTTTCATACCGATCGACAACCAGGGGAATTTCCGGGATGTCGCGTTCATACAAACGAAAACAGGTGATTCCACGTTTGGTCGGCCACTTTCGCAAATGGCGCGCGAGCTTGGTGAGTCGTTTGTGGAACAAGTCCGCTTGTTCATGGTCTTTGGGTTCGAGTCCGCCAAAGACGGGCGCAATGATTGTTGCCGTCTTGGTAATCGTCTCGACTGGGGCCAGGGCGGCGGAATCAGCGGCAGCACTTCGCGATTCCGTATTCGCGTTTGCCGCGGATGTCTCGGTGGAAAACGAATGAATTTGCGATTGTTGCGTGACGGTCTCGATTGTTTTCACGGGCCAGTCAATTTTTTCAAGAGCATCGACGAACGTTGGCGATGCGCTCTGGGCGGGCTCCGCCGCAGAGGTCAGTTTCGCTGGCTCAGTGTGTAAATTTCCAAGGCCGGGTGACGATTGATGATGCGGTATTGGCCTATCGTGATCAAGCGTTTCCAGAATCGACTGGGTCACCGGTGGTAATCCCGCAAGCGCATCGGATACCTCCTCCGCATGCTTCGGTGGTCGCGGACCGAGATATTGGTAATAGGTACATTCGAGACGGCCGTTGTACAGTTTGCGACGGCGGGTCGCCCGTTGCTCAACCAGTTTTTCGAATTGGGGGAAGTTGGTTATTAGAAACAGTGACCAAGTTGGCAGGCGCTGCATTACGACGGGTATGTTGAGGTACAAATGTTGCAGTCGCCGAAGGTCTTCCAGTCGTTCGCCGTAGGGCGGATTGGTAATAATGCAGCCGTATTGCCGTTGGCTTTCCAGTTCTTCAAAGGAGGCAGTCTTAAAGTGAATCTGCTGACCGACCCCGGCTTTTTCCGCGTGGAAACGAGCCATCTCGAGTACGGATGCGTCTCGATCAGAACCGATGATTTGTAGATGTACATCCCGAGCAATGGAGTCCCGAGCGGCTTGCTTGGCGTCGATCCATGCCTGCGCAGGAATAACAGGCCAGTCACTACTGACGAAGTTCCGATGTAATCCTGGTGCGATGTTCATGCCGATCATGGCGGCTTCGATCGGAATCGTACCGGAACCACAAAACGGATCGACCAACAGTCGCGCTGGATTCCAAACACTAAGATCGATCATCGCCGCGGCGAGCGTTTCCTTGATCGGGGCTTCCGCAGCCAATCGACGATATCCTCGCTTGTGCAAGCTTGGTCCCGATGTATCAATTGTTAATGTCGCGACGTCATCGAGCAACGCTATTTCAAACGGATAGGTCGGACCATCTTCCGGCAAGGTCTCGGTAAAGTGGAATCGTTGCAAGCTCTCGACCAGCGCCTTTTTAACGGTTCGCTGAATTGCCGGAACACTTGTCAATTGCGACAGCCGTGATTTTCCGGTTACCGGAAAGGCGGCGTTTGCTGGCAGATACTGGCTGAAGTCGAACGCCTTGATCGTGTCGAACAACGCATCAAAATCGGCGGCCGGGAAGTTCAATGCTTCGATCATCACACGATCAGCCGTTCGCAACCAAAGATTCGCTTGGCAGACGGCGGACCAATCACCAATGAACCGGATGCGGCCCGGCTGGATCACTTGCGCGTCGTATCCCAAAGCGATTAGTTCGCGTTTGGTGATGGCCTCGAGGCCAAAAGCAGTAGCGGCGATTAGGTTCACGCGATTCTCAATTTGGGTTCGGCTTCCCGCCCGACAACAACCTCAACATGGGATTGGCACAAACTTCTGAGCGTCTTCCAATTCTACCTTCCAGCGACTGCGTCTCCAACGCCCTCCCATTTTTTGAGCTCGCGGAAGCGAGGAAACCATTTGCCGACGGATATTGGCTCCAGCCGGTTCGTTTTAGCCCCAGCGGGATCGTAATGGATAGAAACGACGTCGAATGACACAATCCAGAAAACTCACCAGGCCGGTGGAAAGGACTGGCTAGAACGTAACACAACATTTCCATTGTGAGCGCACTGTCGGGTTCAAAAAGTACCCCCTAAGGGATTCGAACCCCTGTTTTCGGATCGAAAAATCCGCTGTCCTCGGCCACTAGACGAAGGGGGCAAAACGTCACTGGGCTTTGATTAGCCGTCTCCTGGATTCGATGCTGCGAATCGCGTTTTTGGCTTGGGATCGAACCGTTGTTTCGGGATCGTTCTCCACGATTGACTGAAGCAGTGGAATGCTCGTTTCAGTTCCGATATAGGCTAACAAACCGCAGGCAGCCAATCGCGTTGCGCGAGAAGATTCGTTGAGCAAAGGCACAATGTGCTCTTCCACCGGATCCCCAAGTGTCTTCAACACGGAGGAAGCTTTTCCAGAATCCTCGCCCACCAATTTTTGGGCGAGCTGCTCGATTGACCAATCATCGGCGATCGCTCCCAAACAATCATAGGCCAACCAGCGGACATCCAGGCTGGAGTCACTGGTTCCCGCCAGCACAAACTCACGACTCCCGAGCAAATCATGGGAAGCCAGTAATTCCAAGGCGTTCAGTCGCACGAATTTATTGGAAGCTCGAAGACATACAACCAATTCCGCGTTCAATTCGTCAATTGGCGATCTCGGCCAGCCCGACTTCAATTGATTCAAGGCCAGCCGAACCCGGGAATAATCCCCGGCAGCCATTGGTTCCCTGAGTCCTTGCTGGACAATTTTCATCTGCTCTGCTGCCGAAACTTCCGCGATTGCCAGTTCCTTGAGATGCCGTTTTTCAACGACCGTTTCGCGCGCGGGTTCCACGCTCGGGGCCGGCCTCAACAATTTCTGAATGAACAGTACGTCGTCCGGGGAAAGGTGACTCAGGGGCACCTGAATCGTGACACCGTTCTGTTTCTTCAAAGTTACCGATTCGGCGTCATAAGCTAACAATTCGGCGATCGTTTGATGTTTGCCGTTGGCGTCATTCCAAGTTCGTTCCTGCGCTGCGAGTTGCGAAACTATCACCAAACAGCCGGCGCCTATTGCGCTAAAAATGAGTCGCACTTGAATCATGGCATACTATTTTTTAACGACAATTAAACTGCGGACAGAATTCTGGAATCGGAACAGGGGATCTTGAGCGAACCCCGTTGTAATTTGTTTTTCAGGAAAAATCAACGATCTGCCCGTTTTGACTTTCCAAACCCATCTGCCTACTGGATAATCAGCGAGTGACCCGACGCTTTGACACGGCTGGAATAAGCGCTGAATGGTTACGGACAATTTCGCGATTCATTAGCAGATGTAATCTTATGAGCCCATCCCGAGCGATAAAAATTTTCGATACGACGTTGCGCGACGGTGAACAGTCGCCGGGCGCCAGCATGAATTTTCAAGAAAAAATGGAAATTGCACAAGCGCTGGTGGATCTCGGAGTGAACATAATTGAGGCTGGATTTCCGATTGCCTCGCCGGGAGATTTTGAAGCAGTTCGCGAAATCGCCAACAATTTTCGCGGAGTCGAAATTTGCGGATTGGCGCGCGCTTCGGAGTTGGATATTGATCGAGCGTGGGAGGCTCTCAAGCTGGCGGCAAATCCTCGCATTCATGTTTTTTTGGCAACCAGCGCGATTCACCGAGAATTCAAGTTGAAAATGAGTCTGGATGAGATCATTGCCCGCGCGATTCAGGGAGTTGCGCACGCGAAACGCTATTGCGACAACGTGGAATTTTCACCCGAAGACGCGGCCCGCACCGAACCGGATTTTCTGTGCCGTGTGGTCGAAGCGGTGATTGCGGCAGGTGCGACAACGGTGAATATACCGGACACTGTCGGTTACGCGACGCCAGCTCAAATGGGGAGTTGTATCAAGAATCTAGTTGATCGCGTGCCGAATATTGATCAGGCCGTCATTAGCGTGCATTGCCATAACGATTTGGGGCTGGCGGTGGCCAATAGTTTGGCTGGCGTCGAAAACGGCGCGGGGCAAATCGAATGCACGATCAACGGGATCGGCGAAAGAGCCGGGAATTGTTCGCTCGAAGAAATCGTCATGGCTATGCGAACCCGGCAGGATTTTTATCACTGTGAGACCACCATTAACACGCGACGATTGGTACCTACCAGCCGACTTGTTTCCACAATCACTGGCTTACAAGTTCAGCGAAACAAGGCGGTGGTCGGCCGCAATGCGTTTGCCCACGAAGCCGGTATTCATCAGGACGGCATGTTGAAAGAACGTACGACGTACGAAATTATGCGCCCCGAAGACGTTGGATTCGCTGATACCGATCTTGTTTTGGGCAAGCACAGTGGCCGCGCTGCTTTGGCCGATCGCGCTAAACAAATGGGGTTCACCTTGACCGGCGAACAGTTGCACACCGTATTCGAAGAATTCAAAAAATTGGCCGACCGTAAAAAAGAGATTTTTGACGGGGACATTCAGGCCTTGATCGAACAGGAGATTTTGGGGGTCGTCGAGGAAGAATGGTCCCTGGTCCGGTTTAGCCTGAATTTGGAATATCAACGCCAACCGAAGATTTCGTTGACTCTCAATAAAGGGGGCCGCGAAGAAACAGTCGAGCTGTCGGACGGGACTGGTCCGGTGGACGTGGCGTTTCTGGCGGTAAAAAAGATTACCGGCGTCGAGTTCAATTGCTGCGAATATTTGCTGCGCAGCACTTCGCTCGGCCATGACGCCAACGGGGATATCACAATTCAAGTCGAGCATGACGGTGAAGTTTACCGGGGGCGAGCGGTTTCGATGGATTGCATTGAGGCCTCCATCAAAGCCATCTTGAATGCTGTGAACCGCATTGTCGCGGCCAAACGGGCTAAGGTTGTCAAGTAGATAGTTCGCTCGTTTTGCTCGTCAAATCACTCGGACACGGACGAAGTCCACGGGTCGAGCAGCTTGAGGAAGATTTGCTGTTGGCTGGTAGACGGTGGATAAAAAAAAAGGCTGCCTGTTGAGGGGCAGCCGTGAACGCATTTTTTTTGCCGTCGACGGGCGAGGCGATTAGCGGAACAGTCGAGTCACGCCGAAGGTGAAGAACAGGTTCGTGCCAAAGTTAATTAACTCTTCTTGTGGTTTAAAACGAAGCAGCAGTGTATCGCCGCGTCGCACTAACAAGCGTTGCCGGGGATCGTTGATGGTGTCGTTCATGTCGACTCGAATCGCCAATTGCCGTCGCCCTGGAATGGGACGCAACACGATCAATTCGGTCGGCGGTACATTTTGGGCGGAGCCCCCGATCAGACCGTTGGTTTGGCTGGCCCCAAACTGGGTACCGGCAATCGAGACAGCTTGCAACACGTCCAGATCATAGTCACGAGGGACCGGGAATTCACCCCCTCGCATGAGACCGCCAGTGTAATAGACATCCGTGTCTCGTGATTCGACGTAAACAATGTCTCCGTCTCGCAGTATAATGTCTTCGGGACGTAAGTCAGGAATCTGCCCTGGTCGCAGTCGCATCGGGATGCTGATCGTATTGGTTTCATCGGGTACCGATGGCAACACGCCGTAAGGAAATTCGTCCGGTTTGCGAGTCCGGTAAAACTCAGCCAATTGGCCGTCGCGTTTGGCGATATCCAGTCGGTCGCCGCGTAAGATCTTGATATCTGACTCGGCATTGACGCCAGGAATTCCACCGGTTTGGGACAGCGCATTCAAAACGTCGTTTTGATAGGCCGGCATTTGTAACACGAAGCCACGACTACTTCGGTCATTCCGATCGCTCACGCCAGCCTGTTGTTGTTGCCCCAAGAACTGTTGCCCTTGTTGAGCTCTGGAATTGTCTTGACGCACGACGAATACTCGATAGGTTCGTTCTCGCAAAATCGTGACGATGATTCTTCCGTCTTCTCGCAAAATCGGTTGATCTCCGCCTCGATAAGCGCGTTGAATTAATGTTTCGGCTTGTTGAATCGTCAAGCCTCGTACTGGAATTGGTTTCACTAATGGCAAGGACAGTGTTCCGTCCTCGCGAATCGGCACGGGAAAACCGATCGCCGGTGGCAAATCGCTATCTGGTGACGGCAGATTTACCGGTGGAGCTTCGTCAAACTTGCCCAATACACCCTCGACAAAAATACCAAGTACATCATCCGAATCGAGTGTATAGAACGGGGGTTTGGGTTGCCGCAATCGAGAAACATCGATGGGAACCTTGTTGGCTTGTGGTTCCGCCAAAAACTGTGCCGGCACCCGACTGGCGGGTATCGTGTCGATGGGAGAGAACAGCGCAGTGCAGCCAGTCAGTGAAGAACTGACGAGGATTGCAGCCAACGCGGCCAGTTGCCCATAGCGTTGCCGAGTTGTCGATCTTGCGGTTCGAGTAACCATCACTTCAGACTCCCCTTGGTTACAGCTGTTGGAACAGCCGAAAAATTGATTGGTAGGATTTTTTGGGTCGAGTGCAAAAAAACTGGCACCGCACGCTGCGATATCGGTTGTTTGTGCATTTCAATAGACTTAACGAGTTCGGCGTGTTGATTCGTAGTTGGCCGAACGAACCGACATGGGTAGTGGCTCATTGTGGGCGTGAGGGTTTAATCCAGAGCCAATGGCCATCGGTGGTTGAGGATTTTGGAGAGATTCTTCGTAGTCCATTTCGGAGACAATTCTGCTGTTTGGCGCAGGTCCATAAGCCGGCGATCCGTATTGAGTCTGGCCTTCATAGGGCATGTAGTTCGAGGCCACCGATGGTACAGGGGGAGCAACATTTTGCTCGCCAGCGGGATTGACAACCGGAACATCGGCAGGCAAGGCATGTTTAACGTTTTTTTCCTGCGTGACTGCGGTATCGATCATCTTCGAAATCAAAATATCGTTGTAGTTTCCGACTTTTTCTTTACGTGCGGCAGCGACGCCCGCGGGGTATCCCTCAAACCAAGCGTTTACGCATTGCACACCGTCGGCTGATTGATATTGGTAGCCACGATAGTCTGCTGGTGGCATGGCGGGTACGTATCCGTCGCCACCATTGCAGACATCCGAATATCCAGTGCAGAATCCATTTTGAAAGTGTTCGCCATAGGGGCGGTTACTATTGCCATATCGCAGGTTGTAAGCCCGCTTCGCCCACACCATGTCGCGGTAACTAATCATCACCGCTTCGCGAACCGCTAGATTTCGGAGATTGCAACCAACGGACGGTATCAACGTGATGGCCGCCAAGGTCACAACGGCCAATTTTCTGGCTCTCGATCGTTTCGATACCACCGGCCTGACTTGATCGGGCGCATTTGGACTTCGTGCAATGTTTGAGTCAGGCACGTTAGCTTCCTTGAACATATGATCCCCCTGGTTCGGATTCCATTGACCCTGGTTGGAATCAACAGACAATTGGTTCATGCAACTCTCGTTACATCACCTCACCAACTAGATCGCCCAATAAGCTATGCCGAATTTAACGAAGATTGCACATCTAACGGTTTTCCCGAAAATAATTGTGGCAACGATTATGCCGGACAACAATTTGGAGAACTTACAGCATGGTTGCTGATTGTAAGTAGATAGCGGTTTGCGAACCGCTCCGTTTGGAGAATCGTCGGTGTTGCCCCACACGATCGAGCAAGATATTGCTGAAATGAATCGTGAAGTCGCGAATGGTGGAGATCCTGGAATTCACAACCATTTTGGTACCAGTTTAGTCCGATAGCGGATCCCGACTGGTTGTCAGGCCACGCGGCCATTGACCAAATGAATCACATGATCCGCCGTTCCGGCTAAAGTGATATCATGTGTCACCATAATGACTGTCAAATTCTCGTTTTTTCTTAAAGAATTGAGCGTTTCCAGCACGTCGCGCCCGTTCTCGGAATCGAGATTGCCCGTCGGTTCGTCAGCTAACAAGACGGCCGGATCCGAAATCAGCGCGCGAGCGATCGCTGTCCGTTGCATTTCACCACCGGACAATTGACAGGGTTTATGGTGCAAGCGATGTCCCAGACCAACCATTTCCAAAAGCTCAGTCGCCCGTTTGCGATGCCGAGCTCTATGTTTGAGGAAAGTCCAGAAGTTGTCGGTCACCATTTGGGGGATAAGCACGTTTTCTAGCGTCGTCAGTTCGGGCAGCAAGTGATAGAACTGAAAAATCATTCCAAATTCACGATTTCTCAACCGATCCTTTTTGCGCGCCGGCAAATTGTCGATGCGGGTTTCGCGAAAGTAGATCTCGCCAGAATCCGGCGCGTCCAACGTTCCCAACAAGTGCAACAACGTGCTTTTGCCGGATCCGGACTGTCCGATAATGGCCGTGAACTCTCCTTCACGAACGTCTAGATCGACCCCTTTCAAAACCGGCACTTCGATCTTGGATTTGCGATAGCTCTTGTGCAGATTGGAAACCGACATGGCGATCGGTTTGACCACTTTTAATGGCGCACGTCGATGACCCGACAGGGACTTAGCATTTTTGTCAAACGGAACGATTGGTTGGTGGGCAACATCACTCATATCGTAAAGCCTCAACGGGATGAAGACGGGCGGCGCGCAAGGCGGGCAACACACTGGCCAAAACGGCGATCGAGATCGCTCCGATACCGACCCACACAACCATTGAGGGATTGACGATCGTCGGTATTTCGGAGAAGTAATAAATCGTTGGATCAAACACCTCATGACCGGTAACCGAAGAAACAATGTCGGCGATTTCGTTGATATAAGCGACGAATATCAAGCCCAGAATAATTCCGGCTCCCGTCCCCAAGGCTCCCAGCGACATACCGTAGCCTAAAAAGATGGACATGACACCCGAGCTCGGTGCGCCGAGTGCTTTGAGAATTCCGATGTCCTTGGTTTTTTCCACGACGATCATGTAAAAAGTCGCCAAGATTCCAAAGCCTGCGACGGCAATTATCAAGAACAGCAAAATATTCAGGATCGTTAATTCCATGCTGACGGCACTGAGCAAAGGAGCTTGTGTATCCAACCAGGTATGAATGTCGTAGCCGTAAGTTTCAACTGGAAACGCCGCGATCAGTTTGTCGCGAATTTTGTTCAAATCAGCGCCTGGTTTCAGTTTAATCTGGATGGTGGAAACCGATCCCGTACCAGTCATTGGGTCGACCATTCCCCGAATTTTTTGCAAGGCGCTAAGCGGCAAAAAGGCAAAACTTGAGTCGTACTCATGCATATTGGATGAATAAAAATCAACTACGGTACAGTTTTCACTGACTGGCTGAGCATTTGTACCGACGGTCGGAAACATGATTTGCACATCGTCGCCCGGCCGGACCATAAAGATATCCGTGATGGTACCGTCTTCCTGGGCGAACTTTCGCTGGGAGATGGCCGAACCAAGTATGATCCCGATATGTTGATCCTGCAGCGGATTGAACATGTCCTCCACGGCAATTTGCGGGCGGAGGTGGGAATGCGGATCAAACGGGGAAATTCTGATTGTTGAAGATTGTTCCGTCGTTTCGGAATTGGACATCAACGAATCGCCAGTCGATTCGTCGGAGTTCAGTTGCTCTAAATCGTCCACAGTAGCAATTGCCGCATGGACCGCATTGACATCCGGTGGAGCAGACGGCAGCGGGGTGAACTTTTTGGTGCCGGTCGAAGTCGGAGTAACTGGCTGTTGATAGGAGGTTGTCTCAGTCGTTCCGGCGATGGGTTCCAGCGGATTTTGCTCGAGGTACTGCGCTGCCTCGACTTCATACAGCGATCGCTGTTGTGACAAGAATTGTTCCAATTCCTGACGCTCTTTGACAACTTCCCGGCGATAGGGCCATCCCGCATTGTTGTCAAACAGTTTTTCGTAACCTTGTTCTTCCAGGTCGAACGAGAATTTTGTACGTTTCACCGAATTGGTTAAATAGGCTTCGAAATCGGCGACTTTTCCGTATGTTTCATCATCGATACCCAGCAACATTACTTGCTGAGTCCACGGGCGCCCATGAAACTTAAACGTTAACAAAGCTGGATTGTTAACAACACAAGTCAACGCTTCGAGGTCGTCCCCGATGATCTGTTTGACGATCCGGGCATGTTGATCAGGTTCATGAATCTCGCCCAACATGGGGGCGGCGATCTCAACATCTGATAGTATGCCATGGAGGCGGGATTTCATCTGTTCGACGAACCCAGACATTACGCTGTTCACGACAATCAAGGTCGCCACGCCGAGCGTGACACTGATGATTGACGCGAGCGCGATAAAACGCGTCTTGAGATATCGCCAAGACAACAACAATTTGTACATCGCCAATCCTTTGGCTGTTAGTTCGCAATTCGACGCCTGGTGAAATCTCGCAAACGATATCTCATTGACTTTCAGTTCGTAACAACGGAAACAAAATGATGTCACGAATGGAAGTGGAGTTTGTCAGAAGCATGACCAATCGATCAATACCAATTCCCAATCCTCCCGCCGGTGGCATTCCATTTCGCAACGCCCGTACAAAATCGTGATCCATCTTGGCCATCGAGTCTTCGGCGGACATCCCATCCAACTGGGTTTTGAACAATTGTTCCTGGAGGTCTGGGTCGTTTAGCTCGGTGTAAGCATTTGCTAGCTCCATACCGTTGATAAACAACTCAAACCGCTCGGCCACCCGGAGATCGTTTTTCTTGCGTTTGGTCAGCGGGCAAATGCTAGCGGGGTAGTCGGTGACAAAAATGGGGCCAGTCAAAGCATTTTCAACCTTGGCCTCGAAAACTTCGCTTTTCACAACGTCGGGGTGTTTACCCGCTGTGTCTAAACCGAGCGATTGCGCAAATTTGGCGACTGCAGATGCGTCTTCGGGATCTACCTGGGTTTGATCGCGGAACAATTCATTATAAGACCGCCGCTGAAATGGAATCGAGAAGTTGATTTGTGTGTCCCCGTAAGGAACGACACTGCCAGCACCAATAGCAAGCAGTGCGCCGGTGATGATTGCCTCGGTCAAGTCCATCATCGATTCGTAGTTTCCATACGCTTGATACACTTCGAGCATCGTGAACTCGGGATTGTGTTTGGGACTGATGCCTTCGTTGCGGTAGACCCGTCCCAATTCAAAAACCCGCTCCATTCCACCGACCATCAGCCGTTTCAGGTGCAGTTCCAGGGCGATTCGCATCACCAACGGCATGTCCAAGGCGTTGTGATGCGTTTCAAACGGGCGGGCCGCAGCGCCACCTGCGATCGTGTGCAGCGTGGGCCCTTCGATTTCCACAAATCCCAATCCGTGTAATGTCTCGCGAATCGAACGCACAATTTTGGAGCGATCGAGAAATCGATCTCGTACGCCTTCGTTGTAAGCCAAATCGACGTAGCGTCGTCGTTGCCGAATTTCTGCATCGACTAGTCCAACGTGTTTGGCTGGTGGTTGATCGAGTGTCTTGCAGAGAACATGAATTTGATCGGCAAAAATTGACAACTCGCCGGTTTGCGTGCGACGCAAGATTCCATCGACGCCGACTAGATCGCCGAGGTCCAGGCACTCGATCAGTTTCCAGTTTTCTTCACCGATCTGGTTGCGGCCGACAAACAACTGAATCCGGCCAGTCCAGTCTTCGATATCGATAAACAATAACTTGCCTTTGTCGCGCAACAAGATGATTCGTCCGGCCGCCCTCACGGTAGGACCGCTCAAGGTCCCTGGGCCCTGCTCTTTCAACCAATCGCGAAACGCATTCTCACCACCCGAATCCAATTCGGTTTGCGACGGTAGCGCGCGAGACTGACCGTCCGCCGCAACAAATTGGATTTCCGACACGCGATGGCGAATCAAACCAAGCAGTTCGCGATTGTCAAATCGCTGCCCCCAAGGGTCGATGCCCAATTCGATCAGTGTTTGCAGTTTTTTGCGTCGAGATTCTTCTGGCGAAGCACCTGTCGAATCGTCAGGGTTAACAACTTGGTTCATCGAAGTTTTCAGTTGGCAGTTTTCAGTAACGGAATTTGCTTTCGGCGAACGTCATCTTACGACAACGGCGGCGGCAGCAAAAGGACGTGCCAGGCACCTCCATCGCCAGGATGGCGGGCCAGAGTTTGGCACAATCAGGATGTCGTTCAACTAATTCCCAAACCGTGATAGAAGACGATTGGCCATCCCTGGAATGATTCGATCAACCCAGACGAGAAATCTCCCGCCATGCGTCAAGATGATCTCATGGCGACCCTTGCGGATTGCCCGGATCGTTTTGGCGGCAACCAATTCGGGCGGCATCGCTCCCCGTTTCTTCCAATCCTTGGTTGTATTGTCTTCCAACGACGAATCGAAAAATTCGCTGTCGGTCGTGCTGGGGCTGACCAGCAGCACATCGATTCCATCGCTAGCCAATTCTGCTCGGAGCGAGTCGCTGAAGCCATGGATAGCGAACTTACTCGCGCAATATTCCGTTTTTAGCGGCACTCCGCGATGGCCTAACACACTGCTCATGTTGACGATCATCGGTGTCTGGCCATGTCGCAACAGCGGTAGCGACGCGCGAATCATTTCCGTGGTCGCGAAAAAATTTACTTCAAAGATTCTCCGCAAGCGATCAATTGACGCGGCATCGAAGCGACCCATCGCACCGATACCGGCATTGTTGATCAGAATATCCAGGCCACCACCCCAACTGGCCTGCGCGACTTCCAGCAGTTTTCCGCGTGTGCCTGGTTCGGTGATGTCGCCGACGACTACTTCACAACAGCCGCCCGACGATCGGATGAGGGATTGGAGTTGCTGAAGACGATCCGCGCGCCGTGCGCAAACACAAACTTTGACCTCGGCCGCCGCGAGTTGCTGTGCCAGGTGCCAACCAATGCCACTCGAGGCCCCAGTAACAATGGCGCGCAGATTATTCAAGCGGCGTTTTGACATACACTAATTTACGACGCTTCCCGCGCTGGGCTGGGGAGGATTGACTCCTGAATCAAACCCGAAGGAGAATGTGGCGAAACAATGATCTGCGTTGGGTCGATACGTCCCAGATCCTTGGGGGACAATCGGCAGTGCACCAGCACGGTGCTCTCGCCATATTGTGTCGAAAGAATTTCACCTTTTTCAGCCAAGTACGCCAATAGTCGTCCGTTGGCAATCGACATTTCAATATCTACATCCTGAAATGATCGGCTGAGCGCGTCACTCACGACTTCGTGCAGTCGATCGAATCCGAATTTCGTTTTTGCACTGACCACCAACGCATTTGGGTAGCGGTTCTTAAGCGACTCCAAGTGCGATTCGTCACTGGCACAATCGACTTTGTTGAGAATGAGTAAAGTGTCTTTTTCCTCGATCCCAATTTCCTCGAGTACGACATAGACCGCCTGAATTTGGTCGATCACTTTCGGGTTGCTGGCATCGGCCACATGCAACAGCAAATCGGCTTGGCGGGTTTCTTCCAGGGTGGCCTTAAAACTGGCAATCAACGAGTGGGGCAAATCGCGAATGAAGCCGACCGTATCGCTCAAAAGAACGGGCCCCCATTTCGGCAGTTGCCAGCGACGGGTCCGCGTATCCAAGGTCGCAAACAACTTGTCTTCGGCGAGCACATTGGCGTCGGTCAGCGAATTCATGAGGGTACTTTTTCCCGCATTGGTATAACCGACCAACGAGACCGTCATGGTGCCGTTGCGAGAGGCCACCTGTCGCTCTTTGCGGCCTTCGACTTTTTTTAGTTCGGCCTTCAGATCGTGAATCCGTTTTTCGACCAATCGACGATCGGTCTCCAATTGTTTTTCACCCGGCCCGCGCATCCCGACCCCCATTTTCAATCGGGACAAGTGCGTCCACATCCGTTTCAAACGAGGCAGCGAATATTCGAGCTGCGCCAGTTCCACAGCCAAACGAGACTCATAGGTTTGCGCGTGCGTCGCAAAAATGTCGAGGATCAACTCGGTACGATCCAGAACTTTGACTTTGATCGCCATTTCCAGGTTGCGATTTTGGGCAGGCGATAGATCATTATCGAAAATCACGACATCGGCCGCATGGAATTCGACCAACTGCATCAGTTCTTCGACCTTGCCTTTGCCGAGATAGGTCGTGGCATTGGGTTTTTCGCGGCGTTGCACCATGCCAGCCATAACCAGTGCGCCGGCGGTTTCAGCCAAGCCCTGCAGTTCTTCTAAAGGATCGATTTCGACGATGTCATCCGGCAAAATGACTCGGACGACAATGGCGATTTCGTGATCGACTTGTTGGGTTTTCTTGCGGTCTTGCACAGGGGCGTTTTTTTTCCGGGTAGGTAGTGAATGGATTAAGGCGTTTCGTTTTTCGCCGCGTCAGCTGGAGGCGTTGTAATTGGTTGTCCAAGTTTCAAGACGAGGTAGACTTTTGTGCCCAAGGGAGGAATATTCTCGGTGAAAGCCTGAAATAAGAGCCCTTCGTTGGACTGACTGCTTTCCACATTCAAATCCAACGAAGCGGTCGAGAAATTAGAGAGACAAATCATCTCTCCGGAGTTCGCGTAATAAATGTTTTCTCCCGATTCCGGGTCTTCCCAGAGTTCGCTACCGCCAAACACCCATTCGTGCGTCATGGGTTTCTTGGTGTGGAAATCCTGAATCATCTGTTTCGCCGAACGGCTGATAGTGGTTTGAGACTTGGAGTCGCGCCAACGAATCTCGATATCGATGACCGGGCCGCTGGCAGGTTTGTATTCCGGATTCCACTGACAGGGTTTGCCGGGCTCGATTCCGAGTGCCACCAAAGCGGCATGCATTTCGGACGCTGCCGCGTTAACGGCAATCACCGATTCATGTTCTTTGGTGCCGGCCGGACAAGCAAACATTTCAAGTTGGCCAGCCGTCAAACAGATATTTCCGCCAAGAATTACCAGTTTGCTTTTGAAGTCGATCCAGATTTCATGCTGGCCCAAACGCTTCCAAGTCGATGGGATTTCGATCGTTTGTTCTTCATCCGAAACCGGCGTGTCTACATTCGGGTCATCGCTTGACTGTTTCGGGTCCACGTCTGATTCGATCGGCGATTCCTGTTTGTCACGCGTCGACGGCATTGAATCGGGGTCGGTGTCCAAAGTAGTGGGAAGCGATTTCGGAGGCGACTGGGGTTGTTCGTCAGGACCTAAGCGCTCGTCGAGGATCGGCGTAGAGGTTTCGGGTATCATCTCCTCCGATTGGGAGGTCGCTGCTTTTTTTTCCTCTTGTTCCTGCATGGCAACTCGGACGGGCGGAGCCAGCTTTGGCTTGATTTCACAGCCCACAAAACCAATTACTACCAGCGACAAAAAAATTCGAGTCGTCAATTGGCTGTCAAGATTCATACTTGGTTAATGGGGTTAAATCGCGGGAATCAGTCGATGTGGTTGCAATATAGTGAACTATCCCGGTACAACTTCCAAGGGATTCTTAAAGATACGGTGCCAAGGGGCTGCGGGCAACGATGGCGACTGGGATAAAACTGGTTTTCGACCATAATGTGACCTCAATTATGTTCGCCTGATTAACCACCGTTGAGTTTTATGCCTGCCAAGTCGAAATCGTCGCCTAAGAGTCCAAAAAAACGTGACACCGCCGTTCCGCCACCGCCACTTACGAAACTACTGAAGGGGGGCTCCACTTCGCCGTTGTTGTGGCTGCTAAATGGTCAGACTCGCCATGAAATCGCGGAGGGCCACATCGCAAAATGGTATCGGCATAACCGGGATGTCCAACAGCGATCGGGAATGTCCCTGACAACCGCGAGCCAATGGATCGAAGAAATTATCGGTGCGCTGCCCTCCGCGAACGATTCCCGCTCTGGTGCTGGCGGAGCCTTAACCACTCTTGCCGCAGCCCAGGCCTTGCGCGAATTGTTGGCGGCAAGCGGTGAAGCAGATTGCAGCCCGCTATTGGAACGACTCATTTCACAGACCGAACAACTGAAACTCCACGAGGCTGACACAGCGATCCACGCTTGGCTGGAGCAAATGCTGGCCGTGGAGTTGCCTTTGACGCTGGCCTATCAATTGCCCGCGCTCGTAGTCCAAGCGGATCTGGCTCAGCCCGCTGCGGATTGGATGGCCGGAGCTGTTGGTGTTGGCCTCGACGACGATGGCTGGCCGCGCGCCGAATTGGTGCCGCTGTTTGGACCGCTGATGGCGAGCTGGGCGCGATCTCTGAAATTGATTGACGCTTTGGAACTTGATTTCAGTTCCGAGGTATCGGCGCAGATCGAATGGGGCGTGAGACAACTGTTGCGTCTCTTGCGATCTTCGGGATCGTTGATGATGAGTGGGCCCGACGCGCTACCGATTACTGATGAGTGTCTGGCAATGATGTTAAAAATATCGGGTGAATCCGACGATCGGATTTTTGCCAAGGGGATTCGTACTGAATCGGGGATAAACGTCGAAAAAATCAGTAAATTGGCGTCCTCCAGTTCTGTGTCTGAATGGGGAGAATCGGGAGTATTGCGTAGCCAATGGCGCGGCCGCGCGCCCTATCTGGCCTTTGAATATTCGCAGCGGTCATTTTCGCTAGAACTCGGTGCAAACAAGCCATTGATTGTCGGTTCGACATTCCCTCAAATCAAATTCAACGGTCAATCAACGACACCGATCGAGGGGTTCGAAATCGTGTGCGACGAACACGATCAGGATGTAGATTACATTGAATTGCAAATGCCCATGACGCAATCGATTACCTTGACCCGTCAGTTAATTCTGTCGCGCAGCGAAGAGTTCTTGTTGGTGGCCGATTGCATCGTCCCGCTACTTCCCGGTCAGATCGAATATCAATGTGATTGGCCGCTCGCTGACGGCCTGAGTTGCCTGCCGGAGTCCGAGACGCGGGAGATGTACTTGCAAGATCCAAAAATTCAAGCACTTGTGTTGCCACTGTCGTTACCGGAATGGAAGGTCGGTCGGTCGAGTGGGCGATTGGAGTGTGTCGAGAACCGACTGCGTTTGACCGACTCGGCAAACGGTGCTGGACTCTACGTTCCGTTGGTGTTTGATCTCAACGCGAAGCGGGCGAGAAAGAAACGAACTTGGCGTCAGTTGACCGTGGCCGAAGATCGTCGCCAAGTGTCTCGAGAGATCGCCGCGGCATTTCGATTTCAGCTCGACAAACAACAATGGTATTTCTATCGAGCGGTTTCGCAACCGGGCAATCGCTCATTCCTCGGCGAAAATTTCAATGGAGAGTTTGTCATCGGCCGGTTTGACCGCCGGGGAACGGTGACCGAGATGTTGCGAATTCAATCCTGATTTACGGTTCCCCAACTGGCGATGTTTGATCGCTGGACCACGCCTTTTAAACAACAACGCAAGTTCCAGGTCGAACGATGACAATTCAGAAGTTTCAGGAAAACGTGGCCATCGTGCAGGAGCGAATCCGGGCCGCGGAGGTCCGCAGTGGTCGAAAACCAGGTTCGGTTCAATTGGTCGGCGTTTCAAAATACGTTGACGCGGCGACCACCGCTCACCTGGTGGCTGCGGGTTGTACGGTATTGGGGGAAAATCGTCCGCAATCGATGTGGGAAAAGGCTACGGCGTTAAACGATCCACAAATTGCCTGGCATTTGATCGGCCACTTGCAGCGGAACAAAGTCAAACGAACCGTCGAGATTGCAACCCTGATTCAATCGGCGGACAGTTCGCGTTTGCTCGATGCGATTAATATCGCAGGCACTGAAACAAATCGTGTAGTGCAGGTCCTATTGGAAGTTAATATTTCCAGCGAGGCGGCGAAACACGGGTTCGCGCCGATCGAATTGACTTCGACAATCGAGCGCGTGTCGCAATTGCGTTTTGTGCAAGTGAATGGGCTGATGGGTATGGCGGGTCTGGCGGGAAATGCAGCCGATGCAAGGCGTGAATTCGCGGCGCTGCGCGAGTTGATGGCAACACAGCGATCCAACCTGCCCGACAACGTGCGACTAGGCGAACTCTCCATGGGAATGAGCGGGGATTTCGAAATTGCGATTGAAGAAGGTGCGACAATCGTGCGGGTTGGCTCACTGTTGTTTAACGGCTTGCGTTGATAGCTGTTTTCTCTATCGGTAGCTGTTTTCTCTATCGGTCACCGACCGGCACGAACTCGCGTTGGTTGGCGCCGGTATAAATTTGACGCGGGCGACAAATGCGTTTGTTGGTAGAGTCGTGCATTTCCTTCCAATGAGCGATCCAACCCGGTAGTCGACCGATGGCAAACAGAACAGTGAACATGTCGACCGGAATTCCCATTGCCCGATAAATCACGCCGGAGTAGAAATCGACGTTCGGGTAAAGTTTGCGTTGAATGAAATAGTCGTCCTCGAGCGCAACCTTTTCGAGTTTCTGAGCGATTTCGAACAAGGGATCTTTGAGTTGCAATTTGTTGAGCAAATCATCACAGGCTTTTTTGATCAACTTGGCACGGGGGTCGAAATTCTTGTAAACGCGGTGACCGAATCCCATCAACCGGAAACCGCTGTCTTTATCCTTCGCCATCGCGACATACTTATCGACGTCTCCACCGTCATCGCGAATCCGATTCAACATCTGGACCACGGCTTCATTCGCTCCACCGTGCAATGGTCCCCACAATGCACAAATGCCCGCCGAAATCGAGGCGAACAAATTTGAGTCGGCCGAGCCAACCATTCGGACGGTCGAAGTACTGCAGTTTTGTTCGTGGTCGGCATGCACGATCAACAACATATTGAGGGCCGAAACAAATGTCGGGTCCGAGACGTAGGGTTCGCACGGGACGGAAAACATCATCTGCAGGAAATTGTCACAATACGAGAGGTCATTCTGTGGATAGGCAAACGGCTGCCCCATCGATTTATTGTGGCTGTAGGCGGCGATGGTGGGAAGTTTCGCCAGCAGTCGACGGATCGAAATTTCGACTTGAGCCGAATCATGCGGATCAAGCGAATCCTGATAGAAAGTTGACATGGCGCTAACCACGCTCGATAGAATCGCCATCGGATGGGCGTCGCGCGGGAAACCGTGGTAAAACAATCGCATATCTTCATGCAACATGGTATGTCGACGAATCGACATGCGGAATTCATGCAATTGTTCGGCGTTGGGCAACTCTCCGTATATCAACAAGTACGAAACTTCCACAAAATCACAATGCTGTGCCAGCTCTTCGATTTCGTAGCCTCGATAACGCAATATTCCCAGTTCGCCATCGAGAAAAGTCACCGAACTGGTGGTGGCACCGGTGTTGACATACCCTTCGTCGATCGTGATGAGACCGGTACTCTTTCGAAGGGCACTGATGTCAATTGCCCGTTCCTGTTCGGTACCCTCAATGACTGGCAGGTCAAGTTCCTGGTTATCGCAGATTAGCTTTGCCGTTTTGGCCATTGATTTGTTTCCCGATGTCAGCGTAATCACCGGCTGGACCGGTGGACTTAATTATCGATTGCAAAACGTGCAAGCAAATTCGTTTTGCTCCACGGTGTCAACAAGGCCAGCGAACTGGGATTCAAAACACTCCGCAGTACCGAGTCACCAAGACAGTAGTTTACCTGTTTTCCAGCCTCAGCGAAACTCGGCTAGTCCGCTGTTCAAATGGTTACGTTGCAGCGTGAACGAACCGTTGAAATTTGCTAGAATGAAATGGCCTGGCTTGCGCCAAGGCAGGTGCATCCTCGGGTACCCGAATAATCACGTGTCGCAGAATCAGCCCATTAACCAAACGGGAACGACGTCCCCGTTGAGTCTCGGCCCGTCGATATCTCCGTTCAATTTTGCGAACCCAAACAATCGATGATCGGTGACCGATTATCGGAAGTCCGCGACGAGAATTCGGTTTTTGAAGCGATTTTTAGGTTGAACCCGGTGGGGCAGAGCCCAAAAAATACTCAACCTGGACTTCCTGACGGAGCTTTTTTAGATGTTTCTCGAATGCGGCGTTGCGTTTCTCATCCAACATGCGTTGTTTGATTTCGACCTGTGCCTCCAGAAACGGTTTATGCGTCGCTTCGGTTCGCTCGAGGACCCGGACGACGTGGAAACCGTCCGCCGTTTCGATTTTCTCGCTTAATTCGCCGATGGGCAAAGAAAAGATTGCTTGATCCAATTCGGTCAAAACCAACGAGCCTATGGAAGTCCAATCGTGTTGTCCCCCGCCCGCTGCATTGAAGCCATGTGATCCCTTTTTGGCCACCGAGGCAAAGTTCGCTCCATAGACGATTTGGTTCGCCATTTCGACCAACATTTTTTCCGTTTCCGCCCTCGACTCGGTTCGATCAAATCGAATCATCACTTGTTCCCAACGAGCTCGGGCAGGCACCGAGTACTCGGCGATTCGCGCTTGATAGTCATCGAGCATCGCTTGATGAGTAACCTCCGTGTCGACCGCGAGTTGTTGCGACAAGAAGTACTTTGTCAATTGATCCTGACTCCAGGATAACCGCAACTTTCGCAAACTGGATCCTTGAGCACGCAATTGGGCATCGAATTCGGCAGCTGTTTTCAAGCCGGCGCTCTCCATCATTTTTCCCATCGCGTTTTCATCGAACTCCTTACCGGCCTGTTCCAGAATTTTGTTCACATCGGCTTCCGCCGGCAATTTGCGCAGCGTGCCGATGTACAGCAGTTTTGCATCCACATATTTGGGTACTAGTTTCGGAACAATTTTTTTGATTTCTTCGTTTTTGATTGATTGTGGCGCTGTCGGCATGAATTTTTCAACTAGTTGGTTGACTTCGAACAACATGTCTCCGACAAAAATCGGTTCGTTGCCGACCATCGCCACTAATTTCGTGGGCTCAAACGGAACTGATTCGATAGTGGGGATTTTCACCGACGGCGAGGCGCTGACCGTTGACGAATTGTTTTTGTCCATGGATCGGGGAAGATTCGCTGGAGCTCGATCCGCAGTTTTGTCAGTCGGCGCGAACTTGTTGTCCGGCGCAAGTTTCGCACTTTTAACCGGCGGCGATGCTGGTAAATTGGCGGCGAAGTCCAAGGCCGGACTGGCGGCACGAGTTGTGGGGGAGGCTGAAATTGGTTTTTTTAGATTGGACAAGTCGGCCGAGAAATCTCCACCGTTACTGGGCGTGATGCCGGGACGAATTGTCGTCGCCGGTTGTTGCGAGGGATCGAATGTGTCAGCAAGACTGGTACTCGGTTGCTGCGCCGTCGCGAAGGCGTCCGTGGATTTGTCCGGTTGCAATTGACCTGCGCCGCCGCTCGTGGCAAGCCCACCGCCATGTTGCCGAATAATTGAATTGTTTATTGAGGGAGAACTATGCCGGATGAGCGGTGAAGTTGGGGTCCTGGGTATTTCCCAATTCCCGATTGTTTGCGAATGGGGATTCGGTGTTTTATTTGTCGGACCACCCCAGTCGGCAGAAGAAGCCAACGGAGTGGCGACCGGAATGACTGGCTGTAGTGGGCTCGTGGCCGGTTGAGTTGAATCCGCCAGCGGTTGTAATTTGGGATTGAAGTAGGGATCGGGCGTCGTTCTCTTGAGGCGAGTCTGTTGAGACGAGGTGACTTGGGAAACCGCAACTTCGACTCCGAAACTGCACAAGATTAGCATCGGCAACAACATCGGTAAGATGATTAGAGTAGTCTTTTTCATCTGCGGTATAGGTCAGTTAAAGGAATGGAGGTAACCATCGCTGGGTCGAATCCAGACGGGGAGCGCTTAGTCGACGGACTATCGCGGACAATAGAAGGACTAGGCCGTCGTTTGCAAGAGCGATTTCGCAAGTGCCAGCATTTTTTCCGGCGTGAAATTGGTCGACTTGAGCGTCACCATGGCGGTGTGGTCGTCAATGATCCGAATCACCGGGCGAAGTTTTGTCAATTGCGTAAAGCGGTTGCGATCTTGAAACTTGAGTACCAGATAGTTGCCTTGCAGGGAAATCGAATTGATTTGCCAGACGGTGGCTTCCAGTTTCAACTCAGCCAGAGTCATCAAACGCTTTACCGGGCTGGGAAGTTTGCCAAACCGATCGCGGATTTCCGTGCGCAATTCATCGACTTGATCAAACTTCTCCAAACGGGTCAACCGGCGGTAGATGTCAATCTTCTGTCGTCGATCCACCACATACTCATCCGGTAGGTACGCCGAAATCGGCAAATCGATTTCGACATGGACGGTCAACCTCGCCGGTTGGTGTTTCATTTTCCGGACGGCGGTTTCCAGCATTTGGCAATACAGTTCGTAACCAATCGTGGCAATGTGGCCACTTTGTTGGGTGCCCAACAGATTTCCTGCGCCGCGAATTTCCAAATCCCGCATGGAGATGGCAAACCCGGCTCCCATTTCGGAAAACGTCTCGATAGCCTGAAGTCGTTTGGCGGCAGTGGGATTCAAGTGTTTGTGGGGTTCGAGAAGTAAATAGCAATAGGCTTTGTGTTTGAAGCGTCCCACCCGGCCCCGCAATTGATGCAGATCCGATAATCCATATCGATCAGCGTGATTGATAAAAATAGTATTGGCATTGGGAATATCCAAGCCGCTTTCGATGATAGTTGTCGCGATGAGCACGTCGTATTTCGCCGCAATGAAATCGATCATGACGTCTTCAAGTTCACCCTCCGGCATTTGGCCGTGACCAACAATAAAGGTTGCTTCGGGAACCAATGACATTAATCTCTGACGGACGATTTCGATATCATTAACGCGATTATGAACAAAGAAGATTTGTCCACCGCGATTGAGTTCGCGCAAAATGGCCGTCCGGATAATCTCGCTATTGTAACGGAGCACTTTGGTTTCCACGGGAGAGCGTTCTTCAGGGGGCGTTTCCAAATTGGAAATATCCCGCACACCCACCAATGACATATGCAACGTTCGCGGAATCGGCGTCGCAGACATGGTTAGCAGATCCACCGTACAGCGAAATTTCTTCAAGCGCTCTTTATGTTCTACGCCGAAGCGCTGTTCTTCATCAATAATGACCAGGCCGAGGTTGAAAAATTTAACGTCTTTGGATACGAGACGATGTGTACCAATCACAATGTCGACTTTACCTTTGGCGAGTCGCGCGACGGTTTCCCTGGTTTCCTTCGCCGTACAAAATCGACTGAGTTTGGCGATCTCCAGCGGAAATTCACTCATCCGTTCCTTGAAGTTTTTGAAATGCTGTTCCGCCAACACGGTCGTGGGGACGAGGATGCCGACTTGATAGCCACTTTCGACTGCTTTGAAGGCGGCGCGCATGGCAACTTCGGTTTTGCCGAATCCTACATCGCCACACAACAGCCGGTCCATCGGTTGCGAACGGTGCATGTCATCTTTGATCGACTGAATGGCCGTCAATTGATCCGGAGTTTCGTGAAACGGAAACGATTGCTCGAATTCATGTTGCCATTCAGTATCCCGATTGAACGCGATGCCGGGCCGACCGTCGCGTTGGGCTTGCATTTCGATCATCTCGGAAGCCATATCGGTGATCGCCGCCTCGACGGAGGCTTTTTGCTTGGCCCAAGTCTTGCCGCCGATTTTTGCCAACAGGGGTCGGGTGTTGGAACCACCAATGTATTTTTGAACGAGATCGATTTTCGTCGCGGGGACGTAAATCTTCGTGCCACCATAAAATTCGAGCTTGAGGTGTTCGGTTAGTTCGCCTTCTTTGTCGAGCATCTCCAGACCACGAAATCGTCCAATACCATGCGACAGATGCACGACAAGATCTCCCTGACGCAAATCCAGAAAGCTGTCGATGGCTTTACCCAACCGACGCCTTCCGCGCCGTCGCAATTCGGTGCGCTGAAATATCTGATCACAGCCGACGACAACAATGCGTGAATCTCGAATTCGAAATCCAGCGTGAGCGCAACCGACCCCCATTCGCAGTCGACCACTAGTGGCTAAGGCTGTGGTACCAAGAATCTCCGCGACGCGAGGCAACTCCCCGGCGACCCTGGCGAGGACAAAAATTTCGCATTCCTGACCGGCGGCGTCGCGGCCTAACCGCTCGACCTGGACGCGCAAGTCGCCGATATCGCCGCTGAATTGTTCGATGGAATCGATGGGTAATTGCCAAACAGCACCGAGATGTCCGGCGGCGATACTGCTGGCAGATGCCAGCGGAAACTGGGCCCATTGTCGACCGACATCAGCCCATGTGAATAGCTCATTTAATCGGAGACTTCGTTCCAGGAACCGAGTCGCCTGCTCGTTTAACTGGCCTGGTTCATGGAGCAGCACCAGCGTGCCGACCGGCAAAAAATCGAATAGACTTCCTTTGTCTTTGAAATCGGGCGACAACACAGTGATTTCGACTTCTTGTAACTCAGCGTGACTGCGCTGTGTGGCACCGTCAAATTGGCGCATCGATTCGACTTCGTCGTCGAACAGCTCAATGCGAACGGGACCAGCCCAATCAGGTGCAAAGACATCGAAAATTCCACCCCGCGCCGAAAACTCTCCCGGCAATTCGACCGCCGTTGTTTCGTGAAATCCTTGTCCGATCAGCCATTCCTGAAACTCACTGACAACGATTTGTTGGCCGACCTGCACCCGTCGAGAATGCCGAGTGATGGAATCGCGGGACGGAACCGGTTGCAATAGCGCGGCGACCGTTGCCACAATGATCGCACCGGCTTCATTGGTTGAGAGCAATTTCGTCAGTCGCAATCGGTCGCCGTATTCCAGATCCACCGTAACTGCGGAATTGAGTCCTTGCAGGCAGGCGGGAAATCGCTCGACTGGTGAAGGATAGAATGTCGATAGGTCGTCCAACAGATTGTCCTGTTCCTTCGCGTCGGCGACAACCACAAGAACGTGGGGAAACGACCGAGCCAAAGCGGTGGTCAACAGCGCGCAGGACGAACCCCAGACTGAATCAAACGAAGCGGTGTTTGCGCTTTTTAGCGCAGCAACACACGTTTGGAATTCAGCTCGCTCGGCTATCGATGGGGCTAGCTCAAACAATTTGTGAGCGAAGCCCTCGGGCGAAACAGTCTCTACCATGAGCAACAGATTCTAACCAAAGATAACCCGAACTCAAAGCCGGTCGCCGATGGGTATCTCAATCCCGACCCCGGGCGAGTTGAACTTCCTCTGATTCAACAAATCCTATTCGGCGAGCGAATCATCGGACTGATCCACCGTATAGGGGAAGGCTTCGAAAACTGCCAATTTTTCGTTCCTGAATTCACCTCGGTTGTTGGCTTGCCAGACTTTTCCTGAATTAACGTCAACGGCAGTTAGCCATTGATCCCCGTAACAAAACGTATCGATAACTTTGAGATGTCCGAAATCAAGCACATTGCCGTCCGTTTGCGGGGTGTGGCCAACGATGGCAATTTTGCCACTTTGATGTAATTGGGGAGGGTATTCATCCACATGACGCCAGAAAATTACATCATCGGTTTGTTCGGCGAGCGGTGTGTCTTCCTCGTAGTTGGCATGCACAAAAAAATGTGTATTCGTCTCGTAATACCGCAAACAGTGACTGAGAAACGTCAGGTGATGTTGTGGGATGCGCTGTAGATTCCCGCCGTAACTGGCCAGCGTTGAACTTCCACCATGTTGAAACCAAAACTCGAAATCTCGTGGATTACCCTGAATGGCCTTGTACATCATGATTTCATGGTTGCCAATCAATGGAATCAAGCGACAGCGAGCGACCAAGTCGACTAAAATTTCGATGACGCGCGACGATTCCATTCCTCGATCAACGTAATCACCCAATCCGATGATCACATCATCGCGAGTCGGTTGAATCTCACGAATCAATCGCGCCAGTGCCGTTGCACAGCCGTGCATATCGCCGATGGCAATCGTTCGTGGCATCAAAAAAATCAGACCAAAAATCGTGGGCGGGTAAATGGAAAGTCAAATCGCAGATTGATCATCCAGCGCTTCAGACAATATCGACAATTCCAATCAGGACAAGCAAAGGTAGTGACGGGATGAACTATCTTACGTAACCCAGAAATTCAATCAATAGCTGATCGTTAACGCTTGGAGGGGTGCCAATCCCAAGCCGCAGGATCCGCACAACCTGCCTGGTAAACCAAGTAGCCCCGGGGAGTGCAGTCATCAAGGCCCGGAATTTCGCGGCAAAAGAGCCCCAGGCTTCGTGTTTGAAAGCCATGACCTAGCGTTCCGGGGAATCTCTGAATAGGATTACAGTATCCAAATGAGAGACGGTAAAAATCCGATTGGCGGACCGTTATCGATGGTTTACCCCGCTAAACAGTTTCGAGACCGATGGTGTTTTATGAATTCCAAAGAAATCCTGGATCGAGAGTTTCTCGAAATCCGAGCAAAAATTCTTGAAGTTGGCGCGGCACTCGACCGAATCCAACGAGCCGAAGGGGATGTTTCAGCCGATCCAAAGATGAATCTGATTTCCAAAGCCATCGAGTTGGTCGGGACCGTTCAATTGCATCGAGCCGAAAGGATTCAGTTGCTGTTTTCTCGTGAATACGATCAGGCCTGGCAAGAAAAATTTGAACTGACTTCGCGGACGTAAACTTATTCGCTGGACCAAGAAGGTTTTTCTAAATGGATTATATCGATCCGCATCTGCACATGGTCTCGCGTACCACGGATGACTACGAGACGCTGGCGAAAATGGGTTGTGTCGCGATCAGTGAACCGGCGTTTTGGGCGGGCTTTGATCGGGGTAGTGCCGATTCGTTTCGCGACTATTTTCGACAACTCACTTCGGTTGAACCGAAACGAGCCGCCCAATACGGAATTCAGCATTTCACCTGGCTGTGCATCAACGCCAAAGAGGCAGAAAACGTCTCATTGTCACGAGATGTGTTGCGCGTAATTCCTGATTTCCTGGATTGCCCCAATGTGCTGGGGATTGGTGAAATCGGACTTAATAAAAACACTCGCAATGAAGCGATCGTGTTCCAGGAACATGTGGAACTCGCTTTGAAGTACGAGCAACAAATTTTGATCCACACTCCCCATTTGGAAGACAAATATCAAGGGACGCGCATGATTCTCGACATGTTGGCGGATCACAGCGCGTTGAATCGTTCCCGCGTGCTGGTCGACCACGTTGAAGAGCATACCGTCGGCGCCGTGTTGGAAGCGGGATATTGGGCGGGGATGACCATGTATCCTGTGACAAAATGCACGCCCGCGCGAGCGGTTGATGTAATCGAACGGTTTGGAGCCGAGCGGTTATGCGTCAACTCGGCTGGGGATTGGGGGCCTTCGAAACCAACTGCCGTACCCGATCTCATTCTGGAGATGCGCCGACGCGGTCATGCCGAAAATTTGATCCGGCAAGTCGTCTATGAGAATCCCAAAAAATTCTTTAGCCAGAGCGGGAAATTCCAATTGAAAGTGCGCTAAGAAAGTGCGCTAATTACGTGACAACCGATCGGGGTTATTGTCGCGGTGCCGAAACCTGGCTGCGGAACGGTTGTTCGGACTTGAATAGCTTGACCTTTTCTTCGATATCTGATTTCTCTGATTCCGGGGCTAACTGGAGTGCCTTGACAGCGGTCTCGATCGCGGCTGCAAACTCGCCGACTTCGGCTTTGGCAGCAGACAGCGTCAGCAAATAGGACCAATCTTTGTTGTCGCTCAACTGGCACGCTTGTTCAGCTTTCAAAACTGCCGTCTGGCCGTCGCGAAATTTTTCGTCAGGGCACGTCGACAGGAACCAGGCCATACTATTGAGGCCATCGGTCATTTCGGGGGCCAATTTTACCGCTTCTTCCAGGTCAGTTTTGGCTCGCTCAAAGTCGCCCTTGCCCATGAACGCCACGCCCCGATTCGCCAGTCCAACGGGAGACTCGGTTTGCAATTTCAACAGTTCATTATAATCCGCGATCGCTTTGTCGTATTCCTTCTTCGACGCAAAACAGACAGCGCGATTGTTGTAGGCTAAAGAAAGTTTGGGTGCGTAACGAATCGCACGACTGAAGTCAAAAATAGCCTCGTCGACCTGACCCCGTTTGTACAAGACCCAACCGCGGGCGTTGAGTGCCATGGAGTTTTGGGATTCCAGTTCAACGGCTCGATCGGCGTGTTCAAATGCGGCGTCGAGTTTCGATTCGGCCAAAGACAGATTGCTGAGCCCGACGTAGGCGTCCGCGTTGCGTTTGTTCAGCGTTAGGGCCTGATCGTAATCGGCGCGGGCCCCGACAAGATCCTGGCAAGACAGTTTCGCGCTGCCTCGATTGACAAAATAGCGAGAGTTTTTGGCGTCCAATGTTATCGCCTCGTCATAAGCCGCAATCGCTTTCTTACAATCGCCGAGCGAATAAAAAACTCGCCCCAAGTTATAGTGGGCGTGGGGGAATTTCGGATTTAACTTGACGGCATATCCGAGGTCTTTCAATGCTAAAGCATACTTTTGTTGTGCATTAAGCACGCGACCTCGGTTGCTCCAGGCGACGGCATTCTTGGGATTGATTCTGAGTGATTCGTTTAAATCACGAAACGCCTTGTCGAACTCGTCATTTTCATAAAAGATCATCGCGCGATGTGCCAATGCCGCAAAATCGCGTTGGTTAGCCTTGATGCGTTTGTCGAAATGCGCGCTGGCTTGTTCCAAGTTCATCACGTTTTGCAACGGCAACCAGCCGGCGACATCTTCCAGAGCACACCATTTTCCATTGACGGACGAAATGGAATGGATTTCGCCTTCAAAAACCTGTCCGACCGTTTCCTTATGAATTTTGGTGGCGAAGCTGCCAGTAACAGCAACTCGATCTCCGACGACTTGCCCCGCCACGGTGGAGACCATGGTCAGCAAAAAAAAGCACCAGGGGCCAGCGAATTTGAAGTTGGTCGGTAGTCGTTTCATGAGTTCAAACAGGCAGAGAGGTTTAAGAAACGGTCGACATTGGCCGTTCAAGAGTCTGCTATTGTAATCGCAAACTATTTCCCGATACAGAACCGACTGAAGACAACGTCCAAAATATCATCCGTATAAACGGTACCGACGACTAATCCCACATCGTCCAACGCTGCACGAATTTCCGCCGCAATAATCTCTTCACCGGCCTGTTCGGAGACCGCCAATTGGGCGGATCTTACACAATTTGAGGCCGACCGCAGGTTTTGTGCTGTCCGCATAATCGTCGACCCAATAATTTCCGAAGTTGTTTCCGCAAACGCCAGCGCGTGCTTCAGGATGGTTTGCCGCAGTTGCTCAAGGCTCGATGGATCGGCAAAACTCGTTGACAGCCAGCGCTGTTCTGATTTCCATTGTTCGATCAAGCGGCGGTCAACATCGATCATTTCAGCCGGAGGCAAATCGGATTTGGTCTGGACGATCAGCGTCGTGGCGGGGGCCGACGCCAGGCGTTCCCGCTCCCAACTCGATCTTTCAGCGGAACTATCCAGACAAAACAATTGCAGCTGGGAGGTTGATTCAGCGAATTCTCGTTGCTGCTGTGCCAACGCCGAGATGCTGGTCGAATCAGCGGCCGATTCGAATCCCGCGGTATCGGCAAGCTCGACAATGAGTCCTTCGATTTCAAGTTGCCCGATCAAGAAGTCGGTTGTCGTACCGGGAAGTTTGGACACAATCGCTTTGTCGGCACCCAGCAATCCATTAAACAAGCAACTCTTGCCGGCGTTGGGCAACCCAATCAAGGCGACTCGTATTCGCTGTGTGGTCAACGACCGTGAATCAATCTGGTTGAGGATTCTGTCCAGCGTCGTTTGAACTTCCACCAACCGGGCGAGCAGAACCTCGCGGCTGATGAACTCGATGTCTTCTTCGACAAAATCCAGTCCAGCTTCAAGTTCAGCGAGAACGTAAGTCAATTGGTCGCGCGCCGCAATGAGTGGTCCCGACAATCCGCCGGCCAATTGTTTCAGAGCACCATCCAATTCAGTCGGCGCCTGAGCTTCGATGATTCCGAGTACCGCTTCGGCTTGAGTCAAATCAAGTCGACCGGACAAAAAGGCGCGCAAGGTAAATTCGCCGGGATTGGCCAACCGCGCGTTTGATTGACAGATTTTGTCGAGGGCTAATTGTAAAATTGGCGCCGAGCCAAACGTGTGAAACTCCGCCGAGGGTTGTCGAGTGTAACTGCGTTGAGTTGGCCAAAAAATCAAGGAGCCAGGTAGTCGCTGGTTCTTTTCCAAGACCATTTCCACGTCAAGCACTGTGGGCGCACGCAGTTTCGCAAGTTGACGAGTCGAAAAAAAACTAAATGATTTGACGAGACAATCCAAGCAGTTTGGGCCACTGATGCGAATGATACCCCGCAGTCCGTGGCCGGCTGCAGTTCCGATCGCGGCAATCGTGTCGTCAACATCAAAATTGGTCATCTCAAACGCCGCGGTCTTTCAGTCGTTTCTTGCGCTCCGCGTTTCTTTGTTTCCGTTCGGCCAGATCGAGTTCGCGTTGTTGTTCGGCTTTTAAATCCGATTTGGACGGCCGGCTCGTCGCGTCAACCGTGAGTGCTCCGCTGATGCCGCCGAGTGAAATTTTGGCCGTATCCAGCACAGGTTTCGGGAGCATTTTTCGCTCAATAATTCCCCATAAGCTGGACGTAATGAAGTAGATACACAGACCAGCCGAGACCTTGAAAAACATTACGCCCATGAAAATCATCATGAAGGTCATCATTTTTTGCATCATTTTTTGCTGGTCGTCGGTCGGCGGCGGCATGAACATTTTCTGTTGCACCAGGAACAGCACCATCGTCACCAACGGTAAAATATTCAAATAGGGACCGAGCCAGCCCGTCTCATCACCGAGCATGGTCGGCATCCAATCCTTCCAGTTCAATAATTGATCTGGACCAGACAGGTTGCTACACCAGCTCATTCCGGAAACCAATGGCTGATCACGCAACCCAATATCGACCGACAGCCCTCGATACAACCCGATAAAAATCGGCAATTGGAAAAACATCATGAAACAGCCGTTCAACGGATTGTAGTTGTACCGTTTGAACAGTTCCCGTTGCGCAACACCCCGTTTCTCCATATCGTCTTTATACTTGTCGGTAATCTCTTTGATCTGAGGCTGTAAATGTTGCATCATCTGCGCGTTCAAGGCTGCCTTGCGCGAGATGGGAATCATGCAACAGCGAACGAGAACGGTAAGCATGATGATTGCCAGGCCGTAACTGAAGCTACCGGTGATCCAATAAAAGAAATGCAGTAGCATCATTAATGGCTTTGAGCACCACGCGAACCAGCCAAAGGTTCGCGTGTCGTCCAGGCCATAGTGTTTCAACAGTTGACCCTCCTTCGGACCGCTAAAGATCTCAAACGATTGCCGATAGCTGTCACCTGCTGGGATCTCAACGGACTTGATCAATTGGAATGTGCAATCGGCCAAGCGATGAAGTTTGACATCTTTTTTTGGAATCTCACCTCCGTTGGTAAATGTCGAGACGCTGTCGACAGTGAATTTCTCATTTTGCGGCATTTGTGGAATCAAAGTCACATTGAAGTACTGAGCGTCAACCCCGACATAATTCAGGTTGCGATCGGTTTGTTTATCAATCAGGGGACTGCTGACAAAATTGATTACAGGAGGGGACTTGGTTGCCCCTTTGGTGATCTCCGGGCAACCGATAAACACAAAAGGAAGTCGCTCGGTCGAGCCAATAATGTCACGCGCGCCGGCGACATAACCGATCGCTGTCGACCGACCGTGAATTTTTTGGGCATACCACCAGGTCTCGGTGGTCGAACCCGTTGGCCCATCAAGTTCGAAGGCCAATTTTTGTGCTTCGTCCGCACCGTTGACGATTTCAACATCCAGATTGAAATGAAACGTCCGGGAATTAAGGTTATGGATCTCCTCAGCTGCCAAATTCGGCAAACGATAACGCTTTTTTACACATAACGGACCAACGAGGCCCTGTTTCGTAAGTTCCTCGGTGGAGAGATCAAAACTCAACTCCACGTCACGATTGTTATTCACCGTTGTTGTCCAAATGCCTGTCCGCATGTCGCGGTCCAAATCAGGCCAAACCTGATCAACAAAACTGAGCGGCTTGAGCAGTGATAAGACGAACGATTCGGGGTAGTTGAAATTCGGATCCAGGCGACTGATTTCTGGACGTAGCAATTCAATCGGTTTGTCAGTTAAAACTACATCAAACGTGTGCGGAACGCCGCCCCTATCGACTGACAATTGAACGGTGGTTCGAGGTTTGGTTTTCTTTTCCAGTCGCAATTCGAATTCATGGGCGGACACAATCGGCTCACCATCTAACGCGACGAGCAAGTCGCCGACCGAAATTCCGCCGGCCACGCCAATCGCCGATGCCTCATGTGCCGGAGTACCACTACCAACCGTTCGTACCAAACATCCGGCCGGCGTATCGAGACAATCGAGGCAGCCCAGATAGCCGCCGTTGTTTTCGAGGTCGCGATACTTGGGCCGAGTCGAATCGGATTGATGAAAATTGAGTTCGATTCGGTGAATCGTTCCGCCACGCTGGTTAACCGTAATCAGATAACGATCGGAACTTTCCGTGCCCAGCGAACCAATGGTGATGAATTTGTCGGCGGCATTGCCGGGCAAAGGTGGCGCTAGTTCGTCGACGCCGGGATTCGCGGGAAGTTCGGGTTCGTCATTGGCGCCAGCAGGATCAACACCCGCAGCCAAGGAGGCCGTGTCATCGACGTTTGGATCAACCGGATTCTGCAACTCCTGTTTTTCGCGCGCCTGGTCGGAATTCGGTTCCGCCAAGAGGTTGGCCGGATCAGCTGATTCAGGGGTCGCCTCGTTAGTTCCTGCGGGAAGACTGGGGTCGGCAACTTGGGTTGCGGCAGGATCGTTTGGCGGAGGTGGGGTTAAGTTGTTTTGAAGAACAATCGCCGCCACCATGATTAGCGAAGACAGCAAAACAAACCCAATAGCGCGGCCATTCACAAATACAAATCCTGGTAAAAAAAATAGGGGCAGCGTGCATGCTCACGGCGAAGATCTCCCATGGGGGATCTGGAAGTCGGGGAGTCGAAAAGTCAAACTCCATCATGGCAGCTCCGTCGTACAACGTTGTATTGTCGGAAAATCCATAAATATTGGGAAGGGGGACTAACGGCCTTCGAGCAGACGGTCTCCGAGAAAATTATCCAGGTCAGCAATCGCCAGAATCTTTTCCCGCGTTATTCGCGGATCGTATTCGACTCGGCGAAATTCGATTTCATTTCCTTCCAGCACCACATAGCTGCTGCGAGGATCATTGTCTCGGGGTTGGCCGACGCTGCCAACGTTGATCATCAGTTTTTGATTCGCCATGGTGTAGTGGTTACTGATTTCATTGGGCGAATAGAACCGACATTGTTCGGTAAACACGCCGGGAACATGAGTATGGCCCTGAAAACAGTACTTCTGAATAAAGCCGAAAATTCGTTCGATTTTTCGCTGGTTGTAAATATCTTCGGGAAACACGTATTCATTGAGCGGACTACGTGGTGATCCATGTACGAACATCAGGTCGTCTTTGCGAACCGTTCGCGGCAGTTGGGCGAGAAAATTCCAACGATCCTGGGCACCATCGATCGACGAGTCTTCGAGTTGTTTGCGAGTCCAAAAAATCGCTTTTTCAGCACCGCTTGAAAAGCCCTCCGGATCGAACAACGCTCCGTTATCGTGATTACCCAGTAGAGAAAAATCCAATTGCCGACAAACATCGATGCATTCACGAGGGTTGGGGCCGTAACCGATTACATCCCCTAAACAGCAAATATTGCTGATCTCGATTTTTTGAATGTCCGCCAATACGGCCGTCAGGGCTTCTAAATTTCCATGAATGTCGCTAATTATCGCGAGTTTGACCACGAAAGTACTGCATCAAAGTTAGGTGGGAATTTGAAAACGAGGAAGCCGGTATTTTTTTTGGCATGTGGTGCAGAATGCGACATCCACGAATATCAGGACTGACCGTGATTCTGTCAAGCGATCATCGACCGCCGCGCAAACGGTCTCCGAGCATGTTATCCAAATCCGGAATCTGATGGATTTTTTGTCGGGTTGTCTCAAAATCGTAATCGACCCGGTGATATTGAACCGATTTATCGTCCGAATCCAATACGACAAAACAGGCTCGCGGATCACCGTCGCGCGGCTGACCGACACTGCCGACATTGAACATACATTTGGTGTCCCCGAGGCGAAAGTAATAGTCGTTCTGCTCGGGAGAAGTGAATGTTCCTGTTTCAGTTATCATTCCCGGAATATGGGTGTGACCTTGAAAACAATATTTTTCAATCCGACTGAACAAGACTGCCATCAGTTCTTTTTCATAAATGTGCTCTGGGAACACATACTCGTTCGTCGGGTCGCGCGGCGAGCCATGGACGAACAGGAATTCGCCTTCGTCATGACGCCGCGGAAGCTCCCCCAGGAAGTCCCATCGCAAATCCGATTTTTCAATATTCTTGGTGTCGGATTCGAGTTGGGTGCGAGTCCAGAAGATTGCCCGCATCGCCACGGGGTTGAATCCATCAGGGTCAAAAATAGCGGCCTGATCGTGATTTCCCAAAATTGTCAATTGGCATTTCGACATCACGAGGTCGAGGCATTCCAAGGGATTGGGACCATAACCGATGACGTCGCCCAAACAGATGATCCCGTCCACATTCAACTCCCCGATCCGGTTTAACACCGCAGTCAGGGCCTCCAGGTTTCCATGGATATCGCTAATTATCGCACGCTTCACAGCTGTGGCCCTTGAAAGGAATAGGATGAAACAGTATTTCGGATTTTTGGGATTTTCAGCTGTCGGAAAGAGCAGTAGTTTAAGTCCAATCAGTTTGGCTTGCAATCGAGTCAGAGGCCAAATTCGCGAGCAATTGGATCGTTTATTACTCAATTGTAGTGCGCATTTCGGTCGGCTGTTTATCCGGGGTTCATTTTTTCATTTTTTAACGTGATATTTGAATCACGCAGGGGAATTTTCCATTGTTTACCTTGGCCATTGATACATCGGATCGCCAGTTTTCGGTCGCCCTTTTGGAAAGTGGTCACTTGATAACGCAAGCCGATTCGCGCCAATCAGCGATCCAATGCCATCCCATTTCCGAAGCAAGACCACCTGTAACGGGTAAGTTTCCGCCCGGAGTTTCGGTCAAACTATTTCCCATGTTGAAACAGGTTTTCGCGAAGGCCGGACGGAAATTAGCGGATTTGGAGTTGATCGCCATTGCAACAGGGCCGGGAATGTTCACTGGATTGCGAGTTGGAGTGGTTACCGCAAAAACTTTGGCCTACGTTCACGGAACTCCCTTGATCGGTGTCAATACGTTGGAGGTAATTGCCAATCAGACATACAAGCTTTCGCCCCCGTCGTTGTTAGCTGGAGTACGAGTTATCAAATCTGTACTCAATGCTCAGCGGCAACAGTTGTTCACAGGTAGTTATCGCATCGGTGAGGTTGCATCCGAACATCCACAGGAGATTTCAGCGAACCAAATACTGGACCGGTCCACCTGGTTGGAACGGTTGGCCGACGGCGACTTGCTGACCGGAACGGGGTTAAATCCAATCATTGACGCCATCCAGGCCACGACGACCATCTCGTCCATGAAAACCCCAATCGCCGACGAGCGCCTCTGGGAATGTTCGGCCGTTGGCGTCGGCGAGCTGGGTTGGCGACGATTTATGGCTGGTCAACGCGATGATTTATGGACGTTGGAGCCGTTTTATTTTCGACCGAGCTATGCGGAGTAACCAACTCGACTTCCTCCCGAAAGATTGGATGATTGGAAAAAAGCAAGCCAATGTCCTTATGCTCGACAAAGGATCAGGTGCCAAATTGGCTGTCGAATGGGAACACTTGGCAAAATATTAAGATGAATTTGCCAATTCTGGATCGTATTCACAGAATAAGCATAGAATTAACGGCTTGCAGCAGATTTCTTCGATTGGGCACGAATCTTGCATAAAGTTGTGTTCACTGCCAACTTTCGAGCCCTTAATCTGTGCCTGTTTACTATTGGAAAGAATGCCAAGTGACCCATCGTTTCGAAAACTATCTCCAATCGGGATCAAGCCTGCGCTCCGGTTTTGCCCCGGGAAGTTTCTTGATTGCCTCGCCAATTTTGCAATCGACGCCGTTTGAACGCACCGTGGTTTTTGTGTTGCAAGACAACGAACAGGGAACTTTTGGCGTGGTGGTAAATCGACCGGCGGACGATCAACTCAAGTCCGTCTGGCGAGAAATGACTGGATTGGAATCGGATGGCCGATTCATGGTTCACGGCGGCCCCATTGGTGGGCCCGTGTTTGCGATTCACCAAGAAAAATCGCTTGCCGAATTGGAAATGCCGGGTGGCATTTGTGTCTCAGCTGATCGCAAAGTTTTTCACCAATTAACCCGACAACAGGACTCGAACTATCGGATCGTGTTTGGGGTTGCCGGCTGGCAACTGGGCCAATTGGCGTCCGAGATCAAGAGCGGACAATGGTTCCAATTAAACGCTGACCCCCATCACTTGTTTGATGACTCAGCGGACATGTGGGAAAACTTTCTGCGGCAGTACGGCAGACAGGTGCTTGAATCGTTGATCGGCAGTGGGCGTATTCCGGAAAACCCCTGGCTAAATTAACATTGAACACTTGGCCGATGCAAGATTTAAGCCGACGGCCCATTAGTTGAGTTGGTCTCTCGAATTCCCTTGCCGTTCTTGGTGTGTCCGGATCACGCAGAACCATCCCAAGGCCAACTCCGTATAGCTAGGAATTCGCACTTGCCATTCGTTACAGTTTCCAAGATTTCAAAACCAATAAAACCCAGAAAAACACTCAGGAGCTTTCTCATGCGATTTCAATTTGCGGCGGCAATTACTGCCATGACTTTGTTCGGCGTCGGTTGCGACAAACCAGCCGATCCTGCTGCCAACAAGGGTGGCACCAAGCCCGTTGTCGCGGAACATTCGCATGATGATGGTCATGACCATGATCATGCCGATGAAGAGCACGCGGCCCATGGTCCCAATGGCGGTCATGTGTTCAAGCTCGACGCGGCTGGTTACCAAGGTGAATGGAAACAATACACAGGTAATAATGTCATCCGTATGTACTTGCTCAACGACAAGGAAAAACCTGAGCCGATGCCGATGAAGGTTGATAGCTTTCAAGTTGTCCCGGCCGCCGGAAATGATCAAACGCCATTTGTGCTGGAAGCGGAAGAACCAGATGCCGACGGCAAGTCGGCCGTCTACATCCTCGACGACAAGAATTTACATATGGCCATACCGCTGGGAGTTGCCATCGAAATCAAATCGGGCGACACCGTCATGAAAGGCAAAATTGACGCTCACGAACCGATGGACCACTAAAATAAACTCGGTGGCTCGGTGACGGATTCAAACGCAGGACCGGTTTCCATTTCTCGAAACCGGTCGCTGCGTTTTTTTTGTGCGCCACCGCGTTTTGATGCTTTGAATCTATTTGCCGAATAATTTGCCAAATCCGCCAAACATATCGAAGGAAGGCAAGCTCGATTCTGGTTCCTGACGTTCGATATCCAGGAAGCCATGCACGTAAAATTGGGTTTCGGAACGAGAGACTTCCATTTCCAAGCCGCGAAACCAGCGCAACAATGGGGCCGCGTGCTCTTCGGGAAGCACCGGTCGCGAGAACGATGGCCAAGCCGTCGAGTACCACAGTTGCCGACCCGTGGGCAATTGCGACAGTTCATATTTTCCACCCAATGCACAGACCAGTTCGACATCCAACATTCGTTCCGCCGTGGGTCGCGCCAGGCCAGGCGGAATTCGAAACTGCTGGGTCAGCAAATTCAAGAATCGAACGTTGGCCACTGAGGTTTGCCAACCGCGACGATAATTGACCGCATTCGCCCAATTGCGCAAATTCGAATTTACCAAATCTCCAATCACCAACCGGACCTGCGCCGGTCGTTCACTTTCCAGCACCCGCAAATGGGGTTTCAAGTTTTCCAAACGTTGTTGATCGAACGAAATAATTGAAAATCCATCCCATTGCAAGCGCCATAATTTCAACAGGCGCGAGTACGTGTAGCCCAATGGATCCGGAGCGCCTCCCAGTCCCGGGACCCAATCGATATATCCCGCTTTGGGCCACGCCCCAACGTAGCCGGGCGTGTCACGGAATGTATCGATCGCGCGCAATATCGATGTTGGCCGCAAATCCACGTTCGGATCCAAAGCATCCTGAACAGCGGCGAAAATCTGATGGGGCGGAACATTGGGATTGTTCTCGTCCCCCTGCATGCTGGCTTGCAAGCGAATGATGTCATTCGGATTTGGAGCGATCTCTTGCTTTATCGGGGGACCCAGCCGCGCGAGCAGCCATCCGTACTTGTCCGCGCCAAACGGGGCGACTCGGCCGTCAAAGACCACGCGCTCGATATTGTTTTTATATTCAAATCGCTTGATCGCCAAAATCATCGGATCAAGGGATCGAATCGAGTCGGAGAAAAACGACGCGCGGCTTTGAAACCATGCGGCTTCATCAGCAGTAACATTGGTCAATTCCAGGTCAGGGATCGGAATAAAAAATCCCCGTTGACCCCGGATGGAATCGTACCAAGTCTCGCCGACAGCTTGAAAACTACCTGCGTCCGGACGATAACCAAAATTGGCGGGAAGATATCCCAGTTCGATCAGCGCAGGTACTTCCGCCCGGGGAAGTCCCTCGTTGGTAGCCACAAGTCGTGCTATTTCCAGCATCATCATTTCGGTGACGATCCGGTTTCGACGCCGCAACTCGATTTGATATTGTGGGGCCAATAGCTCCTGGAGAAACCGCGATGACATGTAAACAAACACCGTATCGTCGCGAATCAGTGGTATCTGGTACCGGGCGAATTGAAATTCTGCCGATTGCGCCAGCGATCGAATGCCGGCTCCCGATTCCAAAAACCGTTGAGCGATCTTCAACGATGTCGTCATCAAATGGCAATCACCGCTGACCGCATAGAACGAGCGGTAGCGATTATTGGGTGTCGAAAGCAGCTCGATCGTTTGTTCGCCAAACTTGATCGTTTGGATTGTCGCGTTCAAGTTGGCGTTAGCCAGCGCAAACTGCTGCCTTTTTTCCCGTAAATTGTTGGCCAAGGCAAGCGTGTTTTTGGCGTGTAACAATACGCCGACGGCGGATCCATCGTTGAAATAGGTGTCGGTACCAATCACCGCGACATCGTCAATCAAATTGCCACCAAACAATTGGTCCCATTCGGTGGACTGAATCGCCAGTTGATTCAAAAATTTGGATTGTATTTTGTATCGGAATCCTCGCAACTGAACCATTCTTCCGAGGTCACCCCCAAATTCTTCCAATAGCCGTTGCAACCAAATTTGATTTTTCCAGGTACCGAACCGCAAGTAGAAACACTCTTCCGGTACGCAATAAGCCAGCGGTTCAATCTCAATTCCGGCTGGTAAGTCATTGACGACCAAGGGCGTCCATTGAATCGGCTGAGGCATCGCCAAATTCGCTGGAGCGGGATTGATGCCGTTCAACATCGAATTTTGAATCGTCTCGAGACGGATTGATTCGGCATTAAACAGCAACGCAAACGTCTGCATCAGCGGATCGGGATTACCCTTGAACCGCTGCGGTACTTCCAGCCCCAATCGTTTGCCAATCATGATCGTTAAATAGGTTTCAACGATCGGCGGATAATCACTGGCCTCAATTTGATCGTTGTTGGCCGCGTTAAACGCCTGCCACCATTGTTTGAGGAACCGATCGAACTGACGTGGTCGCGCGTTTTCGACGGGCACCTGAATGTTTGCCAAGCCACTGCTGCTGATCGAGATATCGAGAGGTTGGTCACCCTTAAACAAGAACCACACATGATGCATGTCATCCGGATCGCCCCCGCCAGCGCGATCTCCAATGACGTTTTGCAAGAACGTACGAAAGGGGCTGCCGGTGATTACCGGATAAAGTGTGCGGTTTTCGCGATCGGAGAGCATCACAGCGCCCGTCCGGTCCATCATTTCATCTCCGCCTCGAAGCCGAAAAGAAACCCGTCCGAGTCCGTAGGGACGGCCAGCATACGCTTCTGCTTTGACAATAACCGGTTGATTTTGGGCTAATAAATCAACTGGGACCTGCGGCGGTACGGCCGTGGTCGGATCGATACCCTGCTTCTCCGGAAGCGGGTTCGACAGTTGCTGATTCGCGGCAGCAGGAAGTTGAGTGGCTTTCCCGGCCGGGACCGGAGCTTGCATCGAAGGCGCTTTGGCTGGCGCCGGCGTGGTCGGCTGCTGCCGCGGATCTTGCGCCATCGCTCGGGCAGCTACAAAACCTAAACCCAGCACAAACAATAGTCCACAATTAATCCAACGTCCGTTTCTCATCCGTTAATCCTACCTGAAGTTTTGGCCTAATCGCTGGTTGACGCGAGTTCGCCCGCCGGTTCAGACACGTCCTCGAGTTTTACAAACACGGACCAATCTGAAATTTCGGCGGTGTCATTGGATTCGTAAATCGATCCAGGATCTTCTTCCGCATTGACGATGATTTCTTCCCCAGCGACGGGATAAAAAATGTAATCTAGTCCATCGGTATCGATTCTCAGTAACTCACCTAACTGGGGGTGAGTCATTTCGACGATTTTCGCATACCTGACACAGCAATTTTTGGTTGAATCGAGCTGGTTGTAAAACACCAATTCGTCGTCCGCAAACGGATGTGAATGCCGTTTGGAACGTGTGGGTGGGTTCTGGAAAAACCAATACTTTTGCCGTTCGCCCAACACCAATGTTTGGTCCAGTTCATACCAGCCAGGCGTCCAGATGGCGGTGCGTATAGTTGATTCAGACATCGCAGATCCCCACGGTAAAGGTGCGCGAAACGTTTGCCGTTTCAACCGAGATTTTAGTCGTTTTCGGCAAGACTGGCAATTTGTCGACCGAGCAGAATCGGCTCTTTAATCGAAAATCGCCGTTGGCTCATTGACGTTTCGGTCAAGATGAACCCAATCGTAGCGGAGTCGCCGCTAGACGTTCAAGCCACGTTGAAACAACTCTCGTCGTAGACCACCGACGGATTCGAATAACACCGCATCCAGTCCGGCCGCGAGGGCTCCGGTGACGTTTTCGGCCCGATCGTCGACAAAGAAAATTCGACCTGGTTCAAACCCTGCCAAACGAATTGCCGCTTGGTAAATTTCTTGGTCAGGTTTCATTGAATGTTCTTCATAGCTAAGCAATCGGACGGGCAATAAGTCGCGGATGATCGCATATTTTTCAATAACATGCTGCCAATGGGATGAACAGGTGTTGGACAGAACGCCACGCGGAAAATTCATAGTTGCCAGCTCAGTAATCAGTGGCAACAACGGCACATTGATCGAAAAAATATCACTAAAGGCGAATATCAGTTCATTGACTGAAGATTGAGATCGAGTCGCCTCGGAAAACTCGGCATGAAATTCTTCGCCAGTGATCAATCCGGATTCGAAGCGAATCTGCAAGCCACTTTCAAATACCGCCGCCCAGACACTGGCAACTGGAACTCGAGATACTTCAGCCAACTGCTGACAAGCCAATCGATGACTGAAGTTGACGACGACATTACCCAAATCAAAATAGACGAAATCAATGGTCGCCATACCGTTTCTGCCCGTCTAATTGAGAAAAAGATTCGAAAAATCGCCCCGTCTAATCGCTTTGAATTCAGGACTGTATCACTTCGTTCCGAAAACTGATGACACGGCTTGGTTTCTACTCATCAAAAAATCTGACTTAGGCGATTGGTATGTCTGTTTTTGCGCTCAGACTCTTCCTTATTTCGGGATTATTGATCACGATAACCGGTGTGAATCCCAGTTATGGCGATTGGTATTTTTCCGCAAATATTTCGCCGGTCGTGACCAGCGATTTCCAGCCTCAGCCGGTACTGGATGATCCAGATCACATAGTGGCGAGGTTATTCGGGATTCAGGATTGCCCGGCCCCATCCCAGTCGGCAGATTCAGCATTTGTCTTACCGATGTCAATCGACGAATTTGCGCTGGTCGCGAGATCCAGACACTATGATGTTGATGTGGCGAAAATGCAAGTTGCGTTGCAAGACAGTCGATCAAGTGGCCGAACTTCGCGGATCGCGCCGAATTATTATCCGCTGGATGGACTGCCCTGGATGGCTGCATCGGAACCTTCCGATTTAACCAACCAGCCGACCCTCCGCATTTCGAGTATGTCAATGTTGGGGAGCCGAAATAGGGAGTCTATTTCTCCTAGGGCATTTGGGGTGCCTTACAAAACTGTCGCGTCCCCAAAAAACCAGAAATTTCCCAAGCGTGCCGAACGGCCATTGTTGGTAGCCACCGCACACTCGATTTCGACCAGCACGGGCGATGCGACCGTCGAGCCGAATCAGCGCAGTGCGATAATGCGGTGGTTAGGCAGCGTTTCATTTGAAAAATGGCTATTCCTTTGGATCGTTTTCGTCAGCATCGTGGGCATCCGCAGATTGCGACAGACGCGGCGATTTTCCAACTAATCTAGGCAACGGTGGATTTTCCACCCGTTGTGTCGCGTGGAGTTTACCGGTTTCTTCTTCAGGCCGGACCACTTCTGATTGACTTCAGGCCCCTGGTTTCGAATTGTGAAACCATCGGACGGCGAGACTTCTGGCAATTTTATTGCCGATTCAAACTGCCTCGCTAAAATCAACCGGGCTGTCTGTCCATTGATCGGGCGGACCGTTAAATTCAATTGCGCCCAGCGATCGTTGACGGGTGCACGTTGTCCAGTCGTGGCAGCGCCGATTCAATTTGTTATCAACCAACCAGGAAAATTCAGTTAATGTCAACTCTGACCAAGACGAAACCGTCGACTTTGAAGGAACTTATCGATAGCGGCTGGCAATCGAGAACGGTTAAACAGGAAGTCCGTGAGAACTTTCTACGAATGTTGGCGTCTGGCGAAGAATTGTATCCCGGGATCATTGGCTACCAGAATACCGTTATCCCGGAAATCAACATCGCGTTGCTTTCCGAACACGATATGCTGTATCTCGGCGAGAAAGGACAAGGCAAAAGTCGGCTGATGCGCGGTTTGGTTCGATTTTTGGACAAGGAAATTCCTTACCTCGATTTGCCGACAGCTCCGTTTCACGAAGACCCTCTAAAGCCCCTTTCGCGAGTCGCCAAACAGTTTGTGGAGCATCATGAACCCCACCAAATTCCCATTAAATGGTGGAAACGTGAGGATCGCTATGCCGAACGATTGGCTCCGGGGACAAAATTCGCGGATCTTATCGGAGAGATTGATCCTGCCAAATTGGCCGGTGGGGTCAGTATGTCAACCGAGGAAGCATTGCATTTCGGTTTGATCCCGCGAATGCACCGTGGAATTTTTGCGATTAACGAATTGCCTGAACTCGACGAATTGGTACAGGTCGGTTTGTTTAACATTCTCGAAGAGCGCGACGTGCAAATTCGCGGCTATCCAATCCGTTTTGAGATCGACGTCATGATCCTGTTTTCCGCCAATCCCTCGACCTTTAATCGGAGTGGTAAGGTCATTCCGCAATTGAAGGATCGAATTGGCAGCTCCGTGCAGACCCACTATCCCGAGGATCGGTCGGTGGGGATTGAGATCGTCGATCAAGAATCACGGATTGACTTGGACGGTGATTATCCAGTGCGGATTCCCTATTTCATGAAAGAGATTTGCGAACAGATTACAATCCAAGCCCGCAAATCAAAATACGTCGACCAACAATCCGGCGTCAGTGCCAGATTCAGTTTGGCCAATTTCAAGACCATGGTCGCCAGTGCCCGACAGCGCGGAGTGATCTTGAGCGAAAAGCCGGCGGTGCCACGAATCAGCGACTTGGGGCATCTGTATACTTCATCGTTGGGCAAACTGGAATTGGATTTGATGGGCTCGCATCAAATGTCGGAACGGCAAGTCCTGGATTGCATTATCGCCGAAGCCATCAAAATTGTCTTTGACGAATACGTGACGGAACATGGATTGAACGAAATCACGGATATTTTCAGCAAGGGTGTGCGTTTGGAAGTTGGCGACCTGGTCCCTTCATCCGATTACGCCGAGCGACTTAAACGAGTCCCGCCAGCGTGGGAAAAAGCGTTCGAAGTCAATGCCTCATCCGATGCGGCCGTCCGGGCATCCTGTGTCGAGTTCATTCTCGCGGGCCTCCATGCGCATGATCGAATCTCACGCGGCCAATCGAATGGCCGTTCGAGCTATGAGACGTAGCATCTCATCGGTGTCGGGTTTTTGTCGTTTTGTTTTCGTCGCTCGCTTTTTTGGATCCAATTGCCAACTATGAAACCTCAGTCCAAGATCGGCGGAATCGTCCATTCGTACACGAAATTCGATCCGGTTAGATTTCCCAGTCCGACTCAACCGCCGCCTGATTTCGTCTCACCCCTGATGAATCAAATGTTGGCCTATGGCAGCATGCGCGAATTGACCGAAGAGGAACTTGCCCGAGCCATTCGACTTGATCCGGAACAATTCCAGAATCTCGGTCCGAGTCTCGACAAGATTCGAGCGATGCTGGAAGAGCGAAAGCGAAGAATTCTCGAGACGTATGAAGCTCGGACCGTGCAACAGGTTGCCAAGCAGGCGTTCCAAAAGAAAGCCAAACAAGTACCTGAGTTGCCGAAGGAACTACTGAAAAACTACCGCATTGCAGTCGATCAACAACAATTGTATGACTTGGAATTGATCAGCTATCAGATCAATGACGATGCCCATCCGGCGTCTCAACATATCTTTGGTTTGATGGGGCGTCTCGAGGACAAATATCAGATCGATGATTTGGCTAGTAAGTATTTTTTCACCGGCCGCGAATCGATGACGGTCCCGCAAGCGTTGGAAATCAAAGAGGAATTGGAGAAAATCGACGAGTTACTTCAGCAAATCGAAGAAGCTCGGGCCAACGCCCAGATCGCTGTGATCGATCTGGAACAGTTGGGCGAATTCATGGATCAAGACACCATGCACTCACTCGAAGAGATGCAGCGGACGATTGAAAACTATGTGAAAGAAGCAGCTGAACGCCAAGGGCTGCAGCAGAAAGACGGCCGGTTTCAATTGACTCCCAAGGCCTACCGTGTATTTCAGGGCAAACTGCTCTCACGTATTTTCAGTCAACTCAAAGCCTCGAAGACCGGTCGCCATGAGGGGAACATTGTGGGCGAAGGCGCCGTCGAATTGCAGTCGACTAAACCCTATGAGTTTGGTGACTCGCTGACAAACATGGATATTCCGCAAACACTGATCAACGCGATGTTGCGAACGAGCGGTGAGTCGGGCCCCCAATTGCCGATCCGCTTGAAAACCGAAGTCATCGAAATCCATCGCACCAAAAACAATCCCAAGTCGGCGACTGTGGTCGTGATGGATATGAGCGGATCGATGCGCTATGACGGACAGTACATCAATGTGAAACGCATGGCCATGGCAATGGAGGGTTTGATTCGAAGCGAATACCCAGGCGACTACTTGGGCTTTGTTGAAATGTACACGTTCGGCAAAGTTCGACGCGCCGGTGAAGTGATTGAATTGATGCCCAAGCCCGTGACGGTGTATGATTCGTTTGTTCAACTCAAGGTCGACATGAGCCGCCCTGAAATCAGCGAACATATGGTGCATCAACACTTCACCAATATCCAACATTCGTTGCGACTAGCGCGACAACTGTTAGCGGCGCAGGATACACCGAATCGGCAAATCGTCTTGATTACCGATGGCTTGCCGACGGCCCATTTCGAGGATTCAATTCTCTTCATGTTGTATCCACCGCATCGTCTAACCGAGGAGATGACTTTACGCGAAGGAGCTCTGTGTGCTCGAGCGGGAATCACGATCAACACTTTTTTGGTACCCAGTTGGTCACAATCGGAAGAGGACATTCGATTCGCTCATCGGTTGAGCGAACAAACCAAGGGTCGTGTGTTTTTTACTGCGGGTGGCGATCTGGATCGATTCGTCGTCTGGGACTATCTCAATCGCAAACGCGAAATCCTGGGCTAATCAGTCATTTGACGCGCAGTTCGGCAATTTGAATTCTTAAACCACCGGCCTGGTCTCAAAAGTCCACGACCGGAAGTTCAATTTTTTCGGTACGGGCTTTGATCGTCGACCAATAAATGGCGCGGTCGTTCATGACCCGTTCGACCGGCAGGTAAAATGTCCCAATCGTGGCAACTTGCAATTTTGTCAACGGTTGGGGATTGTCGTTGCTGACGTTTTTCGACACGACCAGCAGGAAATAATCGACTCCAGATTTGCTCGCATCGATCACCACATTGAATCGCCCACTTTCGTCGGCGCGAACGACAGCGCCGCCAAGCTGATTGACGACCTCAATACCGGGATTGTTGAGTGGTTCGAAGCCATCCGGAGAAACCAAATTGCCAGCGGACCGCTCTTCGGGTCGGCTATTTTTGGGTAGTAAGAAGATCACCGCACCGGCATCTGGAACCGGCGAATCGCCAGCATCGAATCGTACGATCCCAGAAACTTGGCAGTCAAACTTCGCAGCAACTCCGCTGGGAGTCACCGAGGTCAGATTTCCAACCATCAGTCCGAAGATAAAAAAAGTCGTGGCAACCAGGCCTAATAAAGCCGCTTGAAAATAGACCACCCATCGCGGAACGGCAATCGTTCGAGACGCTAGATCGGTGTTGCCTTCCGTGACCGGGATGGAAGCGGGATTGGGTTGCGACACTGAACTCATCCATCAATTTCGTGCTGAAAACTATCACAACGGGTGTACTGCACTATAATACAAACCGGGCCGAGTCGTAACAGGTTTTCTCGCAACCACAATTGGCAGAAAATTGGAAAGCAAAAGTATGGATTTCATGGACATTCGCGTGGCGCGAAAATATTTTCTCGTCATCGCAGCGGCATTTTTCCTGGGTGACGTCACCACCGAACTTGGGGCCCAGGGCATTCAACAGGTTTGGACCCACAAGTCCGGAATCCAGTACGAAGGTATCTTGAACAGTACTTCCGCAGTTATCGAAGGGACAAGTGTCTATTCGACCTACGATTCCCAACAAATTGTACATATTGATGAAGGATTGCGGCATATTTTCGTCAGTAAGAATCGAGTAATCGGCTCGATTGGAGATTCGACCCGCAATGAAATCGAGATTCCGATTCTGCAGAACCCGGCGCCGGTTTCCGAAGGACATGGGAGTATTTTGAGAATCGGTCCGTTCAATCAATTTGGTCATCGCGATTTGATAATTCGTACCCCGACCAGCCCCGATCCACTGTTTTATGTGCAAGGTATCACAAAAATCTCGCCCCGCTACTGCGAAGTTAAGATTTTAGTGGGAGCCAAGATTCGCCCGATTCAGTGGGCCATGAAAATCGCCACCGGCACTGTGCCCTCGGATGTACTCCGCGGTTTGCTGCGAAGTCAAATTGGTAATCCCGATAGTGCGAGTGAATATCTCAAAATTGCCGAGTTTTTCCTGCAAGCAGAACAGTTTGATCAAGCCTTGGAAGAGCTTAGTTTCATTCGAAAAAAATTTCCCGACCTGACCGAAAGAATCAATGACGACCAGATTTTGGTAAATCAAGCTCGTGCGCGCCAGACGATTCGAGAAGTGCGGCTTCGTCTGGACGCTGGCCAAACTCAACTTGCTTCGGCTTTGGCCAACGTGTTTCCCAAAGAAGGATTGGCCGGCGAAACACTGGCCGAGTTTGCAGAAATTGATGCCAATATCAAACAATCTTTGCAACTGCTGGACGAGACCCGCTCGCAAATCAATACCTTGATCAACGAAGTCCAAAATTTGGATGAAAATCAAGGTGCCGCGGCTCGACGGTTGCGGGATGAACTGGAAACGGATTTGAACGTGGTCAATGTATTGCGGTTGGATGCCTACCTCCGCTTGGCCAGTGACGATTCAATGCCAGCGCAACAAAAACTGGCCCTCGCGATCAGTGGGTGGCTACTCGGTAGCAACAACGCGATCGAAAATCTCGGTATCGCCCAAGACATGTTTTCGGTTCGGGATTTGATCCAAAAATATTTGCAGACCCGAAAAGAGGATGGGCTCGAGCGTTCCCAAATCCTCAACCAGCTGGCCGAATTCGAAGCGGGTACGCCAAATTATTTGGCGCCGATGATTCGTCAAATGAACCCCATTGATGCTCCCGATTTAAGCGTTTATACCGGGGAAAAGCCCATCGAATTCACGATCGACGTGCCAGGACCAACGAATAATCCGGGACCGCAGAGTTTTCGGTGTCTGGTTCATTTGCCAACCGAATATGATCCCTATCGACGGTATCCGCTGATAATCAGCTTGCCAGACGGGACTCAAACCGTCGAACAAAATCTTGATTTGTGGTGTGGCGGATTTGTTCCCGCCTTGCGGACTCGCGTTGGGCACGCATCCCGGCACGGTTACGTGGTGATGGCGGTCGATTGGCGATTGCCCGGGCAAGGCGCCTATGGTTATACGGGGCGGGAGCATGCCGTTGTCTTGAAGGCAATGCGCGCAGCGCTGCGCAAGTTTTCGATTAATGCGGACCGCGTCTATCTGGCCGGGCACGGGATCGGCGGCGATGCGGCCTATGACATCGGGCTTTCGCATCCCGAACACTGGGCTGGGATCGTCAGTGTTTCCGGAAAAATTGATCGCTACCTAAAATTCTATCGCAAGAACAAGCATCTTGATTTGCCGATCTATTCGGTGGTTGGAAGTAAAGACTCGCTCACAATTATCGCCAACAAAGATGCGTGGAACGATTGGCTGCCCTCTCGGCAATTCATGGACTGTACCGTCGTGATGTACGATGGTCGAGGCAATGAATTGTTCCCCGAGGAAATTCCCGAGACGATCAAATGGATGAGTGCGCAACGAAGACGCTGGCCGGATAAATCGGGATTCTCATTCGAATGCCGCTCCATGCGTCCGTGGGACTGCTACTTCTGGTTTTTGGAATTCGATGGAATCCCCGCCGATGAAGTGATCTGGCCCGAAGATTGGCGTGACAAAAATATTCCCGGTCTGACTTTTTCAGGAATGCTTAAATCGGAAATTCCCAACACGTTCAGGATTGGCCCAGATTCGGCCAAATCAGTGAATCCGGCAACATTGTGGTTGTCCCCCGAATTCGTAAACTTTGATGAAGCGATTCAGATTAGAGGACTGGGGAATGATTTCAAGGACTTTGTGAAACCCAGCGCGGAAGTGCTGTTGGATGATGTTCGCCGCCGAGCTGACCGTGAACATCCCTATTGGGGCCGGGTCGATTTACGGGGTATTAATTGGATGCCGGGCCCGCCACGGTAACTGTACGCGCGGAGCCCGGGCAATCGCGTTTCCCCGAGCCGGTCGCGGCTCCGACAGGAACCCAAGCCTACTTATCGTTGCGATTTATCGCGGGGTCCATGCTCGTCGAGTTTTCGGACGACCTCACTAACTCCCTTTTTTTTTATCGTGCAACCAGTCACTCGCCAACCGTCGGTTTCGGTTTCCAAAACCCAACCTGATGGACCCAAATACGGTGCCACACTTTTCCCAAAGTCCTCCGGCAATTTTGATCCATCCAACTTTTGCACGCGCGTTGGTTGAGCCGCATTTTCGCTTTTTTCCGGTTCGAAAACTCGATTGAGAATTTTCGCCAATACAGTTTGGGATTGTACCATTTCGCCTCGTCGCAACATCTCGTAATTTGTTTCGATGGCTCGATCGATTCGCGAAAATTGTCGGAAACTGACTCGTTTTTCGTCGGTTAGTTTACCTAGGGCGTCTTTAATCAATCGAAAGTCTTCGGTTTCGTGGAGTCGGACCTTTTGATTTGAAGTCAATAGTTTCTTCAAATAGTCTTTGTCATTGGCGACCAGCAAGAAGCCTTTATGGACGACAAAGTAACGTTTTTCGAACAGCGCAATTCCCTGTTTTTGAGCTACTGCTTGACCGCCTTTATCGCTGTCTTCCGCTTCGTCCTCGAAACCAGGCGGCAATTGAAGTTCAGGTTCCATGTCAAACGGTTCTGATTCGACTGTCGTATCCACTTCAATTACATTGAATCCGGCCAACACGATGGGTTTTCCGTTCTTTCGTCCAACTGCGCGCTTGATACTGCTGAAAACGAAATTTGCGTCGGCACCAGCTTTTAGTCGTAGACCGACCACCATGCGTTCGCTGGTCTCGGAAACCGGACGTTCCGTGGTCGAAACAATTGAAAATTGATCGTCCAGCATGCCGACCAGTTTCCGAACGTCGAGCTGGAAATCAGGCTCATTTTTCAAATCCTTGATCATGCGTTCAAAGGCATCCGGTTCGTCATCAATAAAGGCATTGTAAAGGTGGCCGACACTTTCCAGGAGTTTTGTGAAATCCCAATTTGCTGAGAAATAACCCGAGGCATCGGCAGGTACCCAACCCGCTGGAACAGGAGGAGTGTTGCCGGCCGGTTCAAAATCAAACAAATCGAAAATCCGTTTCTGATTTTCGCCTAGTTCCGATTGGGGTGCAAAGATGTAAGTCCGATTCAACACTTCAAAGTCCTGGTCTTCCACCGACAATGACAGCGCGACATTTCCGCCCATACCGCGAATCGCGTCGAAACCCTGGGCCTGAAGAATTGCCGGCCAATCGTTAATTGGCTTCCGCACATCCTGTTCTTCGGCCTCGATTTTCTGCGCCAATTGAAGATAGCCAAACGGGTCAACAAACCAGCGAAACTGTCCTTTGTTGCCAAACAATTCAGTCCGTTTCATAACTTCCGCAAAGTTCGCTTGGGTACTGAGAGTCGCGTCTTTGCGAATTCGCTCGGGCGCAGCGAGGCGCCGAACAATATCCCGAAAAATCTCTTCGTTATCGGCAACCAGCAACCAGCCGGCATGAGTCGTTTGAAAGCTGAATTGAGATTGGCGAATCCGTTTCGGGTTCTTAATAGTGATCTTGGTCACGGGGATTTCGCTGATTTTCAATTCTTCCTGCACGGCTCCCTTTTGTTTAACCAGTTCCGCATTGATTCTGTCGAATAATTCCGCAACCTTGGTTTCATTGCCGGCGACATCAACCAATAACACCAGTCCATGGGATCCTCGTGCCGGCTGACCTCCTTCGAGGTCCTGCATCACGCCGGCAATACAAATTTCGCCCACATGAATTTCGTCGATATCCTCCATTCGAACACCTAGCCGGACATTTTTTTCGTCCAGCCATTCCTGGGCTTGTTTCTTCAGGCTGTCAACAAACGGCTTGACCTCGGGATTGGCTGCAAGTTTGCCGTATTGGGTTTTATCAAATTGTTCTTCTAATAAATCGATGTCGGGAATTGAAAACCAAGCTTTGGTGGACACCGGCAACAACTCAGAACTGAGGATTCGCGCCGGTTTGTCGGGCTCTGACTCGGATTTTGCGTCATCTAAAACCGGTTCAATTTTCTTGGCTTTTTCGGTTCCCGATGGATCGGTCGGAATCGGTTTTTGGGTACTTTCCTGTTGTGGCAGTTTGGATTCCACGGCCGGCATGGGTTCCGCCAACTTGGGATCGACAACCTTGGCCTCAGCTTCCGTTGGAACCGGCGGTTTGATGGGCGTCTTCGCCGTTGGTTCCTGTAATTTTGGATCCGCCACAGGCTTGGTAGATTCTTGTTTCGGAGTTTGATTGGGCGAGTTCGACTGCGCGGCCCACGAACTGAAGTTCAACCCACAGACAAGACTCAGGCACAATAAAGTATCGAAAAAGCGGATGCCCACAAAACTCTCCTTATGGCGATGATCGAGCTTGCAAAAGAATTCAAATGGGTGATTCGATTCATCTGCATCTACCGAAACTTTATCGGACGAATGACTTTGACTGGCGAAACCCAATCCGCTGATCGGCAAATGTTGCCACACTTACCCAACCAGAATTTTCCGTCTGACATCGTAACGATTCAGGTACGCTGACGTAAAGTGATGGCGGGCAATTGAACGGGAAATATCCATAGTAAACCAGACATTCCGGTTATTTTTACACGAGATTCTTCCAATTTCGGTGATTTCAGGCGGTTGCACATCAATCGTGCTCTCACCGCAAATCGAGCGATCGGCGCAGACCCGCCGGTTTGTCAGGCTGATTCATACCTCTCAAACCCCACCAATGAGTCCAAAATTTTGGATAGTAACATTGGACGATTGAATCGGGTTAGGCTGTTTTTTCTGATTGCCAAAGCTTAAAGTGATTTTTCGTTGCCAGCTTTAGTTCTTCTGGCAACATCAATCGTACCGAATTCCATCATTGGACCCAGACTTGGTCTGATTGATGGACTCTTTTTGGAAAAATCTGGTCCATGATCCCAAATATCCTTGCCGAACGTTACGCTTCGCACCAAATGCGCGAGATTTGGTCCGCCTCTGGACGGATTGTCCTGGAGCGAGAACTGTGGATCGCGGTTATGAAGGCCCAGCGCGAACTGGGATTGGATATTTCCCAAACCGCGATCGACGCCTACACAGCGGTAAAACATGATGTCGATTTGACAGCAATCAAGGCGCGCGAAGTCACCACACGCCATGATGTTAAGGCTCGAATCGATGAATTTTGTGCCTTGGCCGGACACGAACAAATTCACAAGGGTATGACGTCCCGCGATTTAACTGAAAATGTTGAGCAGTTGCAAATCTACCGTTCCCTGGAATTAATTCGGGATCGGACCGTGGCGGCTTTGGCCGCGATCGGCCGTCGGGCAAATCAGTGGCGAGACTTGGTGATTGCCGCCCGCACGCACAACGTCGCCGCTCAACCGACGACGTTGGGGAAACGGTTAGCAATGTTTGGCGAAGAATTGTTGATTGGATTTCAGACGCTGCAGGATCTATTGGCAAGTTATCCCGTGCGTGGATTCAAGGGTGCGGTGGGGACTCAATTGGACCAGCTTTCGCTGTACGATGGCGACTTTGATAAAGCAGCACAACTCGAGGACCTGGTGGTAAGACATCTGGGAATCTCCCGACGATTGACCAATGTCGGACAAGTGTATCCCCGCAGTCTCGATTTGCAATCGGTAAACGTTTTAGTACTGATCGCCAGCGGCCCCAGTTCAATGGCCCGCACACTGCGTTTAATGGCCGGCCATGAAACGGCCAGCGAAGGTTTTGCCAAAGGACAAACCGGTTCCAGTGCGATGCCCCACAAAATGAATTCGCGTTCCTGTGAGCGCATCAATGGCTTTCATACGATCCTGAAAGGCTATCAAACCATGGCCGCCGGCTTGGCTGGCGACCAATGGAACGAAGGCGATGTGTCTTGTTCGGTGGTGCGGCGAGTGATGTTGCCCGACGCCTTTTTCGCCATGGATGGTCTATTCGAGACGTTTTTGACGGTGCTCGATCAAATGGAAGTCTATCCTGCGGTGATCGACGCAGAAAACAATCACTACATGCCATTCTTGCTCACGACCACGGTGTTAATGACGGCGGTGAAGGCGGGCGTTGGACGAGAGACGGCTCACCAAGCGATCAAAGAACATGCGTTGGAGACGGTTCGGGATCTGCGTTCCGGCGTCGTCACGGAAAACGACTTAATTCAACGGCTGGCAAAAGACCCGCGTTTGGGACTTTCAATGAAATCGTTGCAACAGATTTTGGATGACGGAAAAAATCAAGTCGGCGCGGCACGCCACCAAGTCGCCCACTTCGCCGCACAAATCGAAAAACTAACCGTCCAATTTCCCATCGCCGCAGCCTACCAACCCGCCTCCATTCTCTAGAACAATTTCCTCCAAAATCTGATTTCAATTTTGATTTTTGAATTTCGAGGTTTCAAGATTTCAGATCCTCAACGATTGAAACTGAACACTGAACACTGAACCACTGACCACTGAACCACTGAACCACTGAACCACTGCCTCTCAAATCAAATCAACTTTGCGTCGCACCCGGCGTTGACTTTTTCGACACGGATTGCAAACCCCGTTAATAATCAGCCGATGGCTACCAACCTGAAACTGATGCTCTTTAGCTAGATCGGCGCGCAAGGCCAATAGCGATGCGCTTTGGAACTCGATCAACTTTTCGCACTTGGTGCAATAAAAGTGATCGTGTTGCGGATATCCATAGTCCAGTTCGTATACGCTGCGACCATCGAGCTGAAACTTCTTCAATAGTCCGGCGTCGACGAATTCCGACAACGTCCGGTAGACCGTTGGGCGACTGACGTAACCCGATTCCCCTTTTTTGGGCAATCGTTCGATCAACTGGTCGGCATCAAAGTGATCATGTTGAGAAAAAACTCGGTCCAGCAGTTCGCGACGTTGATCGGTGTTCCGCATGCCCCGGCTCTGCAAATAGTCGGCAAACCGTTGGTGGGCGGTTAGCGCAACTTCGACGGGTTGAAGTTCGGACATCACGAAGGCACCGCTTAATGAGACTGAGATGATTCAAAAGCCAACTGAACATGCGAAAACATCGCGGCCTATCTCAATAAGATTTTAGACGAACTTGCCAGTCTCCAGCAAGTCAATTCTCAATTTTCTCCGCGAGTTCGAAAAAATATTCCGCGCCGTCGAAATCCACGCGAATGTTTCGGTGTTCCGCCTTCTTGTTAATCCGCAATAGCTCACTAGCCAACGGATTGGTGATTCTTTGTTGAATTACGCGCTTCAGGGGACGCGCTCCATATTGTGGATCGAAGCCTTCGTCCGCAATTGCCGCGCGTGCTGCTTCGGTAACTTCTAAATCCCAGTCTTGCTCGTTTACCCGGCGCTGTAACAGCACAATTTGCAGGTCGACAATTTTGCGAATTTGAGACTGCTCCAAGGTTCGAAAGACAATTTTTTCATCCACCCGATTGAGCAACTCGGGAGTGAAACGGGCCCGCAATGCTTGTTCAACCGCCGCTTGCATTTCATCGCGACTACCGCCTGATTCGGTAATCTTTTGAATAATTGGACTGCCGACGTTGCTCGTCATCACAATGATTGTATTGGTGAAATCGACGGTGTGGCCATGGTTGTCGGTCAACCGGCCGTCATCGAGGACTTGCAACAGGATGTTGTAGACATCGTCATGGGCTTTTTCTATTTCATCCAGCAACACAACGCTATAGGGGCGCCGGCGAACCGCTTCGGTTAGTTTTCCCCCTTCGTCGAATCCAACATATCCCGGCGGGGCGCCGATCAGGCGGCTGACGCTATGACGTTCCATGAACTCGCTCATGTCGATTCGGATCATGGCGTTTTCATCATTAAACATGACTTCCGCCAAGGCCTTGCAAACCTCGGTTTTGCCGACGCCGGTTGGACCGAGGAACATGAACGAGCCGATCGGGCGATGCGGATCTTGCAATCCACTGCGCGAGCGCCGCACGGCATTGCTGACCGCGGTAATCGCTTCATCCTGTCCCACGACTCGTTGATGTAACCGTTCCTCCATCACCAACAGTTTGGCCCGTTCGGTTTCCATCATGCGACTGACCGGTACACCGGTCCAAGCGCTGACGACTTCTGCAATTTCGTCTTCGGTGACCTGTTCGCTGAGCAAGCGTTTTTTTCCTGGCTCGGGTGTATCTTGCCGGGCGGTCTCACGCACCTCTGCGGCCACAATTTGTTGTGTCAAATGTCTCTTTGCAGTATCCAACTCATACAGTTTCCGATAGTCGTTTTCGCTAACGAGTTGCCCCGACGACTGCCGGGTTTTGATTTCGGAATCGAGCTTGCCAAAATTCAACTCGGTTTCGGCCAATTGTTGCCGCAGTTTTTGAGTCCCGGTCATCCCCAGTTTTTCAGATTCCCATTGTTCCCGCAAACTGGCCAGCGACCTCCGCTGATCATCCATTTCCTCGCGGACGGCATCCAGCCGCGCCTTAACTCCGACGTCATTTTCATCCGCCAGTTGACGGGCTGCCAATTCCAATTGAGTCAATTGCCGCTGCACGGTATCGATTTCTTCAGGCACACTGTCTCGTTCCATCGCCAGCCGCGACGAGGCCTCATCGACGAGGTCAATCGCCTTGTCGGGTAAAAAGCGATCGGTGATGTAGCGGCTGGACAACTGAGCCGCAGCTACCAGGGCGGCGTCTTTGATTTGTATCCCGTGATGTGTTTCGTATCGTTGTTTCAATCCGCGCAAAATGGAAATCGTGTCTTCGACTGAGGGTTCTCCCACATAAACGGGTTGAAAGCGTCGTTCGAGTGCGGCGTCTTTCTCAATGTACTTGCGATACTCGTCCAACGTGGTCGCGCCAATACAGTGCAATTCTCCCCGCGCAAGCGCAGGCTTAAGCAAGTTGGCGGCGTCGTTACCACCCTCGGCGGCACCGGCACCGACAACGGTATGGAGTTCATCGATGAACAACACAATCTGACCAGCCGCCGCAGTTACCTCTTTCAAGACCGATTTCAACCGGTCTTCAAATTCGCCGCGGAATTTTGCGCCGGCGATTAATGCGCCCATGTCCAAGGCCATCACGCGTTTGTTGCGCAGGCTTTGTGGCACATCGTTGTGGACGATGCGGAGCGCTAGACCTTCGGCGATGGCGGTTTTGCCGACGCCGGGTTGGCCAATCAAAACGGGGTTGTTTTTGGTCCGGCGGGACAGCACTTGCATCACTCGGCGAATTTCCTCATCTCGTCCGATGACCGGATCCAGTCGGCCCGCGTTGGCTTGAGCGACCAAATCGATGCAATATTTTTCCAGCGATTGATATTTCGCTTCGGGGTTTTGGTCCGTCACACGAGCCGAGCCTCGAACGGCTTTTAGGGCCGCCAAAATCGACTTTTCAGAAATCGCATTGAGGTCGAAGATTCGTTTGACTTGAGCACCGGTGGTCGCCAAACCTAGCAACAAATGTTCGGTGGACACGAATTCGTCTTGCATCTTTTCCGCCATGGTGGCAGCGGATTCAAAGACTTTTTGCAGTTCGCGCGAGACACCCGGTTGGCCACCTCCCGAAGAGCTGGGTAACCGCGACAACTCCGACTCGACCATCCGACTGAGCTGATCCATGGGAGCACCGGATTTTTCCAACACTGGCCGCACAATGCCATCGGATTCGGCCAGCAACGAAGCCAGCAAATGCAACGTGCTGATTTCAGGATGGCCCTTGGAACCGGCCATGTTTTGCGCATTGGCTATGGACTCCTGCGCCTTGGCAGTCAGTTTTTCGAAGCGGAACGACATGATCTTCCTCGCTGTCAGGGAATTGAAACGCAATCCTGTAGCAGTGCAAACCGCTTGCCAAGCCAATGTGTTTTTTGTCACATCCACAATTCGAGTTGGCGCACCAATCAGCAACAAAAAAAGCCAGAACAATTTGTTCTGGCGATTCGAATCTCGGATCGACGAAATGACAACTCGGTCGACACTTCCGCCGGGTTAAAACGTCAAGGTTACTCTTTGACCTCGAATTCCGCGTCGATGGCATCGTCAGCGGAACCTGCGGTATCCGCCATCGCTGCGGCAGCGCCATCTCCACCGGCCGCATCGGCGTTCTCATACATCGCTTTGCTTAACGCGTGAGAGGTCTGTTCGAGCTCTTTCACCGCAGATTTGATCGCGGCAGTGTCGCTGCCTTCGGCCGCGGTACGAGCTTTTTTAATCGCAGTTTCCAACGGCGCCTTGTCCGAGTCTTTGAGTTTGCCGGAATGTTCGGCCATCATTTTTTCCATCTGGTAGCACATCGTTTCGGCCTCGTTACGAGCGGTCACCAACTCGTATTGTCGCCGATCCTCTTCAGCATTCATCTCGGCGTCGGCTTTCATCTTGTTGATTTCGCTTTCCGACAATCCAGACGACTCTTTAATTTCGACTTTTGCTTCCTTGCCCGTCCCCAGATCTTTCGCGGAAACGTTGAGAATGCCGTTCTGATCGATATCAAATTTGACCTCGACTTGAGGAACGCCGCGTGGTGATGGAGGAATGCCAGTCAGGTCAAATTTGCCGAGCAAACGATTGGCCGCAGCCATTTTGCGTTCGCCTTGGTAGACCTGAATGGTAACTGCGGTCTGGTTGTCCGCTGCCGTACTGAAGACTTGTTTCTTCTCCGTTGGAATCGTGGTGTTGCGCTCGACTAAAGCGGTTAGCACGCCCCCTTCGGTTTCGATACCGAGGGTCAGCGGTGTCACATCGAGCAACAACACATCTTTCCGGTCGCCCGACAACACTGCGCCTTGGATGGCAGCGCCAATCGCAACCACTTCGTCGGGGTTAACGCCCTTGTGTGGTTCTTTGCCGAAAATCGCTTTGACCATGGCTTGCACTTTCGGCACGCGGGTGGAGCCGCCGACCAACACGATTTCGTTAATGTCTTTGGGAGAAAGTTTGGCATCCTTAAGCGCTTGGTGAACGGGCGTCTTGCAACGTTCCACTAATCCGTCGATCAACTCTTCGAACTTGGCTCGCGAAATATTAATTTGCAAGTGTTTCGGTCCGTTGGCATCCGCCGTGATAAACGGCAAATTAATGTCGGAGGACTGAGCTGAGCTGAGTTCTTTCTTGGCTTTCTCACAGGCTTCGATTAAGCGTTGTAAGGCCATCGTATCCTTGCGGAGATCAACGGCATTGGATTTTTTAAATTCATCGGCGACATAGTGGATGAGCACTTCGTCAAAATCGTCACCGCCGAGATGCGTATCGCCACTAGTACTGATTACTTCGAAGACTTTCATGCCATCGTCGTCGTTGAGTTCGAGCACCGAAACGTCAAACGTTCCGCCTCCGAGGTCGAATACGACAATCTTTTGATCTTTCTGAGATTTATCCAAACCGTACGCCATGGCCGCAGCGGTCGGTTCATTGATGATACGGGCAACTTCCAACCCGGCAATTTGTCCAGCGTCTTTGGTGGCTTGACGTTGGGCGTCGTTGAAATAAGCCGGGACGGTAATGACCGCCTTGTTGACCTTGTGCCCAAGATACGACTCGGCGGCTTCTTTCAATTTGCGCAGAATTTTGGCCGAGATTTCTTGCGGCGTGTAGTCCTGGTTGCCGACACCGATCTTCACATATTCGTCAGCTCCCCCTTTGATTTGGTAGGGAACCATCTTTTCTTCACCCCCCACTTCGTTGTGCCGTCGGCCCATGAATCGCTTGACCGAGTAAACGGTGCGTGTGGGGTTGGTGACGCGTTGGTTGCGGGCGGGAGCACCGACGATCGTTTCGCCGCTATCGTTGAATGCGATCACGCTAGGAGTCGTTCGATCGCCTTCTTGATTGGCAATCACCGTCGGCTCGTTACCGTCCATTACAGCCACGACCGAGTTGGTTGTGCCGAGGTCAATTCCGATGATCTTTTCGCCTTGAGCCATTTTGAATTCCTTTGCGGTTATTGCAGTAATTTAAGCGATGCGAGCCAAGTGTCGATCGCATTCAATCGGTTGGTTAATTTCAGCCGCGTACCGACACGGAAATACTGCCCTTTGGGCAGCGTCTGCACGCCAAATCGCGACTTCAATCCACTGTTTGCAAAGCCCGTGCCAGAAACAAGAATCAAGCTATTGCCAAGAGAAATATCGGATTGTTGTGTTTTTCAGAGGAATCGCGAGTCTGTTGACCGAATCAGAAATTGCCATCCACGTAAAACTGCCAAAATGGCACAAGAATGGGGCCCTCAATGGACCCATCGAAACTTCGTCGAAACGACTCCGAATCCTGCCAAACAAGTCAACGTTCGTCGATTTATTCGTGATCTTTGTCGCGGCGTTTGATGCCAGCTCGATCGAGCAACGACTCTTTGAAGAAATCGTCCATCATTTCGTCCTGCGGTGGCGTACCATAGGCACCGAGCGCCGTCGGATCATAATGAACGGTGAACTTGTGTTTGGCAATCGTCAGTTCGACGTTTGGATCGACACGCCGGCGTAAGCCGGGCATGACTCTTTTGCCATCGATTTTGACTCCGTTGCGGGATTGCAAATCGCGAACAAACCAGTAGCCTTCCTCGATTTCCAGCAAACAATGATGGCCGGAAACGTTGCCGAAATTTAGCACGATATCGCAGCCTTCGCGGCGACCGACCCGTATGCGTTTTTTCATCAACGGAATCGCATCGCCGCCGCCGATAGGAATGAGTTCACCGAACATTGGAATCTATCGCGAATTGGGCTCGCGCGGTAAAAAAGGGTCAAGGAAATTCCCAGCTCGGGAATGATATCGGTCCATTGCGGGCGCGAAAAAACTATCGCCAGTCATTTAATACCATTTTAATCCTATTCGGTGTGCGAATTGACGTCAATCAAAAACAATCCAATTGGTGAACCCCGGTCGCTGCCGATCCATCCGTTAAAACCGGCTGAAATGGACTGGCGAGCCGCTGGCTTGCGGTATTTTGCCTATGGATACTATCTGAAACAGCTGTACGGCCATCGAGTTCAGCGAGTCAGCGTCGATGCCGGTTTCACTTGTCCCAACGTCGACGGGACGGTCGCGCTGGGAGGATGCACATTTTGCGACAATCGCAGCTTCAGCCCCAGCCGCCGATTGCCTCGCCAAAAAATCACTGAGCAAATCGATGAGGGGATTAAACGGCTGAAAATCAGGTACAAATGCAACCATTTTATGGCCTATTTTCAACCCGCGACCAACACCTACGCTCCGGTTGAGGTGTTGCGTCCATTGTACGAAGCCGCGATCTCGCATCCGGAGATCATCGCGCTGGCAATTGGGACTCGTCAGGATTGTGTTCCGGACGACGTACTGGATTTATTGGAGGAATTTGCCCAGCGAATTCCCTTGACAATCGAGTACGGTTTGCAAACCATCCACAACAAATCTCTGGATTGGATGAATCGCGGCCATTACCACGACTCGTTTGTCGATGCGATGGAACGGAGTATCGGGCGCGGATTTGAGATCTGCGCCCACATCATGTTAGGGCTTCCGGGTGAATCGCACGATGACATGATGGATACCGCGCGCGAAGTCGCTCGATCTGGTTTGGACGCCGTCAAAATTCACAATTTGTACGCCGTCGAAAAGACACCATTGGCGGACCAGGTCCGAAGCGGTGAAGTGCAATTGATGGAGTTCGATGTGTACATCACGACTTTGGTTGATTTTCTGGAGTTGATTCCGCCGACGATGATCGTTGAACGAATCAGCGGTGAAGCCCCCGGTGATTACTTCGTGGGTCCCCAATGGTGCCTCGATAAACCGCGAATTCTTAAAGCCGTGGACGATGAATTTACTCGGCGAAATTCTTGGCAAGGGAAACAATTTCAGGCACAACCGGTTGAATCGCAATCGGTCGAGACTTAATTTAAGTAGGACGTTTAACCTGATCTGGTGCGGTTTCCCACCTCTGGCGATTTCCAAAATGCCGGCTGCTCTCAGGAAATAGACCACGCGAAAGCGGTAAAAATTGAAAACATTTGAAAATTCGGCTAGTCAATTCCGATATTCCTATAGACAATTAACCATCGGTCACGAAAAATGACGATTGAGCGATCTGAGTATCGTTAAATAGACTTGAAACCAATGACCCTTGGTCATGATAAATTTTCCTAAGATTTGGAGACCAATCGAATGAGCGTTACGGTATCGGAAAAAGCTGCCAAAGAAATCCAACGGTTCATTGCCGAAGGGGAGTACGACGAAAAAGCCGTGTTGCGGATCGGCGTAACTGGCGGAGGATGCAGCGGTTTTAATTACAGCTTGAATATCGCCAGCGATTACGACGAAGCCAACGATCAGAAATCCGAGCAACACGGCGTCAACGTGGTCGTGGACAAGAAAAGTGCCCTGTTTCTCGACGGTACTCTTGTCGATTACTACGATGGTATTGAGCAACGAGGTTTTCAGTTCAGCAATCCGAACGCCAAAAAGACCTGCGGTTGCGGAAATTCCTTCAGCACTTAAGTCCAACACGAATCTCGGACCGATTTTCCGTTTTGGAATTTTTGAGTCCGATAAAATCTTTTCTTTCGAACCAGAGTAACAACAGCGTTATCATTGATTTGATAACGCTGATTTTATTGGGTGACCCGATTGGTAGCCCGGTCACCGCCGGGAATCAAGCCTTTCGACATCTTGGAGCTTTCTTGTAAATTTACCGAATTTACGCGCAAGGTACGGGTTTCCGCTCCGTATTGTTGGCACGAGCATAGTCATGCTTGCCCAACCATTCGCCCTCTTTGCCGGAGCAACCACCATGAAGCGTACTAAATTTCAACGACAACATCGGTATCTCAACACAGCGCAGCAACGAAAATCGACGACGGGCGAGTTGGCCTACGAAGTCATGGAGGCCCGCTGTCTGATGTGTGCCAGCCCAGCCCCGCCGAATGCGGTTGATCTAGTTGGGCCAGTGGCCAGTGGATTTACGAATATCGCGAACACGGGACATGCACCTGCCAGAATTGTGAATGGAACAGTAACTTCGCAATATCAATCCGTTGGAATGATCGGCGACAGTTCCGGTTTCTTTTGCAGTGGAACTTTGATCGGTTCGCGATACGTGCTTACAGCTGCCCACTGTGCCGTGGGAGTGGCCGCAACCGCGGGTCGATTCCAGGTTGGCTCACAGATCTACTCGACCAGCCGGGTGTTTGTCCATCCAGGCTATAACTCGAACCAGATTGGCAGCGACAATGCGAATGACATTGCGATTTACAAACTCGATCGAGATGTCGTGGGCATAACTCCATCGGCGATTTACCGCAGCGTTCCAGCAGTTGGTCAGTTGTTAACCTTGGTCGGGTTTGGTGGTGGGGGTTCGGGCAACTCGGGTCACGACGGTTCGTTTGGTACGAAACGCGTTGGCACGACGCCGATTGACGGCGTCACTGCGAAACTGATCCATTGGAATTTCGACAATAACTCCGAGAGCAACACGGCTCCCGGTGACTCGGGCGGGCCGGCCTTCGTCACTGTCAACGGCGCCTTACACGTCGCTGGCGTAACGTCCGGTGGGGACCAGGACAATGCAGGAATTGGTGACCATTCGTTCGACACACGCGTGGACGCGTACGCCTCCTGGATCGATTCGATTGTCCGTGCCGTTTCGACATCGCCGATTGTCAGTATCGTTGCCTCCGATGCCATTGCGGCGGAAACGATTACTGGCCAAGTCGCAAACACGGCAAGGTTTACCATCTCACGCACCGGACCACTCACTGCGCCATTGAGTGTTACGTTGTCGACGGGCGGAACTGCAACCAAGGGAGTGGACTACAATGTGCTTCCTGCCACCGTTACGATTCCCGCCGGTTCGGCTTCCGCATCGATCGTTCTAACGCCGAAAGATGATTTATTGTCAGAAGCAACCGAAACGGTCGTCGTTGCTCTGGTGGCTGCGTCAGGTTACCAATTGAATTCAACAAAAAGCAGCACGACACTGTCGATTTTGGACAACGATGTGCAGCTCTGGAACAACAACTTTGCCAACCGATTCAACCTGTTCGGCGCATTGGTAACAGCCAATGGAACCAGTGTGGGAGCGACCAGCGAAATCGGTGAACCCAATGTGTTGAACCTGAGTGGTGGCAAGAGTGTTTGGTGGAATTGGACGGCGCCGGTTTCCGGCACGGTTTCCATGTCAACTGCGGGCAGTAATTTCGATACCACTTTGGGCGTCTATACCGGGTCTGTCGTCAATGGATTAACTCTGGTCCGCGCAAACGATGATCAAAACATTAACGCCGGAATTTATACCAGTCGTGTTTCCTTTAACGCCGTCGCTGGCAATCAATACCGCATTTTGGTTGACGGGTACAGCGGTGACGCCGGCACAATCAAATTGACCGTTGATCAGCCGACAGGTCGTGGTGCCAAATCTTTGGATCGCAACTTGGTCGGAACCGTGGTTGGGTCCAACGGAGAACGTGGGAATAGAATTCACAGTCGCCCAACCGAACGAGCGCCTGATTGGAATTCCGATAGTCGCTCGACAGCCCGTGTCGCCTCGCTGTCACGATGGAATGCTCTCGCCTCATATCACGAAAACGGATTCGGATCGCAGCACCGCCGTCGGGAATTGAATCGCGCGAGCAATTCGGCGGTTGCGTCCAGCGGCACTAACAATCTCGATTCCGTTTTCGCCAGATTGTCCGCTGAGGAATTGGCGTTCGGGTGGGTCAACGATCTGGTTTGACGACGCGGCTCGAGTTACAATCAGGGCTCGAATAGTGGTTGGGCGAAAAGTGCAAATTTTCCGTCCAACCGCGTTTGTTGTCCGGTATTTTTGTAATGACGAGCTGAAGATCCCTTGAGCGACGATCAATTGCAATCCGAATTGGCTACGCGATTGTCATTGTTGTTTCGCGTTCGAGATATCTCAGATGATGGGTCTTGGCGGGAGTTTGTGCAATGCTATGCGCCGCGCGTCTTTGACTGGTGCCGTAAATTTGGCTTGCAGGACGCCGATGCTGCTGATGCAACTCAAATGGTTTTGCTGAAATTGGTCGATTGCTTGCAACGCTTTGAATACGATCCAGAGCAAGGCCGATTTCGCAGTTGGCTGAAAACGGTTACACGCAACGTGGCCGCTGATGTCGGCCGTCAATGGCGAGAACGAGGACTGGGGGTTGAGGTGATGGAAATCGCCGGAGCCGTCGACGGTCATCCTTCACCCGATGAAGAATTGTACGAAGCGATCGAAGCGGCGTTTCGTGAGGAGATGTTACGAGCGGCCGAAGAGCGAGTTCGATTGCGTGTTCAGCCGGCTACTTGGCAGGCCTATTGGCTTTGTTGCCGCGAGCAATTCACTGCCCCGGCCGCAGCGGCGCGACTGGGGATCGCCGTGACGGACGTTTATGTCGCCAAATCTCGAGTTCTCAAGCAGTTGCGAGCGGAACTTGGTCGGTTGAATTCAACTGAACCGGATTAGCATTTAGAACATGAATACCAAGGAACCAATTTTGAATCGGAGTTGCCCTTCGACCGATCGCTTGCAATTGCTACTCGACGAAACGCAATTTGTGTCGAATCGTGCGGTGATCTACGAGCACATCAATCAATGTTCACGATGTCAAAGCGTCTTGGAGGAACTGACTGCGGCCGCTTGGATTGAACCGGCTCACGACCACGCTGCGGCCACCTCGACGTCGGCCGCGACGTCGACGGTGGCGCTACATGAGTTGATGGAACGGATGATTCGAAAATCTTCCGATGACTCCCCACCAGGATCCACAGAAGAGACGCTGCAATTTCCTGGACCGGCTGATGCCTCGGCACCGCTGGGCCGGTTGCGGGAGTACCGCATTTTGAATCGGATCGCGGCCGGCTCACAAGGAATACTTTTTCGCGCGTTTGACGAGTCACTTCAACGCCAGGTTGCCATCAAAGTTTTGCGTCCAGGTTTTCCGCAATCCGCGACACAGCAATCGCGTTTCGAACGAGAAGCCAGGTTGGCCGCGGCACTCAATGACGAACGAATTGTGCGGGTCTATCAAATTGGTCACGAACCGGAATTTCCTCCCTTTATCGTAATGGAGTTTGTCGCAGGCCTGTCGTTGCGGCAACAGTTGGAACAGCGCCGTCCCCGATTCGAAGAAACTGCCCGCTGGGTACGGGACGCGGCCTTGGGATTGGCGACAGCTCATCAGGCGGGGTTGGTTCATCGCGACATTAAACCGTCAAACCTGTTACTGGACTCCGCGACCGGGCTGACACGACTGACGGATTTTGGCCTGGCGATCGAACAAACGGACGCCAATCGGTTGACCCAGGATGGTGTTCTGGCCGGCACTCCGGCTTACATGAGTCCCGAACAACTTTCCTGTCCAGACGAGGTCGATTTCCGTTCCGACATCTACAGTTTGGGTGTTGTGATGTACGAATTGTTGGCCGGAGAAGTGCCGTTTCGCGGGACGTTGCGCATGACGTTGTTGCAAGTGGCGCATGATGAACCCCGTTCACCGCGGCGTCTCAACGATCAGATTCCACGTGACCTGGAAACGCTGTGCCTGAAAGCGATGGCACGAGATCGTCATGCCCGGTTCGGATCCGTTGCCGAATTGGCCAGTGAACTGGCCCGGTGGCAACAGGGGATTCCAATTTTGTCCCGCCCAACGGGCAGATTCGAACGGGCTTGGCGGTGGTGTTGGCGCCGACCAGCGCTCGCCACATTGTCAGGACTGGTCTTGGGATTGTTAGTGACCTTGATCGCGGTCATGAGTTATTCGACGTGGCGACTTTCGCAATCAGCTCAAGTCGCAAAACGGCATGCGGCGGCCGCCGCCAGTCAGCGGGATGCGGCGATGGAAACATTGAGTCAGCTCGTGTTTGAACTTCAGGAACAATTTGAACAGGACGTAGTCGATTTAGACGACCTGCAAAAAAATTCGTTACAGATCGGTCTCGATGGGCTGACGCGATTGAACCGACTTGCCGATCAAGAGCAGTTGCCGGGCAGGCTTACCGCCGAAGCGTTTCGGCGGATGGGCGATGTGCTCATGCGCGTCGAGCAAATCGAACAATCGCGCGAGTGCTTGATTCGTGCCGAAGACAGTTTTCGCATGTTGCAAGATCAGTCCGGGGAGCGAGCTGCCGCATTGAGCGGGTTGATCGAAACACTTTGGTCCAGACACGATTTGGAGCTGGCTGCTGAAGAATCAAGTTCGCTATTAAAATGGCTGGAGTCGGCGACCGCGGCCGCGCGCGCTTTTTTCGCGGAATTCCCCTCAGACAATTCCCGCTTGTTGTTGGGAAAAGCGTTGTTTCACGAAGCGCAATCGCATATCGATGAGAATGAAGTGGAACAACCGAATGCAGCGTTCGTGAGCAAACTAAACGAAGTTCAGGAGTTGCTCGAACCGAAATTGGATGTCGACTCACCACTCCAGTTCGACTTTTGTTCGTTGTGGTTGGAGACCAATGGGCTGTTGGCCCAATATCATGCTGATCTGGGTGAGATTCGCCAGGCCCAGGAACAGCTAGCGCAGGCACTGAACCGAGTCGAGAATTGGAACTTCGAATTTTCGTTTTCCAATCCAATTTTGAAACTGGAGTTGATACTTCGTTTTCGTCTACGAGAACTGCTGTTGGCCAAAGATGACGACGCTGACGCAGAAGTTCAACTGCGAATCGTTAAGCAGCGATTGGATCGACTCGAAACAACCGTAACGTCAAACTCAAGTGAGTTCGTAAATGTCTTGGAAGGCTTGCAGGAACTGACAGCCTATTTGGATGAAGAAAACGACTACGAAGGCGTCTTGTTTTTTGTCACCAAACGGCTGGACTTTATCGAGGCGCGACTGATCAAGATTCCAGCCGACGAAGTGGCTTTGCTAGCCCGCGCTTATGGTTGGAAGGAACTGGCCGATGCTTCAAGTTGGCTTGATGCACCGGTCACCAAAGTTCGTCAAGCCTATGGCAAATCGATTGAACAGTACCGTGAACTCTCATTGCGGGCATCGTTTGACGAAGAACACTGGTTTGACTACTGTAACGTCTTGTTATCCGCTGCGGAGTATGAGCACGAAATCGAAGCGAATGGTTTGGACGATTTGTTGACTGAATTGAAGAGTGTTCGCCAAGAACTGTTGAATCGATTTCCGACCTTCTCACCGCAATGGCTGGCGCAAATTGAATCGCGGCTCGCAGACCTGACGACCGAGGATCAATGAAACGGAGGCCATCTTGGAATTCCCGAAACTGTGGAATTTCCCAGGTTGGCGACCCGAATAATCGCGATTGCGTGAATTAGCTGTGATTGTCACGATCGCTGCCGCGACAACTGCTTGGTCCCCTATGGAAAATTTGGAGTCCCATCGATGCGCTGGAAATTTGTTTGCGGATTGTTGCTTACTTTCCTGGTGTCCAACGGCCATGCGCAGGATTTGCCAGTTTTGGCGATCGAACATGTGAACGTGATTGACGTGATTTCCGGAGACGTATTGACCGATCGAACCGTACTCGTTCGCGACGCCAAAATTGCATCCATCGTCGATGCGGCGAACTCCCAAGTTCCCGACAACGCCGTGCGAATTGCCGCCACCGGAAAATTTCTGATTCCCGGAATGTGGGACATGCACATCCATTGGTATGACCGCAACAGCATGCAGTTGTTCCCCATCAACGGAGTGACTGGCGCTCGTGTGATGTCGGGAATGCCCCTGCATCATATGTGGCGCAAACAATTCGAAGCGGGCGAATTTCTCGGACCGCATTTGATGATCTCGAGCCCGATTATTGACGGTCCCTCGCCGATTTGGCCTGGCTCTTTCGTTGCGGCTGACGATGCCGATGGCAAGCGGGTCGTCGCGCGAGCTGTGGAAATGAAAGCAGATTTTCTCAAAGTTTATTCATTGTTACCGCGGCCAGCCTACTTTGCCATCGCGGCGGAGTCCAAATTGGCCGGCATTCCATTCGCTGGTCACGTGCCATTGACGGTGTCCATGGCGGAAGCCTCGAAAGCTGGGCAAGTTTCGATGGAGCATCTGTACGAAATTCTGATTGCCTGCTCGTCGAAAGAAGACGAGTTGAGAAGTTTGCGGGCACAGGTGCTCGCCAAGACCGGAACGACGCGCGCAATTTATGACGACAAAGAGTTGATGGTCACTATCCAACAACGAGCACTGGCGACCTACGATGAAAACAAGGCCCGAGAACTGTTTGCCTTGCTGGCTGAAAATAAAACCTGGCAGTGTCCGACGTTGACCGTCTTGCGCAATCTGGCGTATCTGGAGACAACCGAAGTTCAACAGAATCCGAATTTGAAATACTTCACGCCGGCGCTGCAAGCCATGCTTGCTCCGCCCAAGGACAAGAACGGACGGACCGCAGCCGAGTTCGCCAAGAGTCAAAAAATGTTCGAAATGAATCTCGGTTTCCTACGCGCGATGCAGACAGCGGGTGTCCCGATTCTGGCCGGGACGGATTGCCTAAATCCATTCTGCCTTCCCGGCTTCAGTCTCCACGAAGAGCTGCAACTGCTGGTCCGTGCTGGCCTCAAACCGATGGATGTTTTACGCACTGCGACGATCAATCCTGCTAAATTTCAAAACAAGGAGAGCGAGTTTGGATCGGTCACAGTAGGCAAGCAGGCGGACCTGGTGATTCTCGACGCCAATCCCCTGGATGACATTTCAAATACCCAAAAAATTCATGCCGTAATCTTGCGCGGAACGCTGCTTGATCGGCAGTCACTTGACGCCAAGCTCGATAGTCTTGTCTTGATCAATCCAAGAAGTAATCTGTGGCATAGGCAGTAAATGGACAAAAAAAGGACACTTCTCGCTGAACGCCATCACTCAGGTTGTTAATCCCGCAGGCTTGCCCTGCGGATACTTCGGTTTTTTACTACACAACGAGTCCACGCCATCCTCGCTTTGCCGCCGGATTTGCCGGAGGCAAATCCGGC
>JANNPW010000150.1:0-4806 GCA_031400405.1 Mariniblastus sp.
CGAAACCCCCGCCCAAGCACTCGATCGAATCGAGAACAGTCTAAGTACAGCCAACTACGAAACCATCATCAATGTGTTCGCTCATCGTGGCATACCACGCGAAGAAATCATCCCGCGTGAAAATGTTTTCACCTACAAAGCCTGGCAAGCCCTTGGCCGCCAAGTCCAGCGTCGTCCCAACAATGTTCCGCGCGGACAGTGGGGCGTCAAGATTCCAACCATTGAGGAGGTCACTTGCCGCAAGACCAACAAGCCCAAAAAGGTCCGAACCTTTGCGACCGTTTTTCACGTCTCACAAACTGACCCAATCGGGACAATAACGGACCCCCAACCCAACCCGGTAAACCCAGTCCAACCCGAGCCAAATTCAGGCCCTTCCAAGTCACCAACCGACCCTAGCCCACCATCGACCCCCCCAATAAGTCGATCGAGTCAAATCGGAGGCAATTCAAGTCAAATCGGAGGGCATCCCAATAAAGGAATCGCCGAGACGTTTCGAAACAAGGCCGATAATCTCGAAACTTCAATTCAATCGAAATTGAACCCAGCCTGCGGCAAACAGAACAAGACACGCCGTCGAATTGCGATGGCCAACTCGATGCGCGATGACGGCCGACGATTGCAAAGCACTCAGAACGCCCTGCGGGTGATCGCCGATGCGATTGATGCTCAATGCCTGCCTGAGTCGCTCTGGCGGGTGAAGACAACGGCTCTGGTCAGTGAGATCCTTCATCGCTACTTCTATGAGAATTCGAACGAACGCAAAGACCTGCTGGCCCTGATTGAAAATGGTCATTGCCAAATCAAACTCGATCCCGTCGCCGATCAGATCAGGGAGCTGGAAGATCAGTTGGTCGGCCAGAAGATACCAGGCTTCTTCCCAACGCCAACAGCATTGGCCAATCATATGGCGCAACTCGCGATGATATCGGCGGGCGATGAAGTCTTGGAGCCATCCGCTGGGAAAGGTGATCTGGCTGATGCGATTCGCCAGCACGGGATCAAGAACGAGTTGGATATCGACCTGACCTGCATCGAAATCAACTGGCAGCTGTGCGACCTGTTAACCCTCAAAGGCTTTGCGACTCATCGAGCTGACTTCATGTCTGTTGAGGGCACCGTGGATCGGATCATTATGAATCCGCCCTATGAAGACAACACCGATATCATCCACGTGCTGCATGCTTACGAACTACTCAAGCCCGGTGGACGACTGGTCGCTTTGATGGGGATTGGTGCTTTCCAGCAAACCGGCAAACTTGAAATGGAATTTCAACAGACCGTTTCCCAATGGGAATCCAACAACCAACTGCTGCTCAGTCGCCAAATCACCAATGCCTTCAAAGGCTCCCAATCGTTTCGCCAAACCGGCGTAACAACCCAGTTGATCGTCGTCCGCAAGGAGTGTGAATAATGGAACGAGAACCACTCAAGATCACCTGCCGCAGCTGCGGCATCGGGCATCTGGTGCTCAGTGCATCCGGAATCCTCTGTCTCGACTGCAACGCCAAGATCATTCCAACGGGAGAAATCAACGACCATTTCGAAGGCATCGCACCTTCCATGGTCGCCAGCCTCCCCGTTCACGAATGTACGAACATCACAGTCATTGCCAACGTGTTCACTCGATTCCGAAAGATCACTGATCCCTCGTCCTCCCCCCAGCAACGCGCCCAAGCAGCCGCCGCCCAGGACAAGGCCATCAAGCGAATAACCCTCCAGCGGTTGAAGATCCAAAACGAAGCCTTGCGACAAAACCGGATTTTATTCGAAGGGGATCAGCTGCAGGACATTCAGCTTCAACGGACTTTGTTTTAGCGTTCACTTCGTGCTTAACCAATAATCACGGAACGACGACTTCGACAATACGTCTGCGTGAAACAACTACCGCCAGCCCCCAGAAAAAGCTCGTCAAACCATCGTGCCGAACAGTATTGGACCTGTCCCCGTTTCACTTTCCGGAAAACTCAACAGTCGCTCGAAATTGATCTGCAATTCTCGGATTTGCTCCCGCGCGGGTATAGCGCCTCCCAAGAACCAGTTTCCCGGTTCCTGCATCGACAACGCTTGAGTCACGAAGCCGGTGTCGCGCTGGCCCGCGTCCTGCTGGCCATGAAGGAGGGAGGCGTAAAACTGCGTTCTGGTACTCGTGTCACCACCAAATCGAATGTGGTTGAAAAAGTTTTTGAATTGGCCTACGAGAAAATGAAATCAAAAGACGGCCAGGCGTAAACTGTCTGCCGACAGCAGGCATCAAAAAACAAGCTCGACCGAGCCCCAAAGCAAATTTTAAACCAACCAAACCATGTTGATCGGGCTTCGGTCCATCGCCGTTGTTGGGCAGATATATTTTTATTTTTCAATCACATCAGAATATTTTTTGTCGAAATCCACCATCCATTCAATTCCGAATTTGTCTCTAAACATTCCAAAATATGAGCCCCAAGGACTGTCGGCAATAGGCATTTCAATTTTTCCACCTGCTGAAAGTCCATAAAACAATCTGTCTGCTTCTTCTTTGCTTTCTGGACTTATTGAAATTTTACTTCTGTTTTCGTTTTCATTTGTTTTTCCCATACATTCCGGAACGTCATTGGCCATTAAGACGTTTTTACCAATCGGCAAAGCAATATGCATTATTTTATTTTCTTCACTTTCATCCACAGGAAACTCAGGGCTAGATAGGTCTTTGAAACGCAAAATCTTTGCGAACTCTCCGCCAAATACTGATCTGTAAAAATTGAATGCTTCTTCGGCATTCCCGTTGAAGTTAATGTGCGGATTGATGCGTGCCATATTTTTCCTTTCAGGTTGTTTGTTTTTCTTACTCCGAATATCGGGGTTCAGAGAGTCGCAGTGTAATGTCGCCCTACGTCCAAGGTAACCCGGCGGCGGCCAACCAACATTTACTTCAGAAACCGCGCGGCCCGCGGCTCCGGTTGAACCGTTTGTTGGGCCGCCCTCATTGACGCACATAGCGCAAGTGTGTGGCGGCTGGACCGTCAAGAACCTTGTCAATGCGAAACTTCGGCCCGGGATCGCGTAGATTCTCAAAGAGACGCCGCCCACTGCCGAACAAGACGGGTGCCAAGGCGATTTCCAGCTCGTCGACGACACGCAGATTCAGGTACTGCTGGATTACATCCGCGCCACCCGCGATTCGAATATCACGACTGCCTGCGGATTCCCGAGCCATCTCCAGGGCATGCTCCGGCCCGTCATTGATAAAGTAAAAGGTCGTCCCACCCGGCCGCACCCAGGGTTCGCGTTTCTCATTGGTAAGAACATAGACCGGTGTATGAAACGGGGCCTCCTCTGGCCAGGCGCGCTCGCCTTGGTCGAACATCCGCTTGCCCATAATGTTGGAACCGATGCGCTCTGTGGTGCTGCGAACCAGGTCATTGACCGGGCCCGTCTCTCCCCCTGATCCGAACTTGAGGTTCTCTCGGAAGTACTGCTGATTGATGATCCAGGCCATCATCGCACCCCATTTGGAGCCCCAGTTCTTGTATCCGGGGTTCTCCATCGTCATTCCTTCAGGTGCCAGGTAGCCATCGAGGCTCAATCCAATATTGACGAAGACTTTACTCATGTTTCACTTCTCGCACGTTTGGATGTCGGCCGAACGAATAACAAACTATGGCGACTTTTTATGGAGCTATAGTTTGTGTGTTGGACTGAGACGCTTCGCTGGTGCGCGGTATGCGGAACCGATGGGACGCGGCGACTGAGCAACTATTTTAGTGGTGCGAGCAGTTCCGAGGCAAGCAGATTGGCGACCAAAAGGTGCGCTTTTTGTTGTACGATCGAATGGGTCATACCCATGGAAACGGTCTGCTTTTCCTGTTTGGCAAGCCGCGATCAAACACGAGCAGAGTCGTGTTGTAAAAAGGGATCGAACGAATCGAGAAACTGGAAATCGAGAAACTGGATAGTCCTGTTTCGCGGAAGGGTTGGTCTTGCATCAGCTTTCGAACCACGCCGGGTGAGACGAACCGTACATCAACTCACTCCACGCCTCAAGTCCTGTGCCGACAACCACTTAAAAGCTGTACGAACTCCTAGGTGGTGTGGCAGGGGTCCGCAGCAATGCGGCCCCTATGCCGATCTTTGTTCGGCCACTCCATTCCGGTGTGTCTGCCAGCGCCATACCGGTCCGTCGTTGGGGTGAATGACCTCGCCTATCAATCGGAAGCCACACTTTGTTAACACTCGCGCCGAAGCGTTCGCTTTCTCAAATGTATGAGCATGGACCACACGGACGCGAGAGTCGTCAAATGCGTAGCGTACCAGCCCGCCCGCAGCTTCAGTCGCATACCCCTTCCCCCGGTGTTCGGCATCAATTCCGTGGGAGATCTCCACATTTCCGTCAGCGCCAGGAGGGCCATTGTAGCCACAACTCCCGATTACGTTGGCACCGGCCCGATGGACCACAGCGAAGGCAAGTGCCCACGGATCCGTTCCAGTCAAATCGCGAACCCGTGCCAACCAGTCGGGCGAGACCTCCGCCCGATCGGCTGGACTCATTGCGTCAATGAAAGCAAGTGTTTCATCGAGTGTTTGGAGTACCAGCCTGAGACTCGCTGTGTGAATTTCCATAGCAAACAACTTTCGCGTTGCCAAACGGCAGTGATAACCTCGGAGGCCATTCACGTCCAGGCTTGCGCTGGGTTGTCAAAAATTTGGGGTTGCGGGTATTTCGTATTGCGCAAGTTTTGTTCCGGTGGTGAGGTCTCTCAAGTCTTCACTTCGAGCGACATGAATACCTGCTTTGATATTTTTTTTGAGCCAGGCTTTTAGGTGGGA
>JANNPW010000141.1:0-13840 GCA_031400405.1 Mariniblastus sp.
GCAAAGCCCCAGCCGTTTTCATAGCCCAGGCTGAAGGCCTGGGAATCGCGTCAACGATAGTACACAAGGGCCAATGGCCCGCCAGTTTACCAACCATCCACAAATTGCCGGGCCTTTGGCCCTGTGGTTGCTTGTTCTTTCTGTTACCCAGGCCTTTAGCCTGGGCTAGGCAAACTTCTGGGCCGTTGGCCCAAGGTCAATTTCGACTGCGGAATAAAAACGGTTGCACGAAACACGATGTCAATACCGAATTTTTAGCAGTCAAGCTAGCGTCCAATGCCACTCACGTTGTAACGGAACGGCGCGAGCCGTCCGGTGGTTACGTGGGAATTACGGATGAAAACCGGGCGGCTTGCGCCGACTCCGCTAACAATTACTCGAATGGATTAGCCGGAACGCACTAGCGTCCGGTTACTTTGGAAAAAACCGAGGGCTAGCTCCCTGCGGCTAATTTCGTCAACCCGATATTTATGGTTTAACAATGCGCTAATATCCCGAACCAGAAGTGGATATTTGTTCAATGGGATGCCAAGTCGTTTTGATTTCACAAAAATCCTGAATCAGATACGGATTTTCCGACTCGGATGACAGCCAATCCAGTTGATACGACTTGACCCGTTTCACATTGCCAATCGCCAGTTCCTGAATTTGCTGAAACTGTTGGGGATCGTGACTGTTATCAGCGATCGCGTTAATATCCAAATGTTTGGCGGCATGCTCAACGATTTCGGATCTCGATCCGGTCAAAATATTGACCACGCCACCGGGGACATCGGATGTGGCGATAACTTCGGACAATGTAATGGCCGATAGCGGTTTTGATTCGGACGCCAACACGACCACCGAATTTCCACCCGCGATAATCGGCGCGATCAGCGATATCAACCCCAGCAGCGGACTGTCCTCGTTGGCGATCAGGAAAACCACGCCGGTCGGTTCCAGCACCGAAAAATTGAAATGGGCGGAAGCAACTGGATTGACGCAACTAAAAATCTGTTGATATTTGTCGCACCAACCGGCATAGTAAATCCAACGGTCAATGCTGGCGACCACCTCCGCCTTGGCCGCCGCATCGCTTAAGCCTTGCGCTTGCAGCTCGGCAATAAACTGCTCGCGACGACCCTCGAGCATTTCCGCGATCCGGTAAAAAATCTGACTGCGATTGTAAGCTGTAGTTCCCCACCAGCCAGGTTGTGCAGCCCGCGCCGCGACGACGGCGTTTCGCAGATCCTTGCGCGAGGACAGGCAGATATTTCCCAGTGGTTGGTCGTTAACCAGGGGTGTGTAAAACCGGCCAGACTCGGTGCGCGGGAATTTCCCGCCAATGAAGATCTTATAGGTCTTCAGGACTTCGAGTCGACCGTTGGTGTGAGGGTTTGTTTTTGCCATGATATTTGATCGGTGATTCAAGTAGTAATGTGACGACCGCGGTTGTGAGTAAGTAAGCACCCATGCATAAGTTTACGAACAAAATGAATGAACATGGATGAACAAGATGTACAGGATGATTTCAATTCGCTGATTGATTCACTTGTGTCGTGTGAATCGTTTGTATTCGAGTTTCGGATTGCCAAAATTGATCAGTCGGCCGACGTCGATTCGAGTTGCCTTTAGGTAGTTAATAATCTGGGCTTGGTGCTGGTGAGCGATCGCCTTTGCTGCCTTGAGCTCGACGATGACTTTTCCTTCAACTTTTCCTTCAACGAAGAGGGTCGGTATAGAACTCGCCAACGATTCGTTGTCGAAAGTGAACATGGAGAGGATGCTGGCATTGCACTCGGAATCCCTTGTCTTGGAGCGCGATTGCCAAGGCTTGCTCATAAACTGATTCAAGAAACCCGGTTCCCAACTCATTGAGGACTTCGAATGCACAACCGATGATTTTCTCAGTAATTTCTCCAAACTGTAAGTCGGTTCGACGATCATCCTGTAAATCCTGTAAATCCATGTTCGATTCTAAGGTTGCGTCGATTGGTGATGGTTACGCCAGTTTACTTATGTACGGGTGCTTAAGTATTGCTGAATTCCACTACACATCCAAATAGGCGGCCAGGCCATGCAAGCCACCCTCGCGACCAAACCCGCTTTCCTTGTATCCACCAAACGGTGAGGTCGGATCGAATTTGTTGTAAGTGTTGGCCCAGACAATTCCTGCGCGCATCCGCGAGGTCATGTTGAAAATTTTCGATCCCTTATCAGTCCACACACCTGCCGACAAACCGTAGGGAGTATTGTTGGCCTTCTGGATCGCTTCGGCCACCGTGCGAAACGTCTGGACTGCCAAGACAGGACCGAAAATTTCTTCTTGAGCGATCCGATTGGATTGCGCGACACCGGTAAAGACCGTGGGGCGACACCAATATCCTTTTGCGGGGAGAGTGCAGTTGGGTTGATAGAACTCCGCCCCTTCCTGTTTGCCGATCTCGATATAAGCTTCGATCGTATCGAGTTGTCGGCGAGAGTTGATCGCGCCAATGTCGGTATTTTTGTCTAGCGGATCGCCCACAATCAAACTGTTGAGTCGGTGTTTCAGTTTGCGAATCACTTCCTCAAACACCGACTCTTGGACCAACAGTCGACTGCCCGCACAGCACACATGGCCTTGGTTGAAATAGATGCCGTTGATGATACCTTCGACCGCTTGATCAATCGTCGCATCCTCGAAAACGATATTCGCCGCCTTGCCGCCCAGTTCTAAAGTCAACCGCTTCGGAGAACCCGCAATCGACTTTTGAATCTGTTTACCAACTTTCGTCGAACCCGTGAAGGCAATCTTGTCGATGCCTTTGTGATTTGCGATCGACGCTCCGACGGCACCATGACCAGTGACAATATTGACCACACCGGGCGGCAGGTCAGCCGCGGCAATAATCTCGGCCAGTTTCAACGCCGTCAACGAAGTCGTTTCGGCGGGTTTGAGCACGACGGTATTACCCGTGGCCAGCGCCGGAGCAATTTTCCAGGCGGCCATCAGCAACGGGAAATTCCAGGGAATGATTTGACCGGCCACGCCCAATGAACGGGGTTTTCGATTGGGAAATGCGTAATCGAGTTTATCGGCCCAGCCCGCGTAATAAAAAAAATGGGCGGCTGCCAGCGGAATATCGACATCGCGCGATTCGCGAATCGGTTTGCCACCATCCATGGACTCAATCACCGCCAACTCGCGGGCCTGTTCCTGCATCAACCGCGCAATGCGGAAAATATATTTTCCACGTTCCTTGGCCGGCATTTTCGACCAATGTTTTTCATAGGCCGTCCGCGCTGCTTTGACTGCTTTGTCAACATCCGCTGGGCTGGATTCGGTGATCGACGCGATCGACTGTTCGGTTGCCGGATTGATGGTGTCAAATCGTTCGCCGCCAGTCGATTCCTGGAACTTTCCGTTGATGAACAAACCATACGATTTTTGCAATTGAATGTGTCCGGTACTTTCCGGAGCAGGGACCAGGTCCCAGGAGCCGGAAGTCGGGGTCAAGGCTTTATCCATCGTTGGTTTCATCCTGCTGAGGTCGTTTGAGTCTGCGAGTCCGCGAAATAGGGGCAACCCGCTAGTCGATCGAGAAATAATCGGCCGATTGATAGGCCCCACTGGTTTGCTTTGAATACTGCATCAACACGTCATTTGCTAACGAGCTGGCCCCGAAACGAAACCAGCGGTTGTTTAGCCACTCCATACCCAGAGTTTCTTTTACCATGATCAAATAGTGCAAGGCCAGTTTGGAATTGGAAATTCCACCAGCGGGTTTCATACCGACCATTCGCCCCGTCTTGAAAAAATGGTCGCGGATCGCCTCCAGCATCACGAGCGTCACTGGCATGGTCGCGGCTGGCTGAATTTTCCCGGTCGAGGTTTTGATAAAATCCGCACCGGCGGAAATCGCGAGATCACTGGCTCGGCGTACATTATCCAGTGTTCCCAATTCACCCGTTTCCAGAATTGTCTTGAGTCGGGCGGGTCCACAGGCTTCCTTGACGGCCGCAATCTCATCGAACACATATTCGTAGTCCCCCGCGTGAAATCGGCCCCGCGAAATCACCATGTCGATTTCGTCAGCCCCTTGTTCGACGGCCATTTTTACGTCATCAAGTTTAATCTGCAACGAAGAATTGCCGCTGGGAAACGCGGTCGCGACCGAGGCGATTTTGATGCCAGAGTTAGCGACCTCATGTTTGGCCAGCGCCACATAATTGGGATAAACGCAGACGGCGGCGACCGTGGGCAGGCCTGGAACGGCGTCGTGGAGATGGCGCGCTTTGTAGCATAGCTGTTTGACCTTGCCAACGGTGTCCATCCCTTCCAGCGTGGTCAAATCGATCATGCTGAGGACCATTTTGAGACCACTCAGCTTCGTTTCGTTCTTGATGCTGCGAGTTGTAAATCGATTAGCTCGCTCAACCACTCCGACTTGATCGACCGTCGGAGAGTGAATAGGTGTGTACTGCGGTAGGTTGGACATTGGATCGGGGGAAAAAAGCAATCCGACACGGTGAGGAGCGAAACATCGACTCCGGGAATTGACGGGCGGCATTATAAAGTTACCCTGTCAGTTTACCATAAACCGACAACTTTCAATGCAACCGATTCAAGGGAATGGAGATTTACGATGCGTTTCTTACTCGCAATCATGTTTTTCAGTTGCCCGGCGTGGAATTTTCTCCACGCGGAAATTCAAACTAAAACCGTCGAGTATCGTGACGGGGAAACCGTGTTGGAGGGCTTCGTCGCGTGGGATTCGGCGCGAACCACGAAGACCATTCCCGGTGTGTTAGTCGTTCATCAATGGATGGGGCTGACCGATTATGAAAAAGGCCGTTGTCGTCAGCTCGCCGAATTGGGTTATGTGGCGTTCGCCGTTGACATTTATGGACAGGGCATTCGTCCGGATAACTTTGGCGCGGCTGGCAAAGAAGCGGGAAAGTACAAATCGAACCGGGAACTTTTTCGTCGAAGATTGAATCTTGGATTGGCTGAATTGCGCAATCAAGCAGGTGTTGATGCGGGAAAAATTGCCGCCATTGGCTATTGCTTTGGTGGGACCGGCGCAATCGAACTCGCGCGCAGCGGCGCGAAAATTTCCGGCATCGTCAGCTTTCATGGAGGGCTCGATTCGCCCACACCCTCCGATGGCAAAAACGTCACAGCAAAGTTGTTGGTCTGTCACGGAGCCGACGACCCGTTTGTTCCTGCCGCCGAAATCGACGCGTTCCGGACTGAAATGAACGCCGCCAACGTCGATTGGCAGATGATCTATTATGCCGGGGCAGTGCATTCGTTTACTCAGACGATGGCCGGCAACGATAACTCGACAGGTGCGGCATACAACGAATCGGCCGATCGCCGTTCCTGGATCGCGATGCAAGCGTTTTTCGCCGAAATTTTTCAGTGAGCAAACGGGCTCTGAGGGCACCATCTCAACGGTCGGGCTCGCCCGGCCATCCGATAGTCCCAGCTCAAGTTTTGAACGATTTACGAATCGAAAACGGCGAATATTCCTGATCGCAGCGGAATGAAATTCGAATTTCAGGCTGCGTTTCCGGCGACGGGACCCAAATCATCTTTCCCGTAGCCAAAAAAATGCGAAACCTGGCCGCGTTTTCGGGGTTTGAATACGTGACGGCTCGAGTTCGACCGGAAGAAACGCATCGTGGCGCTCACGCGCACCTCACCCCAACACGCGGTGCGTTTCTTTCGGTTGATCGCGAGAATCCGATTGTTCGGTCACTACCCATCAATTGATGTTGGCGCGAACCAATTTGGCCAATTCCGGTGCCCGGATCGTGACTTTTTCATTAAAATGGCTGCTGTGTACGACTTGCTTCCGATTTCTCTCACGCTACGAACCTCCTCATGAACATTGGTCCGACGCTCGTCCAACGCGGCTTGATCACAGCCCCGCAATTGACCCAAGTTCAAAATCAGGGCGGCGATCTGTTGACTCACCTGGTTGAGGCTGGCTACGTCACGCGAGATGCTGCGATGAAAGCGATGGCCGAGGAACTGGGTGTGGAGTTCATTGATTTGCGCGAGACCAAAGTCGATCTGTCATTGCTGGAAACATTTCCGCAAAAGTTGATCTATCGTCAGATCTTGTTTCCGGTCAGCCGACACAATGGCACGATCGTGATCGCGACCAGCGATCCACTGGATTTCTATCCGCTGGACGAAGTCAGCGCGGCGACTGGATTGGCCGTCGTACCGGTGTTGGCCGAGAAATCTGAAATTGCGAAACTCATCCGTACTCATCTCGGGGTCGGCGGTGAGACGATCGAAGGCTTGATCGAACAAAAGATGGAAGACGGCATTGAATTGCTGAACGAAATCGAATCCGATGGCAGCGAACTTTCCGAGATGGCTCAGGAAGCGAGCGTCGTTCGGCTGGTGAATGAGATCCTGCTGGAAGCGGTCGAGTCCCGTACCAGCGACGTGCACATTGAATCGCAACAGGATGGGCTTGTTATTCGGTACCGCATCGACGGAATTCTGCAAACTCAACCCGTTCCTCCTGAGATCAACCACTTCCGCGCCGCCATGATCAGCCGACTGAAAATCATGGCGCGATTGAACATTGCCGAAAAGCGTTTGCCACAAGACGGCCGCATCAAAATTCGTGTCAAAGGCCGCGAAGTCGATGTGCGTGTTTCGGTGATTCCCATGATTCACGGCGAAGGCCTCGTCATGAGGATTCTCGACAAGGGTGCGATGGTCTTCGATTTGAAGAGTCTGGGGATGTCCGATGAAACCTATACGAAATTTCGAAAACTCATTTCCTTGCCCCACGGAATTATCCTGGTTACAGGCCCGACCGGCTCCGGCAAGACCACGACTCTCTACAGCGCACTGATTGAAATCAATGACGCTGCGACCAAGATCATTACGACGGAAGATCCCGTTGAGTACCAGTTGGCAGGGATTAACCAGATTCAGGTGCAACCAAAAATTGGGCTGACGTTCGCCCATTCACTGCGCAGTATTTTGCGACATGACCCGGACGTCGTGCTGGTCGGTGAGATTCGTGACTTGGAGACCGCCGAGAATGCGATTCAAGCGTCGTTGACGGGGCACCTGGTATTCAGCACGCTGCATACCAACGATGCTGCGGGAGCGTTTACTCGGATGGGTGATATGGGAGTGGAGCCGTTTTTGGTTTCCAGCACCGTAGAAGCCATCATGGCGCAGCGGTTGGTGCGTCGCCTGTGCTTGCATTGCCGACGCGAAACACATCCCCATGACATCGATCTGCCAGATGACTTCCCCCGTCAGCTGATCAATGGTCGGCCTATTTATGAACCAGTTGGTTGCCGCGAGTGCCGCATGGTGGGCTATACGGGTCGCCTCGGTGTCTACGAACTCCTCGTTACCAATGACAAACTGCGACAACTGGCTCACGATAAAGCCAGCACTTGGGAAATCAAGAAGGCCGCGATTGGTGACGGCATGAAGACGTTGCGCGATGACGGTTGGCTCAAAGTCCTTGATGGCAAGACATCGATCGAAGAGATTCTGCGAATTACCAAGGGAGATCGGACGGTCTAGATGCCTGAGTTTACCTACACCGCCAGAAGTCTCACCGGGGAAATGGTCACCGGTTCGATGTCCGCCAATACGGAACGGGATGTCGTAAATTCACTGACAGGTCAGTCGTTGTTTCCCGTCAAAGTTTCCACGGAAAAAAAGAAAAAAAGTATTACGTTTGGCGGCGGTATCAACGACCAGAAGATTGCGGTCTTCTACGAGCAGTTTGCTTCATTGATGACTAACGGCGTTTCGATGATGCGGTCGCTGACGATTCTCAAAGAACAGACTCGTTCACCCGCCCTCCAAGCGGCGCTCGAAAGCGTCATCGCGAAAGTGGAGGATGGTGAAACGATCTCCAATGCCTTCGCTCAACACCCAAAGATTTTCAGCGAGATGGCCGTCAACATGTCGCGCGCCGGCGCCGAAGGCGGCTTTTTGGAAGAAGCCCTGGATCGGGTCGCAAAATTTACCGAACAGCAGGCCGAGCTAAAATCGCGAACGATCGGCGCATTGGTCTATCCCGCCGTTTTGGCCACGATCGGTTCTCTGGTGGTTATCGTGTTATTGGTGTTTTTCGTCCCCAAATTCGGCGAGATGTTCGACCAACTTCGGAGCAAAGGTGAGTTACCCGCTCTGACCGATTGGCTGTTAGGTTTCAGCACGTTTTTACAACGTTACGGAATTGTTTTTTTGATCATTGCTGCGATACTTTTTTTTGTCGCACGGGTTCAATTTAAAACGGTCAAAGGTCGTCGCGCTTGGGATGCGATCAAGATCAAGCTGCCGATGTTCGGTCCGATTTTCTTGAACTTGGCTGTGGCGCGGTTTTGTCGGGTGCTGGGAACATTGCTCAAAAACGGCGTGCCGATATTGCGCGCCTTGGATATCAGTCGCGATGCGTCCGGCAATCGGATTTTGTCCGAGGCGATTCAGGCGGCGGCGGAAAATATTACCTCGGGTGAAACTTTGTCGGTACCGCTGAGCAAGTCGGGGCACTTTCCGCGAAATGTGACCGAAATGATTAGCGTGGCGGAAGAATCCAATACGATGGACGATGTTCTGGTCAGCATCGCCGACGGATTGGAAAAAACAACCATTCGTCGTTTGGATCTGATGGTCAAGTTGATCGAACCGCTCATGTTGTTGGTCATGGCCGGCATCATCATGGTTGTCGTGATCGCGTTGTTGCTGCCGATTATGAAAATGGGCAGCGCGATGCAATAGATACTGTACAAATGAAGCTCCGTATACTGTGCTCAAATTAACTCTCAATAATGACTCTCAATAACCCGAAGAGATTGACATGAAAACTCGACGCCGAAAAAATTCTGGCTTCACCCTGTTGGAAATTTTGCTGGTGATGGCGATCCTCGTCGTATTGGCATCGTTGTCAACTTTCGCCATTTTGAATTTACAAAAAGGTGCCTACACGAAGGCTTGTGCGACGGAAATCGCCACGATGAGAACTGCCTGTACCGCTTACAAACTTCAAGCCGGAAGTTACCCCTCTACGTTGGATGATTTGTACGCCATGCCCAGTGGATTGACCCAAACTCAATGGGGCGGACCGTATTTGGAAAAAGCGGTGCAAATGGACCCCTGGCGACGTCCCTACACTTATTCCGCGGACGAAGTCAATAATCGCGTCTCGATTACGTCGGCTGGACCAGATGGACAAGCCGGCACACAAGACGACGTACCCGAACCCGCCGGCCAATAGTTTTTCGCTTGACCGTTGCCCAACCGAGTTTGTTCGGCAGGTGAAACGCGGTTTGTTTCACCACGTCGACGGTCGCTGCCAGATTGAAACTCGCCGGTCCCCGATCGCCCATGAATGTAACAAGCCAGCGACTTCATCGTCTGCAACGAAAGCCCCGCGAACAGCGCCCGGGCTTTACGTTGATGGAGTTATTGTTGGTCATGGCGATTATCGTGTTGGTTGGGGCGTTGGCAGTCCCGGCAGTTTTGCAATCTTTCTCGCAACAATCGCTCGACAAAGGTGCCGACCGGGTTCGCGTCGCGATGGGTCAAGCGCGCGTGCGATCAATCCGCGAGGGCGAGATCTACGCCGTGTTCTTTCTGGAAGGTGGAGCGTGGTTCAATGTCGCTCCATTTACCCAGGCGAAACTGCAATCGTCTTTTTCGACGCAACGACAACGTCTGGCTGACAGTCGCACCCAACCTGATTTCGAGGACGATCTGCTGCCCAAAGGAGTCAGTTTCGCGGCCGGCGTGGTTCCCATCGATGCGCGTGCGGCAGAGTCGTTATCGGAAAGCAACAGTGGCAATTCGATCCGTCCAATCCTGTTTTATCCCGATGGAACCTCTCAGGACGCTCAAATCGTATTGCAAAATGATCGCGGCAGTTACGTCGAGATTCAGTTGCGGGGCTTAACAGGTTTGTCAGCAGTGGTCCGTTTGCAGCAGGCACCGAACATCCAATGACACCACGATTCCTGAACTTGGCAGACCTGAGGCAAAGCCTCGCAAGCATCCGATGGCGATCAGCGAGAAGCGTCAAGTTTTCCGGTGCGTCCCGCCGTCGTGGGTTGTCGTTGTTGGAAGTCATGCTCTCCATTGCCATCCTCGGGATTTCCATGGCGATCATCGGGAACCTGTTTTATTTGGGTTCCCGCAGTGCGTTGCAGGCCCGGCTGCGCAGTGACGCCAACATTTTGTGCGATACCAAAATGGCCGAGCTCGCAGCGGGCATCTTGCCGCCGAACTCGGTTGGCAATCAAACAATCGAGGAGAATCCACTTTGGAGTTATTCTCTGGACATCCAATCGTCCGAACAACCTGGACTGTTAGTAGCGACGGTAACCGTTCAACAGTCCGATAGCGCCGCCGCTGTGCCGGTTTCCATGTCCATCGTCCGTTTCATCCCCGACCCAGATTATGATCCCACTGAAGAACAAGAATAATTGGAGCGGATTGGCTGGCGACAAACCTGGGTTTGTTAAAACAGTCGACGACGCAATTCCAGTCTCCCGACCGGTAATCAACCGCCGTCGTCGCGGCTATAGCCTGCTAGAGGTCTTGTTGGCTTTAGCGCTGTCGGTGGTGGTGTTTGCTGCGATTGCCTCGGCGATCCAAATTCACTTGGCGGGAGTGACCAAACAAAAGGTGTTGATCGAACGAAAACAGATCGCGCGCGCTGTATTGACCATGGTGGCCAACGATTTACGGGCCGGAATTCAATACAAGGCAGCCGATTACTCGGGCCTGGAGAATCTGGTTAAGACGCAACAGCTGATGACCAATAGCATGCTGGGCGCGGCTCCCGAGGCTGGTGCAGCGACTGGTGGCGCGAATGCAGGTGATACATCCGGAACTGATACGTCCGGCAATGCGGGGACTGCGGGCAGTACAGGAACAACAGGCGGCGGCGCTGGGGCAGCTGGCGGAGCTGGTGCGGCTGGTGCGGGTGACACTGGATCCAATAGCTCAACCGGCTCAGAGGACGAGGAAACAGAAATCATCGACGAGGAAAATGTGTCCTTTCGACCCGCGATGATCGGTAGCGCTAACGTGATCATGATCGATATCAGCCGCTTGCCTCGCCTGGATCAATACAACCCGATGATCGCGAGTGCGGAAGCTTTAGTCCAAAGTCCGTCGGATGTTAAATCGATTGCCTATTTCTACTCGGATACGGATGGTGGAATGGCGGAAAAAATTCAGTTTGATAACACGGCGACGGGTGGTCTGTACCGACGCGAAATCGACCGGGCGGTGGCGGCCTACATGGGAGACATTCAATTACTTAGTGCACCCGATCCATTCACGAAATTGGTGGCGGCGGAAGTCGCCCAGGTTCAGTTTCGCTATTTCGATGGCACCGATTGGAAAACTTCCTGGGATTCAGTCGATGAAGCGGGATTTCCAGTGGCCATTGAAATCAACTTGGTAATCGATCCGGCGCGTTCATCGACCAACAATACCACCTATTCCTATGGCGGTTTCGATCGACAGACAATGGAAAATTTTCGCACGGTAGTTTATTTGCCGGTTTCGGAACCCGTGGTTGAAGAAGAGACACCAACCGAGTAATTATCATGATGCAACGTCAAGACGATCGAAAACATGGCGGAATTGTTTCCGCTCCGCCGCGTGCCGGATTTATAATCATCATTGTATTGGTGACGATTGTGATTCTGTCATTGTCGGTTTATACGTTCACGGCATTGATGCAAACGGAAGAACAAGCGGCGCGATTGATGACCAAGCGGATTCAGTCGAAATATCTCGTCGATTCGGGTGTCGATTATGCTCGATTATTTTTGTCGAATACGCCGACCATCATTCGTGAGAAGGGTGGAGTCTGGAACAACTCAACTCGGTTCCAAGCCATCCCGGTCGCGGTGGAATCGGCCAACCCGGACATGATAGGATATTTTTCCATCGTGAATTCCAATCTTGATGAACTGGGTGTCGCCGAAGGCTACCGATTCGGCTTGATGGACGAGTGCAACAAGATCAACTTGAATGTGTTGCCGTTCACCGATGTGTGGTTACCCAACAGTGGACGGAACATGTTGATGGCACTTCCCAACATGACGGAAGAAATTGCCGATTCGATTCTGGATTGGCTGGATGCTGATGATGAAACGCGCGAATTCGGCACTGAGGGTGCGTATTACAGTTCTGAGCAACCACCCTATGCGGCAAAAAATGGCCCGATGGATAGTCTGGATGAGTTGCTGTTGGTGCGCGGTGTGACGCCGCAATTGTTGTTTGGCCTGGACGTGAATCGAAACGGAATTCTGGATGAATCGGAACTTACCGATAACAGTTCGTCGGCCGATGCGGACATGCTGTTGGGCTGGGCCAATTACATGACACTGTACAGCAATGAAAGCAATCTCAACGACGAGGGGCTTCCCCGAGTCAATATTAATGGTGACGATCTGGAGCAGTTGTATAGCGATCTGAAGAGCGCTTACAATGACGAATGGGCCAACTTTGTGATTTATTATCGGACGGCGGAGGATTTGCCGGTCAGCCAACCTCCCTCGGAAGCCTCCGCTGTGATTCAGACGGCTGAAAAGTATCCGATAGATTTTACCAATCTGCAAAGCAAGCGGAAATTCAACAACATCATCGAACTGGTCGGCACGTTTGTCAAAGTTGACGATCCGCTCAACCTGATCGCTTACGTTTCCTCGCCGATGCAGATATTGAACCTGGGACTCACATTGCCGATTGCCATGGAAAATCTGACAACCTTTGAGGGTCCGACGATCCCCGGTCGGATCAACATTATGCAGGCTCCCCGACGTGTTCTCGAAGGAATTCCTGGATTCGATTCGGACATCATCGACCGGATCATTGAAGTGCGGGAATTTGAACTCGATGACCCCGACGGAATCGACAAAAACCGGCAATATGAGACCTGGTTGATGGTTGAAGGAATCGTCGATTTGGAGGTGATGAAAACCCTGATGCCGTTCATTTGCACGGGTGGTGACGTTTATCAGGCGGAAATTGTGGGTTATTTCGCAGATGGCGCCGGAACATCGAGGGCGGAAGTCGTGTTAGATACTACTGTTCCGATACCTCGGATACTATTCTGGAGAGATAAGAGCCATCTCCAAGGTGGTTATTCGGTCGAAACACTCGGCACGAATTTGGTCGAATGAGCCTTTTGGGGCGACCTCGCAAACAGCTTTTACTTTCATCATTAGACAGCCCGAATCCTCCATGCAATTTACTGCCCTCGAATTCGAAACTGATCAGATCCTCGTCGCCGCCGCGCGCCAAGTGGGTCGACAGGCGGAAATCCAACATGCGTTTACGATTCCAATGGGTGATCGAGACGACGCCAAAGTCGCGGAAGCGATTAAGTCAGCCTTGGCCAAACATGGTCTTAGCCGGTCCGAGACCATCGTCGTGGTCAATCGTTCATCAGTGGAAATTCGCGAGGTAAGTGTTCCTCCCGCGCCGGATAACGAACTTCCGGATATGGTGCGGATGCTGGCTCGGAATGAGTTTGCCTCGTTGAATGACAATTGGTTGCTGGATTTTGTTCCGCTATCCAACGACCCTCAAGCACCGCGCAAAGTGTTGGCTACAGGCCTCTCTCCGGAACGACATCGGCAAATCATCAAGATCGCTGATGCGGCGGGAATCAACGTCAAACACATTGTGTTGCGGCCGTTTGCTTCGTTTGATTTTCTCCGGCCAACTTTGAAGGCGGGCAAGAGCAACCTGATTGTCGACCTGGCTGAAAATCAAACTGACATGATTATCAGCCACGATCTAAATGTGGTGGCGACTCGAACCGTGAGAGTACCGGCTTCGGAAGATACAGAACAACGA
>JANNPW010000142.1:0-5690 GCA_031400405.1 Mariniblastus sp.
GTTTTTATTCTCGACGGCACTACGATCACCTTGCCCCCGACACCCGCTTTAAAAAAAGCTTTTCCACCAGCCACCAATCAACATGGTACGTCGGTCGTCCGGTCCCGCATAAGCTGCTCGCAATTCGGTAATCCACGATCCCAATGTATCACAATCGATGACAAAGCCCCGACAGTTCGGACAATAACAGACGTCGACATGGCCGCGCAGGGTACCCACCTCCAAAGCAATTTTGCAACGAGGACATTGAAACTCGGTGACTTTGTCGGTGGGCCGTAGCGAATCTTCCGCCGCCTCAATTTCCGTAGGAAAATGAAAACGATTGCAATTCAAACATTGAAAATGGCTCTGGCGGTACACCGCGGTCATTCGGTTGCCACAGGATTCACAGTTCATGAAATGACTCCGACGCAAGGTCTCAAGAATACGGACACGTTTCTATCCTTGAACTCTACGTCGAATGTGGAAGTCGGAGCGACGCTACCGGTTGCTTTTTCGGCGCCAGGGGCAGGTCCAATCCGACTTTGACACGTGCTTGACCCGACTATTCAGCCCGTGCGCCACATGGCCGGCAAATCCGTTGCGGCCGTCAAAATTGGTCGTCGGGCAGGTCATCACAATTTGGTACTGCCGCTGGATTCCCGAACACCATGATAGTCCTTGATCACTTGCCAGGTCTCAGCCGGCGATTCTGTATACTGAAACAACTCCAGATGTTTATCGCTGATCACGCCTTCATCGGCGAGATACTCGAAGTTGATGACCTTGTTCCAGTACTCTTTGCTGTACAAGATAATCGGAATCGCTTGCATCCGTCCGGTTTGTCGCAACGTCAACGTCGTAAACAATTCATCGAGCGTACCAAACCCGCCCGGAAAACAGATCAAGGCCTTGGCTCGCAACAAGAAATGCATTTTGCGAATCGCGAAATAGTTGAACTGAAAACACAGCCCGGGTGTGACGTAGGAGTTCGGTGTTTGCTCGAAGGGCAGCGTAATATTCAGAGCCATTGATTTCCCGCCGGCTTCGTACGCACCTCGATTGCCGGCCTCCATGATGCCTGGCCCGCCCCCCGTCTTGACGATGAACTCACCATCGCGAAATTGTTTGTTGTAGTTAGTAACCAATTTGGTGAACTCGCGGCATTCTTCGTAGTACCGCGATTTATATAGCACGCGTTTGGCACGAATCAATAATCGCTGCGCGACTGGACAGTCGGGAGCTTGAGCCACCGCTGCTTCCGCTTCGGCAAGCAATTGCTCGCCTTCGGCACGTGGCGCGACTTGCGTACCGCCAAAGACGACAACAGTCGATTTGATACCAAATGCCTCCATCATTTTCTGCGGCTTCAGCAATTCCAACTGCAGCCGCAACGGACGCAAATCCTCGCTGCGAATGAAATCTTCATCGAGATACGCCAGCCGATAGCTGGGATGTTCCATGATCGCTTGCAGTCGATCTGACAGGTCGTTGGGTTCCACGAAATCCTCTTTCCAGGTTGATTGCAGTTGGTCATCCGGTATCCATGAGATAGTATGCGATTGGCGGACATTCCGTGGAATAGCAGTTCAGTTTGGGCAACTCTTTTTGAGAATTACCGACGTCCCTCACTCAAAAACGACGGACCAACACGCAGTAAATGTCGATATGAACGAATCCGATTCACTTAAGAAGCTAGCGCGTAATTTTGTCATTCCCGTCGGTTCCCAGGTCGTATTGAAAGTCAACAAACGAGTCTCCGCACGTGAGAACCAAGCCGATACGCGGCAAGAATTCCGAAAAACCGGGACAGTCGGAGTTGTCGTTCAGTCACCGGCACATAACGAGGCTGCCTATTTAGTGCAGTTCTCGGACGGCTCGACAATTGCCGCTACCTTTGACGAACTGGCCCTACGCCGGGAAGAAGTCACGCAATTGTTGTCCCATGACCAATATGACTACCATCCCCACGTTATTTATCGCGTGCAGGTCGGTTCCAAAGCGTTCGGCCTGTCAACCGAAGATTCCGATGATGACTTGCGCGGAATTTTCTTGCCCCCAGCCGAAAGACACTGGTCTTTGTATCCTGTGCCGGAACAAATCGAATTGCTCGATGGTCGCGATGAAGTGTATTGGGAGCTCGAAAAATTTCTACAATTGGCGTTGAGGGCGAATCCAAATATTCTGGAAACGTTATGGTCCCCGATCCTCCTGGAATGTCATCCCATCGCGACCGAGCTGCGCGAGATGCGACAAGCGTTTCTATCGAAACATGTCTACAAGACTTACTCCGGTTACGTACTAAGTCAGTTTCGCCGTATGAAAAATAGTTTTGAAAAAACCGGCAAGTACAAGTCGAAACATGCCATGCATTTGTTGCGACTGATTCACTCCGGGATCGACGTCTTACGAACTGGCGAAATCAGGATCGATATGTCGTCGCAGCGGGATTCACTGCTGGCAGTCCGGCGGGGAGAATTTTCGTTGGAAGAGGTTCGGCAACAGGCGTTGGCCTTGGATCGCGAGTTTCAAGCGGCTTTCGAAAAAACCGAGCTCCCGGAACATCCGGACTTGGAGCGTGTCAATGAATTCTTGATTCGCGCCCGTCGATCGATGGTCCAGGAAAATCATGGCCCGGCACGAAATTAACTTGTCCAATCGAAAAACGGAACAAGCTTATGGATCTGAACATCTGGAAAACATTTGTTGAGCGACTTGATATTCAACCATTGTTTGTCACGGTGAGTGGAGCGCACATCTATGGATTTCCATCGCCCGATAGCGATGTCGATTTACGTGGCTGCCATCGCTTGCCGCTGGAGCAAGTCATTGGCTTGACCCTGCCCCCGGAAACGGTTGATCGAAGCTCGATCGAACAAGGCATCGAGGTCGATCTGGTCAGCCACGATATCGGGAAGTATTTTCGCCTGCTGGTCAAAAATAACGGTTATGTGCTGGAACAAATTTTCTCGCCGCTGGTCGTCTCGGGTCAGTCGTTTTTGGATGAGCTGCGACCCATTGCCGGCCGTTGCATTACCCGGTTCCACGCGCATCATTATCTTGGGTTCTATGCGACGAAACGCCAGATGTTGGAGCACGAAACAATCAAACGAGCCAAGTCCCTGCTGTACGCCTACCGCGTGTTGCTGACGGGAATCCACTTGATGCGGACCGGTCGGATTGAAACGGATATTCGGAGATTAAATGCCGACGCGAACCTGCCTTTTATTGACGACTTGATCGCCGCCAAACAAACGGAAAAGATCGAATTGCCAACTTTGGACTGGGATTACCACAGGCAACAATTGGAACGCCAGGAAGCCAATTTGAAATCAGCGTTTGAGCGTACGAAACTGGGGGAGCAACGAGATACCGCCGCTGTCAATGATTTGTTGGTGCGGCTACGATTGAACGAATTCGCCGAAACATGAACCAAGTCTGTGACGCAAGTTGTTGAATGCCCACTTAACGGTACAGTGGAATGTTTGCTGGGCGATAATGGTTCAATGGGTCCGTCCAGCGTTTCAAAATGCGTTGCCCGCGTCATTTGATTGATTGTGGGGATCATGTTTCGCCAACTGCGTCAGTTCAATCGGAAACTATAGCCACTTTGCCAACTCACCCCCGCGTGCAGCCAGGGCGTCGATTTTTTTGGTGACTGCGGGATCTTCAATCAGAGGAGGCGCATGGTGAGGCTTGATCCGCGCGTCGATAACCAGGCTCCCACGACACCCCCAATGTTTATCCTCAACAAACTGGCCCAATCCCTTAATATCCGTCGCTGGATTGCTGCGAGTGAAGACGACCCACAAGAAATTGTTCAGTGTTCGCGCCGTAAAATCGCTGTCATCCACGATGACCACCAGTGGAAATCCACGGATTGAATCCGCGGCGAACGACCGACAAAACTGATCTGCCTGGGGATCGTTTCGATTGGTCGAAGCGAATTTGGGACCCTCGATCGCGAGCACTCCGGCCAAACAGACTTTCGGCCGCGCAAATCCAACGGGTAAAGACAAATCACTTGGAACTTCCGTCGCCAATTCGCGAATCCGTGGACCGGCGGCGGCGATCACGACTTTTGAACCTGAATTGAAACCGCTGCCGGAATAATCCAGCGTATCGATCGTCGTTTTGGTTTGGAAATGCAAGTCGCGCGTCCAGTCAACGCGCTCCAGCACCCGTCGAAAAAATGTCGGGATGTCGTTCACTTTCAGCTGCGGATCGGCTTGCTGATCAATGATGCACAAATATTTAGCGAGGGACATCTGACCTTGACCAAGAATTGCATTGGCTTGAGTCAACAATTCCTGTGGTTGATTTGTGGCTTGATAGGGCACATACCGCTCGCTTCCGATAGCCAGCAGGAGCGGGTGAACTCCGCAAGCATCGACCGCATTGACCGCCTTAATTCCAGGCAATACGGTTGGTATCACCGGGCCGGTCAACTCGTGAATCAGTTCGCCGAACACCGTGTCCTCTTGTGGCGGACGACCGACCACCGTGAAAGGCCAAATCGCTCCGGGCCGATGATAGACTTTGTCAACATTGAGCACCGGAAATTCATGTTGCAAACTGTAGTAGCCGAGATGATCACCAAACGGGCCTTCGGGAAGCAACCGATCGGGATCGATCGTTCCGGTGAGGCAAAAATCCGCCTCGGCATAGATCGCGGGGGCATCGTGCTGTTGAATCATGCCGATCCGTCGACCCGCCAAGGCACCGGCAAAGGTCAATTCGGACATCCCTTCGGGCAGCGGCATTACCGCCGCGACAGTCAAAGCGGGATTGCCACCTACGAAAATGTTGACTCGAAACGGTTTCCCCGCCTCCAAGGCCGCGCGATGATGCACGCCAATCCCTCGATGGATCTGATAGTGCAGTCCAATCTCGCGATCCCGCTGATATTGATTTCCGGCCAGTTGCACTCGGTACATTCCCAGATTTGACTTCATCAATCCAGGCTGGCGAACGTCTTCGGAATAGACCTGTGGCAAGGTAATAAACGAGCCGCCATCATCCGGCCAGCTCTGAAGTTGGGGCAGGGCAGTCAGCGTCGTTTGTTGGGACAACACCGGCCCATGTCGAACCCGTTTGGGTTGCATTTGCCAGGCAATCAACGGCGCCCGCCAGTATTTCAACGGTTGCTTCAGGGCTTGTGCTGGAGCGACCTTCAACTGAATCGCTCGTTGCACATTCTCAAATGTATCACGGAATATGAATCGAGCCCGTTCCGACGTCCCAAACAAATTGGACACCATCGGAAACTGACATCCTCGTACGTTTGCAAAAAAAATCGCCGGCCCGCCGGATAGGTAGACGCGTCGCTGGATTTCGGCCGCATCGAGATAAGCGTCAATTTCATCGGTGATCCGCCAGAGACGCCCGTTTTTTTCCAAATCGTCAATGCAGCGGTTAAGATTGCGATAGCCCATGAAATTAGTTGGTAACCGGGAGGTAGTTGGCCAAATTGAATTTAGGAGTACTTCAGAAATTCTCGCCGAGTTCGCCGGCGTCCAATGGACACGGATGAAGAGTCGACTGCTTTCCAGCCATGATCATAACAAGAAAAAATGAAAACCGTTCACCGGTCAAGCGTAGGGTGCGAGCAGCAAGTCTCTATTGGCTGGTGCGTTGCCTCGGCAATCGTTGGGCTTAGCGAGTGACATTGGCGTGAGGGTTTCCTGACTTCCGTAACACACCACTAGTAC
>JANNPW010000151.1:0-87271 GCA_031400405.1 Mariniblastus sp.
CAATGTGCAACCCATGGGGAAGACCATCGATTTCGCCAAAGGACCGGATCTGGACAATGCTAACGAGCCTTGGATTGTCGGCGAAGGACGGCCACCAAATCATCAATTCAAGGGTTATTACCTGGACTCCCTCCGCAGGCCGACGTTTCGGTACTCCTTCGATTCAATAGAAGTCGAAGATTTCTTTTTCGAAATAATTGAGGCTAAGTTGAACACGACGTATCTTCGTCGCACGGTGTTGTTATCTGCGACCGACGCGCGAAAAGGCTTGCGTTTCCGCATTGCTTCTGCCGATGAAATTTCGATCGAAGATTATAATCTGTTTGCGGCTGGTGGCCGGTTGAAAATTCGAATGATCTCAGACCAGACGCCGCAAATTGTCCAAGATGTTGACCAAGGCCAGCGCTTGGAAATCCCATTTGATATCGCTCCGGGACAAAAACAAAAATTGGTGCTGGACTATTTTTGGGAGTAGTGTTCGAGAGTCGCAGTCACTGCCACGACCTCTGGCTCATGTTATGCCGGCGGAATGATCAAAGCCCCTCCAACCTCGAAGAATTTTCATGACATCTATGTTTCAATTGGTTTCGTTGATGACTGTGGCCCTGTTTCCGCAGCAAGAGCCGCTGGGTGAATTTTGGGGCACGGGTGAAGAAGAATCAAAGTACTACCAGTTAGTCGATATTCCGCTGCCGAAAGAGTTGGCTATTGAGGCGGGTAGTTTTGAAGTCCTGCCTGACCAGAACCGGTTGGCCATTGCCACACGACGTGGCGATATCTTTCTGGTTGACGGCGCCTTCGACGAATATCCGGAACCGCAATTCAAAAAGTTTGCCAGTGGATTGGATGAAGTCTTCGGGATGGCGTATCGGGACGGTTCGTTTCTCGTAAACCAACAGGCGGAGGTCACCCGGATCACCGACACCGACCTGGATGGCCGTGCTGACCGTTTTGATACGCTCAGCGATGTGTGGGGTTTTCGCAACTACCACGAATTCGCCTTCGGCTCAAAACCCGACAGCGACGGAAACATCTGGGTGGCACTGTGTCTCTCCGAGTCCTATAACTCCAAAGCGCCGTTCCGCGGTTGGTGCCTGAAAATCACGCCTGAGGGCCAGACAATTCCGGTTTGCAGCGGGATTCGGAGTCCTTGCGGCATCGGGCCCAATGAACATGGCGTGATGTTTTATGCTGAAAGCCAAGGCCCCTGGAACGGATCCTGTTCGCTGAAAGTTTTGCAACCTGGTGGATTCATGGGCCACCCGATCAGTTTCAACTGGTATGAACTGGCTCCCGAGATGGGTCCGGTTCCCGTGCTGCCAAACACCGATTCGCGACTGGAAATCGAACGCCAACGAGTGCAAGAGCTGGTACCCTACGCTGTGGTTTTCCCCTACATACGCATGGGACGTTCTATTTCGGGCTTCATGGTAGATCAGACCGGCGGTAAGTTTGGGCCGTTTGAAAACCAGATTTTTATTGGTGACTTCAGCCTCGGCGTGGTCATGCGCGCCACCACGGAACAAGTCAATGGTGTCTGGCAAGGCGCTTGCTACCCATTTCGAGAAGGGTTCGACACCGGACTGCTGGCGGTACAGTTCACTCCCAGTGGCAGTTTGATCGCGGGTGGCACGAATCGCGGGTGGCCAGTTCGGGGGCCCAAGGCTTATGCCGTTCAGCGACTCGATTGGACTGGCTTGGTCCCATTTGAAATCAAGGAGATCAAAGCCCGGCCAACTGGTTTTGAAATCACGTTTACCAAACCCGTGGATCAGGCGATCGCATCCCAGCCGGGAGTCTATCGACTCAAGACATTTACACACATCTATCACGAAGGCTACGGTAGCCCCGAAGTCGACCAGACGACACCTCAGACGACCCACACAGCTGTCAGCGACGATGGAATGAAAGTCGAGATTAAAGTTGATGGTTTGGTGCCAGGACACGTGCATGATTTCTACTTGCCGGACCTGCGATCGGCCGACGGCGAGGAACTTTTGCACGCTAGCGCTTACTACACACTCAACGAGATCCCCCAATCGAACGCCGACGACGCCAACGCTGGTTTGTTGAATGTTGGTTCAACGAAAGACATCATCGAGTTCCAGCGACCAGCAGCTGCGGTCCAATTGATTGGTGAGTCGGGTTCAATACTCCTCCCCGAATCGCAGCACCAAAGCCAATGGACATTTCAGGATGGCACGCTGACCGCCTCGCCAACATGGGACAGCGTCGTGACGCCCCAAGCCTATCGGGATTTTCAACTGCATGTGGAGTTCAACGTTAACGACGCTGGCGATGTTCCGCGAGAGACCAACGGAAACTCGGGTATCTATCTCCAGCAACGATACGAGTTGCAAATTCTCAATTCGTTTGGAGTTTCAGCAGCCGACTATAATTACCAGGATTGTGGTTGTATTTATGGAACGAAGAAGCCAGACAAACTGGTTAGCAAAGCTGCTGGCCAATGGCAAAGTTTCGACATCGGTTTTCGGGCCGCGCGTTTTGACGGTGCTCGAAAAACCGAAAACGCTCGCGTCACGGTTTTTCAAAACGGCGAACTCATCCATGACGACGTTGTTCTGCAGCACGAGACGGGCGTGGGAAAGCGAGAGGAGAACTCAGATCGCCCGATTCTGTTCCAAGGACATCATAATCAAGTGCAGTTCCGCAATGTCTGGATTCAGGAATTGAATTTGAGCCAGCCGGAACCGGTTGCAACGCTGCCCCAAATTACGGCCAGTCAAAAAACACTTCCGCTATCCGGCGAGGTGTTTAAGTTAAACGATTCGGATGCGTTTGTTCTGCTGCCCAAGGGATCTCGCGACGCGAAGGCCGAGATCCCATGGGTTTGGTACGCGCCGACTCTTCCGGCGTATCCAGCGACCGAGGAGCTGTGGATGTTCGAACGATTCCTCAAATCAGGAATTGCTGTTGCCGGAATCGATGTTGGGGAATCGTATGGCAGCCCGAACGGGAGAAAAAAGTACGACGAGTTTTACAACTACCTGGTAACGTCCCGAAACTTCGGCACCAAACCCTGCATGCTGGCCAGAAGCCGGGGAGGGCTGATGCAGTACAGTTGGGCGATCGAAAACCCTCAGTCTATTTCCGGCATCGCCGGTATTTATCCCGTTTGTAATATCGCCAGCTTTCCCGGCATCGAACGCGCTTGTGCCGCCTATGAGTTGACTGCTGAACAGCTCGAGGCCAATTTGATCCAGCACAATCCCGTCGATCGAATCGCTCCCCTGGTCGAAGCACGAGTTCCCATTTTTCATATTCAAGGAGATAGCGATGATGTTGTACCACTTGCCGAAAACTCTGCCCTGCTGGCAGAACGAATTCGGAAACTGGGGGGCGAGATCGAGTTGGAAGTGGTCGCAGGACAGGGCCATAACATGTGGGATGGTTGGTTTCAGTCGGAGCGGCTCGTCGAATTTGTTTGCCACAGCGTCGGTCGGCCTGTCTACACTCACCCTGTTCCGGAAAGTGATCTCTGGTTGACGTATCCCGGCGGTGACGGTCCCGGCAAAGGAAAGCACATTGTGTTGATTGCAGCGGAACAGGAATATCGCAGTGAGCAATCCCTGCCGATGTTGGCGCAGATCCTGTCGCAACGCCACGGCTTTGATTGCACGGTACTGTTTTCGGTCAACGAGCAAGGCGAAGTCGACCCCACATTGCCGGCTCCGTTCGAAGATAAAACGAAACGTCATCGTATTCCAGGACTGGAGTACCTTGCCAAGGCCGATTGCGTGATCTGGCTGTCCCGTTTTATGCAGTTGCCCGACGACCAAATGCAACACTGGCATGATTATTTCGATTCCGGCAAGCCGATCATCGCGTTGCGAACCGCCAATCACGGTTTTTGGGGCGGTAAGCAATATTCGAAGAATGGCGAAGATGTTTCTTTGAGTCAATTGCTGGGCGGTTCATTCATGGAGCATCACGGTGGTTGGCACAGCGAATCAACCAGAGGTCTGGTCGTAGCGGAAAGTAAAACGCACCCGATCTTGATCGGCATCGATGACATCTGGGGCACCTCGGACGTCTATCGGTGTCATGATGACAAATCCCCTGTTCCAGCAGACTGCCAGGTGCTGGTGAACGGCCAGCCATTGGTGGATCTCACTCCCCAAGCGGCAGCGAACGCGGACAAGGAACCGTTGCCGATTGCCTGGACTAAAACGTGGGTCGGCAACAAAGATCTACCGACCAAGATTTTTCATTTCACCATGGGTTCGGCCGAGGACTTTGAAAATGTCGGGGTGCGGAGGTTGACGATCAACGCAGTGTACTGGGGACTGGGCATGGAAGAGTCTATTAGCCCCGACAGTTCCGTCGATATTGTTGGTCAGTATAAACCTTTAGTCTCCGGCTTCAACTATCAAGAACTCGGTGTCCAACCTCGCAAACCAAGTTTCTACAAGTAATCAGACCTCACGCTGCCAGGTTGTTGCCCCAGTTACTTAAAAAGTCCATTTAAAAGTCTCAACGCATTTGCCTGCAATGCGATTTCCATACTGGCAACGCTAAATTGGCATGTTAACAGTCGTGAAGTTGTTGCTGAAACACAAATTCTGCCCAATCGTGGTGAAGATTCTGATTTTCACGAGCAATATCTCGGTTTTGATCAGGTCATTTTTAGTACTCGTCCCGGTTCGAAGTGAGAATGCCCCAAAATGGTAGTCGCTCCAGCAACGGCGTACGGAGAGCTAATGCTGCGTGCAATACGCGGCGATTGAATTCGCGCTAACTTAGACCGCAGACAATAGGCTCAGACATCGTCGGGATTTTGCAAAACGAGTAGCAAATGTTAGGAAGAGTAGGGCCGCAAATTCCCCGGCAATTAATCCTTAATGATAAGTTACTTCGCCAGACACACACAACCGAGGGATTAACAAACTGCCCAGAATTATTTTCCAACCACGCCATTTTTCGCACAGCGGCGCCGCAAACGTGGCTCGGGCGTTGACAATAAAAATACCTCTTTTTTCCTCGTCAGCTAAACTGGCCGCTAATGTAGTCTTTCGTGTGCTGGTTTTGGGGATCCTCGAATATCTTGACGGTATCTGCGAACTCGACGAGATATCCAGTGCGTCCTCCCGTTGTCGTGTCGACGTACATGAAACCCGTTTTGTCCGCCACGCGTTTCGCCTGTTGTAGATTGTGAGTGACGATGGCAATGGTGTATTTCTTTTTCAGCTCCTGCATCAAGTCTTCGATTTTGCGTGTAGCGATCGGATCGAGGGCAGAACAGGGTTCATCCATCAGCAATACTTGCGGTTCGATGGCAATCGCGCGTGCGATACACAATCGTTGCTGCTGACCACCGGAGAGCGACAACGCGCTTTGCTTTAACTTGTCTTTCACCTCATCCCACAAAGCCGCTCCGTGCAATGCCGCTTCCACTTTTTCATCGTAATTTCCCTTAAACCGGTTGAGCTTCAAGCCAAATGCGACGTTGCGGTAAACGCTCATAGCGAACGGATTGGGTTGTTGGAACACCATGCCGATGTGGCGACGCACCGCGACCGGGTCGATTGAAGGATGGTAGATATCCTTGCCGCGAAAATGAACATGCCCGTCCAGTCGGAAGCCGCGCACGAGATCGTTCATGCGATTCAGCGAGCGAAGCACTGTGCTCTTGCCGCATCCCGACGGTCCGATAAAGGCTGTGATCGAACCGCTGACAAGCGGTATTTTGGTATCTCGTACGGCTTTAAAAGTGCCGTAATGCAACTCGCGAATATTGCAATCGATGGCAATATCATGATCACCATCGCCATTGGATTTGTCATCCGTCGGTGAGTTATCGTTTGGCGAAACCATAAAACAAATTTCTGAATTAATGAAGGCGTCGGGACAGACTTTGCCCGATCAAATTGACGGTGAGAACCATGAGCACGAGCACAAGCGAAGCAGCCCAAGCCATCTCAATAAGGTTTTCGAACGGGCTGCCAGAAAAGTTGTAAATCAAGACAGAAAGTGACGCGGTCGGTTGAAACAATTCGACTTTGCCACCGCCAAAAAACCAGTAATTGCTAAACAAGGCAGTAAACAATAGAGGTGCGGTCTCGCCGGCTGCTCGGGCTACCGCCAGCATCACGCCGGTTAAAATTCCGGGAATTGCCGCCGGCAGCACAATCTTGCAAGTCGCTTGAGCTTCTGTGCAGCCCATACCAACGGCGGCTTCCCGCATTTTTGTGGGGACCATGCGAAGGGCCTCTTCGGCAGTCAGAATTACGGTGGGCAACATAAGGATCGACAACGCGACCCCTCCAGCGAAGGCCGAAAACCCGCCAGTCACTAACACCACCGCACTGTAGGCGAATACTCCCGTCAAAATTGATGGCACGCCCGTTAGAATTTTGGCGGCAAAACGCACCGCACTTGAGGTCTTTGTTCGCGGCCCCACCTCGGCCAAGAAGATAGCCGCCAGAATGCCGAAGGGGACGGCGATGGCTGTGCCGATACCCACCATCAATAGCGTTCCCACGACGGCGTTCCCAAAGCCGCCCCCTTCCTCAAATGGAACTGGAGGAAGTTCTGTGAACAAGGCCAGCGACAATTGATTACCACCTCGTGAAAACAACATCAGAATCACCGAGAACAGTGGAACTAGCGCCAGCAAGGTGAGCGTGGTCGTGATAAAACTCATGCCGAAGCTGAACAACGATCGTGGCCGGCGCAGAGATCGATTCAGTTCGGCAAGATCGAATTCTTGCTTCACGACGCATTCGGTTGTTCGTTCTGTTTTGTTCATGAGACTGGGTTATTCAACGTACTTCCTTCAATCCACGAGTGGCTCGTTGCACAATAAGAGAGCCGATTAAGTTCACGACCAAAGTGATCGTCATCAAGACCAGCGCTGCATACATCAGCACGGGGATTTCTCGCTCGATACTCGCTTCACCGAAGTTATTGGCCAGTAATGCGGAAAGTGTATTGGCGGGTGAAAAAAGTGAAACGCTAATCCGGTTCGCGTTTCCAACTAACATGGCCAAGGCCATGGTTTCACCCAGTGCACGTCCAAACCCCAGAATAACGCCGCCAAAGATTCCGGTCGCACTCGTGGGCAAAAGAACCGTCAGAATCGTTTCCCAACGCGTCGCTCCCAGCCCATAGGCGGCTTCCTTCAATTTCGGTGGGATCGAAACCAGCGAGTCGCGACTGATTGCCGAAATCGTTGGCAAAATCATGATCCCTAAAACCAGGGAGGCCGGTAATACACCGGGACCACTTAACCGCTGGTCAAAAAAAGAAATCCAACCCAAATGCTGGTGCAACCAATCACAGCCTGGCCGAATTAATGGAATCACAACAAAAATTCCCCATAGGCCGTAAACCACACTGGGAATCGCCGCGAGCAGTTCAACCAAATTCTTTAGAAGGTTTTCTGTCACGGTCGGCAGGTTCCCCCAGAAAGAATGAAACTGCAGGTCGAACTTTTTCAAAAACCAAAAGACGAATGAACCAAGAAATCCTTCGCTCAAAAACACCGCCACGGCAACCCCGAAAATGGTTCCGAAAACTATCGCAATCAAGGAAGTGTATAACGTGCCCCAGATTTCAGGCAGAATACTGAACTCATTCTTATTCGGGTCCCAAGTCGTGCCGGTGAGAAAACCCAAACCACGTTCGGAAATCGCCGGCGCCGCTTGTCGGCTAATCTCCCATACAAAATACAAAAGCCCCACCAGCAGCAACCAGGCGAAGAAGCAGGCCGAACCGCGAAACGTACGGTCAAATATTTTCTCCGCCGTCGATGGCGAACGCGACTTGAGCGTCGCTTTCTCAACCCTTTTTTGTTCCATGACAAACACCTCATCCAATCCGCCCGAGCAATTCGCTGCCCGACTTTAGGTGCCTTTTACCAGTTTGATGTTGTCGAGGGCGGCCATACATTTCTCAACAACGGATGCGGGCAATGGGATGTAACCCAACCGTTCGCTATTGCTTTGACCATCCGTGATTACATATTTCACGACCTCTTTCAAGGCGTTCATCTTTTTTTCGTCGCTATACTGCTTGTAGCAAATCAGCCAGGTATACATAACGATCGGATAGGAATCCTTGCCGGCAGGGTCAGGCAACCAAGCGATCAGGTTTTCAGGAACTTCCGCAGCGGCGAGAGCGGCCTGAGTACTTTTGATCGACGGCATGACTTGGACACCCGAACTGTTCTCCAGCGACGCCATTTTTAATTTGGCACCTTTTGCGAAAGCGTATTCGACATAGCCGATCGAACCTGGAGTCGTTTTAATGCTGGCGGTGACACCTTCGTTACCCTTGGACTTCGTGCCAACGGCCCAGTTCGGCATTTTCTCTATTCCGGGACTTTTAGCGAATTCCGGGCTGATCGTGCTCAGGTGTTTTGTGAACACATAAGTCGTTCCGCTGCTGTCAGAACGAACGACAACGTTGATGTTTGAATCAGGAAGATCGACACCACGGTTTGAATCGGCGATCTTCGGATCATTCCACTTGGTAATTTCACCCAGGAAGATCCCGATGTAACCCTCACGTGTAAGCCTTAATTCATCGACACCCTCCAAGTTAAAGGCCAAAACAATACTGCCCGCTGTAATGGGCAAAAACTGCACGCCGCGATCGACTTTAGCAAACTCATCCTCGGACATGGGCGCATCAGTGGCCCCAAAATCGACGGTGCCGTCGATCACAGACTTCACGCCCGTTCCGCTCCCTACAGATTGATAATCAACCTGAATGTTTGGGTGGCTTTTGTTGTAATCCTTAAACCATTTGAGGTATAGCGGCGCGGGGAAGCTGGCTCCGGCACCTTGCAACTTCACAAATTCACTATCGGATTTGAACCCAGTAGTGTCAGTGTCGCAGCCGATCGTAACAAGAATGGAGAACACGTAAAGCAAAGTTATTGGAAAATGTCGTCTAAACATGGGGGTTCCTACTAATTGCCAGAAGAATCGCTCAACGAAGCAACCAACGACGCCTCCCCAGTAAACACCTTGGTGTTGGTTTCGGCAATCGCTCAATGAGCGACTTAACGACAACTTAATATTTGGCTTGCGATGATTAGACTTCGACTTAGGTTCGCACCCATGGGTCGAGTCAGATTTTTTCATGGAGTACTACGGCATTTGCGTTTGAAGTGCAACAAAAATTCATGATTCATGACTTTTTTCCTCCACCTGCCGCCTCACTATTCAACCGCCGTCAACGCCTAATCAATCCAGTATTTGGACAGCACGAAAGACATTCAGTCAAAACGCCTTGTCCAAGTCGTATGCAGTGTTTTGCGAGGTTCTGTTTACGATCGGATACGACCTAAGTTACTCACCCGTCCTCGAACTACGACGTAATTTGGACAAGATCTGATACTTGACATTGTCCAAATGCCTGCCTAAAACTAACTCATGTCCAACGATACTCCCAATCTGCTTCGCGAACACGGTTTGCAAGTCACTGCCCAGCGATTGGCGGTGATGCGCGCCGTTTCGGGTCGGCCCCACTGCCGGGCAGACGAAATTGCCAACGCCGTTCGTTCGGAGATCGGGGCCATCTCACGACAGGCCGTGTACGACGTCCTCGGGATATTGGTCGAAAAAGGGTTGATTCGTCGGATTCAACCGGCGGGCTCACCCGCTCTTTATGAGGATCGGATCGGGGACAACCATCATCATATTATCTGTCGCCCGTGCGGAAAAACGGTCGATGTCGATTGCGCCATCGGCGAAACTCCCTGCTTGACTGCGGCTGACAACTCGGGCTACCAGATCGACACAGCGGAGGTGATCTATTGGGGCACCTGTCCGGAGTGCCTCGCGAAGACTTCGGTCGAGGGAGCATAAATCGAAACAATACTGAATCCGGAAATTCAATTGGCAGACTTATTGCGAGGTTCAAAGAACCTTCCGATCGTAATGAGTCGCTCGGCGGTCCAAAGTTGGACTGCCTGATTAACCACCACCAACATTGTTTGAGCAGTTTTTACGAGTAGTCTTTACGATCAGTCACGAATAGGAGCGATCAGATGTCAAATTCCGCAATCGGATACCGTTGTCCAGTGATGTACGAGGCGATTGAAAAACGCCTGTTGCGATCAATCAATCGAGTCAGTCGAAACAAGTTAATCTGGTTGGTTGCCTTGACCCTCGGCTGTTGGGTTGGGGATAATGCCGGCGCTGTGCTGGCCCAAGAAACACAAACTACAAAACCCAATGGAGATAATCAAGAAAGCGATATGGCAGATATTAGCAAATGCCCCGTGATGGGCGCCGGAGCCAAACACACATCAGCTGGGTTCACCTCGAATCGAGATTGGTGGCCGAATCAATTGAACCTTCAAATTCTTCATCAAAATTCGCCCATGGGCAACCCGATGGGTGAAGAATTTGACTATGCCGCAGAATTCGAGAAACTCGATTTGGCTGCCTTGAAGAAAGATATCAAGGAATTGATGACGACATCACAAGAATGGTGGCCGGCCGACTACGGTCACTACGGACCATTGTTCATTCGGATGGCTTGGCACAGCGCCGGAACGTATCGAGTTTCCGACGGTCGCGGTGGTGCGAGCTATGGCACTCAACGTTTTGCGCCGCTCAATAGTTGGCCCGATAATGCGAACCTGGACAAAGCCCGTCGCTTGCTTTGGCCCATCAAACAAAAGTATGGCCGCAGCATCTCGTGGGCTGACCTGATGGTCTTGACGGGCAATGTCGCTCTCGAGTCCATGGGTTTCGAGACATTCGGTTTTGCTGGCGGTCGGGCCGACGTTTGGGAACCACAAGAAGACATTTATTGGGGTCCCGAGAGTGAGTGGCTGGGAGACAAGCGTTACAGTGGTGACCGCGAACTTGAGAATCCGCTTGCGGCCGTTCAAATGGGCTTGATTTACGTCAACCCAGAAGGTCCCAACGGCAAGCCGAGTGCGCTGGACGCAGCGAAGGACATTCGCGAAACGTTTGCCCGCATGGCCATGAATGACGAAGAGACCGTTGCGCTGATCGCCGGCGGGCATTCATTCGGCAAAGCCCACGGTGCGGCGGATGCAAGTAAATTCATTGGTGTCGCCCCGGAGTCGGCGAGCCTCGAAGAACAAGGCTTGGGCTGGAAGAATACTTTTGGTAAAGGCAATGCCGGCGATACGATCACCAGTGGATTGGAAGGGGCCTGGACCGCGACCCCGACGCGTTGGTCAAACGGATATTTTGATCATCTGTTGGGCTACGATTGGGACCTGACGAAGAGTCCTGCCGGTGCGTGGCAGTGGGTTCCAACCGATCCGGCTGCATCGAAACTAGTGCCGGATGCGCACGATCCAGCCAAGACCCACGCACCGATCATGTTCACGACCGACCTGGCACTTAGAATGGACCCGATCTACGGTCCGATTTCACAAAGGTTTCACGAGAATCCGGATCAGTTTGCCGCAGCCTTCGCCAAGGCGTGGTACAAACTGACTCACCGCGATATGGGACCGTACTCGCGTTGCCTGGGCGCCGAAGTTCCTGCGCCGCAATTGTGGCAGGACCCAGTTCCCGCTGTCGATCATCCGTTGGTCGGCGAACAAGAAATCGCGGCCCTCAAGAGCAAGATTCTGGCCTCAGGTCTGTCCGTTTCGCAATTGGTCACAACCGCTTGGTCGTCCGCGGCAACGTTCCGTGGGACTGACAAACGAGGCGGAGCCAATGGCGCCCGTCTGCGGCTGTCACCGCAAAAAGACTGGGAAGTCAACCAACCGGCCGAACTCGCGAAGGTCTTGCAGTCGCTGGAAAAGATCCAACAGGATTTTAACCAGTCGGCAGTTGGCGGCAAAAAGATCTCGCTCGCTGATTTGATTGTGTTGGCCGGCTGCGCCGGTGTCGAAGCAGCGGCGAAGAAAGCGGGGCACAATGTGACGGTTCCTTTCACTCCCGGCCGCACCGATGCCACGCCAGAGATGACCGATGTGGCATCCGCTGCCGTGCTCGAGCCCACTTCGGACGGGTTCCGAAACTATGTCCGCCAAGGACACGATCGTTCGCCTGAGGAATTGCTGCTGGATCGGGCGCATTTGCTGACACTGAGTGCCCCAGAGATGACAGTGCTTGTTGGTGGTATGCGCGTGTTGAATACGAACTTCGGTAACTCCCAGCATGGTGTGTTTACGAAGCAACCTGGCACGTTGACCAATGACTTTTTCGTCAACCTATTGGACATGAGCACTCAATGGCAGAAGTCCGCCAAAGACGAGCAGGTGTTGGAAGGGCTCGATCGTTCCACCGGCAAGGTCAAATGGACCGGAACGAGCGCCGATCTTGTGTTTGGATCGAACTCACAATTGCGAGCCATCTCCGAGGTCTATGCCAGTAGCGATTCCAAACAGAAGTTCGTCAACGACTTTGTGGCGGTTTGGAACAAGGTCATGAATCTCGATCGATTTGAACTTGATCGAGCCATGCGCAATGGAACGAAGCCAGCGGTGCTCAGTCAACGCTAAGCCAGCGGTTTGGTGATTATCGGCCGCTCAACTTGCCGAGTTGAGCGGCCATTTTTTTTCGATTTGGAAATAGTCTTTGAAGTTCTCGCCGACGTCAGGGATTTATGATGTCAAATTATTGAAGTTGATCCGGCGAGCAGTTCGAGACAGCGAGTCGCCATTTCATCTGCTAAAATCCGCAGCCACCCACGAAAGGAAACCGATGCACGAAAATTCAAGTTCGACCATTCCAACCTACCAGCCCTTACGGATCTGGGTGCCGCTGATTCTATTGCCCTTGATGGTGCTGGCGAGGTTTCTGCCGGACATGGTGCAAAATGGGCCCGCGATGATGTGGGCCGTGGCGGCTTTCGGTCCATTTTTGGTCGGCTTGTTGATTGTGCTGTGGTGGCTGTTCGCCAGTCGCGCTCGCTGGACCGAACGAATTGTTGGACTCATCGCGCTGGTCGGCTTGTTGGTTGGGGTCGGACTCCTTTTGGATCCGTCGATGCAAGGTCCGCCCATCATTGTGATGATGATCCCGATGGGAATCGCCGGATTTGCAATCGGCTTGATTCTGTTTTCGAAATGGCAGTCCTTCAATCGCACGATCTTGGCGTTGTGTTTGGCCCTGCTGGGAATCAGTGTTTCCGCTGCGGTCAAGAATGATGGTGTGTGGGGCAATTTTGCGTTTGGATTGGATTGGCGTTGGAATGCCACACCCGAGGAACAATTTCTGGCGAGCCGTTCCAGTCAGGCTGCTGCGCCGGTAACGAATGACAGCCTTGAGAAGATGCGCGCCGCGTTACAGAATCCGGAATGGCCCGGCTTTCGAGGTCCGGATCGCGATGGGACTCAACACGGACAAGTATTCTCAGCGAGTTGGGAAAAAAATCCGCCCGAAGAATTGTGGCGAATCCAAGTCGGCCCGGCTTGGTCGTCGTTTGCCGTAGCTGGCGGTTTTCTCTTTACGCAAGAGCAACGCGGCGATGTGGAAGCCGTCGCGTGTTATAACGCCGAAACGGGAGCCGAAGTCTGGTCGCAAACGATTGCCTCCCGTTTTTTCGAAGCCTTGGGCGGGCTGGGGCCCCGTGCGACGCCGATGATCTATGACGGCGGCGTCTATGCGATGGGCGCCGAAGGCTGGTTGCTGAAATTGGATGCGGCGGATGGCAAGATTGTTTGGCAAGTTGATGTGCGTCAGGTTGCTGCCTGTAAACCGCCGATGTGGGGCTTCTCTTCGTCGCCACTGGTCGTCGAAGGCGTCGCCATGATTCATTGCGGCGGCACAGGCGATAAAGGAATTCTTGCATTTGATGCAGCCAACGGTGAATTGCTCTGGTCGGCAGCAGCCGGCCAGCAATCGTACGGCTCGTTGCAGATGGTCATGCTAAAAGATCAACGTCTCCTCGGCCTGTTGTCGGACCAAGGAGCCCAATTCTACAATCCAGTCGACGGTACAAGTGTATTCGACTACGCCTGGAAACACTCCGGTTATCGCGCCTTGCAACCGCAAATCATCGACGGCAACAAAGTCTTGATACCGACCGGATTAGGAGCCGGAACTCGCTTAATCGAAGTTGATCGCGCAGGTCCCACGCTGATCGGCAAGGAATTGTGGACCTCGAGCAAAATGAAGCCGGATTACAACGACGTCGTCGTGCATGACGGATGCATGTACGGTTTCGACAACACGATTTTTGCCTGTGTGGATCTGAAAGACGGCAGCTTGAAATGGAAAGGAGGCCGCTACGGAAAAGGCCAAGTCCTGTTGTTGGCCGACTCGGACATGTTACTCGTGCTGAGCGAAACTGGTAATGTTGTTTTGCTCAAAGCCGATCCGACGGGGCATCAGGAATTGGGAACATTTTCGGCGCTGGAAGGTAAAACCTGGAATCACCCCGTCGTCGTCAACGATCGACTCTACGTTCGCAACGCCCGCGAAGCCGCTTGTTACCGTTTGCCGACGGTGAACACCAGCGAACTTTCCAAACGGTAAATTTCGAGGCAAGCATCCAAACTCGTGGGTTTGGCACTAATTTTTCCCTCAGGCTCATTGAATCCTCCTTAAGCGGCATTCCTAATTCGGCAAGAGAGTAGTGAGTCGGAGAAAAAAGGTATTATCTCCGACTGCTTGACAACTTACCGACTCGGAAATAAAAATACATTGACTCGGAGATAAAACTCCCAAGTCCGTTTTGTCTCCGACTGACTCGGGAATAATTAAATTAGTTATCCGCCTCGCGTATTGGTAATTGCAGATGCACTCGACTTTTGCGATCGTCCTGATAGTTGCCGCTTTAGCCTTCTCGCCTTTTGCGTCTGGCCAAGACGCCAACGACCAATCTGAAAGCGAACTGCTAACAAGACTTAGAAGCGGAACGATTAAGTATGACGAAGCCGATGAGGCGTGGACGCATCTAAGGGCCGCAATTCAAAAAAAACCTTCGGACGACTGGCTCGTGTCGCGAATCACCTTAGCTCGCGCATTTGTTTACTTACATGACTTTGACACGGCAATCGACATTCTCAAGCAGGGTTTCGACTATCATCTACTCGAACTGGGCAAATCGGATTCCGACAACGATTTGTCCTGCATGTATGCCTTGACACAACAAATCGCAGATTATGCGTCCCGCTCTTCGGAGCCCGAAGTCGAAACCGATGTGCTGGATACTCTGATTTCGCTGTTGCGCCGCCGGGTGGATTTAACCAATGAACTCGACATTAATTCGCGCAGATTGTCATCAACGATTGGTTTGAGATGTCGAACGTTACCACAAGATGCAGCACAGAGTCTGGTGGAAAATGAGTTTGGTCGTGTTCGCAAGGATTTCGAAGCGAACCCAGACAACCGTTTTGCCGCGTTTGCTTACATCGATGCCCTAAAGGCATTAGCTGTGCCGCAGTTCGTTGGTGGGAAACCTGATATCAACCGCATCAACGAACTGCTGGAGTTTGTAAATGGACTCAGTGAACATAAAGACCTCCAAAAGATTGTTTGGGGAATGGAATATTATGACACTTTTCTATTCGTAATCGAACATATCCTGGCCGAACGTCCGGACGACGCTCAACGATTTGTGACTGTCGCGATGGCGACGCTCAAAAGTGCTGGCGAAAACGATACGTCCTTCGAGCAGATGTTTGATCCCCGTGTCAAGAATCTCGACAGGATCAATCAGGGAATTGCAGCCGCGAAACAGCAATTAAAGATTGTGGGAACCGCAGCGCCTGCTTTTGATGCGGCGGCGTGGATAAACGGGGAACCAACAGATCGCGAAAAACTTTCAGGGAAAGTAGTCCTGCTTGATTTTACTGCTGTGTGGTGCGGACCTTGTATTCAGCACATTCCGGAACTAAAAATGCTGCACAAGAAGTATTCGAGCCGGGGGCTGGTAATTATTTCGGTGACAGACCAGTACAATTACAAATGGGACGAGGAGGAAAATGGCCCAATCAAGTCGGACGAAACGATTGAGCTTGCGGAAGAAATCAAGATGCTCGAACGTTTTTTTGTCTCGAAGCACAAGATTCCATACCGACAAATGGTCTTAAACAAAGGCTCAAAAATGCCGGAATCGTTGGGCGGATCGTCGATTCCAATGACTGTTATAATTGACAATTCAGGAATCGTCCGGATGATTCGAAAGGGAAATACCCGCGAGAATGCCATGGCGATTCAACGCGAGATTGAAAAACTGCTGTCAAAATAGCCACTATCCTAATGGCGGATAACAACGGCGTTCCACCCAAGCGACGGTGGCAATCCGATTTTTAATAATAGGCGTTCATCCCGTCGCTGGGTGAACGCGAATGTTCGCCTCTAATTTAAAGATTGTTATGGCAATGAAAGCTGCTGGAATCGCTTGGTTCCATTCCGATACTTATGAAGAATCCAAGTCCAGATTCTCTGACGGCGATAAATTCCTGACCACTTACGCCGAATGGCTGGAGAGGGCCGAACAAGCCGAAAAAGTTATTCTGGATCAGGGCGTTCCTGTTATCCGAGTTTACGTTGATTCTGATGAGTTCACCGAATGGGTCGATGAAAATGGAATCGAGAATGTCGATTCCGCAGCAAGGCGTGATTTTGCCAACTACGTCGCTGGGAGAGATGGTTAGATTTTCTGACATATTAAAAACTCCAATGCCGGAATACGGCGAACAAAGCGATGAACCAAAGCGGCGGTTTATCGCGGTTTTTTAAATGGCGGCCCGCTTGCCGCCGCTAGGTTATCGCTGGTGTTCTGTCGCGAGGCTCTGTGCTCTGTGATGATGACCAGTGAAGAATTGCATCCGCTCGCACGCGACGTACTTGCAGCGTTCGCTACTCAATCGTACTTCCGATCTCTTCGGTTCTCGAACGCGATTGCTGAACGGAATCCAACGCAATGTGTTCATTGGGCTTTCAATCTTGTCGAGCCGTTCGTAAACGCATCAAGACCACATACCATCGTCACTCGAACGCTCGCGGTAATACGCAACGCAATCGAATTCCCATGTGCCGACCAACTTCCGCAATTGGATGAACTGTCATGGCAATCGTGGTGTTCGGGGTCCTTCGACGACGCATCACCTTTCGCTCAACGTGCTGTCGCGAGGCTTGGCTGGGCATCGATGCTTCTCGTTGGTAACATTACGGGGACACACGTCGAATCCGAATACACGGGGATTCACATTGCGGCAAACGACAACGGAGCGATCCGGGAAATGGCGAATCAGTGTGGAATGGCCGTGGACATGCTCTATACTAACACGAACGACGGACGACTAATGGTGGCTGCGTCATTCTCGCGCGAAATGGCCGCCCTGTGATGATACGTCCAGAGCTCAACACTTGGGACGAAACGCGACAGAACCAAGCCATGCACGCCGAGCACGCGATCGGCCGTTTTCCAATGGAGGCTTTCCTCGCGCGTGCCGGGTGATCGCCGCCGTTCTGGCACAAAGAGGCTATGACGAGAATACTGGCGATTGGTGATATTCATGGCTGTTATCGGTCGCTCGACTTGCTATTTACGCTTGGTGACTATGTCGACCGTGGACCGAGGAGTCGACAGGTAATCGACAGACTTTGTGAGCTCAACCAATCTCACCAACTAGTACCCCTTGAAGGCAATCACGAGACAATGATGATAGCTTCCCGAAACGGTTTGACGGACGCAAGACGATGGATGCTTTCTGGTGGGAGTGAGGCTCTCGACTCCTACAATGGCCCAAAGGGCGGAGTTGCTCAGCTTAGCGATGTGCCGAAACGTCATTGGGAATTTTTATGCAATCGCCTTCTTCCATATTGGGAAACTAAAGAATTTATTTTCGTCCACGGCAGCGTGGAGGCCCAATTGGCGATGCCGGAACAGACCGAGACCTACCTTCAATGGACTGGTTTTTCCTCGCTAAAGACAGAACACTGTTCGGGTAAGACGGTTGTCTGCCGACATGAAATGCAAGATGAAGGTACTCCTGCCTGTAATGCTTTTGGCGTATGTATTGATACAGGAGCGTGGAATGATGGTTGGCTCACCTGTTTCGCTCCTGAACTTGGCCAAATTTGGCAGGCTAACGAACGCGGAGAAACTCGACAAAGTACACTTGCTTTGCTCAAATGAATGCCAGAACAATGCCGTGCAGACGGAGCACGGCTTGCGAGGTTTTTCCAATTGAAAGTCGTCTCTCCGTGCCCGGTGACGGCTGCCGTTCGGCTTTTTGGGAGACGGTTAATGCGACGGATTATTGTTTGCCTGATTAGCCTTACTTTTGCGAGTGCGGTCGGATGTACCGCTAACCCTGCGCCAGATACCGCTGTGTCCAAGGCTCGAGCTGCTGAGCTCGCGAAGGAGGTTCGAGAAGCGATGACCGAGCCTTCGCTCATGCAATTGGATCAGGGCCGCATGGCGGATACGGGCCTTCGTGGACTAAGGCAAAGAGAGGCTGCATTCCCGATTATGCTCAAGCTGATAGAGTGCGGTAAAGCTGCAGAAGGACCACTTTGGGAGCTAATCAATGACGCCGACGAGAACGTTCAACGCTCAAGCGTTATTCTCGTGGGCCGCACGCGTGTGACGCGGGACCTTAAACCGATCGATCCCCAAACGCTCGTTGAATTGAGCATCCCGCTTCTGGAGCGTGCGCTCACCTCCAAAGATTCCCAAGTTCGCTACTTCGCTTGTGCCGGATTGGGCGACTTTGCTACCTGGTCGGATGATTGTTTGGAGCGTTTAAAACTCTCGCTGCCGAAACTTCGCGAACTTCAGAACGACGGTGACCAAGAAGTGAGGAATTTGGGTTGGATCGCATCCAACAACATCGCCGCGACTTTATCAGCGCGGGCTAAACAGCCAGAGGATCGCCAGATGGCAACCCGAGAATTGGAACAACTGCAACGAGAGAAATCTTGGTAGACGTTGAAGCCATTCCTCAGCCGAGGTATCCTGTCTCTCCATCCCACTGCAGAATATCAGCTACCGACAGAGACACTAGAAGTGAAATGACAAACTATTTGATGTGACGAATGCCGAACAACGTCGTGCACCAAAGTTCGCGGTCAGGTGCATTCGCAATCGAAGCGTCACCTGCGCGAACTTGGTGACGACTAGCGTTCGGCTTGCCTGCGGAGGATTGCTATGGGGACTGCGACCACCATCGGTCTAATCGTGTTGGGTGTCGTTGCCAGCGCGCTGGTCATGAGTGGAGTCACCAAACTCGCCCTCCATCTCATGAAGCGCCCCCTCGAGGCCCGAATCGCCGCTCTCTACGGCCCGGACGAGATACTCATGAAGGACCTGGCCGCGAATAACTTCGGGCTGGAGTCCTGGGGCGTCTGGCAGGGCCGCGGCAACGGGGCGCTGGTGCTGACCATGGACTGCCTGCACTTCTTCCGGTTCGTGTCCGCGGGGGACGTCCGCGTGCCCCTGGAGGCGATCACGGAGGTCACGTTCACGAAGACGCACCTGGGCAAGGCGACGATCTACGACCTGCTGAAGGTACGGTTCGCCGTCGATGACAAGCCGGACTCCATCGCCTGGTATTTGACCGATCCGAAAGCGTGGAAGAGCAGGATCGAAGAACTCAAGGCGCGAATGGCCGCACTCGAAAGGCAGTAACTTGAGTAGAGAGAACATCATCATTATTCCTAACGGGCCGAACCAATAAGCATTTGACATCGCGTAGTGACGTTAGGAACGGAGCCGATGTTCATGTGCTCTGTTCAAGAAGGCCGGTTTTTTCCAGCCCGGACGACCATGGGATTTGGTTGGTAACTTGGGCTCCGACTCTACGGTAACATTTTCCAATGAGGCAACACGACAGGGAATTCTAATTGTCGCCGAACAGCTTAATTCGACTACTAAATTGGTGAAATGAAAACACTTGGCTCCATTGGATATAAACAGGATGTGCGCCGACATGAACGAAACTCCCATCGAGATGATCCAGGCTTATGTTACTGCGTTTGAGACATTGGAACCGGTTGCTGTGGCAGCTTTTTATCATTTGCCCAGTTTGTTTATGTCGTCCGGGGGTGTCGTGCTTATTTCAGATTCGGCGGGTGCGCAAGGATTGGCTTCTGTACTGATTGAACAGGCGCGGGCTCAGGGGTATCGGCGCAGCGAGATTCTCAATCTGGAGATAAAAACCTTAGCTGAAACTCTGGCAACGACTTCCGGCGTATTTGTGAGATTCAATTCCAAGGCCGAGGAGATTAGTCGGTTCGGGTTTGCTTACACCTTGCGTCGGGAGAGCAGGGGTTGGAAAATTGTGACGGCGATTGCTCATGACGCACCGTCGGCGCAAGGATTTGCGGTGCGCGAACAACAGTCATAGGCAAACAGTGTATCGTCGAAATGATTTTCTTTGGATTTTGAAAGGGCAATCATGCCAACGTGGATCGGACTGTTTCGTGGGATCAATGTGACGGGTAACAACCGATTGCCGATGGCCCAACTAAAGTCCGAACTCGAGGCGTTGGCATTCCAGAATGTCCGCACGTATATCCAGAGCGGCAATGTGGTCTTCGAATCACCGTCCAAGTCCATGTCATCGCTAGGCACGAAAATCAGCGATCGGATCGAAGAGCAATTTGGATTTCGACCCCATCTCCTTCTGCTCGGCCGGGACGACCTGCTGGCGGCGATCGCCGCAAATCCGTTTCCCAAGGCGGTGACTGCGCCACAATCATTGCACTTTTTCTTTCTTGCCGAACCGCCATTGCAGGCCAATACGGAGGCCCTGGATGCGATCCGGTTACCCACCGAGAAATTCAAAATTACCAACCGTGTTTTCTATCTGTTGGCACCCGATGGCATCGGCCGTTCCAAATTAGCCGCGAACGCAGAAAAGCATTTAGGCGTTGTGACGACAGCGCGAAATTACCGGACGGTCGACAGTTTGCAGTCGATGGTGATTTGATTTTGAACGTCAACGGAATTCGCAAGTACTCCAGTAATTGAGGTCGGGCCGAAACACCGAACCCGATCCGACCTGAAAAAAACGCGCAGCAATTTCGGGTAACCAGGCCCGAGTCAATTTTGGAAACACGGCAACCAGCACAGACGTCGGGCAGCGCAATCCCGAGTTGGAACAATAAATGAACAGAGGCGAGGGCAAATCGATTCGACGTCAAGCGAGCCTGTACTTGTATGGATTCCCTGAGATCGAAACACTTCGACACCAATTCAATCCGGTTCAGGCTGCTCTGATTCCCGCGCATATCACTTTGTGTCGCGAAGATGAGGTCGAAGACTGGTCCTTATTGCAAACTCGAATTCAGGCTGCTGGTCCGCTCAACATCAAGATTGAGTTTGGACTTCCCGTGCGGGAGTCTAACCTGGTTTACCTGCCGGTCGTTGGTGGCGCCGATCAAATTGAGAACTTGAGGCGGGAGTTACTTGGGACCGCGACGCATTTGCCTCGGAAACAGTTGCCGCACCTGACGATTATTCATCCGCGAAATGGCGTGTGCACCGACGCCGTTTTCCGGGATTTATTGGACCGCTGTGTCCCTTTTTCGGCAATTCTTCGCGAGATTTCACTGATCGAGCAATCGGACGGCGGTCCGTGGGTTCGCTTTGATTGTTGCGGTCAGTAACCCCACGACGACCCGCGCGGAAAAGCTGTTTGGAAAGTGCGGATCAAAGTGATCAAGCACTGGAATCGAATCGAGCGTTGGCGAATCAATAGTTGCCAAGCAGTGACTCCTCGACGGAATGGCTCCCGAATCAATCCGAGCCCAAGGGAGCACCGAACCGTCATCGTTGTCAACCGCTACCGTGGTTTGGGGCGCGAGGAGGACTTGGTGATGGGTTTGCCACCGGATTTGGTCGGCAGTTTTTTCGTCGTTGGCTTAACAGGTTTAGCGGGGGGCGATTTTTTTGTTGGGGCGGTGGCTTTGAGCGGTTTCTTTTTGACTTCTGGAGGTTTAGTTTTTTTGCCACGTGTCGTTTTGGGGGCTTCCGTTTTTTCTACGATCTTCGTTTTGACGTCTTTCTTTTCGTCTTTCTTAACGACGACATTCACTTCCGCGGGCGCGACGACTTCGACGGGCTTCTTTTTGACCCCTCGTTTGGGGAATAAGTCTTTGGCATCCTTATTGATCTTTAACAATTGATCGCGAATTTTTAGATTGAAGGGAGCGGCCGCAAACGCCACCGCCAATTGATGAGCCAGGGAAGCAAATTCGATTCCCTTGGCTTTGGGTATTGTTCGTTCCAGGCTGGGCACGTGGCCGGCGGTCGCTTCTTCTTCGTTGGCGATACCCAGGGTGTAAAATAACAGCATCATGGAGCGGTCCAGTGGAATCGAGTGTCCACCCAGACCGTGTTGCGCGACGTAAGAAACCACGAAGGGGGAAACGCCTTTAAATTTCTCAAATTGTACAATCGCTTTGCTCAAATTTTCCTTGCGGAGAAATTCCAGGTCGAATTGGTAGTAGCACTCGAAGATTCCGTGCAGTGTTTTCTTGATGCTTAACGCGGCCTGTTTGGGGAAAGCCAGTTGTTTGGTCAACTCGGCCAACTCAGAAGCAGTCGTCACACGCACTTCGTTCCAGTCGAAAAAGTTTTGTTGGAGTTTGGCAAACGCTTCATCGGCCGCTTCGTAGGTCGAATTTTCGAGGCAGCAGCCATAGAGCATGTGTTCAATCACCGTTCGATTGGTCGGCGGAGCGATTACGGCAAATTCTTTTTTAACAAACTTGTGAAGTTTGAGAATCAGGTCAGCGCGGGCTTTGGCAGACATGGAAATACTTTAGCGTTAAGGATGTGCAGTGACTAAGGACGTGGAGTGAATTTGAAAGGTGGCAAAACAAGCGGCAAACAAAACGCAGACGTTGGTTGACGGGCGAACGGTGAGGCACTGGCGATGGAGCGGTGTTTACTCGTCAGACTCATCCCATTCTGGTTGAGGGCTTGGCTTGGGCAAGACTTCTTCCAGGATTTTTGTGACGATCATGGAATGTTGCAGCCCTTTATCCAGCTCAAACTGAATTCTGGGGGTGTAGCGGGTTTCGACTCGTTTACCGATTTTGGACTGCAAAAACCCCACGGAATTTTGCAACCCACGCAGACAAAGACTTTGTTTCTTTTCGTCGCCCATGATCGAAACGTGAACCTTCGCGTTCCGCATATCGGGGGCAACCTCGACAAAGGTCACCGTCACGTCGCTGACGCGAGGGTCTTTGATATCCGTGATGATCGCCATACTGACGACCTCTCGAATGGCTTGGGCAGCTTTCAGGACGCGACGTGAACTCATGTGATTCGTGTTTTTTGGGTGAGCGGATAAAGGAATCGTTTTGCCAATGCGGGGTAGAAAAAAATGTAGATGAACCATCCGGTTCGCCGGCGGAATACGACGAAGGAATCAAATACGATGATGTTATCTCGGTCATGATTCCAAATTCGTCCGCCGCGATTGAACCAATACTTGGTGAAAATTCCCGGTAGGTCCAGTCTCGCAAGTTGTCGTGTCGGAGCGACCAAAATTCCAATATTTTACAGGGTCCGGGCAACCTCTTCGATTTTGTAGGCTTCCAGCGTATCCCCTTCTTTAACGTCGTTAAAGCCAGCCAACTTGATACCGCATTCCATACCACGTTGGACCTCTTTCGCGTCGTCTTTTTCACGTTTCAGCGAGTCGATGGCGTAATCGCCAATCACGCGGCTTTCGCGTACGACGCGCAACCGGCAATCACGTTCGATATTGCCACGCATCACGCGACAGCCCGCGATATTGCCGGTACGGCTGACGTTGAAGACTTTGAGCACCATCGCCATGCCCAATTCGACAATTTGTTCTTCGGGTTTGAGTCGACCTTCGAGGGTGGCACGCAAGTCGTCCGTGATTTTGTAAATCACGTCGTAACGACGAATTTCGACTTTGAGTTCATCGGCCAGCGAGCGGGCCGCTTCATCGGCGACGACGTTGAAGCCGACAATCACAGCATTGGAAGCATCTGCCAAGCGCACGTCGGCGACGGAGATGCCACCTGGCAACGACTGCAGGATTTTGATCTGGACTTCGGGATGCGAGATTTTTCCAAGTTCCTTCTGAATCGCTTCGAGCGAGCCACGTACGTCGGCGCGAATGATCAAATTCAGCGTCACCATGTCGCCGCTACGTCCGGCCAGATCGCCGGTTTCGAGCAACGACTGGAAATCCTGCAACGAGGTCTTGGTCGACCGACCGCCGACTCGTTCCACGGTACCTTTGAATTTTCGATCGGCAGCCAGTTCACGTGCTTTGGCAATGTCATCGACGACGTAGAATTTTTCACCTGCGCCGGGGGCCACATCAAAACCGGTGATGTTGACTGGAGTCGAAGGCTCGGCCGAGTCTTTTTTCCTGGTGGGATGTAACGTGTCATGAATGGCTTTTACGCGACCGAATGATGATCCGCAAACGATCGTGTCACCGACCCGCAACGTCCCACCCTGAACCATGAGTTTTGCCACAACGCCGCGATCGGACTGCTGTTCGGCTTCGATGCAGGTACCGAAAGCGGGACGATTGGGGTTGGCTTTGTAGTTGTGAATTTCGGCAGTGAACAGGATGGTTTCGAGCAATTCATCCATTCCCAATCCGGTGGTAGCACTGGTTCGTACGACTTCGATTTCGCCCCCCCATTCGCTGGGCAACAAATCATGTGACGCGAGATCTTGCAACGTTTTGTCCGCGGTCACGCCCGGCAAATCGATCTTGTTCAAAGCGACGATAATTGGCACGCCAGCCGCTCGGGCATGGCTGATTGCTTCTTCGGTTTGCGGCATGATACCGTCATCGGCGGCGATCACGAGAACCGCGATATCTGTCACGTTGGCACCCCGCGCGCGCATTTCCGTAAAGGCCTCATGGCCGGGAGTGTCCACGAAGGCGATTTTCCTATTCCCCTTGAAAATTTCATAGGCCCGAATGTGTTGGGTAATCCCCCCGGCTTCGCCCGAGACGACATCAATTCCAATCAGCGAATCGAGCAGCGAAGTCTTGCCGTGGTCGACGTGGCCGAGAAACGTCACGATGGGGGCCCGTGGTTGAAGCAATTCGGGTTCATCATCCAGGGAACCAAACTCGGCCAACATCGAATCTTCGATCGATTCGGCTTCGCGGATTTCCACGTCGACTCCCAATTCTTCGATTAACAATTCGACCATGTCGTCGTCCAACCGAGAATTGATATTTTTGGATGAATCGCTGCCGAGTCGTTGCAGGGTTAGAATCGCCTGCACGGCAGGGACGCCGGCAGCCTCAGAAAATTCCCGAATGGTGCAAGGCAGTTGCAAAACCACGCTGCCCTTTCGCGGGGCGGCAGTATTCACGCCGGCCCGTTTGCGACCAGAACTGCGGCGATAGCCACCGGGTCGACGGGCGGTTGTGGCGGCTGGACGGCGCGCGGCGGAGCTGCGTGTTGGACGAGCACCCATTTCACCTTCGACCTCGGTCGGCAGATCGCGACGACTGCTGACACGTCGAACGCTCGGTGGCGCCTCAACTTTATCACTTTCCGGTTCGCCGTCTTTGCCTTTGCCTTTTTTCTTGACCTTGGTTTTTGACGATTTGGTAAACGCGTCCAGTGGCGAAGCACCGGTACGGGCTTTGGCAATCGCGTCATGCGGCAGGGCGATGTCTGGCTTTTGAACCTTTTCAACCGCTTCCGCTGTTTTCGTGGTCGGTTGTTTCACATCTGGCATGGCCGAAAATTTGATATTCAGCCCGGTCTTGCGGCGCAGCGTATTTTTTTGGCTGGGATCATCATCCGAAGGGCGTTTGGAACGCTGGTCGAGATCACGAACGGCAGCAGTGGACCGGTTCAAGTTGCCAGGTCGACGTGGCGAAAGCGGAGCCAAGCGTTCGGGACGGATTGAGACAGGCGGTGTCGGCGCGGTCGCTGGGTTGGGTTCTTCATCTCGACGGTTGGTCGGTTCTGATGGAGCATCCGTTTTGTTTTGTCGCAATTTACCCAGCAGACCAGCGGAAGTTTTGTTCGAAGTCTCCTCGACCGCAGGAATTTCCGAACCATCGGATTGGACACTGGGCTCCGAACGACCGGGGGTCAGTTTAGAAGGTGTCGTCCCAATCTCACCAATTTTTCTGGTCGTCGAGCGGGAACCAGGCGGTCGCATCGGAGGCCGCTCGGCGGGAGAAGAGGCAGGCGGGGTCGCGATCGAACACTGGCTCTGGATATGTTCCTGTACTTTGGCGATTTCATCGTCATCGAGACTGGCGAGCGCAGACCCCTTCCCCGTGATATTTACACTTTCGCAAATATCCAGCAATTGCTTATTATCAAGCCCAAGTTCTTTTGCAAACGCGTAGATGCGTATCGGCACGTTGAGTGGCCTTCCTGTTTTGATTCGAGCGGTGTTGCTGATGCAGCCGGACACCGGGTCGAACGAATTTCTTAAAGTTGTTACATAAATCGCCCTCTGATATCAGCCGCTTGGTAATGTCGGATGGAACCGCAGCAGTCTGGGGCACACTCGCATGTTCGGCACTCCGACCTTGGGCATTTTTACTCACCCAGTGGTCGGGATTCAGGTTTTTTCAATATCGTTTGGTTCGTCATCACCGGCAGTTTCACCGGCGTCGGCGGCTTTGCCATCTGCCTCGGTGGCTCGGGCCTCCGCGGCATCGGCGGCGGCTTTGGCATCAGTACGTTTCTTTTCGTCAGCGTCGATTTTGCGTTGGTGTTTTTCTTCGGACGCGCGCTGTTCCGCTTCTTCGGCCAGGGCCTCCGATTGGAGGACGATCGCATCGACTTGAGCTTCGGTCAAACCGCCCATTTGCATGAGGTCTTCCGGCTCAATTACCGATAGATCATCGTAGGACAAATAACCCTCTCCGACCAGATGATTTGCCAAATCTTCACTAACACCCTCAATTTTGCAAAAGCCCTGCACGGCCCGGTCGATTTGTTTTTCGAGTTCCGGTTGGGTCATTATTTCGATGTCCCAATTGCAGAGTTTACTGGCCAAGCGGACATTTTGGCCCCGTTTTCCAATGGCGAGGGAAAGTTGGTCATCTCGTACCAGCACAATAGCGCGTCCCATCATTTGACACAAAATCACTTCGTCCACCTCGGCGGGCTGCAAGGCATTGGGGATGAGCATCATCGGATCCTGCTCCCAGCGAACGATGTCGATCCGCTCTCCCGCCAGTTCGTCGATCACCATTTTGATCCGGTTTCCGCGAACTCCAACGCACGCTCCGACACAATCGACTTTGGAGTCGGAACTGCTGACGGCGACTTTGGAACGATAGCCAGGTTCGCGGGAAATCGCATTGACCGTGATTACGCCATCGGCGATTTCGGGAATTTCACTTTCAAACAGCCGCTGGACAAACAGGGGCCGAGTGCGACTGACGACGACTTTCACACGACTGCCTTGGGCTTTGACTTCGGTCACCAGGGCGCGAATCCGTTCGCCGGGTTGGTGTGTTTCGCCCGGGATCTGTTCGCTGCGCGGCAAAATGGCTTCGACCGGGCCGAGCGTGACGGTGGTGACACGGCCTTCGTTGCGATGCACGGTTCCCGTGACGATATCGTTAACGCTTTCGTTGAACTCAGCAATTTGCGAGTCTCGCTCGGCCTCACGGACTTTTTGGATGATCACTTGCTTGGCGGTTTGGGCTCCAATGCGTCCAATGGTCTCTTCGTAATCCAATTCTTCCTGGCCGTTGCGACCGGCGATCTCGCCCGATTGGCGGTCGATGAAGAATTCAATATCGGCGTCCTCGCCAAAATGCTTTCGCGCAGCCGAAACCAAGCCCGACTCGATCGCGACAAAAACAACTTCTTTTTCGATGCTTTTTTCACGATGGAGCGAATCGACAATTCGCAACACTTCATTGGCGTTCATAATTTTCTTTCCGCAAATTTTGACCCGTTAGAGGATCAAACCATAAAATTTTTTTCCGGTCGATTCGAAAGCTCAACTGTTCGTTCACGGCAACCTCACACTGGGCGGCCAGTCGCGCAGTCAGTTCAGTTTCTTCAACAACTAATTCAGGCTGGGCAAATCGGTGGTCGGCAATTCCGGATGCAGTTCGAGTCGGCATCGTCGCAATCGGTTGCAGGTGCACCAATGTCGAATCCCCCAGTCGATCCACAGCCGTCACCGTCGCCGTGAAGTCGGCTTGTTCTGGCTCGGCCAAGGCAACATCTTCGGCTCGAAAACCAAGGATGGCGGGTTGAAAGTCCTGCCAGTCGATTTCGCTTGCCGCATCGTGTTGTATCAGCGAGCCATCAACCAGTTGACAGCAACCCCCAATAAACTCAAATTTTCCGTCTCGTCGTTGTACTGTTCCTGAAATCAAATTCAGGGGCACGCTGCCGATGAATCTGGCCACGAACAGGTTGGCTGGGCGCTGGTACACTTCCAGCGGCCGGCCAACTTGCAAAATTTTTCCTGCGTTCATCACGGCGATGCGATCACCCAGTGTCATCGCTTCCACCTGATCGTGAGTCACATAAATCCACGTTGCCTGCAACTCACCATGCAGTCGACGTAGTTCGGTTCGCAATTGCTGCCGAAGTTTCGCATCGAGGTTCGAAAGTGGTTCATCCAATAAAAATGCCGCCGGATTCCGCACAATCGCGCGCCCCAAAGCGACGCGTTGTCGTTCACCGCCGGACAGTTGGTACGGCATTCGGTCAAGCAAATGTTCAATGCCTAACCGGATAGCCGTTTGTCGGACTTGTCCATCAATCCCGGCGGGCAGTCGAGCGAGCTGTTTTGCAGCCAACTCTGTAGCGCGACGAGGTTGGAAAAACTTTCTTAAACCACGGGCAATTACTCCGCCACCAAAACGTAGTGTCAATCCAAACGACAAATTCCCGTACACCGACAAATGGGAATACAGGGCGTAGTTCTGGAACACCATGGCAACATCACGATCTTTCGGAGCCACATCATTAACGAGGCCGCCTCCAATTCGAATGTTTCCAGCAGTGCACGTCTCCAGTCCAGCGATCATTCGCAGCGTGGTGCTTTTGCCACAACCGCTAGGACCAACCAAAACTAAAAACTCCCGGTCAAAAATTTCCAAGCTAATATCGTCGACGACGGGGCCGTCGTAACCGAACCGTTTCGTGATTCGATCCAGTGACAACGTGGCCATTTGCCGCTTTCGCACTTCGTCTAAACAAAGCTCAAGATTGCTTTAACCGAACCCAATAAGATACCGGACCAAGGAGCCACCGTCAACCGGAAACAGGGGACTTCGGTGTCCGCAGCAGGGCCATTGGGCCCAAATAACTGGCCGAAAACCGGAATTTCAGGCGATGTCGGGTGACGGTAGAGAACCCGATGGCCCAAGTTCGTTGTTACTAACCGTTCAATATTTGAGGCTCACTTGGCTCGCATCTTGCCTATTGAGTTGTTATTTTGGGATCTTGCGGGATCGAGAAGAGTGTTCAATGGCATTCGAGTTGAGCTTTCGCCCCTTGTTTTTCCCCGTAGTGCTGTGTTTTGGTGGCTCATTTTACGACTCATAATCAATGGACGGGAGTACAGCTCGATGGTTTCGTTTTTGACAAAATTTGTGTTCACGCTGGTATTGGCAGGTTGTTGGGCTTGTCCCTTAACGGCAGCTCAACTCCCGTCAAACGGACCTTCTCCCGGACCTTCTCCCGAATATTATGAACTGCGAATCTATAAGATTTTCGATTTCGAAAAACAACAAATTGCGGAAAAGCATCTCAACGAGGCATTTTTGCCGGCACTCAACCGCCAAGGAATCGACCGGATTGGTGTTTTTGTAAACCAATCCGACGAAAACGACCATTCGCTATTTGTCCTGATTCCATTTCCAAACATCGACAAGTTTACCAACTTGAACGCCAATTTAGCCGCTGATCAGGATTTTCAAACCGCGTCCACCGAATATTTTGCCCGCGAATTAGCCGATCCGATCTTCAACCGAATCGAATCCCGGTTGATGGAGGCGTTTGCCGGCATGCCGAAAATCGAGTTGTCCGCAAATTCTTTGGACAATAAAAACCGGATATTTGAATTGAGATTATACGAAAGTCACACCGAAGATCACGCGCGGCGTAAAGTCCAGATGTTTAACGAGGGTGAAATTCAGGTCATGCGTGATACAAAATTGGGGCCGGTGTTTTTTGGTGAGACCTTGATTGGGCCGGATACGCCAAATCTGATTTATATGCTTTCCGCCGCCAACGACGAGGAACACGCCCAACATTGGAAGAGTTTTTTAGCACATCCTGAGTGGTTGCGAATGAAAGATCTCCCAGAGTACCAGGATACTGTCTCCAAGATTCAGAAATGGATGTTGAAGCCGACCCCCTATTCTCAGTTGTAACCAACTGCGGGCCTACCGTGAACGAATCCACCTCCAATCGCTCGATCCTCTTGGTCGATGACTACGAAGATATCCGAACCGTCATTTCGCTCAGTTTCGAACAGTTCGGGTATCGCGTCATTGCCGTCGGGGATGGTGCCAGCGCATTGGCGATGGTGGAAGAAAACCAGTTTGATCTCGCGATTATCGATTTCGGTTTACCCGATTTCGATGGGATTGAATTGGGGGCCCGCTTGCGCGAGTTACCAAATGGGAAACAGTTGCCGTTGTTTCTTTTTTCCGGGCGCTACAATACTGAGCTGGCCGAACGAGCGAAAGCCGTTGGATTCGGGGCTTATATCTTGAAACCCGTGCGAATGGACAAATTATTGCAGACAGTACAGTCAACCTTGAATGGTTAGCGGAACAGGTCGCGTTGGCGGTCACAAAAACAAACGGCCATGATTGCCGACATTTCATTGAGGTTTCATTCCCTTTTTAATCCCATTTCTAACTCGGAAGCAGAAATTGAGTACCTTTACCTTGACCCGCTATGACGTCGATGGCGATCAAATCTCCAGCCAATCCGTATCGGTCGACGAACTCGAAAAAGACGCGTTGGCTTTATTTGCGAAAAAACTTTCCCGCTTGTCCGGCGACCTGGAATTGCCGTTGGAAGCCAAATTGCCGGGGAAATTCCCACAGATTGACTATCGTATTGGCTCCGATGGCTACGGTGCTTACGTCCTGTACTATCTCAATGATGAAGTGGTTTTTGCGTCGCTGCTCTTGCGCGGCGAGGACGAATCGTGTGAGATTGAACTGACGCAGGTTTTCAAGTTCCTGTTGTTGGATACCAACGATCAAGAGGAACCGACCGAGGAGGAAATCGAAGAAGTACTGGCTTCGCCGGCCTTCGATTTTGAAACGATTACCGCCCGACCAGCGGCCTTTACCATTCGGTTTTCCGATTTACCTGACGAGGAAGCCGAATTGCAACATATCGAATCGATGGATCGACATTTGGCGGCAGTTTTTTTGGGCCTGGTCGCGGTGGATTGATAATTGGGTGACGGCTATTGAGTGATTGGCTTGGCGGAGAAGTCCGGCCAGGCCAAAAAAAAGCGGCCAGTCATTATTTGACCAGCCGCTTGGATGTTTCTCGAACGTTCCACCGTAGTGAATCGTCCTAGTTGCAAGTGCTGCAATTGTTGTTTCGGCGTTGACCGAAAATTCGAACGCGAGTTTGTCGCTGTGGTTCGACGGTGGTTGCACAAGCCGAACAGCAACCCGTATTTACTGGGACCGAATAGGTCGAAACGGGTTGGGCGTAGTTGACCGCAGGTGTCGAACATCCGCATCCCGAGTTGTCAACGGCTGGCATCGAGGTGTAAGTTCCCTGTGCCTGTGAGCAACCACTGCATCCGCTGGAAACGGGTTGAACCATTTGGTTGCATCCCTGACCACAGCTGCCACAGCCCGACGAAACAGGAGCCATCGCATAAGTGGCTTGTGGCATTGCATAGCCAGCTGTACCGCAGCTGCTGCAACCATTGGAAACTGGTGCAGTATACGAAACTTGTTGCGGCATGTAGTTTGTCGGCTGGGAATAAGCGGATGCGCCGTAGTAAGGAGCTGCAACATAATTGCTAGCGGGGGCTGCATAGCCGCTAAAAACTGGCGCAACGCCTTGTGCACACGAACTGCATTGAGCGTTTACATTGCTCAAAGCAAACATCATCGTGGCGCAGAATATCGCTGCAAGAAATCGAACTCGGGTCATGGGTCTCTCCTAAAGGGAAATAAATGGGTTAACAGATCGAACATGTTCAATTGGTCTTGGGAGTCTGTCAACCATAGGAAGACTTTGCGGCCCAGTTCTTTCAATTTGCGTAAGCTGAGTTGCAAATTAGGCGATTAGGGCAAAATAGCGAACTGCCAGCAGTTTCATTTTTTGACCCCTATCCGAATGATTCGCCTGTTTGGAATCGAGTAGTTTTTGCGCAAGTCAGATTCGCTTCGTCGTGAAGAACGACCGTTCCGTTGAGTCCGCAAGGTTACGTGAGAATCAAACTTCTCGAACTACAATTGGCTCGGTGATTCGGCGGTGGGCTCCAAGGACTGATTGGCTCGTCGGAAATCCAGACGTGGAGACTTGGTCAATTGATCCAGCGATTGCGAAATTTGCGAGTCGATTTTCGGGACCAATTGCAGATTCCACGGAAGTGTCACCGTAAACGTACTTCCTTTGCCGACCTCACTTTCCAGTGTGATTTCGCCGCTTAACAAAATGCATAGTTCTTTGACAATCGACAAACCCAAGCCCGTCCCGGAGACTTCCCGAGTCAGGGCATCTTTGCCGATTGCCGAGACGCCCTGTCGAAATTTTTCAAAGACAATTTGTTGATCACTTTCGGCAATACCGACGCCCGTATCGGTCACTCTCATAATCAATTCTGCTGGCTCGCCAGCACGATGATCCACAGTAACGTTGATCCGACCTCCTTCCGGTGTAAATTTGATGGCGTTGGAGAGCAGATTGGTCAAGATCTGACGGATTTTGATTTTGTCCTGGAACATCACGGGCAAATCGTCTGGAGCACAGGCCATCAATTGGATTTGTTTACTTTCGGCGAGATTACGGACCATTTCGCAGAGTTCATTGAGGAGTTGATGAATGTGAAATTCGGTGGGATTAATTTCCATTTTTCCAGCTTCCAGTTTAGCCAGATCGAGGATGTCATTGATGAGATCCAGTAGTAGACGGCCGGACGTGCGAATGTTGGATGCAAATCGAGTTTGTTTGGGCTCCAGACCTTGAGCATGTTCCAGGATTTCCGAGAAACCGATAATGCTATTGAGTGGCGTGCGCAATTCGTGGCTCATATTGGCGAGGAATTCGCTTTTGATCTGGTTCATTTCGTACAGTTTCAGGTTTAGCTGCGCCTGCTCGTCGACCTTCATGTCCAGGTCTTCGTTGGCGTTTTGCAGGGCCGTTTGAGTATCCTGCAGGTGGCGCAACATGCGATTGAACGAGCGGGCCAATTCTTCAAACTCATCGCCGGTGTTGAGTTCGGCTCGCATATCGATTCGGCCATGGCTAACTTCTTCGGTGACCAGGCGAAGGTGCTCCAGTGGTTTTACAATCACATAGCGGACGATCAACCAAATCGCGGCAACCGAAAACACGGCTGTGATAATAGCGACCGAAATCAGAATCGCCCGGTTTTTAACAATAGCTCCCTGGGAAATCTGGTTGTCCAGCGTGATTCGCAAGAATACTGGCGGTGCCAGCGAGAAATATTCCAATTCTAATTTCTTTTGTTCGTCGGGACTGGTCGATTCGGCCCCGATCTGGGACAAGAGCGAGTCCGGTTCGGGAGCCAATTTGGCGTCTTTAGCGACCGGGAAATGGCACCGGTTGCATTCCGATTTGGATTCAAAAATAAGTGGCGTATAGTAAATGTATTGTTGATCAGAATTAAAATCCTCTTCGACCAATTCCGTTTCTTTTGCCAACGGCTCGACGGAGTCGGTTAGCTCACCATAGCGTTTGCGAATTTCCAGCAGATTTTGCTCGTTTTGCGCGACTCGTGTTTGTTCCTGTAATTTCTCCAAGCGGCGAATTTCGGCCGGATCGGTGGCGACAATCACATGGGGTAGTAGGTTCCGTCCAATTCGTTCATCGAGCACGATGGGTTCGGCATCATAGAATTTGTAAGCGGGTTTCCCCAAACTCTGGAACAGCGCCCGGGCATGTTCATCTTCATCACGGAAAACTTGCAGGTCGAGATGTTTCCGCAGGATAAAATCCGTCTTCAGGCCATTGGCTTTATCGCGCGTATTGCGGCGAATCAAGTCTTCGGTAACTTTGTTGACCCATAGAAACGAGCCCGCAATCAACAGCAACAGACAAACGCCAAACAGGATCCGGATTTTCCGCTCCAGACTGGATTCACCGAGAACGCGTTTGATTCCGCGGTAAGACATGACGCCAAGTTCTCGGGAGAGTTGGAAAATCAGGTTCCATTGTAAGTCGAGCGGAAAGTGCAGGCTATAGGAATGCGGGGCTGACGCGGGTGGGGCTTCGTTATCACAGCATATCTTGCGGATCAATATCCACGATCCATTGGACCCCGTCGATCGATTTGACGTACTGTTCGGCGCGGCTGATGGTCGTTTGTAAGTGCCCGGCGACGGTGGCGTTGATCAGGACATGAAACCGGTACATCCCACGCAGTTTTTCCACCGTGGCCGCCGCTGGTCCGAGCACCGTAATGGTGTGATTTAGTTCCTGCGCAGCTCGAGTCAGGCATTCCGCAATATGGTCCGTCATTTGTTCGGCTTGGGCCTGTGATTCACTGCGAACCACAATGCGGGCCAAAAAACCGAAAGGTGGATAGTTAAAAGCTTGCCGATGCGGCAGTTCAGCCGCTGCGAAACCGAGGTAGTCATGCGTGGTGGCCGCGACGATGGCTTTGTTTTCCGGATTAAAAGTCTGCACCAATACGCGGCCCCCTTGGGCTCCCCGACCGGTCCGGCCGGCGACCTGAGTGATCAGACCAAACGTGCGCTCGGAAGCGCGAAAATCAGGCAAATGCAATCCGGTATCGGCATTGATGACGCCCACCAGCGTAACGTTGGGGAAATCCAGGCCTTTGGCAATCATCTGCGTTCCCAGCAAGATCTTGGTCTCGCCGCTGCGGAATTGAGCCAACGCTTTTTCGTGGCTGCCCGGTTTTCGCATGGTATCGGTGTCCATCCGCGCGAACGGAATGCCAGGAAACATCGCTTCAACATGGGCTTCCAATTTTTGCGTCCCGAGACCAGAAAATCGCACGGACGGATGGCCGCATTTCGAGCAGCATTTTGGTTCGGGAATTTGGTGATCGCAATAATGACAGACCGCTTTGTTGCCGATCTGGTGATGGGTTAAGGGAATCGAACAATCGGGACAGTACTCGACTTCACCGCAGGCCGGGCATTGAATTCGAGTCGAGAATCCACGTCGATTCAACAACAGGATCACCTGTCCGCCGGCGGCAACCGCGGCCAAAATTTCTTGTCGCAGTTTTTGGGAGATCGGTCCAAATCGTTTGCGACCATCAAAATCAATCCGCAGATCAATCGTAGCGACGTCGGGCAGCGGCAAATCCAGGACCCGTTTTTTTAGCGACAACCGCTGGTATCGTCCGTCGAGTGAACGTTGCCAAGTCTCCAAGGAAGGCGTGGCGGAACCCAGAATCAAGGGGATTTTTTCCTGTCGCGCGCGCCACTCGGCCACATCTCGCGCGTGATACCGGGGAGCCTTGTCCTGTTTGAATGATCCGTCATGTTCTTCGTCCAGCACAATCAACCCGAGGTTCGGCGTCGGCGCAAAAATCGCACTGCGCGCACCGACGATCACTTGCACATTTCCCACTGCGATCTGTTGCCAGTGCCAGGCCCGCTGCGCGGCGGTCAAGTGGGAATGCAACACGGCCACATGATCGAATCGTGCGCGGAATCGTTGACGAGTTTGCGGCGTCAAGCTGATTTCGGGGACCAATACGATGGCTTGTCGGCCAAACTCGACGACCTTTTGAATTGCGCGGATATAGACTTCAGTTTTTCCGCTACCGGTGATCCCATGCATCAAAAACGTCTGATGTGAGTCGGATTCAATGTGTGTGACGATTCCGTCTAACGCCGTTTGTTGCTCGGCGTTCAGCACCAAATCGGCCATCCGTTTTTCAGGCATGATCTCATGGGTTTTTTGTTGCCGGCGTTTGGTTGTGGTGATGATCAGACCGCGCTTGCGCAGCGTGGCGATGGGCCCCATCGTACAACCCACCGTTTCGGCCAGCTCGTTGGGCGTCCAGTCTTGATTGCTCTGAGCCAGGGTTCGTAGTATCTCCGATTGTAGTTTGGAGAGTTTCAGCGATTCGGGTTGATCCAGGATTTGGTCGGCCAAACTCAGAAACAACATTTCTCGCGTGCCGGCCTCTTGCCGCACCGCAGGCGGCACGACGGTCTCGATCACCGTCCCTAACGGACAGAGATAATAGTCGCTGATCCATTTCGCCAGATTCAACAGTCCAGGCGTGAGCAACGGTTGTTGATCCAGCACAGCCGTGATCGGTTTCAGTTTTGCCGGAACGACCGACGAAGCGAGTTCATGAAACGGGCCGATGATGTCCACGCAATACCCCTGCATGGCCCGGTTGCCGCGCCCCAGTGGCACTTCGACCCGTTTCCCGATTTGCAATTTTTTTTCCAGTTCCGCGGGAACGGAATAATCGTACGGCCCAAACGGAGCACCGGCGAAAACAACCCGCGTCGCCAGCCAATCATCCTGATCATCAAGATTCCATGGTTGCGGATCGGTATTGAACAGGGATGATTGTTTGTCCATGGTTTGGGGCCAAGCAAAGGAAGGCGTAACGTTATTCGTTATGGCTGTTAACCGACAATAAATCAACCGACCGCTTGGCAAACGGTTGCTGGCCGGGCATATTCAATCGGCAACCAGAATCGGCTGGCATAATCTGCCGGCTCGTTTTGGTTCGCCCGTCGTCTGGCCAATTCATGGATCCAACTTTTGAGATTGCAATACCAACATGCGGATAGGAATTTTTGGCGGCTCGTTCGACCCGATTCATCTGGGTCACTTGATTTTAGCCGAGCAGTGCCGCGAACAAGCGAACCTCGATGAAGTCTGGTTTGTTCCTTGTGCCCAACAGCCACTCAAGCAGAATGGAGCCCACAGTACCGACCGACAGCGAGTGGAAATGATCGAGCTGGCGCTGGCTGGCTATACATCGTTCGTGTTATGCAAACTCGAGCTGGAGCGCGGTGGTGTCAGCTACACAGTCGACACGCTCGAACAGATTCAGGCGAGTCACCCCGACGCGGAATTGTTGCTGTTGATGGGCGATGATTCACTCGAATCGTTGTCACGTTGGAAGTCACCGCACCGAATTTGCGAGTTGGCGATGCCGCTGGTCGTAAATCGCCCCGGCAGTGGCGACGTCGATTTGAACCTGCTTGAGCCGTTCCTGAGCCCAGCGCGGTTGGTCGAAATTCAGCAATTAAATCTTACCTGTCCGCGCATTGAAATCAGTAGTACCGACCTGCGACAGCGGATCAATACGGGAAAATCCATTCGCTATCTGGTCCCCCGGGCTGTGGAAAAATATGTTCAAACGCAAAATCTCTATCGGTAGACCGAAGTAAGGCGACGCATGATCAAATATCGCGATTTCGTTCCGCAAGAAATTCAGGCACCCGGATTTCTAAAACCCGGTCAGCACGAAACGTTGGATCAAGCAGTCGCTGAAGTCAACCGTTGGCTCGCGGAGAGTCATGTGAAATTGATCAGCATCGAAACAGTCGCGCTACCGAATATCTGGAGTCGCTGGGAAGAAGGTTCGTCCGATGGAGAGCTGAGCACCAGTGGCGAATCGCTCAGCCGCTGGCACCAATTCGTGCGGTGCTGGTATCACGAATAAGCGACTCGCGGTCGGGCGATAATTTGTGTTTCCGCTCCAGGAAAATATCAAGCCGCGCATTGCAGGCCGGCAATTATTTCCGGCGACGCCGCAGTGAATAACAGGGGTTCCTGCGCAAGCAATTTCTGCAGCATTTCCAGTTGTTCACCCGACGTTAAAGCCAAATCGATAAACAACCATTTTCCACCGGCGACTTGGCATGCACCGCCCCCCGTCCCGCCAAAATAATCATACCGCACCCGATAGCCCAATTGCTGAGCGATCCCAACCAATTGTTCGATTCTCTCGACCGTACTCATATTTGTTCTCGGTTTCGTTGTCCACCATGACCCGCCGGGCAATCGCATTCCTGCTCCCCATTTGCCTGACCCGATTATAAACAGAACCGGTTTAGATTCCGAGATCGATTAGACGATAGGTAACAGTAACGATGATTCGCAATTTATCGCCTGTAAGCCAGCGAACTTGGACTCGCTGCCGCAATTTAGGTCGACTATACCAACTTGGAAAAACGCTAGTGAACCCGTGCCAGCACAATGAACTGGATGACCTGAAACGAGAAGTCGTCGCGCTCAAAAAGCAGTTGGAGCAAGCTCAGCGAATGACCGCTCTGGGTGAACTGGTAAGCACCACGACACACGAATTCAACAACGTGCTGATGACCATTCTCAACTACGCGAAAATGGGTCTGCGACACGAGGACAAAATCACGCGCGACAAAGCGTTCAATAAAATTTATACGGCTGGCCAGCGAGCCGCCAAAATCACCAATTCGGTGCTGGGAATGGCACGGAATCGGAGCGACCAATTCGAACAAACGAGTTTGGCAAAGATCCTCGATGAATCGATGGTGCTGCTGGAACGCGAAATGCAAAAATATCGCATCTCATTGGAAATGGAGATCGAAGAAGGACTGCCCGAGGTGGCGGTAATCGGCAACCAGATTCAACAGGTTTTGATGAATCTGTTGATCAACGCTCGACAAGCCATGCCGGACGGTGGACGGCTAATTATTCGCTTGAAAAAGAACCTCGAAAATCGCTCCGTCGATTTGAGCGTGCGCGATTTTGGACCGGGGATTTCGGCCGATACGATCCGTCGTATTTTCGATCCCTACTTCACCACAAAATCCGGACCGGATGAAAGTGGTAAAGGAGGAACCGGAATTGGGTTGTCTACCTGCAAAAACATTATCGAAGCCCATGGGGGTAAAATTCGCGTTGAGAGCAGTGTCGGCAAGGGGACTTGTTTTACGTTGTTGATTCCGATTGAACGTCCCCAGCCGATTTCGACACTCCCAGCCAATGCGACTCTCCTCCATAATCCGACTCTCCTCCATAATCCAACGTCGACGCCCGCGCAACAATCTTCCAACTTTGGACATCCGCCTGCCAGCTCCTGGCCTACCCACCAGCCATCAGCGCCGTTGGCAATGAGCACAAAAGAAGCTTGAACGTTGAGCTTGCACGATTCGTTGGATCTTGGCTGAACGGCATTTGGGACAGGGCTGTCCGGCGCGATCGTATACGCGATGTTCATTTTGATAGCCACCGGATTCATTGAGTACATTGCGATACGTCCCATCGGATAGCGTGGATCCTTCGTAACGAATAGCCTGTTCGAGCACGTTGCGCATGGCCGCAAAAATTTCCAGCCAGTTCAATTTACTAATTCGATCGCACCGAGCTAGGGGATGAACACCGGCCAAGTGCAAAATTTCGGAAGCGTACAAGTTCCCAATCCCTGCCACAGCCGCTTGATCCAGCAACGCGACTTTGATTTCCCGCCGGCGGCCGCGAAACCGGTTGGCAAACTCGGTCGGATCAATTGCCAGCGCATCCGGTCCGAGCGAGCCATCGGTACATTTGGAATCATATTCGGCGGCGGTCATCAAGGTGATTCGCCCCAATCCACGTCGATCCCAAAACAGGACTTGCTTGACCGAATTCCGTTTCAATTTCAGACAAAATCGCAAATGTTCGGTCGTCGGTGGATTCGCGATCAAGACCAAACCGGTCATGCGTGGTTCGAGCACAATTCGGTCGTCCGAGTCCAGTCGCAACACAACCCGTTTTCCCAATCGATCGACACTGGTGATTGCTCGGCCGGCGACCCGGTGATTGAGACGGTCAATTCGAGGTGTGATTGAGATCAGTTTGCGGTCACACGGAGTTCGGGTCGCGGAAACGATGGTTGCGTTCACGATTCCGAGAATTCCGCGGCGCATCGTTTCCACTTCGGGTAGTTCGGGCATATCAAGTTTCCTGTCAACTATTGACGATCGGTCAGTCAGGATGAACAATCGCTGGTTCGCCCGGTGAATGGTATCATTTTTTTGCGGTATTCAATGTGGCATGAATCGAAAACTTTTAACAACACCCAGTGCAGATTCCCAACTCCCCGACGCCCAAGGTCGGTTTGGAAAATTTGGCGGTCGATTTGTGCCGGAAACTTTGGTCGCGGCTCTCGATCAACTTGAGTTCGAGTATCGCAAATCACAAACCGACGCGACGTTTTCCGCCGAATTGGCTGGTTTACTGCGGGATTTTGTCGGCCGCCCTTCCCCGCTGTATTTTGCGCAACGATTAACGGAGCGCTGTGGCGGCGCCCAAATCTGGTTCAAACGGGAAGACCTCAACCATACCGGTGCCCATAAGATCAACAGTACCATCGGTCAGGCTCTGCTCACGATCCGAATGGGTAAATCGCGGGTCATTGCTGAAACGGGTGCCGGCCAACACGGGGTCGCAACCGCAACCGCGTGCGCCCATTTTGGTTTGCCCTGCGTCGTCTATATGGGTGAAGAAGACGTGCGGCGGCAGCAACCGAACGTGTTGAGCATGAAGCTGCTGGGCGCAGAAATTCGCCCCGTCACGACCGGATCGCGGACCCTGCGGGACGCTGTTAACGAGGCGATGCGCGACTGGATGAGTTCCGTGGCCGATACGCATTACATTCTCGGGTCGGTCGTGGGACCGCATCCGTTTCCGATGATTGTTCGAGATTATCAATCCGTGATCGGTCGCGAGACGATCGATCAATCGTTGCGACGATTTGGGCGGTTGCCCGATGCGGTCGTCGCCTGTGTCGGTGGAGGCAGCAATGCGGCTGGCATGTTTTATCCGTTTGTGGCCAACACCGATGTTCGCTTGATCGGTGTTGAAGCGGGTGGACGTAGTGACGTGGCGGGAGAGCACGCTTCGAGTTTGTCTCTTGGAAAACCGGGTGTCTTGCACGGCAGCTTCAGTTTTGTGCTGCAAGACGAAGATGGCCAAACCGACGACGTCCATTCCGTGTCCGCTGGCTTGGACTACCCGGGTGTAGGGCCGGAACATAGTCATTGGAAAACAACCGGCCGAGTCGAGTATCACAGCTGCCGCGACGCAGAGGCACTCGCGACGTTTGATTTGGTGGCCCGCATGGAGGGGATTTTGCCGGCTTTGGAAACGTCGCACGCGATTGCCAAGGGAATGGAAGTTGCCAGCGCGCTTTGTCCGGATGAAATTGTCGTGATTTGTTTGTCCGGTCGCGGTGATAAAGACGCCGCCGAAATTCAACGCTTGCGTTCGTCTCACGACTGATCGTGTTGGCTCAGTTCGTGTGCGAGCCGATCCCGTCGCTTACAATTTTTTCGTACCGTTGAGTCCGTTTTTGTCTCGCCTGTTTGTTTATTACTTGAAATCCAATCCATGTCTGCCATCGACAAACTCTTTTTGGAATTGCAACGGGATGGACGTCAAGCGTTCATGCCTTTCATCACGGCGGGCGATCCGCGATTGGATTTTACGGAAAAACTGTTGCTGGCCCTGGATGCCGCCGGTTGCCAGTTGGTCGAGATCGGGATTCCGTACAGCGATCCGATTGCCGACGGGCCAGTCATCCAAGCCTCTTATACGCGGGCTCTCAAGGGCGGCATAAGACTGCCGGAAATCTTTGCCATGCTCAAACGGGTAACGCCATTGATCAAGATGCCAGTCGTCACCATGGTCAGTTACGCGATTATTTTTCGGACCGGGATCGATGAGTATTTGCGTCAAGCGATCGACGCTGGAGTCGCCGGTGCAATCGTTCCGGACATGCCGGTGGATGAATCGGCGGAAATGGCGGCGAAGTGTCGCGAGTTGGATTTCAGTTTGATTCAATTGATCACTCCCACCACGCCGCGCACTCGCGTGCTGGAGATCGCTCAACAGACCAGTGGATTTATCTATTACGTTTCTGTAACCGGGATTACCGGCGAGCGCACGGAGTTGCCGGTCGAGTTGGTCGAGAACATCGGTTGGTTGAAACAGCAGACGAAATTGCCAGTCTGCGTCGGTTTCGGAATCAGTCAACCCGAACATATTCAGCGATTGAAGCCCGTCGCCGACGGGTTCATCGTCGGTTCGGCAATCGTCAAACGAATTGCCGCGACCGCCGACGGAGCGAGCGAAAACGACGTCCTTGCTGAAGTGATCAAATTCGCACAGTCGATGTTGTCGACGATTCAGAAATGATTGGCAACTCGGTTGGACAGCAACTCCATCGAAACTCAGATGTTCTGGCGGGTCGGTATCCGGAAAACTCAATTTATGGTTGAGAGAAGGCGGTACGTTTAGAGATTGTCGATACAATCCCAACCGCCGCGAAAACGCAAAGCGATAATTTAGCGGCCGGCCAAACCTGACCGGGCACGGGAGCCGCAACTATTGCCACCAGGTTTTTCTAGTGGACTGCGTTCACTTTTGGAATTGTTCACAAACAGGTATTTCTAAAAATGCAGTCGTTTTCCAATCGTTTTGACCAGTCTACGCCTATGTTTGGCGTCCCAATAGCGATCAAACCGGTGGGAAGTTGTCATCGCTATGGCCAAATGGGTCAATTTGAATCGTTATTCACTCGTCTCGCTGGAGACCAAGTTACCAAGAGTCTTGAGCTTGCGACCGCGATTTTCCTCGGAAAAAACAGAGAGTTGGAGATAGGGGAGCCCCGAAATGGATTCCGCATTTGGTGCAGCGGCAAATTGACAAAAAAGATCAGGAAAAATCTCTTGACCTCAATACGAAATCGGTACTACAGTTAGTTAGGTAACTTCGATTTTTTGGAAACAAGACGTTTCCAAGGAGGTAGTCATGCAAGAAAGCTCTTTTCCCTCGGATCCCCGGTCGTCCGTCGAGCGATATTTCGCTGGTCTGGCCGAGAATACTTTTCAATCCCAACTCGGGGTCGTCGATCCACCACTGATCGACTATTTGACCCGGTTGCTGATCCGTTCAATTCGCAACGATATGATGCATCGGATTCGTGGCATTACCGGCCGCCCGCTACTGACGGTGCCGGAAATGGTTGCCGAGGCAGCTGCGCGACTGGGCGAGGCTCGGCGGGAACTGCACCGGCATATTGGTGACTTTACATTATTCTGGGCCGGCGTTTATCCGGAAGCGTTGCGGAGCGGCGAGGCTCAATCGTCCGACCAATTCGAAACGTATTGTTCGTTTGGAAAACGCTCCTATCGAATCGCCAGCGCGCTAACGACCACGGATCACGATCCACCCGCCGAGATACTCGAACGCTTGAGCGAACGATATGATTTGTGTTGTTACGGTTTGCGAGAAATTCGCCGACAGTGGGAGAGCGGCAATGACGGCGCCGTCGGGCCGGGGACGATCTTGTTAAACTAAGTTGGCGATCGTCTGAAACGCCGATCAACTAGGCGACCAAGCCTTTGGTGACCATCATGAAGACTTCTTCGAGATTCGGCTCCTTGATGCCAAAGGTGCTCACTTCGACATCATTGAGAATCAACTGTTTGAGCAGGATTGCGGTATCTTGATCGGGTGTTGTAAACTCGATGGTGATTTTGTTTCCATCCACCTGCACGTCGCGAACCTCCGGGTTGGAGCGAATGATGGAAAGTCCTTTGTCCAGGTTGCGGCCGATTTGAGCCTGAATAATCTGGTTGCCGCGAATGCGTTGATAAACTTCGTTCATCGGACCGTGCATTAATAGCTTACCCCGTTCAATGATTCCGATGGACGTGCAACAGTCAGCCAGTTCGGTGAGGATGTGACTGGAAATCAAAATCGTTTTGCCCATTCGGCGCAACTCTTTCAGGAGTGCTTTGACTTCGATCCGCGCGCGGGGATCGAGACCGCTGGCCGGTTCATCGAGGATCAAAACCGGCGGGTCGTGGACCAGAGTTTTCGCCAAACATAAACGCTGCTTCATCCCGCGCGAAAGTCCGTTGACAAAATCGTCACGTTTGTAAGTCAGGTCGAGCAACTCCAACACGTCGCGAATGACTTGTTTGCGTTGCGTGCGCCCGATTTTGTAGGCAACCGCAAAAAAGTCCAGAAACTCCCAGACTTTCATCCCGTCATAAACGCCAAACGCATCGGGCATGTAACCCACACTGCGTCGCACGTTCATCGGGTCGCGCGAGACGCTGTAACCGTTGACCGTCCCATCACCTCGAGTCGCGCGCAGCAACGTGGCGAGAAAGCGGATGCTGGTACTTTTGCCCGCGCCGTTGGGGCCGATGAAGCCAAACATCTCGCCTTCACCAATTTTCAAATCAAGTGATTCGACCGCCGTGAATTCGCCGTAGTCTTTGCCAAAGCCGGTTAGTTCGATCATTTTTGTTGAGTTTTCAGTGGTTCAGTTTTCAGTGATTCAGTGGTTCAGTGGTTCAGTGGTTCAGTGGTTCAGTGGTTCAGTTCGAAGGGGGCTTGCCCGCCGAAGGCTCTCAAGTTTAACGGCAACTCGCAGGCGAAGTTTGGTAGCGCTGCCGAATCAAGTTTTCATCGCACAATTCTCAGCCATCGTATCGTCAATCACCTTCTCCAAATAGATCGTCGGTTTCGTCGATTGAGCGTTGCCAATCGAGATCTGATTTTCCGGTGAAATCCGTCATGGTGTTGACATCGCGTTGGGCGATCGGTAGCGGAGGACGTTTCAGATGGACCACGACCAGCGTTCGCTGGTCGGTTTGAGTGGCTTCTGGTTCGAACTTGGTTCGCCCCAATCGCTGCTCGGTAGTCGCCAGCATCCGACATTCGCCGGGAGCGATTTGCAAGTTTTTCAGGACGGTATCCATCAGGCGACCGACATGGATGTTGGTGGTATCCGACGTTGAGCCAGCAAACGAAGGTTGAGCTTGCCAGAGAGCGGCAACATTTTCCTCAGTCGTGATTTCAAATTTCAAGTCTGCCGACGCGGATCCGGAAACCAAATCGCCAACCCAGGCTACCAGGTACTCGCCGTGATTGGATCGTGAGACCACTGCCGCGTACCGGAGATCAAGCACGGATCCGTTGTTGATCACGGTCGGTCGATCGAGCTCGGCAAAGTTCGCATAGATCGTGCCTTCCAGATCCAACATGAACTCCGTGTGCAACAAACCGGTGGAGTTGGATTGAATTTGAAATCCTTCCAAACGACTTTGCACAGCCCGTTTCAAATTCACTCGACTGTATGACTCGGTTGGTTTCTTAAACTGGCTCTCATTGACCGTAGCAAAAGGTAGTGATTGGGCCGTCGGGTTATCGAGGTCGACCGTATAACGAGTGGACAACGACGTATACAAGGCGGAATATTCCGTCGCATGGGCCCGTTGATAGTTGGCCTGAACTTCCAACAAACCGATTTGGGTGTTGCTCCGGACGAAACCTATATCCAGCGCAGCCAACTTGACGACCAACACGGCTCCCACGATCGCAATAAAGGGAGCTGCGATCCAAGCCCATTCGACTCGACCCAGCAAACGAAATAGCAACCAGTTCAGCGGCACCAGGACGGCCAAATAAACCGCCAACATTTTCAACACGAATTTCGATGAAGGTGGCGTGATCCCGGCCGATTCAATCAGTGTCTCGCGCGCAGAGATCGAAATTCCGCTGTCATCATTCCAGCCACCGGTACCCGACTGAGCAGTATCGGCATAACCACCGAAATGCCAATGGTTGACCGGATTGCGTGCTGGCGCAATAGTATCTCGTCGGATTAACAATTCATTTTCGAGGTTCGCATCTTCCGACCCGATTGAGAAACCACGATCCGGTCGGTCCTCGTCAGCGATCGAATAGGCTGGATCCTGCGGCCCGACGATCGCCGACAAATCGCGACTGATGAAGCGAAGTGTTGACCCGAACATGGGATCGAAAATCGAAGTCGAATCATTGTGCCAGCCAAACGAAACATCGGCGGAGGACGTCCGACCAAATTGCCGCGCCGGTCGACGCAATAACACGCTATTGACAAAACTGGGAAAGCTCTGCCATTTCCGCACGAGTGGAGCGTTTAGCGAAAATGAAGTAACCACGATTCGGCCCCGACCGACGGCGCGCTCAACGGCCAACTGCCCTGTTCCTTGAACGAACGTGGCATCGTCATGACGATTGAATTTTACTCCCAACAGCGGTACGGTATCGGAAAGTTGAAACGACCGTTTTTCGGCAGTTTGGTTGGTTACTGGCACCGTCCAATTGGCATTGAGCTCCTTCAGATCGGCTTCAGCAAGATTGAATGAGCCGTCAAACTGGGCCGGCAAGTAGTTACCGAGAAAACTGTTTTGTAGCTTGTCCAGGCAATCGGGGCCACTCAGGATTAGTTGTCCTCCAAAATGCAGCCAGTCCAGCAGAGCCTCTTGGTGATCCTGACTAAGTTTGTCCGGATCGTAGTCATCCCAAATCAAATAGGCGATGGTGGTCCAGTTCAACGAATGCCGTGGCAATGGCAGCGGATCGCCAAACATCGTGGGTACCAGGTAATAAAACGGTGGCACGACATCGCCGCTACCCAGATGTTGGCCGCGCAATTGAAAGCTGTCGGTCAATTTCAAATAATTGTAGGTATCGGGTCGCTCACTCAGCAGCACGATGTGATACTGAAAGGGTTTCATTAGCGACGTAGGCTGACCGAAGCTGATATACGGAATTCCACCGGTGCCTCGATCGAAAACGTAGTTTACGTTGGCACTGGCGGTTTTGGTATCACGTCGCGGAAGAAACAGCGATGTTTCCAGGATCTTCCACTCCTCTTTGACCAGCGACACTGGCCGCGTTGAATTCAAAACGTAGTCCGTCGACGGAATCGGCACGGGTTGTCCATCGAGGGTGGTGCTGAAGGTGGTCAGTTGACCATCGGCATTGAAATTGTTGGCGATCGCTGGCAGTTGGGCTTCGACCCAATGTCCCAGTTTCGTTCGATTGAATCGCAGGTTGGTATTGTCTATTTCCGCCATCGCGGCGGCGACCTCATCCAGAGGATCGGGTTTCACGACATTTTTGGTGGCTTCCTTGGGAAACCAACCGGGCAGCAAAACAGGAGACCGTGTCACGAAGTCGGGCTTCTTTTTTTCCAGTTCTTTTTCTTTGTCGTCGTCCGGCTGTGTTTGAGCGTCCCCCGGTTCGTCACGGCATCCGCGACAGCCCGTGATCAACAAACAGCTGAACAGCAGTACAAAAACCGTCAGACTTCGCCAGCCAGATTGTTGGGGAAAGAAGCTCATGTTTTCTTGGAACCCAAACAAGTCATTTGCCAGTTTCAAACCGATACTGCAGAGGATTGTAGCAGCGCTGCAGCCAACGTGTTCTCCAATAGCATGGTGACAGTCAGCGGACCGACCCCTCCCGGCACAGGAGTCAAATAACTGGCGACAGCGAGGACGGACTCGAAATCGACGTCGCCGACCAATCCGTCGGCAGTCCGATTGATTCCCACATCGATGACAATTGCGCCCGGCTTGATCATCTCGCGGGTGACAAAATTCGGTTGGCCAATTGCGGCAATGACGATATCCGCGGTCTGGGTAATGGTTTTCAGCCCAGCCGTTCGACTATGACAAATCGTGACTGTCGCGTTAGCCAATTCCGGTCCCAATCCCGAATCTTTTTGTACCAACATCAGCGCCATCGGTTTGCCGACAATGTCGCTGCGTCCGATGATGCACACATGCTTGCCCGCGGTGGTCAACTGGTAGCGTTTCAACAGCTGGACGATCCCGTGGGGCGTACAGGGCAGGAATTGAGGACGCCCTTGTGAGATAAGACCCACATTTTGGGGATGAAACGCGTCCACGTCTTTCCGCGGGTCGACCATATCGAGAACGGCTTGAGTGTCGATTTGCGAGGGCAACGGCAGCTGGACCAAAATTCCATTGACCAGCGGATCCTGGTTCAAACGTTGCACCAGGGCAACGATTTCGCCAGTTGAGAGATCGGCCGGCAGACGATGGAGCTGGCTTTGAATTCCGACGCGATGGCAAGCGAGTTCTTTATTGCGAACGTAAACCTGACTGGCCGGATCGGTGCCGACCAGAACTGCCGCAAGCGTCGGAGCTGGATTTCCATCGGCCACAAACCGAGCCACCGCGATTCGCGTTTCCGTCTGGATTTGATGGGAGATCGATTTTCCATCGAGCAATTGAGCGGCCATAATTTTCCTGAGGGTAATTCGACCCGAATGCAGCTCTACTTGGCGGGCTCGACGTCGCTCACCAGGGGAGAGTCATTGTTCAAAGGTTGCCTTGGTGGGCTTTTTTCGTCGCGATCGAAACCAGGGACTTGGAAAGAAGCGGCTGGTTCCGCAGCATCACTTGGCCACTCCGGCTGTTCACGTTCAACCAGTTCTTTAAGTCGTCGAGCATCGTCAACAATTTGCTTCTGAAAGTCCGACGTCCTCAAGGGGGCCAAGAGGCGGCCAAGTCCGACCGGCATGGACTTCACCTGGTAGGTAATTGTCGTCTGCCGCAGTGCTTTGATTTCGAGTTGAAAGATCGAAGTGAGCACGACCATGCTATTGGTCGATTGGACTGAAATCAACTCATCCTGCGTAAAACGAATTACTGTATCACGGAATTGAGATCGACGGCCCGACGGATCAACCAACGTACGATGCGTATCGACAACCGGCGCGTACTCGGCCTTGGGTATGGGCAGGATTTCATCGACCTGTTCCAAGCCAGTCATCCACTGTTTGAGTTGTTCTGGTTGAGTCAAATAGGGGAAAATCTGAGACGGATGTGCCGCGATCGAGATACTCGTTGAGAAATCAGTTTTTTTGCCGCCCAGAATCCACAAACCGGCGGTCGCCACCAGTGTCGTGACAACAAGAAACAACAGAAATCGGGTGAGTCGACTCATGCTACTAACGGTTAATGATTGAGAGGGATTCGAAACCAATCGGCAAGCCGCGGTGAGCGAATCAGTGTACTACGATTTTAGCTGGCTGAGTATTGCCGACCGGCCAAATTAGTGTCGGAATTGAACAGATAATTTCCACGTTAGGTGAACCCTGGTTCGGCAATGTCATCTAAAAGATAGCAAGACGAATCGTCCAACGAGGTCCCGGTAGGAAGTGCCGCGTCGGTTGGGCGAGTAACTGGAATCACACAGAACAAATCGGGGCGGCCGCCTGCCGGCGACCAATCTTAATGATTTCAACCGATTTTCTTGCTGGCACAGGCGCAGTATATTTCGGCGTCTCCGGTTTTAATTTTTGTTTTTTTCAATCATAATGCCCGGGGCCGTATGGTAACGGTCTAACGCTTGGTTGAATGCCAGATTTACGTCGGCCCGAATCTGGCTTGTTTTCCGGCCGGCTCGATCACGATTTTGGTTTGTGATCGCTGAACTCTAAAAGGAGTTGTCGACTATGATTGCAGCAGTTCTCCAAAGCCCGACGCTGGTGCTAAACCGCAATTGGCAACCGGTCAACGTCGCGACGGTTGCCCGCGCGTTGGTGATGGTTTGGAGTGAGACTGCGCGAGTCGTTGATCCCCACGACTACCAACTCTATGACTGGCGCGATTGGTCGAAGCTGGTTCCGCAAGCTGACCAACCCTTTATTCGTTCGGTTTCCAAACGAATTTGCGTACCGGAAATCATCACGTTGACCGATTTCAATCGCTTGCCTTCCACGACGGTGGCCTTCAGTCGACGCAACATTTTTAAGCGTGACCGAATGATGTGTCAGTATTGTGGACGTAAACCCCATGGAGATGAGCTGACGATTGATCACGTGACACCGCGTGCCCAAGGTGGCATTTCGACGTGGGAGAATTGTGTGCTGGCGTGCATCCGCTGCAATCATTCCAAAGCCGATCGAACTCCGCAACGCGCGGGCATGAAACTGTTGAATGAACCCAAACACCCCAATTGGAATCCGATCTACTCACAGCATTCCAAACGGGTCAAGAGCTGGGCCAAGTTTATCAGCGATGCCTACTGGGATGCCGAGTTGGAAGATTAGAATTTAAACGGACTTGGAGCGCGCGATACAGTTATTGTTATCTGACAGAACCACCACACATCTAGCCCTATCATGCAATGACTGCTGTCGCCGAGAACGCGGCCGATAACTCGACCCCCGAAGCGATTCATAGTGTATGGCCTCGTTGGCTGCGTTTGCCATCCTTCGCGTTTTGGTGCTCGAAAGCTCTACTGGTTTGTATCGCGTATCTCGGCTGGATCATAATTGACGCTCAGTTCCCGATGACAGTTTTCGTCGTGCGTCACAGTGTCGGACTCCAACAACTTGATCCCGACACATCGGTGGTAGCCTACGGACTCTGGGGTATGATGTGGGACGGCGTTCGCAGTTGGGACAGCCTTGGTCCACGTCTGCTCTTGTTTGTGATTCTCGCAATTACGGCGGTGACCGATTCTTTGCTTATGCTGCTTCAATTCCTGCGGCGGGCAACGATTCGTCGAATGTTGTTGATCGTGCTTGTCATATGCGCGTGGTTGTCTCTCTTGATGTCGTATCGCCAAGTCAATGAATGGGCGGTCTTGCGCCGCGCGAAAAGTGCCTTGTCGAGATTCGAACTGGCAGCCAATCCCTTATCCCAACATTGGCCGACTGAAAACGGTATACTGCCCGAAGCTGGCAGGTTCTACACGTATTCGGACAAACACCCGGATCTTCTACTGCTTCATGGCCGCAAAAACTATCCGATCCGCGAAGACTTCGGTCACATCATCGAACAATCTGAACAGGGTGCCATTCGTTTCGATTTGTCCGGCGCGACGGATTGCCAAATCGAATTCCATCCCGACGGCAGCACGCCGGCCTCCTACTCAACAAAACTCAGCCGCAGTACAATGACGCCAAGTGAAGTGATTAAATTGAAAGAGAATTGGTACCTTGTTCGATACGGCGGTTCGTGATGCCGCCAATACCAGATAACCAAGCAAAGCACCCGAGTCGCTAAGTCGGGCGTTTTGACAATGAAAAATCGCTCGTCGCGACCGGGTGATTGCCAGCAATCAACGAACGGGAACGCGGCCCGACACCGGTAATCGTTAAATGAGTTGGGACAGCTTTGTACCGATGAATTTTTGCACGGTCAACATACAGCCCCCACTTCGTTTGGATTTGTACATCGCTTGGTCGGCTTGATCGATTAACCAATTGGGGTCTGGCAGGTCCCCATTTTCCGGTTGATAAAAAGTGCAACCCACGCTCAAGGAGATTTTGATTTCGGTCTGGTCAGCCAACTCGAGTTGGGGAATCTCGTTGCCGATGCGGCGGGCAATACTTTCGTAGTCGACTTCCCGCAGGTTTTGCAAAACGACCAGAAACTCATCTCCCCCCAATCGGAAGGCGATATCCTGTTTGCGGATCGATTTGTTCAGCCACGCGGCCACATGTTGAATCGCTTTGTCTCCGGTGGCATGTCCGAAGCGATCGTTGATGGATTTGAATTTGTCAACGTCGATAAACAGGAACGCCACGGGTTGGCTTTTTTTGATGCATTGCTCAAGGTTTTCGCCAAGTTTGTCATTCATGTAGCGTCGGTTGTACAGACCGCACAGACTGTCGCGGTAGATCGCCTCATCGCTGACAGGATTCTTCTTGCGGCTCTGGGCTTGCTCGAGTTGATCCATTTGGTTGTGGAGGGCAATTTCCTGCAGCAGGTCTTTGGCCTCCGTGACGACCCGCTGTGGACACACGCCCGCACCAATATCGAACGAAAACAGCGCCGAGTACTCGTTCACCCGACCTGTAACTTCGCCGACAATCTGTTCCGCATCCACATTCCTCAATCCCAATCGAGATTGCAAGAAACTCGCCCAGTGAACAACTGCCGCCGGGAGCGACATGGCTGAGGTGCGACTGGAGAACAGCATCTCGGTCCCTTGACTAGCCGCTTGCAGAACGACAGCCAAGCGACTGTTACGCGAACTTCCCGGCGGTACTATACGATCATGATGATGTTGCAGCGCATCGCCAAAACAATCGCCCATCCCCCATTGTTGCAGGATCGCCGCAGTCACATCAACGTGACTGAATCCAAAATAACTTCGCTCCGCTACGATGACCTGTGGAAATTTCGCACGATCCAATACGTGACTCAAGTACTCCCGGGGTGCTTCGGAAATCATCGCCAGAATACCGATGTCCTGCAACATGGCGGCGAGAAAATAGGTGGCCGGATCCTCTCCTTTTATTTTTTCTGCCAGCAATTCGGCAAATACCGCTTGGGTCAATGAACTCCGCCAGAGGTCTTGCAGAATCGGTTTCAATTCCGTTGCAGGACCCTCACTACTGGACAAATGAAAACTGAGAATCAGGGTTCGCAGCATCGTCAAGCCAAAGACTGGAACAGCATCCTCAATCGTTTCGATTTTCTGTGGGAAGCCGAATAAAGCCGAGTTGGCCGTTTTGAGGATCTTGCCGCTGACAACCGGATCCGAGCGAATGATCCGACTGATTTCGGCGTAGTTGGGGTCCAACTGTTGCGCGATTTGAACCAGCTTCAGGGCAACTTCCGGCAATGACGGAAGCCGCTTGCTACTCGCGATTTGATCCGCCGTAAATCGTCGCGCCGGAGGTTGCAGGTGTGAATTCATGTCGTCAATTCTGTTTGTTTTGTCCGCCCACGATTCCTGCCGGCTCGACCTGAACCGCAGGATTCGGCCGCGTTTTTGCGCTGTCGGATCAAGCCATCGCGTTCAAGTCATTGGTAAAGGCCAAGGGCGGAATCTGGCCCTCATTTTCCAATCGAGTCGCTTCCTCGCGAATCGCTTCAAAGCTCTTCCGGATTTTCTCCAGAAAATACGCAGCTTCGTCAAACTCATGTTCGCACAGCCGAGTCATGATGAAATGCAACAGCCGCGCAATTTCGTAAGCCAACTCGTATTCGTCCGGTTTCAGTCCGCTATGGATCGCCAACACACATTTTTGAGCGTCCAGGAATTTCTCCAGGAACAACAATTGTTGGTTTTCCAGTTTGGCCTGCTGCGCACAACGCACGGAAACGATTGCGCGATCATAGATGGCCAACAACATATCGATGCGTGTCCAGCCGCCGGACATCGACTGGATTTGGTAAGCGTTTGGTCTGGCTGGATACATCGTCAGAATTCTTGGGAGCTAAGTGTTGGTGCGGTTGAAGGGAAATGCACGGTTACGATGCCCTATCATCGACAAAATTGTTGGCGGCTCTCGAAAAATCCTGCTCGGGAAACAACGCGAGGCCGGTAGACTATCGAATTCCCGCCAGTTGGCTACTGACCACGCTGGAAGTGGTTTTAAGTTCGCTGAGGGCGCGCTCCAACGCGGAAAATTGTTTAATCAAGTACTCTCGTTTGGACGCACTGATCTGGTTGACACGCTCAATCGTTGTATCAATCGACTCGAGGCGCAAATCGAAGCCACTATTAATTGTGGCCAAGCTACCTTTGGACGAATCCAAAAACTCACCCAGGAACTGATCCAATCTCGAAGTGATACCCCGGCTGACGGTCATTTCGCCTTCAATCCCTGTGCCGACTTGGGAAGGATCAAGGGTCACACGAATTTGCAGGTCCGCAGTGTTTTCGTTGTCTGAATTTCCAATCAAAATTCGGCCCGTACCGGTCGCGGATTCGACAATTCCATTGACGATGAACGACCCGGCAACGTCTTTCCCCACCCCTGCTTCCGAGCCAGAAAAGCCCAGCACGGAGGCCGCAGTTCCACTCACGCTCGCCACGCGGGAGTTACTGCCGTAAGCCAATGAAGTCAATTTCAATTTGCCACCGTCCAGCGAGACGGACACGTCATGGCTGGAAAGCTGGGCTGAGGAATTAATTACCGATTCCAGATGGGAAGCCAATTGGGATTGGGTATAGGTTCCCTCGGCCAAGGTCAATGATTCGCTTTCCACCCCGTCGACCGAGATTTTGAATTGACGATTGGAAGAATCGATCACAATCGAATTGGCCAGACTCGATTCTGCCGTAATCGTGGCGCGTTCGGCGGCTTGCAGAATGTCCACTTGGTAGGGAGCACTGGAAGCTTTTGTTCGTGTGGAGCCAAGTATAAACTCAATACCCGCATTGGTACTGGAGCCCGTCATGCCAAAGAGCCGCGGGATCTTTGCGGAATCCAACCCTTCGATTTCGCCGGCTAGCGCTTTTTCCAGCTTCGCCGAATCGAGCGTCAGACGTCCGGTTCCATCGATACCAATGCCGATCTGTGAAAATCGATTCAATCCGGATCCGAGCCCAGGCACGACTTCCGTCATCATCGAACTCAATTGATTTTTCAAGGTCGAAATACTGCGATTACCCAATAGCGGGCTGGCCGTTTGAGTTTCAGCATTGAAACGAGTTTGTTCGTTGATATAGTTGATCAACGAATTGTACTCTTCAACAAAGTCGTTGATGGATTTTGTTGCTTTGGTGGTATCGCGCGAAACCTGAATTTGCACATCTTGATTGAGATCAACCGATTGCAGATTTAAAGTCACGCCCGCAATCAGGCCTTCCACCTCGTTGGTTTCATATTCGGCAGAAATTGCTCCCACCCCGGATCCCAATTGAATAATGGCATTGGCGGCCGACTGGACGGCTGGGCCGGAAAAATCCGGCCGGGCAATTTCTCCAGATGCTGCATCCAAATTGTTCGTGATGGTAATTTCGTTGGCGGCTCCGGAATGTTTCGAGGTCAACAGAATTCGATCGGAATTGCTGGCCTGGTCATGCACAATCGCCGCCGACACATCGCTGGATTGCGAGTTGATGGCTTGCACCAGACCACTGACATTGTTATTGGTGCCGTCAATCGTGATTTCCGTGACCGGTCGATCACCGACCTGAAATGAAATGGTTCCCGTGCTGATCGCCTGGCTGGTGCTGGTGAATCCGGTGGACGCGAGTTGGTGTGCCTGGGCGCGTGAAGTGACTCGTAGATTGTAGCTGCCCTCGGCGGCATTGCTTCCGGCGGTTGCGGTGATGATATTTTCGTGACTCGAGACGACCTTCCGCGAGGCAAATGCGCTGCCCGTTGAACGATTCAGCTGGCTCATTTTAGACCGCAGACTCAACAAACGACTTTCGACTCCCTGAAAGGCCCGTTGCTGGACTTGAATTTCCGACTTCTTAAAGGTTAAGCGATCAACCTGCGACTGCTGGAGGGCAACCAGGCCTTCAATGATAGACGCCGTATCGAGCCCGCTGACCAGGCCGTCGATGGAAAACATGGGGTTCTGCCTTAACTGATACTGATGAAAAAATCCAAAAAAAAGCGACAGGAGAAATGCGTTCAGCAGTCTCTCCCGTCGCTTGTTAGCGAACAGTGTTGACCATCGGTCAACGACGCAGATTAGAGAGGTTTCAAAATTAACCCAACAGGGACAAGATTAACTGTGAAGACTGGTTCGCGTTTGACAAGACGGAGGTTCCAGCTTGCACGAGCACCTGGCTGTTCGTGAAGTTGGAGATTTCTTCTGCGAAGTCGGTGTCACGAATGACGGACTCAGCATTGATCGTGTTTTCCAGAGTCGATCGCATGTTGTTGGCAGTCGATTCCAAAGTGTTGCCCTGGAAAGCTCCCAGCGTACCACGCAAGTTAGAGATTTCGTTGATCGCAGCATCAATCACTGAAAGTGAATCTTGAGCTCCATCAGACGAAGTAACATTGATTTCACTCAAGTTGCTGAAACCGTTTCCAGCAATTGCCACGCCCAGTCCGGATGATGCAACCGAGTTGACGGCGATTGAAACCGTTTGACCGGCGTTGGCTCCGATTTGAAAGATCAAGGAATTGTCGGCGATGCTGACCGTACCTTGAGCACCTGTTACCGAAGCGGTGGTCGAGGATGAAGCCAAGCCGAATTGCAAAGCGATTCCTTCGGTGTCGCCAGCCGAACCGGTCAGTACATTGCCACTGCCAGTCGCTGCGTTGCCACCAATGGTTCCAGCAACATCCACGCCCGTATCGGTCAACAACGTCGTACCAATTCCGGAAGTCGTACCGGCACCGCCCGCAGCGGTATTCGAAATCGCCTCAATTGACTCATCGCTACCATAAGCGGAGGTTCGCAATTGTGTCGTGTTAGTTGCTCCGTCTTCAGCGGTGACGCCAGTCTGGCTGCTGAATTCGTTGATTCGCGATTGAACCTGAGCACGCGACAAACCAGCCGACAAGGTAATGTTGACTCCATTGATCGTCAACGTTTCGTCTGCGGCAAGGACTCCGGTCTGGGTCGCAGTGGCCGCAACGTTGGCTCGTTCCGCAGCGGTCGAGACGTTCACATTATAGGTCCCAGCTACGGCCTCCGAACCGGTTTTCAAAACACTTACGTCGGTATCCGACGTTGTTCCCGCCAAGCCTGACGAGCCGTCGAGTAGTCTTTTTTCGCCGAACTGTGTGTTGTTGGCAATCCGATCAATGGTGTCCAATGCGTTATCAATTTCCGCTTGATTGGCTGCCAAAGCGTCTTCATCGTTGACGCCGGCGTTTGCCGAATCAATCGACAGGCTGCGGATCTTGACCAACAGGCTGTTGATTTCGCCCAAGGCACCTTCCGCAGTCTGTACAACAGCGACCGCTTTGTCGGTGTTGTCAATCGCCGCGCGTAAACCCGAGATTTGAGCGCGTTGTTTTTCCGAAATCACCAACGCGGCAGGCCCATCGGCACCCCGGTTGATTTTGAATCCGGATGACAATCGCTCGATAGATGTATTTAGTTTGTGAGAGGCGCGGCCCAGGTTGTGTTGAGCGTTAAGAGCACCGACGTTGTTTGCTAATCCTAGCATGGTATGGATCTCCGAAAGTAAAACATGAAACGGGTTGACTAGGCGTCCATGCGATTAAATTTCAGCATCCTTACTGAAAAGTCTTGTTGTTCGCTCGCGTTTAGATGAGAGCTAGTTAGCGCGTGTTACAAACCAACGATCTGTGCTGCGGCCTTTTCGACTGCAGCTCGGGTGAAGTACTCTCCCGATTGAACTTTGGCCTGAATCTCGACTAACAACCGGTTGCGAACTTCCGCATCGCCTTGCAATCGTGTAAGTAATCGTTGAGGTTGAACCTCTTCCGATCGCCCAACTCCCTCGCCCGCTTTTATCTCGGTGGTGACATCGGAATGGATGCCCCCCAATTTATGCGGAGCAGGAACATTCAAATGTTTGCCATGATTTGAGATTTCCATGGTAATTTCCTTTGGAGGATTGTTTCGACTCCCAAGTGATCGAGGGGATTCCGACCGACTTGCTAAAAATTCCTCAAGGCCACCGTCATTTCACGTCGATGGCTGTGACAATGAAGCGGACTTTTCCGATTGCGCAAGCAACTCCGTTTCGAAAACGCTTGTCTTTTCGGCATTTTGAACTCCTCTCATGCTCAAAGCTGAATTTTGGATTTTTTCGACACTTTGCGCCCTCGGCGTCATATTTGGGTTGAGCTATCTGCTCATTTCCCGCACTCCGGTCGCGCATCACGCTCCCAGTTCCACCCCCCAAAGTCCGCTAGTCGTCACGCCAGGGAAAATTTCGGCTGATAGCTTGCGCGTACTATCAGACAGCGAATCCGAGATTGACGATTTTGCCGACCAAGATGCTTTGAACAATCCGACTGTGGTCGCTAGCAAACTGCGCCATGAAGGGGATGCTTTTTTGATGGCCGCCAATTTTGTATCGGCTGCCACACGTTACAAAAAGCTGCAGCGGTTGAACGGCCGGTTTACCAGCGATGTTTCGATTCGACTGGGCATCTGCGCTGAGTTTGATCGACAGCCGGCGGCAGCTGCCGCCCACTACCAGCGGGCGATTGAAAGTCAGCCACTGGATCACCAACGCTGGTTGGCTTTGTCCGCGCTCAGTCGTACCTGGATCGAACGGGGAAATCGTTCCGAAGCTTTGCATATCTTGTGTGAGTTGTTTTTGGAATCGCTCAGCGAGGTCAAAATGCCGCAAGAAATTCAAGCTCAGATCGGATTTCAATTGGCGACCGTGTTTCAGGAAATCGCCCTGCAGAATTACCATTACGATCTTACGCTGCCCGATGGAATCACGTTTCAGACAGTCTACCCCCGGTTAGAAGAGCTGGTTTCGCTCTTGAATCAGTTGCCAACCCCAACGCAGACTCGCACAACGGATCCCGACGAATTGCCATCCGCCAAACCAGATCCAATTCCGCCAACAGCGGTTTCGCCTTTGGTCGAGGCTGCTCCTCGAATCACCGTCGTGCAACGGCCAACCGAGGCCATTGAACTGACGATTGTCGATGTCCAATCATCTCTGCAACCGCTCAATGTACTGACCAAACAGCTGGCAGTGGCCTGTGAGCTGGAGTTATTCGCTTCGCCGGAGGCGCAACTGCTGATCACGGGGCGTTCCAAAGCTCTGAACGTGAAGGGTATTCCAGCGAGCCTGCTGCTGGACTGTCTCTTGTTGCCACTGAATCTTTTTTGGTACCAGGACGATCAGGGCTTGCATCTGGTTTCGTTGCAGGAAAAAGATGTCCATTTGGAAACCTATTGGTCCGGAGCGATGGAACGCAAGTTGCGTCGATTTGGCGCGAAATTCCCCGATGACTATCGGAATGAGTCAGCAATCCTGTCGCGCGGTTGTTTGAAATTCATTCAAGGCGACCTGGATCAGGCGGCAAATCACTTTCAGGAGTTGTTGCAACGCAACCCGACGGACGAATTATTGGCCAAACTGTTTTTCAATATCGGCAAAGTCGAGATGCGATTGGGGCGAAACGAAAATGCGATTCGGAATTTCTATCACACGCTCGATCAGACCTACGACACGGGCTTTCAGTCCACGGCCTACTGGCTGGTCGGACAGTTAAGTTTGGAGGCCAATCAATTGAGCGATGCCATCAAGGCCTCGGGGCGGGCGATTTCGACGGCCCGGATCGACCAACAAAAACGGTTGGCCGCGTTGACCATGTCCCGCGCCTACTTGCTGTCCAATCAACCGGCCAGTGCCAATCAAGTTCTGTTCGAGAATCAGCTTTCGTTCAGCGGTACCGATCTCGAAGCCACAGCAGCAGTTCTCGGGAGCTACGCACGTTACCTGGGTGTTAGCGACGCCAGCAGCCTCAATTCCGAATCCAGCCGCTTGCTCTCCGCAGTGGCAATGGCTGCTGACCAGAACTACGAGAACTTCATTGATATCTATATTGCGGCCCGTGCCTGGCAGGAACTTGGTTTTCGCGACAAAGCCATTGAGAAACTGACGCTCGCAGCCGACAGCACGACGATTTCCATTTGGCGACGGCAAATTTTGTTCGAGCTCGGTGTGCAACTAGGACTCGCCGGGAAAGAAGATCAGGCGATTTCCGTCTTTGAATTTTTGCTCGATGACGAACCCGATCAATGGCAGCAAAAAGCCTTGCTGCAACTGTGCCAACTGCTCATCCAACAAAAACGCACCGCCGAGTGTTTGGCGATTTGCGAACGATTGCTCGATGACGAGTTGAACGAATCAGATAAAAAAACCACCCTCAACGTGATGGGGCGAGCCTATCGTGAGATGGGAGAGCATCATTCGGCGGCACTCTGTTTTGCCGGTATGTTGCCGACAACCGCCATTAAATGAATTCAACCCCACGAGTCCGCCATCACTTAATTGCCGAAAACCAATTTTCCCGGATTCAGTCGAGCTCCTCAAACAATTTAACACTCTTTTTCGCGTGATTCGATGTCAATCAAAATCTGGATACTCACTTGTTCGCCAATCCGCCACGCGGCGTGGATAATCGCCTTGAGTGGGGGAACGATATTGGGTGGAGGGATTTGTGTTTCCGCCCAGACAAATCAGGACCAGGGCGAACAATCGACAACGACCGAAGCCGCGAAATCGCCGACAAATTTCGCCACATTCAAACGAGGAGCGGGAACGGATAGTGACGGAGTCGAAGAAATGAGTACCATCGATCGCTTGAACGAACTCCAGCAACAGATTCGGCAATTACAAGACTCGGCGGGCGATGGGATTGCCAATCCGGTGCGGCACAACGGCAGCCCTAAGTTAGAGAATTCGCAAACTGGCTCGAACGACGTACGCCCTGTCAATCAATTGATAACTGACGCGCGGGTGCAGGCCATCAACCAACGAATCGGTATCATTAGGGATTTGTTGGATCGACAGAATGCCGCTGCCGAAGCTGCCGAAGCTGCCGAAGCAGCCGCGCTAGCCACCCGCTCCGCCGCGACGGTACCCGCGCCAGCACTCTCCGCACCACCATCGGAACCGGAATCACAACCACAAACGGAACTGGAACTAAAGCACTCCAGTATTCCGGTGGCTGCTCATTCCGGCGAACATGACGTTCCTCCAGTTGTATCCCAGCCAGCGGATGAGGGTTCGCATTCTTCCGAGCTGCCGGTGACCGAGCCGGTCGCCGGGACGCCGTTGGCCGAGGGGGTCAAAGTACTATCCACGCCAGTGAATTCTTTCGAACTTGCCAATAGTCTGTATGTAACCAAAAACTATTCCCAGGCTTTGAAAAGTTACGAGGCACTATTGGTCGACGAGACTCAAGCTGTCGATCGTGACTGGTTGCGCTGTCTCGCCGCTAATTGTTACCGTATCCAGGGAGATATTCCGAAGGCGGAAAAACTCTATCGTGGCGTGGCCGCTTCGAGAGCGAATTCCTATCCCACCGATCATTCCAAATGGTACCTCGATCATCTTGCGCGTCGCAAAAAAATCACCGCCGAAATACAGCTCATCGATGCTGACCTGCAGACCTTCTTTCCAAGTGAAAAACCCAAATGAACCAGGATATTTTGGAAACCCAAGTGCTCCAGGCGCTCGAATTGATGTGGCAAAAATATCAACAGCTCGACGCGTTGGCCGACCAGATCCTCATTAATGGTGACTCCGCCGAGGCGATGGAAGCCACCACGATGCAATTGAAGACAGAACGCGAGTCGTTGGAACAGTTAGAGTCGGATTCGCGATCGATCAAAGAAGAATATCGTCGGACGCGGCCCCATGCTTCGGAAGACGTAAATCGAATAACCGAAAAATTGGCGATGCTAATGCAACGATTCCTCATGAAAATCAGCAAGTTGGAAACACAGGCTCAGCGCTCTCGCGAGTCGTTGAAACCGCTGATTCATGAGGGAGTCCGGGCCGCGCAAATGAAAAATGCCTACGGCAAGTGTGTCTGACAAATTTGCCCAGCGATTTTGTATCGGCAGAATGATACGATCTGAAATTTGACTTGACCGAACTTTTGACTTTTCTTCTCACGGTTTAGATTATAGGGTGAGTGACATGGTTCCTGTGGGCGAACCCCGCGATTCCGGCGATTCGAACGCAAACCACGAACCTCGAATCATTCCGATCCAGAGCGGATCAAAGACCAGCGTTGGGTCGATTGCGGCGCCGCCGACGAAACGAATCATGTTCCGTTCTCAGGTCATGAGCGAGTTGATCGCCAAAGCCAGCCGATTCGCCCGCAGTTCCGCCGCCGTGCTGATTACGGGCGAGAGCGGAACGGGTAAGGAACTTCTCAGTCGCCTCATTCACTCCGAGAGCTCGCGGTCACAATTTCAATACGTCACCGTAAATTGTGCCGCGTTGCCAGACATGCTGGTGGACAGTGAGTTTTTCGGTCATGAACGGGGCGCGTTTACCGGCGCTTTTCAGCAACGGATCGGTCACTTTCAGCACGCTCACCGTGGTACGATCCTCTTGGACGAGATCAGTGAAATTCCCGTTTCGATTCAAGCCAAATTATTGCGAGTAATTGAAGAACAGGAAGTTCTGCGGATCGGAGGTATTCGTCCTGAAAAAATTGATGTGCGAGTCATCGCCACCTCAAATCGGAATCTACAGCAGGACGTCCACGACGGCTCGTTTCGATTGGACCTGTATCATCGGCTGAGTGTGCTGCGTCTGGAAATTCCGCCGCTTCGTCAACGCATCGAAGACATTCCGCTGCTAGCCGAACATTTTCTTGAGCTCTATCGCGATGAAGCGAGCAGCTTGATTCGCGGTTTTGCACCCTCGGCCATGAAGCTGCTTTGTGATCACACCTGGCCGGGTAACATTCGGGAGTTGCGAAACGTGATTCATTGTGCGTCCATTGAATGTCAAGCCGATTACATTACCCCGGAGTGCCTATCGATGTTGCCGAGTCTCCCAGATTCATCACCGGGACGGAGACAGCCATTGTTCGAGGTCGAAAAAGAATCCATTTTGGCTAGCTTGGAAAAACATCGCGGCATCAAGACTGCCGCCGCCGCCGAACTCGGCGTAACCGCTCGCACGCTGGCCAATAAATTGAAACGCTATAAGTCCGCATAGCAATTGAAACTAATTCGAAACGGCTGATTGACAGGCCAACAACCGGAAAAAGATTCCACTTTCAGGAAAAAATTTCTGCCAGCAACCTGAGCAGGCAAGTCCCCAATTTCCCTAATCGAAGTCAATTTACCCCAACTGTCGAAGGAGAATTGAAAAACTTGACAACCCAATAATAAATAGTTTTTGGCACCACAATTGCCTTGCGATAATGCTCGTTCAACTCATCAAGTTCGATTGAGCTTCGAACCAATATTATGGTTCAAATACATGGTTACCATTGGCTCTAACAACGCGGCCCAAACAAGATCGCCAGCCGCAGCGCTAGACCCTGTATCCGATCAGGGCGTTTGTGGCGTTGACTGCAGTGAGCCAAATCCAACCGCGACAGACGAAGCAAGTCCGTCTCGTCGCGACGAACAATCCCAACCGACCAAACGAAAAAGTCATTCCAGTTTATCAAGACCCGGTGATCAATCGCTCGAACCACAACAGATTGCCGATCAACCGATCCTTGAATTCGCCACACTGCTAAATGACATGAACACTAAATCCGCCCCTGAAATTCCCGAGCTGGTCGAATCGGATGTCACAAACCTAGTGCTGACCAACGATTTGACGGCAAATCCCAATCACTCGGCAGCCGGCTCCCCCACTTGGAGAATCTGGCAGGGAAAAACAACTGAGTCGATTCTTGAGCAAATGGTCCCAACTCCAATCCAGTCGCTGCTCGAAGAATTAACACAAACAGGGTTGGTTTCGTCAGGGCCACAGCGCGAATTTTACCTTGGGGAATCGCAAGGTGCCGTGACTTCACCACTCATGGCGACTCCTGGAAACGAGCCCATAGCTGGGTCGCTACCCTATCCCATCAACTCATGGTCCGGCGGTTTCAGTCAGTCGAACGAATCAGCAGCATTGAACACAATGGGGGGTATTGACCAGGAAAAAGTCCAGGCTGCGCTCATGATGAACGATTCGGCAATCATCGATTCAGTGCTTCAACAGGTGACGGAAACGATCGCTACCGAGTCGGTCGGCCTGAGCGGCAGCAGCAGTCGAAGTCTAAGTATCCAAATTCATCCCGCCGAACTGGGTCGCTTGGAGATCGTGATTGGCTCCAACGACGACGTGTTGAAAGCGCAGATCGTGGCGTCGGAAACCGTGACAAGTGACTTGCTGACCCGTGAGAAGTCACATTTGATTAACGCGTTGCGAGAACAAGGAATTGATTTGACGGACGTGGACATCTCGCATCGCGACCCCCGTGATCAAGACCAGCAACAATTTCAATCGGCCTATCAAACTTTCGCTGAACGAGCCCTTCAAAATCGGACCACCAACTCGAACAGGGAACTGGAACGGCCACACAACCAACATCTTCGTGCCACATCACTTATCGATGTCATCGCTTAAAGACACATTCAACCCGGTCTGGGACTGTTGATCCCGGGCTGAGCAACATTACTTCACCAATTGGAACGGAATCACACATGGAAGCCAACATCAATTCAAAAATCGCCACGAACGAGTACCTGACTCTGCTGACCATTCAACTGCAAAATCAAGACCCGATTAATCCGGTCAAACAGGAAGAATTTATTTCCCAACTTTCGCAGTTTTCCATGCTGGAAGGGGTGGAAAACCTGAACACTTCGTTCGAAAGCATGCTCAAGATGCAGGAGATTTCGCAAGGCGTGGACTTGGTTGGAAAACAGGTTACCTACGCGGATGCCGCCTCGGGCGCCCTCAAGTCAGGCGTTGTCGAAGAGTTTTTTGTCGACCGCGGCGTCATCAATCTGATGATTGACGGAGCGGCCGTTACGATTGACATGATCGCCGGTGTCAAAGCGAAATAGGACGATGTCGTCAATCCCAGCATCCGGGAGTCGTGAACAGGGCACGGATTCCCACTCCACAACCGCCAACATTTTACACGCAAGACCAAGCACATGTCTCAAGCACTACTAACCGGCGCTACAGGATTGTTATCGCATCAGCGAAAACTGGATGTGGTCGCCAACAATTTGGCCAACCTGAACACAACCGCCTACAAATCGCAACGGATTTTGTTTAGCGATCTGCTGTACACCACGAACCAACCCGGCTCATTCGGCGACGGTGCGAACATTGGCGGAACCAATCCACAACAAACCGGCTTTGGAGTCCAAATTGGACAGACCGGTCGTGATCATTCGCAGGGTGTGTTGTCGGCAACGGGCGCGACGTTTGATTTTGCGATTCAGGGCGATGGTTTTTTTGTAACCTCTGATGGCACCACGAACTATACCCGCGCCGGTGCGTTCGCCTTGGATGGTCGTGGATTTTTGGTTGATCCTGGCAACGGAGCCTACGTACAACGTTTTGGAAGCGTCGGCGAAGGACTCGACGGCAACCCCGCTTTTCAAACGTCCGGTGAAAATGCAATTCGAATTCCGATGGGCTCTGGTATTGGAGGCAGTCCGACCGCCAACGCCGCTTTTCTCGGCAACTTGCCCGCTATTACCACGCCTCCGCAAGCCGAAGTCCTGGCCGCCTATCGTCCCTATGTCGTCGCCGGACTACCGGCGAGTTTGACCACTCTACTGAACAATCTGGATTCCAATACCGTGGACTATGCCGTCGGTGATCAACTGAAACTGACGGGCTTTACGCATGCTGGCGCCGCGGTTGACTCGACACTGGCCGTCACGGCGACGACGACGGTAGGTGATCTGGTCGATTTCTATAATTCCGTGATGGTCGACGGAGTGGCGTCGCTCGATTCCAACGGAGCCCTCCAAATTCAAGCCAACAACGTTGGCATTTCCAGACTCAAATTGGAGCTGTCCGACGGATTGGCCAACACCGGCGAAACCGACTTCGCAAATCACATTCTCTTGGAACAGGTGAAAGGCAAAGACGGAGATGTGGCTGAAACAACCATGCAAGTCTTTGATACACGCGGTCAAGCGCACTCGTTGAATGTGGAATTCAAAAAAATTGACCCCAATACCTGGAACGCCACCTTTAGTTTGATCAACAATACGGGCACTTTAACGGACAACATCGTTCGCCGGATTGAATTCGGAGAGGATGGAAAATTTTTGGCTGTTCAGGGAACCAACGACGGTGATCCGAATATCGAATTGAATTTTGACAGCTTGAGTCTCGATCAAATCATCGACATCGATTTCAGTGGCTTGACTCATTTGGCGACCGGATTTTCTTCGTCGATTGAACAAGACGGATTTCCACCCGGAAGTTTGGTCGCGGTCAACGTCACGCAAAGTGGACTGTTGGAAGGAATCGCGACTAATGGTCGCCGCGTTCCCCTGGCTCAGTTAGCCGTCGCAAATTTTATCAACACGCAGGGCTTGGAAGCCAAGGGCCAAAACTATTACGCGGAAACCGCCAACAGTGGGGCCGCCCAGATTGGGACCAGCCTCGCTGGCTCCAACGGTTTCGTCCGCGGCGGCCAATTGGAAGCCTCCAATGTGGATGTCGCGTTTGAGTTTACCCAATTGATTGTGGCCCAACGGGGTTTTTCGGCAAACGCGCGAACAATTACCGTGGCCAGCGAAGTCCTCCAAGAATTGGTGAACCTGTTAAGGTAATTGACTGGCTCTGCCAGCGGTTCTTGCGCGTTGTCGCGGATAACCGGCCTTAGCGAGGCAAGAGCCTCTGAGTCAACGCGTTCCACGGCGGGAGCTTTGGAAAGAGTCGTTGAAATTTTTCGCGGAATCGACAGGCTGGAAGCCTATCCCACTTTTCAAGACTATTCCACCGCGCGAATTACGACCGCGCTGGCTTGGCCTTGCGGCGTGGTGTTGAGATTGATGAACGAGTTACCGGGGGATTCGCCAGCTTGAGCCAAGCGAATGGGACAGTCGGCCGCCGGCGAATCGCAATTGAGAATCGGAAACAATTGCCGATGCGACAGCGCCATGATGCTGGCGATCATCTCGACCACACCACTGCCGCTGCCAAGGTTGCCAAAATAACTTTTCGCGGCGGTTACTGGAATTCCCGGCAATGTCTCAGCGATTGCCGCCGCTTCTTCTCGGTCCGATTTTACCGAACTCAAGCCATGAGCATGAATATGTCCGATCTCAGTCGGCTGGAGGCCTGACGTTTCAAGACTCGCTTTAATCACGTTAGCGAACGCTGTTTGACAATCGGCGCCTCCCTGAGGATGTGCGACGGAAGACGAACCATAACCGATGACTTCACCCCAGATTTTTGCTCCACGTTTCTCGGCCGACTCGAGTGTTTCCAAAATCAGCGTGCCGGCGCCTTCGCCCAATACCATCCCGTTGCGATCGGTATCAAACGGCCGACACGCTTTGGTGGGGTCGCCCCCGATCGCGTTAGTATGGCGATCGGCCAATTGTTCCTGCAACACAACATGAATAGTGCGCAACAAATGAATCCGGGAACCCGTGGATCCGGCCACCATCACATCGGCTGATCCCCGTTTGATAATGGTGGTGGCCTCGGCGATTGACAAATTCGCGGACGCTTCGCGAACGGTGATTGAATTGCTTGGGCCGCGCAAATCATTGTAGATGGCGACATGACTGGCCGGCATGTTGGGCAAATACTTTAACAACCACAATGGTTCGACTTTGGTTAGCCCGTGATCAGCCCATTTGGAAAAGTCAAATTTTCCATCCGGTGTCAAGCACTCGCGAACCCCCGCCGTAAATTCGGTCGGTTGAGTAATTATATAATCGCTGCCGAACATCGTGCCGATCCGCTGTGGATCGACGGCGCCTGGCGCGAAACCGGCATCAGCCAGAGCAAGTTGAGCCGAGGCGACACCAAACTGGATCTCGCGACACATCAACTTCAGCCCTTTTTTGATACTGCGTTGGAGCTGCTTTTCCAGCGGGCCGAAGCTCTCAATCTCGCCCACGAATTGTCGGCACTCGCCCCCGAAGTCAGAGCTAAAATGTTTCGTCGGAATCGACTCGATCAATCCCACGCCGCTGCGTCCCGTGGAGACGGCGTTCCATAAATCGGAATAAGAATCACCGACAGGACTAATCAGTCCCATTCCGGTGATAACAACACGGCGATCAGATAACGGCATGAATCAGACAGGTAAAATTCGGGAGTGATAAAATACGAAACGGTTCAACATGACAGCGGCTCCATTTTACGTCAGATAATCCTTGCGTCGAGGGATCGCATCAAACGGGAGCTGAACGATTCCGGAAGCACCCAGTTCAGGCAGTTTTCGACTGCCGCCAAGAACTCCCAAGATCCAACCAAATTCCTCATTAGCGCCGTGGACGAATCGGAACCAGCCCCGTATCCGCCGCTCGCGGCAGGCTCGCTTCGGTGGCCGGTCCTCGATATTCAATAAATAACAACGCGTCCGCCCGCTGGTTCTTCGAATTCAGACCCAATAAAGGCAACCTCGCCGCCGCGTCCGGTTCCAAGCCCGCGACGACACCACAACTGAGCAACAGGACTTGATCGTTGGGCCAGCGAAATCGCTCGTGCAATCGCCAGCTGACCAATTGGGGAATCTGTAAGCTCAATTGTTGTGCGGTACCATCGGCACCGGGCACATTCACTTTCACCGGGTTCAGCTTCTCCACCTGATCGACATCGCATTTAATAATCGCTTCAATCGTGCTGTCATCCAACGCCGACAAACAACTGATCGAAAGCGAATATCCTTCCTCGATGTTGGTCATCAACGGCTGATGGTTGGGAATCTGATTCGGGACCCATCGCAGACTGCTAACAAATTGTACGGGCCGGGTTTTCTTGAGCAAAAACGTTTGGCCGTCGTGATTGGTAAGGGTTCCCGAACTTGATGTTTTCGCATCGCCCCGTCGCGCTAGTTGACCTTGCAACAAGGCCGCGCTTTCTTTGGAAACCATCCACGCTTCCACACCCGGTGTGCGGACATCGATTGATTGTAGCAAGTTGTAAGATGTCGCCCGCCAATTCGGATTGGCCACAGTCATTAATGTCACATCGATTTTTTGCAGTTGTCCACGCGTGCGCACGAATCGATCAACAACTCTGCGCACCACGTTCTGAATTTCCGGTGTGTGATAGACGTACAATTGATTTCGGTTGGCGCTCAAAATTCCCAGCGGATGATTAAACCACATTTCGGTCCCCGTCTCGCGGAGGATCCAATCAATGATCGCCTGTTGCGGATTCTCGTTGTTCGTGACGCGCGAAGTATAGGGCGTGATGTCGTACTCCCGCCAGACTTGGCCGGCCGTGTTGGGGAGTTTATCCAGAGTTTGTGTGATCTTTGTAATCCCTGGACCATCGCCTGCAGCTGGCAAATTCGCACCTGCTGGCGTGGCTTGAATTTCGCCAGTGGACCGCCCCGGCAAGACTTCGCCCACGGTGGCGTTGGGAACAGGAACGCCCGCGTTAGGTGAGCCGAGATTCGACTGGGACTGGGCAGGGTCGACCGACGGTTGCTGAGCGGCTTTGGTACTCGAATCGGGAGCAGCCGAATTGATCGATCCAAAAGCAGGTCGCCAAGGCGCCGGAACCGGACGCGAATCGGGATTGGCCGGCGGAACCTGAACGGCAACTGCGGAAAACGGGAAGCTCAAACACAGCGGACCGAGGATTAACCACAAATATCGCCGAATGTTCCGAAAACGTCGATCGGCAACCGGTCGTTCGACGCCCACACCAGATGAGCTGTCACCGACAACGCATTGGTCGTATTCGCCCGTATCGTAGTCGTGAGTTAAGACATGAGCCATTCGCTGAGAATCCATTCGCGTCGCGAGCTCCGAGATAAAATTCAATTATTCCGCTGCGGCTGCGGTTGAAGGTGGAGGATCTTGTTTAGTATAGTTAGCTTGCGAAATTGAAGACAAGTCGAATCGAGGCCGAGTTGAATGGGAAATCGCGCAATCGCTAGCATGTTGGCCTCGAATTTCTCAGAACAAGGGTAAGTCTCGAACATCGTTTTGGAAGCGCAACTCAACATTTGCATGGTGAAAAAACAGAATTCCTCGCGAAGACGATTGTGTTTGATTGTATGTTTTAGTTGTCAACAATCTCAATTTCCGGAACGAGTTACCAAACTCAATTCCATCAAACCAAGTCACAATTCGGTCATGAACTGAACACTGAAAACTGAAAACTAAATGAAAAATATCTTTACCGGCTGCCTCCCGGCCCTCATGACTCCCTGCCACGCCGACCGGACGCCGAACTTTCCGGCTCTGGTTAGAAAAGGCCAGCAACTGATGGATGCGGGGATGAATGGCATGGTCTATTGCGGGTCGATGGGCGATTGGCCATTGCTGACCGACCAACAGCGCCAGACCGGAGTTGCGCAATTGTGCGCTGCGGGGATCCCCGTCGTCGTTGGAACCGGCGCGGTCAATACTCGGATCGCGGTGGAACATACACTTCACGCGGCATCGGTCGGAGCGGCCGGATTGATGGTGATTCCGCGTGTGCTTTCGCGTGGCACTTCGCCTATCGCGCAGCGTCATCACTTCGCGGCAATTTTAGGTGCTGCTCCGAAACTGCCGGCCGTTATTTACAACAGTCCCTATTACGGATTCGAAACCAAAGCCGACTTGTTTTTTGACTTGCACCGAGAGTTTCCCAATTTGGTTGGCTTCAAAGAATTCGGCGGCGCAAAATCGCTCAGTTACGCTGCCGAACAGATTACCCATGCTTCATCCAAATTGACGCTGATGGTTGGCGTTGATACGCAAGTATTTCATGGCTATTTGAATTGTGGAGCAACCGGCGCAATCACCGGGATTGGAAATGCGATTCCTCGTGAAGCACTCCAAATGGTGCGATTATGTGAACTTGCGGTTACCGGCGATATTGCGGCTCGGCGACTGGCTCAAGAATTGGGTGAGGCGTTACTGGTGTTGTCGACTTTCGACGAGGGTCCTGATTTGGTGCTCTATTACAAATATCTGCTGGTGCTCAACGGCGAAACGGAATATGAGCTGCATTTCAACGAAACTGACTCCCTCAGCGCTAGCCAAAAATCATTTGTCGAATCGCAATATCGGCAGTTTAAAACCTGGTGGTCCAATTGGCCCGGCCGGGACTACGGCAATTAGCTGGATAGCGCCACAATTGAGTTGGAAACAGGCTTGCGCCGAGTCGATGCCATTGGTATCTACACAAGTTTGCATCGTGGGTAATGAACCGTGTTGGAATCCCGCTGGCTTGTCCAGCGGAAGCTTCGGCTTTGAGCTACACCAAAAGATCCCCCCCATTCGATTCGTTCTTCAGCCGGATTCGCCCAAGGCGAATCCGGCTGAAGAGCGAATCAATGGCCCAGCAAGTTTGTAGCAAAAAACACAACCATCCACCGGACAAGCCGGTCGTATTAAATACGCGCCGTTCCTCGTAACTGGGCTAAACCACGGTTTGTCGATCAAAGTTGTCGAGATACCAGTGAGTTTATCCCGACGGAAAACCTGTAGATTTTGAAATAAAATCTGCATTTTGGCGCGGTCCGATTAGGCCAGCCGCAAGGGTGAAAACCACCAATCACAACCCGATCTGCAATGGACTGGCCTCGTCCAGCGAACCTAACCGACAACAGAACCAACATCCGCAGTGGTGGATTTCCCATCGATCATTCGTGTTGCACCGGTTGGATTTCGATCACGTAGAATTTCTGGCAACCGATGTTCACGCACGTTATCAAAACATTGCAACATTGAAAAGCGAACGATCGATGCCGGAAAACCGACTGCTGTGAAACCGGGTTGACCGGTCGCAGGATACGGCCCGCCGTGATGCATGGCTGCGGAAACCGCCACACCGGTGGGCATTTTGTCGTTCAACAATCGACCGACGCGTTGCCGCAAATGAGGAGCAATCGCGGCGTAAGCCTCATCGTCGCCGCCATTGGTAGCGGAATAGATGCTGCCGGTCAAATTTCCTTCCAGCGTGTGAGTGACTTGGACGGCTTGTATGATCGAATCTACCACGACGATCAGCGTCGCATTGCCAAAGGCTTCGGTTTGGAGCGATGCAGGATTGTCCAGGAAATGTTCGCCCGATGTTTTGAGGATTGTATTGGCGTAGCTATACCCTGCCCCGCCGCCAACCTGGCCGCCACACAGTAGTTCCGCACCGGACGACTGCAGTTGCTCGACGGCTGCCGCCAATCCAGCTTGTCCCGATTTCGCCAACAAGGTACCGACCGGAGCGGACTTGTACTTCTCGACCAACGAATCAATCCAGGTTTGGGTTGCCGCGGACTTAATCAACACAATCAAGCCGGGACTGGTGCAAAATTGGCCGCAGCCCATCAAGCAACTGGTTTTCAGATCATCGCAAATTGCTGCAGCGCGCTCAGAAATCGCTCCTGGCAAAATAAACACGGGATTGATCGAGGACATTTCGAGAAAGATTGGCTTGCCGGACCAATCAGCCGCAGCTTTCAATTTTAATCCGGCCAGTCGCCCTCCCGTGAACCCAACAGCTGCCAATCTCGAATCGCGAACTAGTCTTTCTCCGTCCAGATAATCCAGCGCATAGATCAACTGCACGCTGCCGGCAGGCAGTCCCGTTTCGATTGCTGCCGCGAGTGCTTCTTGAGCCAGCAATTCTGTGGTACCGGGATGCAGCGGATGGGCTTTGGCCAGCACTGGATTCCCGGCGGCGATCGCCGAAGCAAAATCCCCGCCCGAAATTCCGTTGTAGGCCAATGGAAAATTATTGGGACCAAACACCACGACAGGACCCAAGGGGCCATGGCAGGAACGGAGATTATTTTTGGTATCGATGATGGGTCGACACCAGCTTTGGTCGCGGGCCGCCGCCGCCGCTTGACGCAGTTGATTCGTGGTGCGCGGCAATTCGCCGGAGGCCAGTCGTGGTTCGACGGGGAGAGCGGTTTCCTGTGAGGCCAGCGCACAAATTTCAGCCGACCGCGCGTCGATTCGATCGGCATAGGATTCCAGGAAATTAGCCAACACTTCGCGGGGCAACGATTGCATTTTTTGAAAAGCCAGCGCTGCCGCGTCCAACGCGGCGTCGACATCGGACCAGCTGCTGATCGGGAAATGGCTGGGCAAAAGCGTGCCGGTTTGAGGGTTTTCGGCTTGGAAACTACCCGTCGAATGAGAGTCCTGCCAGCGGCCAGCAATCAAGATTTTTTTAGGGTTCATGTTGTTTATCAGGCTGGTTGCCGGTTTAGGCGGGTTGATGCGGAGGGGGCCACTGACGGAAGTGTTCAATACCAGGATCACCCCATGTTTGGAATACAAAATATGTTACTATCAGGTAGCGATATCTACCACGCCCGCCCGCCGATTCTGTGAGACTTCGATTCAACATCGATTGAGGCAAGAAGTGCCACACTTAAGCGATTCAACTGGACGCCTTCGCCGCGTCTAAATCACCCCCATGACTGAACGAATTCAAGTTATCGATTCCCACACCGGGGGCGAGCCGACACGCATTATTTATGCCGGTGGTCCCGACTTGGGCACGGGGCCGCTAACCGAACGACGGCAACGGTTTCGTCGCGAATTTGATTCCATTCGCCGGGCGGTCGTCAACGAACCTCGTGGCAATGATGTGTTGGTCGGTGGATTGATTTGTACTCCCGTCGATCCCACTTGTGCGGCCGGCGTCATTTTTTTTAACAACCACGACTATTTGGGCATGTGCGGACATGGCACGATTGGCCTGCTGGTGACGCTGGAATACTTGAAACTGATCCAGCCCGGCACGCATCGCATCGAAACACCAGTCGGTATTGTGACTACGAAGCTAACTTCGCACGCCGAAGTCACCGTCGATAATGTGCCCAGCTATCGGTATCGCCAAGGCATCCAAGTCAATGTGCCAAATTATGGCACGGTCATTGGCGATATCGCCTGGGGTGGAAACTGGTTTTTTCTGGTGAAAGACTCGCCCGAGGACTTATCGGTGGGGAATACCGATCGCCTAATGCAAGTGACGCGGCAGATTCGCGATGCGCTGCAGGCGGCCGGTATTACCGGAACCGAGGGCGACTGGATCGATCATGTCGAGTTGTTTGGTCCTCCTCATGATCCCCAGAACAACAGCCGTAATTTTGTGCTGTGTCCTGGCAATGCGTATGACCGTTCTCCCTGTGGTACCGGCACCAGTGCCAAACTCGCCTGCCTGGCAGCCGATAACAAATTGGCCCCGGGGGATTTGTGGCGCCAGGAGAGTATCGTGGGAAGTGTTTTCACGGCGAGCTATCGAACATTGGCTGGCGAGCAAATCATTCCTTCGATAACCGGCTCCGCTTATCTGTGCGGAGAAACAACTTTGATTCTGGACCCAGCCGATCCATTTTGCAGCGGAATTCGTCGATGATCCAAGCCCCTAAACAGTCCGCACAAAAAATTGTGGTGATCGGCGGCGGTGTGATTGGCACCATGTGCGCGTGGGAATTTTCGCAGGCCGGTTGCGATGTTACGATTGTCGAACAAGCCAAATTTGGGGCGGCGTGTTCGCATGGGAATTGTGGATACATTTCCCCCAGTCATGTGTTGCCGCTGGCCCAACCCGGCGCAATCTCAAAAACGCTGAAGGCGATGATGAAGCGCAATTCGCCGTTTGCCGTCAAGCCTCGTTTTTCCAGCGAGGCGTTGCGCTGGTTTTGGAATTTTTCGCGACGCTGCAATCGGGCAAACATGCTTTCCGCCGCGACGGGTATTCACGCTTTGTTGCAATCGTCGAAACAACTTTACCAGTTCCTGATCGACAGTGAATCGATTGACTGCGATTGGCAAGAGCAAGGCATCTTGTTCGTGTTTGAGTCGCCGCAGGAGTTCGAGGCCTATGGTCAAACCGAAAAAATGATTCGCGAACAATTTGGAGTCGGCGCGACGGCCTACCCGACCACCGAGTTGGTAAAACTCGAGCCGGCATTGAAGCCGGTTGTCGCCGGCGCTTGGCATTATCCGGATGATTGTCATCTGCGTCCGGATAAACTATTGTCAGCGCTGCGCACCAAACTCGAATCGCGCGGCGTAAAGATTATGGAACACGTCTCGATCAAGGGATTTGTACGCGAGAACGGCGTCGCGAAGGCTGCGCTCGGTGCGGGAACCGAGTTGGTGGCCGATCAATTTGTCGTCGCCACAGGCGCTTGGGCCCCGTTTCTCAACCAACAACTCGGTTGCCGAGTTCCGATTCAACCCGGCAAAGGTTATTCGTTGACCATGCCCGCCCCCCGAAACATGCCCAAAATTCCAATCATCTTCGAAGATACTCATGTAGCGATTACGCCACTGGTCAACAAATATCGAATTGGTTCGACGATGGAATTCGTCGGTTACAACACATCGATCCATCCTCGTCGGTTGGGATTGTTGCGGGCCTCAGCCGAACGCTATTTGCACGATCCCTTCTGTGAACCGGTCGAGGAAGAATGGTTTGGCTGGCGTCCCATGACCTGGGACAGCAAACCCATCATTGATCGCAGTCCCGCCCTGCGCAACGTCTGGATTTGCGCTGGCCATAGCATGTTGGGGCTGAGCACGGCGACCGGTTCGGGACGGTTGCTGCGCGAATTGGTTTTGCAGGAACAACCGCATTTGGATCCTGCACACTTTTCAGTGGCTCGGTTCTAGTGGTCCAACGGATTTCTGATAGTTGTCGCCGGACAAGTTCCCAGCGTCAGCCAGTCGAACACCCATATGACTGACCAAAAATCAATCGCGATTGTCGGTGGAGGATTATCCGGACTGGTGGCCGCCTGGGAGTTGCGTCGACAATTGCCACTGGCCAAGACCACTTTGTTCGAATCGAGTTCACGTTTAGGCGGCGTGTTGAACACGGAACAGATCGGTGGCTATCTGGTTGAACAGAGCGCCGACATGTTTACAACCGAACCACCCGCAGCGTTGGAGTTTTGTCAGCAACTTGGCAAAGCCGACGATTTGATTTCTACGCTGCCGATTTCGCAACGGGCTTTCATTGCTACGCCAACGGGGCTCTGTCCGGTACCCAACGGTTTCTCTTTGATGTTGCCAACTGATTTGGAAGCAGTGGCAGGATCGGAGTTGTTGGATGCGGATGGCCGATCGCGTTTTCTGGCCGAGCGCACGGTTCCTCAACGGCACGATGAGACGGATGAAAGTTTGCATGCTTTTGCCGTGCGCCGGTTCGGGCAACAGGTCTTCGACCGATTGATTCAGCCATTAGTCAGCGGCATCTACACTGCTGACCCGCGCCGCTTGAGTATGCGCGCCGCGCTGTCCCGATTTGTGGAGTTGGAAAAAAAGTATGGCAGTTTGATTGCGGCGGCCGAGGCGCAGCGGAATCAACTTGATCATCGGAGTGATTTGTTGGATCACTCGGATCAAACCGCCAGCGGTGCGCGGTACGATCTATTTCGGGCGCCCCGCTTCGGCATGGGACAACTCATTGATTGGATCGTGAAAGATCTATCCGCTGTCGAAGTTCATACACACTCAGTCGTGAACAAACTCGTTCGGACCGAACGGGGTTGGCGATTGCGGTGGAGCGATTCCCGTCCTTTTCCGCCGCAGGCATCGCCGCAACAATTTGGAGATTTCGATGGCGTGATTGTGGCCGGTTCGGCGATGAGCGCCGGAAGACTATGTTGCGATGTGGATACTGGTCTCGGAGCCGAGCTGACCAAGGTCGAAGCTGCGAGTTGTGCCGTGGTCGTATTGGGATTCGAACGAAGACAACTTGAGCGACCGTTTGACGGGTATGGGATTGTGGTTCCGTCCTATCTCAACCGAAATTTGATCGCGGCGAGTTTTTCCAGCAACAAATTTGCGGGCCGTGCACCTCACGACCGAGTCCTGATTCGTTGCTTTGTTGGCGGCGCGCTGCAAGCGGATTTAGTCGGGTTACCCGATGAACAATTGTTGCGAATATCACTGATCGAACTCGAATCCTGGTGCCAAATCCATGGAACTCCGGAGTTATCGCGCATCTATCGTTGGCGCGCAATGATGCCGCAGTATCATCTTGGGCATCAAGAGCGAGTCGCGCGAATCAAATTGGCGATCGAACAACTACCCGGTTTGGAATTGACCGGAAATAGTTACAATGGGGTCGGAATTCCGGTTTGCATCGCGGAAGGCCGGCTTGCCGCCCAACGGCTGAACCGATTTCTGAGATCTGCGTAAAGGATGCACAAAACTGGTCCGCTGGTGCTGAGCTGTCCACGCCACGATGGTAGCGGACGGCATCTAATATGGCTTTCGTCTTTTTCGTCGACTCAACTCCAACGATTACAATTCACATTTCTTCTACAAGGAACTCACTGATGATTTTTCGCTCTTTCGCTTTTAGTCTGTTGATCGGTGGAATCGCCGTCGGTGCCCACGCTCAAGAAACGAACCCAGCGGCCAACGAACCGGCGGCCGTCGATTCAACCGATGAACCGGAAACCGCCGGAGCGCTTGGTTTTCAGGTCAAATCCATCGATGGTGCCGACGTCGACATGTCGAAATATGCAGGTAAAGTCGTGGTGATTGTCAACACGGCCAGCAAGTGTGGGATGACCCCGCAATATAAAGAGCTGCAAGAATTGCACACCGAATATTCAGAGCAAGGGGTCGTTGTGCTCGGGTTTCCTTGCAATCAATTTGGCGGCCAAGAACCTGGTACCGAGGCTGATATCAAAACGTTTTGCACCAAAAAATATGGCGTGACGTTTGACATGTTTTCCAAGGTCGATGTCAATGGTGATGATGCCAATGAGTTGTTCAAATTTCTGACTGCTCAGGAAATTCAACCCAAAGGCGCAGGAGACGTTGGTTGGAATTTTGAAAAATTCATTCTTGACAAGACCGGCAAGCCCATCGCGCGCTTCGGTTCACGCGTCAAACCGGGCAGTGAAGAATTTACTTCCGTTATCAAAGCGGCGTTGGCTAAATAATCGGTTTTCCATCACTCCAGCGGTTAGCTTACTGAGAACCCCAAGTAAGCTAATCGCTCGATGGTATCCCCAGAAAAATCAACGTCGGCGACGGATCAAGAAGGCGTGTACGGTTACGAATTCAGATCTAGGTAGTCCTCTAAGAGACGGCCCAAGGATTGGGCCAATCGGTAACGTGGGCCAGGTACTCGCGATAGACCGGAAAATCTTCGCCGCGATCGGCCAGCCACTGTTGTGTATTGGCGACCAACTCGAGTTCTCGGTCCAAAGTCAATTCGCCCGTCAGGACTTTGGTCCGCAACAAAACAAAATAGGTATCTAACACATCGCAACGACAATAGTCATTAATCTGCTGAAGCTTCCCCTCGTTAAACAACTCTTGCACCATGTGCCCTTGGACTCCCATTTTTCCAGGCTTGCCCAGCAAATTGGCCATTAGATTCAAGCCGCCATTTAATCGAGTCGCGCCGTAGTTGGTAATGATCTCCTGCAAATCCAGATGCGCCCCGATGTTGTAGCGGTTGCGGCGTTGATCGTAGGTCCGGTCATTCAAGTTGAACCAATCGGGAATGCCGATCCCATAACGAAAGGCTGCCAATTCCATCAACGGAATGTCAAATGATCGTCCATTGAAACTGACAAAAGTTGGCATCTTGTAAATTCGCCAACCGTCCCAGAAATTTTTCGTGATAATGTGCGAACGATACTCGGGCGCATCCAACGTGACGATATCAATGATCTTGAAATCGACTGTCAGTTTAATGATGGCGACCGAAACAGGTACATGAAACGTGTACGGAATAAACTCGCTGCCGGTTTCCACCAGTCGTTCGGCACAATAAAGCTCGATGGCTTTTTCCGGCGAGTAATCTTCGCCCGGATAACGGACCTTGGAGACCAGGTTACCGTCGACAATACTCTCGATATCAAAGACCAGGTAGCTTACGGCAGGAGATGACATAGAATAGATCGCTTCCGTAAATAGACTGACCGGCGTGGCTAGCGGATTTTATGTTACTTTATCTTAGTATGTTGCGTTAGGAAACGGACCTGCCGCCAAGAATTTCATCCTCTCTGCCAATTCCGAACATGAATCGAACCCGACTGCTCGAGCGATTTCTGCAATATGTAAAAATCAACTCCACGGCGGTGGAGGACGCCGAGACAGTACCAAGTAGCCCTGGCCAATTGCTGGTCGGGCAACTGTTGGTCGAACAAATGTTGGCCATGGGGATTGTTGACGCCAGCCAGGATGAATGGGGAATCGTCATGGGGACGGTGCCGGGTAATGTTGCGGCGCCGGCAATCGCCTTCAATTCGCATGTCGACACGGCGCCGGACACCGCGGGTAAAGATGTTCGACCGCGGGTGATTGAGAATTTCGACGGAAACGACATCGTGTTGACGGGAGACGTCAGCCAGATCATCACCGCCCAAACATGCCCCGAATTGCCATTGGCGAAAGGGAAAACAATTATCACCACCGATGGCACGACATTGCTGGGAGGAGACGATAAAGCGGGCGTCGCGATCATCATGGAGGTCGCCAACCACCTACTCGAACATCCGCAGATCCAACATGGACCCGTGAGGTTGGTGTTCACCTGCGATGAAGAGATCGGGCACGGTGCCGATCATGTCGACCTCGCGAAAATTGGTGCATTGGCTTGTTATAACTTCGACGGAGGAGGCCAAGACGATGTCGATGTGGAGACGTTTTCTGCCGACCTGGCACGCATCACGTTTAGCGGGGTCAATATTCATCCGGCGATTGCGAAGCACAAAATGATTAATTCAATTCGCGCCGCGGGATTGTTTGTCTCACGACTACCGGCCGAGCTGGCCCCCGAGAAGACCGACGATCGAGCTGGATTCCTGCATCCCTATGCGATTGACGGAAGTGTTTCGAAAACAACATTGAAGATCTTGTTGCGGGACTTTAAGACGAGCAAGTTGACCGACTACGGCAATCAACTGCGCGAACTGGCCGATTTAGTCCAAACGGATTGTCCCGGTATCGTGATTCAGATCGAGATAATCCAGCAATACCGCAACATGGCGGACGGATTGGATCGAGAACCGCGCGCCGTGAAATATGCGCTGGCGGCTCATACCGCGTTGGGCAGGACCGCGAAACAAACCATCGTGCGAGGTGGAACGGATGGTTCCCGCTTGACCGAAATGGGTCTACCGACACCCAATCTTTCTTCCGGACAGCATAACATTCATTCCCCTTTGGAGTGGGCGTGTCTGGATGAGATGGTCGCAGCCGCCGAAGTTGGAATCGAAATTGTCAAGCAATGGGCCCAGTGATCTCGCAAACCAATTGGCGGAGCCCCGCTGATTTTTCTGCGATGGGTGGCCAAAAAAATCGCCCCGGGAACGTCATGTTCCCGGTCGGCGAGTTGTTGTTGTTTGAATCATTCGAACATTTTCGAAGTAACTGGCTCGAGACCAGGCGATATAAAATTAGCCTGACCTACACCCGTTGGAACCCGCGATTCTTAGTCGACCAATTTCGGAAATCGTCTTGCTGCAAGCTGGACAAATTGAAATCCAGTTTGCTTCCCAAATCAGCAAAGACCTGATCAACGGCCTGTTGATCTTCCGAACCAAAGTCCGATTCCAGCGAGTCGAGTAGGTCTAAGTCAATCGCTGGATCAGTCGAATCGTCATTCAAACCGGCGTTGCAAACGGCCAGTTCCAACTCGTAGCCAGGTTGTCCCAATTCGTCAGCTGACTCGTCGCCTCCATTGTTCGAATCCCAATTGGCACCGACCAGACTCGACAGATTGTCGGCGCTATTCGGTCCTTCGTCTTGGGTAGCTGCGGCGATTTGCGATTCGGCCGCGTCACAAGTCGACGGTTCGATCAACGGAGTTTCGACAACCACCGGATCCACCGCTGGGCAATCCGGCACAACGACCGGTTCAGTGGTCGCCAAGTCCAAACCCAGTTGATAGGTCCCGCACTGTTCCTCCGTGGCAGCTATCGAAATGTAGTACTCCTTCCCGGCGTCGACGTCAAAGGCAATTTGCACCAGCTGGTTGGTCGTCCCGGTGGCCAACACATTGCCGCAGTCATCTTGCACCGTGACGCCCATTCCAATTCGATCCTGGTCGACAGTCTCCAGCATCTCAAGCGTCATTTCGCCAGCTGCGGGTGCGGTGAACCGAAACGTATCGATATCACCAGCGGTTTCCAACCGCCCCGACAGTTCAGCGGAGTTATTCGCCAACTCAATTTCGGTCGAATCGCAACCGACCTCATCCGCATGTTGGTCGACGAACTCTGCGAAACCAACCGTTACTTGGAAGAAGCCTTCGCACTGCTGATCAGCAGACGAAATCGACAGTTGGTAGGTTTCTCCTTCGGTAGCCTCAAAAGTCAAAACGGTAAAGCCTTCGAGCCCTTCCGCTTGTGGTTCGATCACTTTGCCGGCGCTATCCGTTACGGCGACCGTGGCAGCTGAACCTCCCAGGGACGATGCGACCACGACGTCGACTTCTCCGTTGGCGCTGGCAGTAAACGACAGAGTCTCCGATGGATGCTCAGCATTGAGCGCACCGAAGAATCCATCCATGCCATCCGCCAAATTCAAATTCGTTGCCGGGTTCGTGGCACCAGTACCGGGAGTAACCGTCGGGTTGGCATCGGCGGTTGTCGAAACGGGACATAGCGTTGGATCGGCAGCCGGATCAGTCAAGTCATCCAGCTGCAAGTCATCCACCGCTGACTCGTCCTCCGCACATTCGATCGCTGCAACTTCGCAATGTTCGATCTCCATTTCTGGCAGGGCTTGCATGCAACAATCGGCAGCCAACAAACGACGCCCTTCGAGTTGTTCAAAACGAAATCCACTTCTGAAAACTTTTCTCATCTTCGTGCTCGGCTCAAGGCCGCTCCAAAATCAGGAAACGTGAAAACGATGAAGTTCGTGGTTGGCAGAAACAATGCCAGTCGGGCAAAAAAAAGCGGGCCACCGACCGGCAGCGAATGACCGAATTTCGTTCTGTCTCAAGAATGTTGCCATCCACCGGGAGTTTTCTCTGCCAGTGCCTGCTGGGCTGGCTGATAGGCATTCGCTAAATCAACTGGCATGCTTTCGGTCTGCCACCGTGTAACATCCGGCTTTGCAGGCGGGAAAAACTACTCGCTCGCGTACCCCGTCAGAGCCACCTGCTAGCTCGCATTACGGTCAATTCACCTTTTCACAAATCCGCTCGGTAATTACACTCCGGCGCCCCAATACTCCGTGGCTAGTTGGCGATTGAAGTATCTGGTCGCAGATCCAATCGCAACTGCAGTCCTCGCAGGGCCGACGTCTTTTAACAACTCACCAAGCCTCTCTACCCAGGCACAATCCGATGGCACGACGAAAAAAAAATAATCGCACGGACAATCCATTCGAGGAATCACGCGACGAGGAGGCCCCGCGATCACGAAGTTCCCGCACACGGAACAACACCAATCGAAAAACCCGTCGGTGGCCGTACGTGTTGTTGTTATTGATGGTCTTGATCGGCCTGCTCCCGAATATTCTGGGCTGGACCGGTTTGCACCAAACCGCCATCAATTACGCGTTGAGCGATTTCAAAGGCAAATTCACGGTCGAGCGGGCTTCGTTGGGTTGGTTTCAGCCGATCAAATTGACGAACGTGGCAGCCGTCGACGCCCAAGGAAATGATTTGTTGAAGATTGAACAGATTACGTCCTCGAAACGTCTGTATTCTTTCCTGCGCAGTCAGGACTACGGGAACTTTGATGTTCAAAAACCCATAATTTATTTGCAGCTTCGACCCGATGGCAGCAATTTTGAAGATGCGCTAGCTACCTACCTGACTGCAACACCCAAGCAACCGGTCACTGCGCCCAATAACCAGTCCGCCGAAACATCGCTGCCCAAGTTGGCGGTAAACGTATTCGACGGCCGCGCCCTCATTACCAGCACCAGTGATGTACGGTCATGGCAAGTCGACAATCTGACCGCGACCGCCCAAACCTCTAGCGCCGACGCACCATTGAGCATCGAATCAAAATGTCAGATCACGCCGCTGCAACCTGAACCCAATGGGCAAGTCGAATTGCTGGCGCCAGGTAGTCTGGCACTCAGTTCGCGACTCGACCCTGGCGCGACGGTGCTCAAGTTTGGGGCAGTAGAACTGACGTTGACGACCGAAAATTTTCCGGTCTCATTGGCTGGCCCCGTATTGCAACGATTTGTCGGACCAGCCCAATCGGCTGGCCAGCTTTCGGGAAGTATCGTTTCCAGCATTGACCTGAATCAGTCTTCCATGAATGTGACTTTGAACAACGTGGCGTTGCGGGGACTGCAGTTGGCGGCCCCCCAAATGATTGGTGCCGATCAATTCCAACTGCAAAATTTGAATGCCCATGGTTCGCTACAAATTACACCGCAACTGATTTCGTCTTCCAATTTCGAAGTCCAGTCCGAGGTTGGCAGAGTCAAAGCCAATGGCCGGTTCGATATGAATCAACTAACTCAACTGGCTGCGGGTGGAGCTTTATTGAACGAACCGTTTCAAATGGAAGGTCAAATCGATCTGGCCAGTCTCATCCGCATGTTACCGACAACTTTCAAACTGCATGCCGACTTGCAAGTTGATTCCGGTACGATTAATTTTCTCGCGAGTACCAAAAACGAAGAGGGCCAGCGGCGGTTGGTCGTAAATCTGGATACCGCGAATTTGAAAGCCCGCCGCGGATCGCAAAATATCGTGTGGCAGAAACCGTTGCACCTGGACGGCTCGATTACTCAAGTCGCCAACCGGATGGTCATTGAAGATCTGCAATGCGAATCGGACTTTCTCACCATTGCCGGGAGCGCCACTCCGGAATCAGGTGGCTTTCGCGCAAAGGGAGATTTGTCGAAATTGATGGACAGGATCGGTGATTTTGTGGATCTGGCGGGTGTTGATTTGGCCGGGGAAATTGACGGAAATTTCGGCTGGCAAACCGCTGCGACCGCGAGACCGGCGGATGGCTTGCCGATTCAAATCGGCGGCAGCTTTGTCATCATCAATCCCGCGATTCGACTGCCGCAGATGCCCGTTTGGCAACAACCTCAACTATCGGTGAAACTTAGCGCCGCTGGCCAATCGCTGACTAACCCGCAGACTTCCGCCATGGTCCTGCGGCTGGACACCGGTGGCGTGCAAGTCGATGTGGGGCCGGAATCGGCGCTCGCGACTTTGGCGGCACCGGTACAGAATGCTTTTACCGATCCGGTCAGTCTGAATTGCGAAATCAAGGGAGATTTGCAAGGCTGGTTGGGGCACGTGCGAAATTTTGTGGATCTGGGCGACATTCAAGCCGCCGGAGCATTGGCGCTGAAGTGTTCCGCCGCGTTGAACAACAACATTGTGCAGCTAAGCCAGTTGCAGTACAGCGTCAATCAATTGGCTTTTGATGGCTACGGAATGAAAATCCGTGACCCACAGGTCAGCGGCAATGGTGAGCTGAGTTACGATTTAAATAACGGCAACATCTTGGTGGCCGACGTTTCCCTGGTGGGTAATTCGCTCGCCGCCCGCGGTCAAAATCTCAAAGTGACGATGACCGATAATCTGCGAATCGACGGCGCGATCGCCTATCGCGCGGACGTCAATCGAGTGGCCGATTGGTTTGAAATTTCGCCCACGGAGGAAAGCGTCTATTGGTTCGGCGGCGCCGAAGGAAACGTTCTATTGGCATCCTCGGAAAATGGCATCGGCGGACGATTGACGGCTACCATCACGGATCTGGTCGCAGCCCAACGCGTTCCTGCGCAACCGGTTGGCCAGACGATTCAGCCCGTTTCCAATCGAACCGAATGGGCCGAACTTTTCCGGGAACCGACAGCCCAACTCGAATCGGATTTGCAATTGTCCAATGACTTCAACGCCATCCAGTTTAAGAATCTCACCATGAAGTCGTCGGCTTTGAAATTGGCGGCAGCTGGTTCCGTTTCCGATTTAGCCGCTTCGATCTTGATGAACATTGAGGGAACCTGGAATCCAGATTGGCAAAAAGTTCAGCTGCTGATGAGTGCCTATACCGGCAACCTGTTGCAATTGTCCGGCTCCGGCGGGCAACCGTTCTCGATTCGCGGGCCAGTTTTTGCCAAAACGACGGGACCGGATTCGCTAGTGGCCTGGATTCCCGCCGAGTTGGAAGCTGCGACCAGCGTTCGATGGGATCAAGGCAGTATCCTCGACGTACCAATCGGCGCGAGTCAATTGAATGTGGATGTGAAGAACAGCGTCGGTCGCGTCACGACGCCCGGCATTCAGTTTAGCGGTGGCACCGTCCAATTTGCTCCGAGTGTCGACATGCGCGGCGCGAATCCGGTGTTGGTCATGGATCAAACTCGTATCGTGGACAATGTTGTGCTAACGGCCGACACCGCTCGTCAGTGGTTAAAATATGTGGCCCCACTCGTGGCTGATGCCACCAGCGCCCAAGGTAATTTCACGCTCGACACGCAGTCGTTACGCATGCCGATTTTCGATCCCTTGTCGATCGAAGCGACAGGTACGATTCGTTTAAGCCAAGTCACCATCGGAGCTGGTCCATTGGCCGACCAATTGCTCGGTACAGTTACGCAGTTGCGAGCGATGTTGAAACCCGATGCAGCACCCAAAGACTTAAAAACCTGGCTGCAAATGGCCGAGCAGACGATTCCAGTGACGATTAAGAATCAAGCGGTCTATCATGAGAATGTGACGTTTACGCACAAGGACATGACCGTGCGAACAAGTGGTGCGGTTGGTTTTAATCAAAGCCTGAATATGCTGGCCGAGATTCCGATCGCCGATGACTGGATCGCCGGCAAGTCCTATCTCGCTGGCTTGAAGGGACAAAAAATATCGATCCCCATCAGCGGCACCGTCTCGAAACCCCAACTGGACAAACGCGCTCTACAAAATCTGTCGACAGATTTGGTAAAGAGCGCCGCTGGTGGTGCGCTCAATCAAGCGTTCACCGACAAGGTCGCACCGAAAGCCGCTGAATTGCAAAACCAGTTCAATGCAAAACTCGGCGGGGAGCTCAATAAGCTACAAGGAAAATTAGGCGGGCAAATTCCCAACCTCGGCGACTTGTTACCTGGCACGGCTCCCAACAGCGCCGTTCCCAATGGCGCCGATCCTAGTGGCGGTGCTCCCAGTGGCGGTGCTCCGGTGGGTGGCAACAGTCCCGCTCCGGATTTGGGAAAACAACTGGAGGGTGAAGTGTTGAAAGGGATTGGAAATCTGTTTGGTGGCAAGAAAAAGTAGCCGGGCAAGTGGCGGGTATTGTTGAAGATTTGTGGTCCATCGCCGCACGATCAGGCGTTTTTTTCGCGTGCTGATGGGAACGGACGCCCCATTCCAACGCTTTTCAAGCAAGAAATTTTACGCCGTGGACCGGTCCGCCCGATCGCTCTGCTTTCGTCGCCGGTGCGGTCGAACTAAAATCGCTCCATACGCTGTCCAACCCTCAACCAAATTTCGCCTGTGAAACTGCATTTCCTCGGCACGACCGGCTATCATCCCAACAACCATCGCCAGACTGCCTGTTTGATGTTGCCGGAAATCGGTGTCATCTTGGACGCGGGAACCGGAATATTTCGGGCGCGTGATTTGATTCAGACCAGGACACTGGACATCTTTCTCACCCACGTACACCTCGATCACTGCATTGGGTTAACGTATCTGTACGATGTGCTCTACCAAAAAAATCTCGAACGGGTGACGGTACATGTGGCCGCCGAAAAAATGGACTCGATTCAGCAACATCTGTATGCGATCGACCTGTTTCCCGTGAAGCCGAATTTTGAATTGCGCCCCCTGAAAATAACGGGACCAATTAGGCTGGCCGGGGGGTGTCAGTTAACCGCGTTTCCGGTCGAGCATCCCGGTGGCTGTTATGCGTTTCGATTGGAAGGTTTGCCGGGTGCACGCAGCCTGGCCTATGTAACCGACACGACCGCCGATTTAGCTGCCTCCTATGTGGCGCAAATTCGACAGGTCAACACGTTGATTCACGAGTGCTATTTTCCAGATGGCTGGGAAGAGAAAGCAATCCTGACCGGTCACAGTTGCCTGACGCCGGTCGCTCACGTGGCTCGCGCTGCCAATGTCCAGCGTTGCTATCTCGTACACGTCAATCCGCTCGACGAGAGTCATTCGCCGCTGGACCTGGATTCTGTCCAAGACATCTTCGCACCAATTACAGTCGCCGTCGATCAGTTAGTGATCGACGTATAGTTGGGCTGCTTCATCGAGCTGTAAAAACATGGGCCGAGGCCCGCGTTTTCCGCCTAGGAATTGTCCCGAATCAAGTTCCGCGGTTTGATGGTAGCGGAAGGGCGCGAGCCCACCGGTTTTTGTCACACCGGACGGCTCGCGCCGTTCCGCTAAAATCCGGAAGTTAATTCGGGACAATTCCTTGGTTGTTGGCAACTGATTCTCGGCCACAACTTCAACCGCTATATTGGGCATTTCGTCACGCGCCCGCTGGAATTCGCCAGATCCTGGTTCAAGCTATTTTGAAGAGTTGAAAAAAATGTACAGCTACGACTGGTTGAGTGTGATTTATCAATTCACACGGGTACTTTTAATGCGGTTGTTTCGTTGTGCATTGTTTGCGGTAATCAGCGGGCCGCGGTATCGAGGTAAGTGCGGGTTCACTGTTGCAATAGCTGTTCAACTGTTCGCCGCCATTCCCCAGTTGTGGGGGGACAACACACGGCCCAACATCATTTTCGTCATGCCCGACGATGTGGGGTACGGCGACTATGCTTGTCTTGGCAATCCCATCATCCGTACGCCAGCGGTGGATGCGTTCAAAAAGCAAAGCTTGTTGTTCACGCAGTTCCACGTCAGTCCAACTTGTTCACCAACTCGATCCGCATTGATGAGTGGTCGGCACGAGTTCAAGAATGGTGTCACGCATACCATTCTCGAACGCGTGCGTCTTTCTTTAACCACAGTCACGCTTCCGCAGATGCTGTGGACTGTCGGATACACGTCGGGCATATTTGGTAAATGGCATCTCGGCGACGAAGAAGCATATCGCCCGGAGAGCCGGGGTTTTGACGAAGTGTATATTCACGGCGGTGGCGGCATCGGTCAAATCTATCCAGGATCTTGCGGCGATGCGCCGGGCAACA
>JANNPW010000158.1:0-73778 GCA_031400405.1 Mariniblastus sp.
CATGTTGATACATTTTCGTCAGGCCAGCCCAGGCCTATCCCCCGGAGGCTGATTTCGCCACCCCGAAGTTTATGCTGTAACAGTGCACTTGGCGGGCGATAATACTGCGAGCAAAACCACGCAGTAAAGTCTATTTCCGTATGGCCCTCGTTCGGCAGAAACAATTGATTTAGGATGGTGGCTTCTCCAGACCTTCACCTCCAATTCGGTCCCGCTAGGCCCTTTCAATCATTGTGAGTTCCATCCTCGACAACATCGTGGCATTCAAACTCGATGAAATTGCCGCGGCAAAATCATTGCGTTCGGGTTCCAGTCTGCAACGGCAAATCGACGTGCAGCTGCCCGCCCAGGATTTTCTGGCCGCGTTGCGTAAACCGTCGTCGGTCAGTCTGATTGCCGAAGTCAAAAAGGCGAGCCCTTCCAAGGGCGTGATTCGCGCTGAGTTCGACGCGGTCGCCATTGCCAAAACCTATGCGGAAAATGGGGCGAGTTGTATTAGCGTGCTGACCGATGAACATTTTTTTCAAGGCCGGCTGGAATATTTGCGAGCCATTCGCGCCGCGGTCGATATTCCATTATTGCGGAAAGATTTTATTCTCGATGAATATCAAATCATCGAAGCTCGCGCGGCCGGTGCGGATGCCGTGTTATTGATTGCTGAATGTTTGGAACCATTGCAATTACTCGATCTGCATCAAGTGATCTGCGAACTTGGTATGACACCACTGGTTGAATTATACGACGCACGCAATCTAGCTGCCGTTCTTGCGTGCCAACCACAGCTGGTCGGCATCAACAACCGAGATTTGAACACCTTCAACGTTGACCTGCACCATACCCTTCGCATCAAACGTCAACTGCCTCCGCAAGTGATGGTGGTCAGCGAAAGCGGAATCGAGACCGCTGAAGACGTACGACTTTTACGCGAACATCGAATCGATGCAATGTTGGTCGGTGAATCTTTGATGAGGGCAGCTGATATCGGCGCCGCCGTGCGAAATTTGTTGGCTAGATAACCAATCTTTGCCAGCCGATTTGAGAATCATCGCCAAGATTGTGGTCCAGCTAGCGAATAAGCTCAGATTTAATTGCTCGTAAAGATCCGAAAATATCCGTCAAAACGTGCCATGATATCGTTTTTTAGCGACGAATTAGCGTCAATCCCGAACAATTAACAATTCCTTTTGCCAAATCTACCGATGCACCCTATAAAACAGTGATATTAAGTCAGTCAAAATGCCAGTTGAGGGTAAAAACCAGCCATGTCGGACATGATCAACAACGTCAAAACAATCAATAGCGCAGTCCGCACCGCGATGTTGCTAGGCATTACAGGATTCGTCGGATACGGCGGCTGGATGGGCTACGATCAGTTTGTGAAACCTGGTTTTCAAGCCAAACAGGCCTTGGCCGATCTTGAGTCCATGAAAGCCGAATTTGGCAAGCAAACCGAAGAGCTGCAGAGAATTGAACGTTTGAATGATCGCTTGGAAACCTCTCTGAAATTGCTGAAAATCGACCGGCGCATTGCCAACGTCAAAATTCTGGAGAAGAAGTTGGGCGCCGATGGCCAGCCCTATATGCAAGTCCGGTTCTCTGAAATCGATGAAGCTGGTAAGCCGGTGGGCACGCCACGAGATTTCACGATCCAAGGGGAAAAATTCTATGTCGACGGTTGGGTCACAACTTTCGAAGACAAGTACATTGAAAATGCGGATGAGCTCCGTTCCGCTTCTTTATTTGTATTCAAGAGCATCTATGGCGATGCCGAGCGTCCCAAAGACGGCCAACGATTGGACACACAGACTTCTGATCAGAGTCCGCCAGGAATTTACAAAAGCGATCGCCAAAGCGAGTTCGAACAAAAAATTTGGAGCGATTTTTGGAAAGTCTGTAATGATCGCGAACAACAAAAAGCGTTGGGAATCCGCGCCAGCCACGGTGATGCGCCGTATGTGCTGGGTGAAGAAGGAAAAACCTATCAGGTCAATATTCGCTCAAGCGGTGGCATCAGCTTGAAATTGATTGACGAATAGGCGATTCGCCCAAAGCGGGAGTTCGGCTATCGATCCGACTCCAGCCATTCGGCCGCGGAGTCCGCTGGCCGATTAACGTCGTAGCGTTTTGCCTCGCGCTGAAGCACTTTGTTTAAACGACGCGTGATCATGATACTGGTGATCAATTCATGTTCGTGCATGCCCAATTGCTGAAGTACAGCCAACGTCATCTCATTGACGACTCGCTGGACCACCACGTCGTCGATCGCCAGGTAATACCCGAATCGAACGTGACAGGGCAGGGCACGGGCATACGATTCAAGGCGTTGATCGTTGCGAATCCACGGATGCCGTTCGATCACGATCATCGCCAAAGTCAGTTTGTGATTTGTGTCGGCGACGATCGATTCGTGGGGAGCCAGCAGTTCGGCCAATACCAAATGCACGTGCGTTGGATGCGCTTGCGATTGTCTGACTGCGGACAAGGGATCAAGCGACTGGGAAATGATTTGATACTCCAAATCCCATGCCGCCAACCAAGCCTGAGTCTCGAGAAATACGTCTGGAAAATGAACCACAATCCAAACGGTATGCCCCAGCTGCTGCTGGTGCACAATTGCCGTACGCAATAACGGCCAGAGGTTTTTTCGTTTCAATGCAAATGAATCATCGACCCGATTAAACTTCGGCGAACGAAACAACCATTGGAACATGCTAACCCACCGTCGCTTGAGTCTGCTGGTCAACTAGGGCGACTTGGCAGAGTCGTCAAGCTGTTTTCAATTATTATCAAAACTGCAAAAAGTCATTACCGCCAAATTGTCGCGGGAGCGAACTTGCTGGAATCCGAGCCTGCTCCACCGCAGGGTTCGGTTTCCTGGGTTGGTGCTAGTGCGGATTGAAATTCAATGGCTGCCAGTTTACCGTTGGCGATCGCCGAAAGCGACTCACGATTTGCCGCCACCCGCTCGGTGTCGCGATTGGCCTGCCGGGCATACCAACTTCCACCGGCAGAATTCGGCTTGGATTGGGGACGAGAGTCGATAATTTCGGTGAAATTCGCCTGTAAAACTGGTGATGGCGAATTGATCGCAGCGGGCTGATTTGATGCCAACACAGGTGGCGCAGGTCGTTCAATCTCCGTCTTGGTTGAAACTGGAATGATATTCACACGAGCGATTTGAGTTTCCGCCACTTCGGCGCTTCCATCGCTGACCCAGTCTTTCCAAGCCAGTTGCAAATCCGAGAGATTTCGATATCCATAAAACTTTTCGGTCGCCGAGTCCCAAGCCTGCAGTTCACGGTTTGGTGCTTCGGCGGACATTCCCGCGGCGACGTAGTCCAGAAAATACCGCCGACCTTTTTGCAAAATCAGAAACTTCGCGACCGAATAGCCTTGGGCATAGAGTGGCAGGATATCATGCGGATAATTCTTCATGGTGAACATCCGATTAAATGGAATCCCGCGACTGGGCTGAGCAGTCAAAAAGTCGATCAGCATCTGATGATTCTTGGATCGTTCCGATTCGTGCTCGACCGTGGTACAAGCCCCTTCATCGGCCCACCGTGGTAATGGCCGACCGAAGTGTGTTGCAAAAATCGTATGGGTAATTTCATGCGGCAACACCGCATCGAGCAAGCGATCGGGGGGGCCGAAGATTTTCATCTGCCAACTCACCGGACGCGATTGCCCCGAACCGTCATCGACGAAGGCAAAACTCGTTTCGCCACCGGCATGCATCCCCAATTCTACAATGATTGGACAACGATCTTCCCAAGGGCCAAGCTCAGTTCCCAACCACTCGATCGCCAACTCTTTTCGAAAGCGTTCAGCTTCCTTGCCGACTCGTCGCGCCAGCGTCGCATCGGCCGCGGTCACGATAAAGTGTTCCGTCGTGGCCTGGAACTGCGGCTGGGCTGCCTGGCGGGCAAATCGTGGCGGCTGGGCCGATGTGTCGGACAACGGCGCCAACAGACTCAGGCCCAGAAAAATCCACAACGCGTTTCTTATCGATAGAATGCGCGGCGCCAATTGAATTGGCGGACAGTGACGAGCTTCCATGCTCAGTTCCTTCCATGGTTTCATTGTGGCCATCATTGGCCGTCGCAAGCTGAACGCACTCTCCAAGACCGAATCAACGTTACGCTGTCCGACGTTGGAGTGTTCGCTGAACTCGAATGCAATTCTTTAGACTGCTCAAGCTAATTCAAATCAATTCCGTGACCTAGAGCGGTTTTGAGCGAAATCAATGCCATCACGCTAGCGTGGCAAATTCAACGCAAAATAACCCAAAATGTTCATTCCTGGATCCTGGAGAAACGCCTGACAGCCAATAGGCCCGATTTCAGTCGAGTGATCCCGTATTACAACACTCGCCGAAACTCATAGGATCTCAGTCGAGGGCGACTTTCTCACAGGTTGCTTTCCATAGGCTCGTTCGACTCGGGCAATCCGCAATTCATAGTGTGGATACCAAGTGGCGTGGCCCATTGCTTGCGCGATCCCATGTTCGGCTTGCGCTTTCCAGACCGCGATCGATTCCAAACTCTGCCAATAGGAAACCGTAATTCCGAATCCGTCAGCTCCTCGCGCACTTTCGATTCCCAGAAATCCAGGTTGTTGGGCGGCCAGTTCGACCATTCGATCCGCCATCGCGCCGTAGCCGTGGTCTCCCGACGACCGCTGCGAACTAAAAATAACTGAGTAATAGGGCGGATCGGGCAGGCCCGCGAATGGTGAAACGGTCATAGGAATCAACAAAACCTGAAACAGGAGTATCGTCGACCAACGAGTCGACGTAGAATTCATGACTTACTGTGGACGAATTGTGATCAAAGTATCGGTCGGATTTTCGGTAATCAAAATGTTTCGAAAATAGAATTCTTGCTGTTGCTGGTTGCCATGCAATTGCAAACCGATCGGGCTGGCCAGCAGAAACTCGGGTTCATCAGTGAAGTCCAATATCGCGCGGCCGGCGGTGGCCATTCGCAGCCGATTTCCTGTTACCAGAATCTCAAGCTGATTCCATTGTCCCACCCTTTCAAGCGTTGGTCCATCGCCGACTGGGACAATCCGATCTCTGCGATGCGCGTCCCAGATTCCCCAATCGTGGCAGAACATAAACAGGGGACCGCGAAATCCAAACGCATTTTCTCCCTCGTCGGCAAATTCTTCGCCCAGCGCCGCCACGGCTGAATGCATGGTCGAATAATCATCGTCGACCGTTTGTTTGACATCCAGCAGCAATCGGAAATTGCGATATTTTTTGTCCGTGAACAAGTACGTGCTGCTTGGAACGGGCGTCTGATTGAATCCCCGGATCATCCCGTCCACGACCGACCAACGCGTTTGATCACCATGCCAACCGGCCAAATCGCTTCCGTTGAACAATCGCTCGATTGTTTCCGAGGCAGGAATCAACGACTCGCTGTGAGTCGGCTCGGTGAAATCCGTATTGGGCTGAATGAGTTCCAGTTCTTTGATCCAGGTATTGCGGTAGCGAACATCATGTCCTTCGCCTTGGAGTTTTAGCCCGCCAGGAGTGTCCGTAATTCCCCGACCCTCATCGTTGCCTCCGTCAATGCCCGAATTGGCTCCGCCCCAAACCTGATTGATTTCGAAATTCACCTGGCACTTCTGACCGTTGAAATAGAGGGTCACACGTGCCTTTTCACTTCGTTGGCCATTTTGAAAACGAGCCGCACGAAAAACAAGGTCATAGGAATTCCAGGCTCCAAGTCCGTTATAGGCCGCATAAGGAGACTCACTCTCGTTGATTACGGCGCCCATTCCATGCGTCGTGCGATCCCCGTCCAGCACTTGAATTTCATGTCGATTTTGCAGATAGACACCGCTGTTGCCACCCGGATTGACGACCAGAAATTCCACATGCAAACGGAAGTCTCGATAGACTTTTTTCGTAACGATATCGGCCGCTCCGTAGTGGCCACCGTTTGTCGCGGGGTCTTCGGATTTGAGAGCTGTTCCCCCATCCACGGGATCCTCGACGATCGGCCATTGGATCGGCAGCGCCGACTTGAAACCGGGCCCCTGCCAATACGTCCATTTTTCATCCAGTGTTTTCCGCGTACCATCCAACAGGATTTCGGCCCCTTCGATCGGCTTGGCGCCGACTCCAACATCCGCCAACGCGATGTGTTGAACTGCCAAACCACCACACAAGGCTCCCCAGCAAATCATCGACCGAATCACAAACATTTTGATTTCCCCTGTTGTTTTCCCAAGCGCCGTTTACGCGACCAGCATTGGTCCAATATACATCATGTCGCGGACAGGAAGTGTGACGGGGCAATCTTAAGGATCTATGAGTCGCAATACCGACGCATAACCGCGAAGTTTTTCCAGGATACCGGGAGACCGGCGGCCCTCACCGAAACGAATTACGATCAGTGTTTCGTCATCGTCGGTCAAACCGTTGGAAAAACTCCGCACGGCTTTCACGAGTTCCGCGCCGAACTGATCGAAGGACTCCGTCAGCGGAATCGCCTGGACCAGTGATAAAAGTCCTTGTTCTCCCAAATACTTGTCTGCCGAATTGCGAGCTTCAGTTAAAGCGTCGGTGTAGAGCAACAGTAAATCGCCCGACCGGATTGGAAGCCGAAAATGTTGGTACTGTGTCCGCCCATCAAAGCCCAGTGGCAAATTGTCCGGTCGCTCGTTTTCCGTGACATCGTGATCCAGAAACTGCCAGTGTCCGACGGACTGGCGGAACAGCAACGGGCGAGGATGTCCAGCGTTGGTCAACAGCAATTGATTTTTGTGACTCAGGTACGTCGCAACAATTGCGGTGGCAAATCTGCCACTCTGTTCGAGTTCGGAAAACTCGCGGTTCAATTCCCCGACCAGTCGTTCCTGTTTCTTGGTGTTCATGTATTTCCGAAGTAGTTTCCGCAACGTGGCTGCCGTATCGGCCACTTTGTTTCCGTGTCCGGAGACGTCCGCCAATACGATGCGCGTCACGATTCCGCCCACACACAGCGAAAGGTAATGCACATCACCACCGCGGGACTGGCCAAGATACGGCTGGCTATAAATCCACAAATCCAGTCCGGTACTCGACGCGGTACTCTCGATTAACTTGTTGCCACTCCAGATTTCCATGCATTGAAGAACATGGGTCTCGGTCGAAGGGGAATCACTGTGGGACTGGGACATCGGGTGGTATACCGAAATTCTCTGGATTGATTTTTTATCGAAACCGGAAAACAGGGATTCGATCGCAGGTTGCCCGTATCTTAGGCGATACCAAGGCCGTCGGTAAGATTGATGTGAACGAAAACACATTCATTGAGTCGCGACGAAAAATTCGGTCGACGCGAGCAGGGCTACGTGGTGAAGGATTTTCATATGAGGAATCACTGGGCTTTCGGCCCAAGGGGCCATTCGATTGCCTAGCCTGGGCCAACGGCCCAGGAAGAGTCACCACCATGCGAGCAAAGGCCTGAAGGGCCGATCGTTTGCCGTGAATCCAAACGGTCGGCCCGTTGGGCCTTTGGAAACGTTGTGGATCACGAACCCGGGCCGATGGCCCGGGCTAGGTAAATCGCTGGGCCTTTGGCCCGGAATCACATGAGAAAATCCTTCACGGCGTAGCGAGCAGGGGTGTCAAATCCTCGGTTGATGAATCAGGATCTGATCGATAACAGTGGACCAAGCCCCCAGGCAATTACGTCCAAGAGTCCGGAGGCTGCCGATGTTAATTTTTTTCACTTCCATCTGGGTTGACACCGGGTGGCTTGGCGTCTTCTTCCAGTTGTTTCTCCATTTCTTCCGCAGCAGCCCAAGGGTCGTCGGCTCGTCCGGGTGGTGTAACCGAAACCACTTCGATGCCCGGCAACCCGAATCTAGATACACCAAACCCGTAACTATATTCCGGATCCATAACGATTGGATCAAATTTTACACGTTCAAAGAACTTGAGCTGAGGTACTTGCTGCTCGTTGACCGCGACTTGAATGTCGTTAGAGCGCACGAAAAATGGAACGCCTGTTTGGGTGGCTACCTCCCAAATTATTTTGTCTCCATCAGTAATCCGAATCCTCGCGAAGTGAGGAGTAATGGATACAGAAGTCGTGTCGTTACGAAGAGTGCCGAACTGACGGAAGGTTTGGGTTCGAGTTGGAAGTGTTCCCATTTCGGCATTAATCCGAAGCGAAGACCCTGGTTGATAGACCCAACCTGCAGCCTGTATTCTTTCTTTCAGCCATTGGGTTACTTGATCGGGATCGGTTACGGAATCCAATTCGATATCAACGTGAACACCCGGCTTAAGCACATACATCGACTGTGTATTCTCATTCAATGCCGTCTCAGCCATCTGATTGACTCTTGGTCCTGGAAAATTGACGGCTCCGACGGCAATCCGGTTTCCGGTTGCTTGGATTCGCCCAGTCTTCAGTATTTGATCGAATAGTATCTCGGACGGTTGTTCGGCCACATAAAAAAACAACCCACCAACGGCGTTAAAGTTAAGTGGATTGTCAATGAAGTCGGATGAGTACCCCACATCGGTAATATAACTCCAGATCGGAAGTTTCAATGAAAGCCGATAAAGCACCCTTCGACCAATCCCTTCGATCAGTACGTGATCGTCGTCAATCCAATCCAAGCGACTGCCAGCGGGACTGCCGATAAGTGGAGCAAGATAAACGTTCGGCTCCCGGTTACCTGAAAGCAGATCCCAAACGTACAAACATCGATTGGTCAACGCAGCCAATTTTGTACCAGAGCTGTCCACATTCGCTCCAATCACGCGATCTTCTGGGACCTGTAACGCAAATCGCAATTCTCCATTTTCGGCATTGATGATCGACACCTGATTGTCGCCTGCAATAATGATGCTTTGGCGATCGGGAGTAAGCTCCAGGTTTTTACTAAGGAAATTAGGAAACTTCGAAATCTTAAATGAATAGGCTTCCCGCCTGGTTTCGAGATCCCAAGCCTGGTACGTGTTTGAATCAACCTTCGCCAAAACGATCTTGTCGTTGATAATCTTGGCATAAGGTAAATGCAGTCCTTGATTCGATTTGGCATGCCATCGAATCAGAGGTTCCACTTTGGATTCGCCGGGCTGTAGTCGCCAGAGAACGTATTCCGCATTCTGATTAAAAATGGAGCCGAATTCCTTCTGAAAATCTTCAGACTCGGTCCGCGACAGATCTTTTTGTGCCGTAAGATCCTTGTAAAGACGTTTCCGTCTTGTTTCCAACTTCTCGTCAGTCAAGTCTCTAACTGTCAGTAACAACTTATGGCGCGGATCATAGTCGACCGGGCGCGATTCGGGACTAACGGCCACAATATTGACAACTTTTTTCTGCTTCAAAGAAACCCAATAGCCTTGCGACTGAAACGGGGCATCATCCCAGACAGCGGTGTGTTCAAAAGCTGTAACTAAAACCAGTTGATCGGGACCGCCAACAGGAATCGTTGCAACAACTCTCTGCCGTGCTCTAATTATTTGAAACCCGACTCCCTCTGGTTGAAATGTCTTTAGAAAGCTGGGCAGTACTCCGAACGGACCCATGTCACCCTCCCCACCGATCTGGATACTCGGCGTTTTGGCCGCGTCGAGCTCTAATTGGGTCAACTCCGGTAATTTTGGAATAAGTGCGGGCATCATCCCGATGCTGGCAGCGGAATCGCGATTTTTATAGAGCTTCTTGACATAGGTAATGTCCGCCGTACTCAAACTACTGATCTTTACCTTGAGCTCTTTGAGGTCGGTCTTGGTCAAGATTACTTCGTCGAGATCGCCCACGAAATCCTTTAGGGCTGCATCGATCTTAAAGTTTCCGTTGCTACTTTCCCAACGGCGTGCAAAATCGAGAGCACCTACCTCGCACAACTTTCTGATCTGGTTTCGGTGAAACCAATCCTGCATGCTAAGAGATTCTCCATGAGCAAAGTAATCAACGAGCCAGCCGTCTCGTTGCTTTTCCAAAACAGTTCCCTTTTTCCAGTCTCCCGTAAAATAGAAAACCATTATCTCTTCGCCGACTTCCAATTTCAACTGCGCGTCGGCATAGCTCACGCAACCGAGCGTCCAAACAATTAGACAAATCGCAAAAAGTGAATTGCTGGTCTTCATTCGAGTTAACACCAGGCGGTTGAAATGGGACAGTTTGTTCCTGGCAATCTACCAATGAGCCGTTAGCAACGTTGTACATTTGGATTGCCGAACGGGCCGGAAAATATTTGGAAACGCCTGATAAATCAAAGATCCACTGACACGGCAGGGTAATAGCAGTCATCGCCAATGCACGGGCGGCGTCGCAATATTAACACCGTGTTGGTCGCGATGGAAGCATGAATCACAAGCCACAAAGGTTGAAGTGCTCGGTTAAACCCGGATTGGCCCGGATTGGCCCAGACTGCATTGGCTATTTGGGTCGGCCACGTCTCGGCTGCGGCGATTTTGTTTGACAGGCAATAATTTGGGGGATAGACTGCACGAAGCTCGTTCTTCCAAACAACCTGTCCTGTAAATTAGTCGGGGTTGCCTTGTCTCGTGCATTGATCAAATCGGTTGTTTTTTTCCTCAGCCTTTCCGCGCCGTTGGCCTACAGCCAGGACAGTGCGGAAATTGTCGCCCAAGCGGAAAAGAGTCTGCTCAAAATCGAAATCGAAGATGTGGGCCAAGGCAGCGGCTTTGTCGTCGATTCCAGTGGCATTGCGATCACCAACGTGCACGTGATGGCTGCCGCCCAAAATGGCAAAGCGATCGCGACGTTTCCTGACGGCAAGGTCTGCGAAATTACTGGCAGTTATCTGATTGATAAAGCCCGCGATATTGCCGTTATCCAACTCAAACTCAACTCGTTGCCAACACTGGCCATTGCGGCCAGCCAACCGCGAAAGGGTGACGAAGTTTTAGCCTTGGGTTCGCCGATGGGACTTTCGTTTACCGCCACACGCGGAATTGTCAGCGCCATCCGATCCGAGGAAGAAATGCGGCGGGAATTAGACGATCCGTCGATCAGCGGTACCTGGATTCAGGTGGATGCACCCTTGTCACCGGGAAACAGCGGCGGGCCGTTGATCAATAAAAATGGCGAGCTCGTGGCGATGAGCACGAGAGCCTCGTTTGGCCAAGCGCAGAATTTGAATTTCGGGATTTCCGGTGCGGATATTCGAAACGCGATTGATCTGGCAAAAGGGAAGCCCTTGATTAGTTTGATGGACGGGCTCGGTCGAATCGATATGGAAGAGGAGAAACCCGAGTCCGGGGAGATTGTTGACCGAAAAAAAATCCCTCCGGCCGTGATTCGTGAGTACGTTGACCGGGGCCGGCAGAATTTTGCTTTGCTGGTCAAAGGGCTCCGGCGCGAACTTGGCATCCAAAAAGAAATTTGTCGCATCATGAAGCTCGGACGAGTCCAATTGGAGCTGGGTGAAAAAATCGCTCGTGAGCCTACGTCAGGCAGATATTTTTATGGCAGTGAAGGACTGAAAAATATTACGGTAACGCGACAGGAAGTTCGAGTTAGCGAACTGGAGACGATGCTGCGAACGATTGGAAAGACTCCAACCAATGAATCGCTGTTGGCGTTGCTGTGGAACTTCGGGCCAACAGTTGATCTTCGAGACAAAGGCAGTGTCGGGTTTTTGTCCAACGCATATGTTATGCGGGCGATAACGGAACGAGACGTAATCATCGATTATTATGGTGGAAAATACTTGCTCTGGGTCAAGGATGCCTCGGGCCTCTCGGACGGCGAGCCGATGACTCCCGTGCCTGTGTTTGTCGTGGGCTCGAAGACTCTGGCATTGGAGACGGGCGAGAGTTTCGCCGTTACGATCCTCTATTCACTGGTGGAGTCGGAACTTCGACAAGCCATTTTTGGGTCCGAGGATTCAGCGGTAGCAACTCAGAGTCCACAGAGTCCGGTATCGGAACAACAATCAACGCTGCGGAAATGGCGGGACAAAACGGGCAAATTCGAAATTGAAGCAACCTTGGTAAATCAAGATGCCACCAAAGTGGTTCTGAAAAAGGCGGATGGTTCGGTAATCACGGTTCCAGTCGACAAGCTTTGCGAGTCCGACCGAAAATTCTTGCAAACCAAATAGCGCGACCACGCCACTTCGACTAAACGCTTGGGCATTTGGTCCAATTTTTTGAGTTGCTTGAACTGCATTGCAAATATCTCGACAACCCTCTTTCGTCACGTCGTTTGAAAGCAGTTTGTTCAATGACCCGGCTTTTTCTGTTTTCAATATTTTGCGCCATCCTTGGATGTGCAAATAACCCATCGCGCATCGATGGAGTGTTCAACCCTGTTTCCGTCGGTAAGGGTCCCCTGCTGTTCTTTTTTGTTGTCGAATCTGCTGAAGGGAAATCCAGTTCTGACCCAAATGCAAGAGTCGATGTACTCTACGTTTTTGATCCAGCCTCTTCAAAAGAACCGCAACGGATCTGGCAGGGTGCGGAACCACCGTTGGCGCGACCAATCGCGCGGTTATGTGCGGACTTCGTCGTTTTCGAGCAAGGTGACACTGGCTTTCTGCTCGACATGAAAAGCGGCGGGACCACGAATCTACTTGCAACCGAGAATGCAATCGAGGTGGTTTCTGTTGAGAATGGCAAAGTCTTCTTCGTCGAACACCAAAAAAAGCGCCAACCATTGAAGGGTATAAAACTGGAAACAGGCAAAGACGATGGAATGATTGTGAATGAATATGTTCGACCTCACAATGTTTTGTACGTCCTGGACGGGTCGAGATCGGACCGCGCAGAAGTACTTGCGGACGTGCCAGTTGAAGAGATTCTGTTTGAAGATGATCTCTGTTTTTGGGTGATTACCACTGGCACGCGAGGAAATGACCGGAAGCTTTGCAAAATTTTCAAAGCAGGCAAGGTTGAAGAAGTCGTTCCATTCCCAAACGAATGGATGGCGTCCCTGACTCACGTGGAGTTGTCTCCAAACAAAAGACTTCTCGCGTTGGGCTCAGCTGATGAAAGAAATGACTATATCAACGAGCGGGAAATGATCGTGATCGACCTGGAGAAAAAGACAATTATCTTCAGCAAGTCAAAGGTCATAGGTCTTCCCGCGATGTTCGGAGGCGAGCCACCGTTTTTCCTAAATTGGTCAGATGATGATTTGTTGCACTACCACGTTTACAGCTTGGACATCAAAACTGGGCAGGAACCAAGTGAAGAACGATTTAAACAGTCGGTACTCGTGACGGCGGATCCCGATATCGACAAAAAGACAATCGGTTTTTTCGACCTTCGTCATGGTGAGGCATATTTCAAAAGCGATGACAATCCTATCGCAAATGTCCTGGACAAATCCGGTACGCAAACCCGGGACTTGGCCATCGACGACTCCGGCAATTGGGTCGCGTTTGCATCTACAACGGCCGATGAACTGTACCTCGTAGTGGGTCAGAACAGGGAAAAACGGCTGTTATTCTCTGGTTGGAGCAATGACATCAATTGGCTTCCGATTCAAATGAGCCGATTTCGATGATTCTATCCCAACAACATTTGCAGATCATCGGCGGTCAGGGTTCGGATCAGGCTGTTGTTGCCGGAGATAATTGAATCGGCCAGCTCGCGCTTGGTCTTTTGCAATTCGAGAATCTTCTCCTCCACGGTTCCTTTGGCGATCATCCGATAGGCAAACACGTTTTTCGTTTGTCCGATCCGATGGGCTCGATCGATGGCCTGCGCTTCGGCGGCTGGATTCCACCAAGGGTCGAGTATGTAGACATAATCCGCGGCGGTAAGATTCAACCCCTGGCCACCGGCTTTGAGGCTGATCAGGAACAGCTGGCAAGCGTCGTCTGTCTGAAACCGCTGGACTGGCGATTTTCGATCGTTGGTTTTACCGTCCAGATACTCGTAGCGAATTTTTCGCTGCTTCAGATCTTTCTGCAACAAACCAAGCAGCGATGTGAACTGCGAAAACACAATCGCCTTATGCCCCTCGCCCAGCACTTCTTCCAGTTGTTCCAGCAACAAATCCAGCTTCGCTCCTCGCGCACCCTGTTTGGCATTGACCAGCCGCCCATCACAGGCCGCTTGACGCAACCGCAACAGCGCTTCCAGCACATGTATTTTCGACCGGTTGATTCCCAGTTCGCGCACTGTCTGTCCCAACTTGACTCGATAATGATTGCGCAACTCGCTGTACTGTCGAGCCTGTTTCGGGTTCATTTCACAGAACAATGTCTGCTCGGTTTTGTCTGGCAATTCCTGTAGAACTTCTTGCTTGGTCCGCCGCAAGATAAACGGACGGAGTGCTTTGGAAAGCTGTTGCAACGATTCCGGCGCGCAGTCGGCGCGATTGAATGCGTCAAAGGCCTGGCTGTGTCCCAACAGTCCCGGATTCAAAAACCGGAACTGCGACCAGAGATCCCCCAAGTGATTTTCGATTGGCGTACCGGTCATCGTCAGACGGTGATCAGCCCGCAATAGACAACATGACTTGGCGGCATCGGTCTTGGGATTTTTGATCGCCTGAGCTTCATCGAGAATCGCATAGTCAAAATGGATGGCGGTAAGTTTCTCGAGATCATTGCGCAACGTTCCATAGGTCGTCAGCACAACATGACAGGTCGAGAGTTGATTCTCACGGTCCTTTCTCAGCGTCCCGGTGAAGTCGACGACCTGCAGTTTCGGTGCAAACTTGGCCGCCTCGTCAATCCAGTTAAAAATCAAACTCTTGGGGACGACAACCAGCGTGGGTTTACGGACTTCTCCGCGCTTCAATCGCCGAGAACGTCGTTGTTCCAGCAGAGCCAGCACTTGAATTGTTTTGCCCAATCCCATGTCGTCGGCCAAACAACCACCAAACCCGAACTCCTGAAGAAAACCGAACCAGCCCAGCCCATCACGCTGATACTCACGCAACTCACCCTGAAAAGATCGAGGTTCCTGGCCCGGTTTGATTCCGTCGAATGCTTGCAGCTGTTGGCGGAATTTGCGGAATCCGGCGTCCATTTGAATCCGGTTTGATTGGTCCTGATCGGCCAACAGGGAATCCAACAGTAGGGCTTGGGATTTACCAAACCTGAGTGAATCCCCTTCGACTTCCGCCAGTTCCAGAAATTTCCCGAATTTTTCCATCCACTCCGTCGGCAACATTCCATGCGTCCCGTCGTCCAACCGGATAAAGTTTTCCTTGCGACGGATCGCTTGCAACAATACGGGCAGGGGCACAATCTGTTCGGAGTAGGTAGCTCCCCCCGACAAATCAAACCAGTCGAGCCCACTGTTAACTTCTAAGGAAAAATGCCCCGGCGCCGATAGCGGCTTTCCTTCCGCCTCAATCAACCATCCAGTTCCATTGAGCCGCTCCGATACCCCTGTCAAATCCGCATAATTGAACAAACAAGTTTCGGGTGAAATAGGAATAATCTGTTCCAACTGCATGAGTTGGCTTAGCTGTTCGAACTCGGATTCCGTGTTGCGCGAAATAACGGTCGAGGTGGCCAAATCAAAAAATTTCTGATCCCGATTTGTATTAAACCGACAATCCTGGTTGGCGTATCGAAACAGTAACTCGGCGGTCAACTGCAACTTATTCGGATCGCGCGGCAGTCGATCCGGCCATTTGATTTTGAAGACGGGCTGCGGCGATCCGGTCGTTTTGTTCAACCCCCAAGTCTCGGGCCAAACCAATTCCGGTAGGTCCGGAATCGACAGAAAGCTTTGAAGTAGTCCATCGCGCTCGGCGGCAGGCAACGATTGGTCGCCGTGGCGCATGAAGTGCAACAACCATGGATAACTTGCCAGATTCGCATTTCCGATTGATTCGGGAAACAGAACCAAGCCTGATTCCCAAGCCCAGACAATACTACCGACGGGAATAAATTGATCGTCGACCGGAATTTGCAAACTCATCCGAATCTGATTTTCAGCGGCATCACTTAAGACGATTTGCGGCTGTAACAACTCGGAAACGAATCGTTTTATCGGCAAGGGTTCTGGTTGCGATGTGCGGTCGACTTGCCAAAAGAATCGCCCCGTTCGAACGATCTCTAGCAGCAAAAACGGACTGCCCTGATCATCGATTGTGAATCGTTCGTTTTCCTCGTAACGATAGTTATCGCGGCGTCGATACTGGGATGAATAACGATAGTCGTCGTAATAGTCGTCTTCAGCGGAATTCGCATTCAGCAGTTCATCGAGAATTCGCGCGTCAACGAGATCCAGTTCGCCCGCGCAGTCTTCAAGGTCGGATTTGGTTGCCGGTGTGGTTTCATACCATGGTCGGCGCAGGATCTCGGCGTTTTGCTGATGCAGCGTGATGACGGGCCAGTCCGAATTTTGAAGCGAAACATCGAGCAGGTAATACAGCGATTCGATCGGGCCTGTTGATTTTCGTCGGTTCCCTTGCCGAGCAGACGCGTTGCCAGCGGCTTGTTGAATCGACTTGAGCATCAGCTGCCAGGCCGGAACCGGTAGCTTTGTCTCCCTCGACACAGGAGGGACCACCCTACCTCCTCCGACAGAAATTTCGGACAGTACACCCGTCACCGAGGCGACTTGAGCTCGTTGATCGATGACTTGTTTTCCGACCTGCTTCGGGGTTTGAACAACATCGCGCGAATGGGCGTTGATTTTTTGGCCTTTCGAAGCAGCCGTTGCTGGTTGCCCGTCGATCAGTTCATCGAGTGCTCGCAAAACGGCCCAACCATGCTTGCAGCAACCGGCTCGATCAAATTGCGGGCAACTGCAATTGATTTCATTGACGCTCCGGTGAAATTCGTCCAATTCGACTTCGACAGTGTACAGCTGATTGCTGGATCCTCGCACTTTGGCGACTAAAATATCGGAGTCCAACTCGCGAAAGGCGACTCGTCCGTTGCGAAAGTAACTGTCACCTCGGGTTCGATCCGAGGTGGCGAATTCGTTACTCAATGTTTCACAATTACTTCGGGTGCTCACAAAAATCCATCTTTGCAACTTTGCTGACCTATCCACCAACTCGAAAAGACTCGGACAAACACAAACTGACCGTCCACCACATTCGATCGAATTTCTTTCGGCGCATTATAATAGTTTTCGCGTCCGAATTTTAAGTGCAATTCGTCGGATTAACCATTCCCGTTTTAGGCGACCGACGGTGTGCAAACCACCAATCGTAGCCCGAACTGTCAGAGTCTGTTGATGTCTTCGTTTTGCGGTGAGCCGCAGTCGAAGAGTATTCGAAGCCCTAACCAAAACGTTTAACTCCGTCGACGACTGCAACCTGTGCGCCGCAGTTTCAAATGCGTATCGGTTCCGATCTAGGGGAGCACAAAGCAAAGGCTCGTGTCGCAGCATCGCGGAGGAACCCAAGTCCAAAAGAAACGAACGCGAAAGTTCGGTCTAGCAGCTCTCACACAAAAAACCCGCGAAAACTTGGGTGAAGAGAAAGTGGTCGGGGGCGGGCTCGAACCGCCGACACATGGATTTTCAGTCCATTGCTCTACCAACTGAGCTACCCGACCCAATGCTGGTCACATTTGCTAGGGTCGACGTACCGATTTCGACCACGAATCTCGATTTTGTGAACATCATTTGGTAAGGGGGCGATAGTACTGGATGAATACTGGGATTGTCAATCGAGTTAGTCGAATTCTGGCAAATCCCGCCCGCAATCGGGCTGGGGAGTTCCAGGAGTAGATCCTTGCTCACTTGGCAGAGCCTGTTCCCGTGCTGGTTGGGTCCATCGAGTTGACAGTCGGTCGTAGTGAATTTACGATAGGTGGAAGTCGTCGTATCTCGAAATTCGTTGCCTTCGGGTAACTGTGACCCCGTCCTGCGCGGTAGTTTCCGGGAATCGCTGGGCATTTTTTTGCAGCCTTTGTGTTGGGAAATTGATGCTCGCGTTGTCCGTCTGACCAGTTGCCGTGCCGCTAGGGGGATTTTTCGAAGGGCCATTCGTGTTCCAAAATTTTGGACGCATCCGTCGGTTAAACTTGAATGGGATTTGAGGATATGCCAAAAACTGGTCGACGATTGCTGGTTCTAATTACGGTCATCGCGTACTTGATGCAGTTATCAATTACTGCCGTCGCGCAGAGTAAGTATTCGCCGGATCATCCCGATGTCGAGGCGATGGTGAACAAAGCGGTCGCGAAGCTTAACGAGGGCCCAGGACAGACTTTGGGCGAGGTTGTCCTGAGCGCGTTGGCAATCGTGCAAGCGCGTAAACGCTATTATCAGGAAATTCCCGTCGACAACGCAATTGTTATTTCGGCGATTGAAAAAATTCTGGCGGCGATGCCAGAAGAAATCCCGTCCGAGATTAGCGAAACCCATTTGCTTCGAATGAACGAAGTCTACGTTCCTGCGTTGGCAGCCATTCTGCTGGCGGAAGTGAACGACGCGAAATACAAGGAACCGGTCAAGAAATTGATCGAGGCGATTGAGAAACGACAGACCCCGGCCGGGGCCATCAATTATTTGCGCGATACTCCCGACATTGGGGATACGTCTCAAACTCAATATGCCGCTTTGGCGTTATACGTGGTCAAGCTTCATGGCTTTACCATCAGGCCCGAAAGTTCCAAAAAAATGTTGGGGTGGTTGGTGGAATCCCAACAGCCGACGGGTGCTTACCATTATAAATTGCGTAAAAATAACGGAAATCCTCCGTGGTCGACGACCGACGGACAACCGACGTCGCGGTTGTCCATTCATGTTGGCGGTTTGGGTACAGCCTACTTGTTAGCGGATGTTTTGCAGTTGACTCCGCGCAAGAAGTCGATGAGCCGGGCCGTCGCCGCGGAAGTCGTTACGGGATTACCGAAATCAGTAACGGTTTATGTGAAACCAATCGATGGCGAAGATGCACCACTGAATGTTGCCGGCGCTTTGGTGAGTTTCGACATGGGTAGTCTGAACGGAGCGTTTCAGGCTGGGAACCGGTATTTCGCCGATAATTTCGACATCGTCTCGTCCCAGTGGACGTTTTATTATCTCTATGCTCTGGAACGGTATGCCTGGTTCCGTGAGCAATCGGAAGGTGATTTGGGAAATGACAAAATCTCGCAGTGGTACGATACTGGAGTGGAGTTTCTGAAAAAAAACCAACAACCCGATGGGTTGTTTCACAACCCGTCGTTTGGCCAAGAGCGTCCCACCGTCTGCACCGCATTTGCGATTTTGTTTTTGGTTCGCAGCAGCGAAGTGATTTCCAGTGCGAGTCAGGGTGGCGATTTGACCGGCGGTCTAGGTTTTCCGACCGGACAGTTGACCGTGACCAAAGACGGTGAATTGGTGGGCTTTGAAGCCGAAAAAGACTTGGCCGCGATGATCGATTTGTTGCAGAAGGAGCCGACTCCAGAACAACTGGAAGCGTTAACCAAGTCACTCAAAAGTGCCGTCGTCGAATTTCAAAACAAACCGGAAAAATCACGCGGGGAAATTAAGGCATTTTTGCGCACGATGATCTCGGATCGCAGCTTTTATCGTCGCAAGATCGCCATTCGTTTTCTGGCCGGTGAACAGGACATGGACAATGTTCCCGCCTTGATTTATGCCTTGGGAGATCCTGACCTACCGATTTGCCTCGAAGCGCACGACGGGTTGCGGCTGATCAGTCGCAAGATCGACTCGTTGGCCGTAACCGAAGCAACTCGGCGCAATACAAGTCGTGATCGCGATGTTTTGACTCCCGCCGAATTGACGTCCGCTCGTTTGGAGTTTGATGCGTTAAAAAAACAATGGACGGAATGGTTCATGACCATTCGTCCCGATGCGGAATTGCTGGATTAGGCCGGTCAACCGCGAAATACCGCCTGTTGGAATTGGGTGGGATCGAGACTGACTCGATTGTTACGTTGGGATCTACTGTGGGTCGACCCTGAAACACTGAGGATTATCGCTGACATGAGTTCTGAATTTTCAAATAAACCCCAGCCGCCGATTTTGAATGTTGAAACGGAAGTCTCACGATTTGACTCGATTAATGCGATGTTGATTGCTTCAGTCGGGATTTTCGGATTGCTGGCAGCGATACTATTTATGATTTGGTTGACGACCGCGTTTGATTTTTCCATTCAGAAGATCCCGCTGGTTTTGATTCCAGTGGGCGAATCCGGTGATGGAAAGCCGCTCGGCGAATTGGACGACTTTTTGGAACCAGGTGTTGAAGAATTTCCCGACGTGGATGAACCTCAATTGGCAATGGCTTTGGAAGCGGTGACCGATTCGGTTTCCTCAGTGAACGGGGTGCTGGCGGAACGCAGTGGTTCATCCAGCCAAATGGGAAAAGGGAGGGGGTTCGGCTCCCGCGAGGGCGGCCCCGGAAACGGAGGTGGCGGAGTTCCCGAACACAAACGCTGGATTATTCAATATGAATCGGACAGCATTGATACCTATGCCAAACAACTAAGTCATTTCAACATAGATATCGGTGTGGTCGATAACTTACCCAACAAGATTGTCCGAATTCATGATCCTGGCGGAAGCGTGACGGTGATCCAGTCCACGCGGGAATCGGAAGCCAAGACGTTGAGGTTCATCCACAAAAAACCCAGCTTGCAACGCTGGGACAAAACGCTCGCCACTCGACAAAACGTGTCCTTGGAGGACGCGACGACGTGCCAGTTTTACCCGGAGTTAACTCGACAGAAAATCCGACTGGTGGAGGCGTTGGCTTTACAGGCCGCCGGCAAGACTTTGATCGAAGTACGCAACACGACTCTGAAAGTCGAACCCGAAGGGGACGGATTTGTTTTCAAAGTCGTCGATATTTTGTACCGCTAGAACACCGGTCGTTTCGCTTTTACTGCCGGTTGACAACCACCCGTCGTCGCCGGGAATTGTTTTCGGAATAAATCAACATAAAACCAACCAGTAGGCTTTTTATCCCACCGTTGTTGAACATAATGCTCACTTGCATTTAGACTAACGGTTGGACAACCGGCGATTCGCCAGAACATTCTGGACCGGGCATTTCCTCCTTACTGATTCACCCTTCGATTGAAATAAGAAAAAAATGGAACAAATCTATACGGTACTCTCAAACTTGATGTACGTGGTGATCTTTTTCGTCGCGCTCTGGGGAGCCTATTGTGTGGTCATGGTTTGGTCGCGAGTCAGACAGAAACAATTCCCGAACGAACAGCAACAAACGCTGTTCTTGGAAGCTATTGAAGAGCCACTTCGGCGCGGTGACTTTGATCGTGCCGTCGAGATTTGCGAGGGCGATCGGCGGGCAACGTGTCAGCTATCGGAACTCGCGATTGCCAATCGAGAGTTGGGGTTTGCGAAGGTCAAGCAGCTGGTTTCCGATCGTTTTCAGCGGGATGTTTTACAGGATTTGGAGTTTCGTTTGAGTTGGGTCTACACGGTTATTAAAACTGCTCCGATGTTGGGCCTGTTGGGTACGGTTCTCGGAATGATGGCCGCCTTTGCGAAACTGGCCGACCCCGATGCGACAGTGCAAGTCAGTCAATTGGCCAAGGACATTCAGTTTGCCTTGATCACGACGGCGTTGGGTTTGGGAATCGCGATTCCGTTGGTCCTCTGCACCGCCTACATCAATGTGGCGATTCGGAAAATGGAAGACTTGGTATCGTACGGCGTCAATCAGTTTTTGGAAATTTTCAAGGAAGCCACCATTCGGTATCCTAAAACATGAGCACCAGCAACAGCGATACGAAACTTGAGCTTCCCAAACGCAAGCGTCATCCCGACGATGGAGAACTTGATATTACTCCGATGATCGATGTTACGTTTTTGTTGATGTCTTTTTTTGTGGTCGTTTCGAATATGGACCCACAGGCCGCGATGGGACTGCCGAAAGCCAGCTATGGCGAAACCGTCCCAGAGAAAAACTGTGTCACGTTATTGGTGGCAGTGCCAGAAACTGGAACCGGTTTTACAATCTTTAAGGGTCGATCAATAAAAGAAGAGGCGCGAATTCCCGATGCCGAACCCGAGGTACTAGAAATGGAAATTGGTGATTTTGTCGACACCGAGTTTTCCCGGTTTCCGGAAAAAACCGCCGTGTTGATTAAAGCCGAAGGAGACCTCACAACTCGGACCGTTGAAATGATAAAACGTGGAGTTTCTCGATCCGAATTAGCGAAAACCCGTAAACTATACATCGGCGTAGCAGACGAGTAGTAGGCGATCAAGATGAGCAAAAAACCACGAAAACCAACCAACAATCCCGACTCCAAGCCAGAAGTCGGACAGTTTGGATTGTCCAAGCCATCGTCGGAAATCGAAGCCCTGCGACTGGAGCAATTGAAAGCTTCCAGTCCCGCGGCGAGTGACGACCGACAGCACTACATTTCCACCGAAAAGCATTTGCACGAGGCGGAAGCCAAGTACAAAGCGATGGGCTGGAAGGGTATGGAGGTAGAAGAAGTAGAGGTTCCGGAAGATACCTTTACCACACCAAAAAAACAAATACCCCAAGACGATCTAGACATGACGCCCATGGTTGACGTCACGTTCTTGTTGCTGATCTTTTTCATGGTGACCGCTTCGTTTTCACTACAAAAATCCATTCAGCAGCCGCCAGCTAAGACTGACGCCCCGACGACCGCCGTAACCGAAGATATCGAAGTCGTCGACGACTATGTCGAGGTGATCATCGATCAAAACAACATCTATTACGTCACCACGCGGGACGAAGAAGAAAAAGAAGCCCCCAGCGAACGGGAAATGCGCTCGCGACTGAAAGACGCCAAAGACAATTCGACTGCCACGCGTTTAATCATTAAAGCACATCTCGACTGTAAACACAGCAGAGTCGTCACCGCTTGGGACGCCGGGATTGCCGTGGGAATGAACCAAATCGAAATTCAAACTACGGAGCAGGATTTTTAATGTCACCTCGACAACTCATTGAACAACTGGAACGCTTGGGAACAATCGATCCCCGAATCCTGGCAAAAATCCGACGCGAGGTAGAGTCTTCCGATCAGGAAGTCAAAACCCAATTCGTGTTGGATTATTTGGTCAAAAAAGGCCAGCTGAAAGAATCCGAAGCTGCTCGAATTCTTAACGCAGGTAAATCACATCCCGAACCGGCCTACGACACCGAGGATCTGACGAGCTCGCTGTTGCATCCCCCAGCCGTCCCACAACCTCCGCCGTCGGCGAAATCTGCGATTCCAGCTGCTGCGCCCGTTAAAAATCCCAAACGGCCGCCCACACCTATCGTTCAACCAATTGTTTCCCACGAAAAAACTGCGCTCGATGCCGGCCAATTCGACGTGCTACAAGACGAACTCGTGGGGGTGGACCGCAAAGCTTCAAAACCTCCCGCACCGGTTTATCAGGGCTATGTTTCCGAGCTAACTGACGATGATCAATTCGGTCATGACAACTACTCGCGCGGCAACAGACCAGTCTCGTCTTTTTCGGGGAAAAAGAACCAGCGAGATCAATGGTCGACGAAATGGTTGTACATTGGATTCGGTATCCTGGGAGTCCTGTTTATTAGTTTGGCTGTTTTGTTTGTCGCCACCTTGGGTGTCAAAGCCGAGGATCAATACAAAGCCGCGAAAGACAGTTTTGAAAAATTGGCCTATCTCGATGCCGCAAAAAAATTCGAGCAATACTATAACGACAATCCAAAACACAGGGATGTTGCCATGGCGAAAGCGCTGCGCGCGCAGTGCTTGATCGCCAATAGTTTCTCTGCCCGCTACTGGGCAGAAACGATCACCAGCGCCGAATCTTTGTTGGCTCCGTTGGTCGAGGACGACGACAACGAGGTCGATGAAATTCGACCTGATCTAGCTCATATGCTGCCCGAATCATTAATGGAAATCACCGAGCAAGCTAAAAAGACCACTGAATTGGCCGCCATGGAATCAGAATTGACCAAGTGTTTGGATCTCAAGAAGATCATTGACAACAACGTTTATATTCCGACCAGCGAACGGAACAAACCGTTGACGGCAGCCAATTTGGCCAAGATCGACAACAACATTCGCGTTTTGCAGGGGCAGATTGACAAAGAAAAAAATTACAATTTGGCAATCATCGAGATAAAGAAACTGGCTGCGGCCAGCGAGACCGATAAAGCATTTGCCGAATACAAGAAACTGACACGCAATTATGGTGACCTCGCTAGTCGCGAATTACTGCGAAACACCATGTTGGAGATTAGCCTCAAGGAACGCGAGCTCGTCGCGCCCATCGCGGACAAATTGACTGTCGCCAACGCTCCGCGAGTTTCCCCGATCCAACGCAGTGTCGTATTGGCCAGCCCCGTGGGTGAATCGGTCAATAGCCTGAAAGGTGAGATTGTAAACTTCCTGGCCGATGGCTCGGTTTACGGAATGCAAGCTGCTGATGGCGCCCTGCTATGGCGGCGGTTTGTTGGTTACCAAACGAACGTACAGCCGGTACTGGTGGATGAGAATTCGTTGTTGGTTTCTGACCAGCAAAGTCAGGACTTGTTGTTGGTTGGAAAGTCAACCGGCGAAGTTATCTGGCGGACCGAAATCGGAGAACCCTTTCTGGCGCCGGTGTTTAACGAAGCGATGATCGTGGTCACGACGCAGATGGGGAAAATCATTCAGCTCGATCGAAAATCGGGCTCGGTGCTGCAATTTATCAAACTTCCGCAAGCCGCCAATGTTCCGGCATTGATCGGTGATCGAGATCCCTACATCTACCAGGCTGGTAGCTATTCGAACTTGTATGTGCTGTCCAATCAGGATTTCAGCTGTCGCGAAGTGCTTTACCTGGGACATTATACGGGAAGCATTGCCATTGCGCCGCAGGCCTGGTCCGGTTTTATTCTGGTGGCCATGAATGGGGGAGATTTTTGTGACCTGTTGGTACTTAAGCCGGCAAAAAATGGCCTGGAATTGGAATTGGTGCAAGTCATCAAACGAATCACTGATGGTCCAGTTACCCAGCCTTTGCAACGATTCGGACGTTGGATGTTGATGACTGCCGACAACGGTGATGTGCGAATATTGGAATTGCAACCTACCGATGAAAACATTCCAGTGACCAAGTTTGCTGCGGATAATTTTGTCAATGGTGGAGCCTCAACTCAGGTATTGACCGAAGGAAGCAATTTGTGGATCGCCGGTTTGGGAATTTCGCGGTTTCGAATTCAACGCACCCAGGGAACATTTCAACGGGACGAGATTATCAATTCCCAAGACACGTTTATCACGCCGTTAAGAAAATTGGATGATTACCTGTTTCATGTCCGGCGTCGCCGTGACTCGGGTATGTTGTCCGCGTCACTGGTCGATGCGAAATCGCTAGCCCCGATTTGGAGAACGGATTTCGGCGGTCCGGTGGTGGGGACGCCCATGCTGGCAGGTGATTCCGTGGTGGTCGTGTCGAACCAAGGTGACTTGTTCCAGATTACGCCCACCGCTTTGGCAAATCAAACAGCGATTGCCAAGGCACAATCCAGCCAGGTTGTGGAGGATCTCAAGTTCAGTTCGCTGGTTCAGTTACCAGACGATACTTTTGCCTGCTTTGGTCCCGCCCAGCAGGAAGATTTTCTTTTCGGCAATTCGACGACCACTGACAGTAAATTGATTCGTTTGGCAACTCCAGCCAATCATCCGGCTTGCCCGCCGCTGGCTGTCGGAGAGTTTCTAATCGTGCCCTCCACCGACGGACAAGTCACGCGAGTCGATCCCAAGAACGGTCAATTGGTAGGAACACCGTTTCAACCTCCGATTTCGCCAGGTACCCAGACCGAGTGGTTTGAGCCGACGTTGATTCGCGACAGTTCGTTTGCCATCGCATCCGGCACGGGTGCCCAGGAAGGTAATTCGAGCGTGTTGTATTTGTTGGACGCGGCGAATCCACGTTCGATTGAGCAGGTCAGCTCGTTGACACTTGACGAACCCTTTGGCTCTCGATTGGTAAACAACGGTCAAGCAATTTTTGGCGTGCTCGAAGACGGCGTTAATGACTCGTTGGCAAGTTTGGCCATTTCACCAAAGCTGAGCTTGAACCTTAAAATGGAGTTACCGGGGAAAGTTGCGGCAGGCCCCTGGTTGGTTGAGCAGGGTATTTTGCTGAAGATGGACAACGATCAATTGTTGATGTTGGCCGAGGATTTATCTACGATTTGGGCGCTGAGTATTCCCAACGAACAATTCGCCGGCCCGCCCAAAAAATTCAAATCAGGATTGCTGGTGAGCTTTCTCAGCGGCAAGCTGCTCGTCGTCGATCCGGCATCCGGCAAGGTGGTTGGCGATTTTGACTTGCGACAACCAATCGCCGCTGCACCGATTGAAGTTGACCAAGCGTTATTTTTCAGCGGTCTCGACGGCACGCTGCACCAAGTTGATTTCGCCAAAATGTCGGGAGCAAACTAAGTGGTAACAGGCACTGCTTTTGCTTCAATTTCGACCATCAACCGAGGCGGGGACCAGTCTTCGGTAGTTCCGTGGTCGGCGGGGCTGGGTTCATTGTTGCTGACTTTGTTGTTGGCGTTTGTCGGCCCGCACAACTCGACTGCCCAATGGATTGAAAATGAAGATCTGGTTGGGCCGTTCGTCGACAACGAGCCCTTTGAGTTGCTTTTTCTGAACGCTGGTTCCGACAATGCGATCTTGAAAATCCGACCGCTCAGCGAACCATTGCGCAGTCCATTTCCCGATCAAGGTGTACTGATTTTTGAGTTCGCGACGGAAACCGGTGAACAGCTGCAAGTCCCCTATTCCTGCATCAAAGTTCATAAAACCTTCAACGACCTCCTGATCGAAGAGGCGAACCAATGGTTGGCTGAAAAACAATACGCTCCTGCGTTTCGCAATTTGTTGTATGTGTACGATCACGGCGGCAAACAAAACGATTCATCGGTGCAATCGTTGCGAAGTTGTATGTTTATCGATGCGACCGATAATTTTCGAGCAGCGCAATTCGAACTCGCTCTCTCAATTTTTGAAGATATCTATGCGCGAACACCGGACTTCCAGGTGCCCGGAATCGACAAAAGACTCATCGAGATCATTCTGCTGTGTTACGACGGAATTCTTCAAAAGGATTTTGATGCCCATGAATTTGCCACCGTTCAACTAAAAATGGCGGCGATCAGCAAAAAGTATCAGGTCGAAGCGCAACCGCTGACTTCCAAATGGGAAAGGGTCTTTATCGACCAGGCCGATCAATTGATGGCACAGGCCCGACAATTTGTCGTCGCTGGTCAGGGGCGTCAGGCTCAAAAGGCCTCACGGCAAGCCGAACAACTGACGCCAAATCGCGAGGAAGTCAAGCAATTGCAGGCGGAAATCCTGAAGGCGTTTCCGTTGATTGTCGTCGGGACAAGTCAGCCGCCGGCGGATGCTGATGGTCAACGACTTGATCATTGGGGCTCTCGCCGTGTCGGTCGATTGACCAAACGAACGATCGTCGAACTGGCTGGATTGGGAGACGAAGGTGGTAAATACGTCTTTCTCAACGGGACCCTAATGCAAACCGACGAATTAGGACTGAAATATCGTTTTGAGTTGACAGCATCGCCGGCCTCCTTGACCACCCCGCCGACCGATGCCTACATGATCTCTTCGCGTTTGTTGTCGGCTGCCAATCCCGACTCCAGCTTCCATAACGATGGTTGGGAAAAAATTCTGCAAGACGTAGAAATTCGCGATAGCAATCAGGTCTTGATTACCTTGCGTGTACCTTTTGTTCGACCCGAAGCCTTGTTGAATCTGCCGTACTTCAATCCGGCACAAGTTACGTTGACCCCGCCCTCAAATAGGTCGGAGAATTTTGAACTCGGCGATCTCGAAAAATTGGGCAGTCAAAACGGCAGTTATATCCTATCGGATATCGATAATAATTTTGCGACATTGGAATCGAATCCGCAGTACCAATCTCTTCCCGAGCGTCAACATCCTGTATTGATCGAGCAATTGTTCCCGGCTGCGTCCGTCGCGGTAGACGAGTTGATCAAGGGGAATATTGATGTCGTTGATCGGGTGCCGGTTGCCGATTTGTCGCGCTTGAAAGCCGCCAACGGTATCGTGGTTCGTCCCTACCTGATTCCCTCCGTGCACATGTTGATTCCAAAAATCCGTGGCGAACTGAAGGACAATTTGTATTTTCGCAGCGGATTGTCACACGCGATCAATCGAGAGGTTTTACTACAAAAGTCCATTTGCGACGGACAGGAAGTATCCGGATGCGACGTATTGAGTGGTCCGTTTCCGATTGGAACCGAAGAAAACGACCAGATTTCGTACGGTTACGATTTGAAGATTCGGCCCCCCATGTTTAACTCACAATTGGCGATGGTTTTAGTCGATCTGGCTCTCAGACCGACTCCCAAACGTCCCGAAAAAATCGTGCTGCCCGCGTTGGTTTTGGCCCATCCCTCCAGTAGTACTGCGACCCAAGCCGCTGCAGCGATCGCCCAAATGTGGAATGGTATCGGGGTTGAAACCACTACGTTGCCATTGAAACCAGGTGAAACCATCCCCAGCGACGATCATTGGGATATGCTCTACCTGGAAGTTACAATGGAAGAGCCGTTGACCGATATCGCCAGAATCGTTGGCCGCCATGGTATTGCGAAGGACGTTAGTGCTCCGGCCGAACAAACCATTCGCGACCTCAGCTATGCGAGCAGTTGGCGCACGGGTTGTGCCTTGTTGCGACGACTACATCGGCAGTTGTCGGTTGATCTCTCGGTGATTCCCTTGTGGCAAATCAAAGAGCATTTCGCGTTTCGAAATACGGTCACGGGTGTCGGCCGTGACTTAATCCATCTGTATCAAAATGTTGATCGATGGCAAATTGATATTTATGGAACAGAAGAAGAAGAATAATCAATGATGTCCGCCCCAGATTCATTAAATTCAAGTCCGCCCGGCGTCCACTTTCCAACGACGACGCTCGCTTTTCCCAGCCCATTGTCGCGATGGATTTTGCGCAGTCGCCTGATAAATCGCTGCCGGTTGAAAAAACGAATTTCTGCGGTGGTGTTGTGGTCGATTTTGTTGCTGGCGGTACCTGCTTCTGGATCGGCCCAAGTCGATACAGTTCCGGTGAATCGTCCTGCCGTGCCAGCTGTTGCGGCAGCGTCCGCTGGAAATTCGTTGGCTAAAACGGCGGTATCAAAAAATACCACTGCGCCCACAACGCCGATCATCGATGTCTTCTCACCGAGCATTAGTGATCGGGATTTGGAAACGGGCGTCGAGCGGGCCTGGGAGTATCGCCCCTATCGCGTGGCGGTTTGGCTGTGTTTGGACGGTTCGCCAAATCTGAATGCAATGTATTCCACGTTGGTCACTGACGTTACTCGTCAATCGGAATTAGTTGACCCCAGTGGCTGGGATCTGCAGATTGGGCTGGCTCCCAGCCAATATCGTTGGAGATTCATGAATTTTTTGGAAACACCCACCAAATGTATGGGCTTCGAAACATTTCCCGCCTTAGCATCATATGATAAGTTAATGGTGGTTTGTTTGAATCAGGATTTCGGCAGAACCAAAATCAAAGTCCGTGAGTTTGATCTTCAGACTCAACAATGGGGCCCCCTGCAATTGCGGGAATTTGCCCATGATCAACAATTGAGCGCCGGCTTGATGAAGGCGATTCAGTTGTCGTTCATGCCGTTGGCGAAAGTGGACCGGGTAATCAAGAAAGACAGTCGGGAGGAAGTTTACTTGCAGGTAAGAGCCATTGACGCTTGCTACCGAACAGAAATCAGTGCCGACTTGCAATGGAATGTCGTACCGATCAGAGGTTCACCGGTGTTCATTCAATCCAATGATCGCTTTCTACCCGTCATCCGCCGTTCCGACCGCAATGGTAAATTGCTCAGCCTACAGCCGATTGAATTTACTTTTTTGACGCTCGATTCCGCTATAGCCGATGCTCCCACGGCGGAATTGAAGTGCTCTGTTGAGTCCTACCACCGCTCTCCATTAGCGGGTCGCACCGGCAAGGCCGAAAAATTGGCGTTAGTGATCCGCCCGCCGCAACAGTCGTCCTGGTTGTTCTTGGAATCGTTGGACAAATCGAAAACGCCGTTAGAAGGGTATGAAATCTATTCACGAAAACCGAATGCCATCGACGGCGAATCGAATGAGTTTTTGGGTAAGACCGACTGGCAGGGAAAATTGGAAATTCCTCCCAGCGAGGACGGCTTGCGAATTATTTTAGTCAGTCGGGGCTCGCGACGGCTCAAGCGATTACCCCTCATTCCCGGTCTGCATCAGGAATTGCGAACCGGTATTCCCAATGATGAGACCAGTCTGTACGCCGAAGGCGTGTTGCTGGGACTGGAAAAAGAAATTCTCAATTTGGTAATTCAACGCAAGGTGTTTGAATCCGATATCGACTCCGCCCTGCAGGCGAAAAATCTGGCCAACGCCAAGTTGATTCTTAAAGATTATCAGAGTTTAGAGTCCACCCGCGATTTCAAAACTCGCCTGGCCAATGAAGAAGTACGCTTGAAGAACCTGACCCAGGACAAGCGAGAATCGGATTTTATCAACACCCGTTTCGAAGTTTTGCGCAACCTGTTGAACAAACAAGCCGGCAATCTGCGGGAAAACGAACTTCTCAATGAAATTCAGAAACAATCCAACTTGCCAGGGGCCGACTAACGCCGAGTTAGCGAATCTCGACGACCCCAGTTTTTGGAATGTTTATCGTTGAAATCGGTCGCCCATATTCGACAAGGCGATTGAAAGACGATAAAATCAGGGCCGACGTTGATCACCATTGTGGTTCGGCGGACGACCCATTCACTTTCCTAATTCGTTGGAGTTAGCCAGATGTACAATCGCTATCCTTTGTTTCGACTCAGCCTGTTGTTGGGCCTGACGGTATTTTCATTGACACCAGCCTTGGCCGTTTCGGCCCAAGAGAAATCGATCGGACCGTTGGAAATAATCGATTCCAACGTGGGAAGCGCTGGAGCAGCACCGAAAAAATTTGTGGACCTGTTGGAATCCAAAGATTTATCTAATTTTCGTGGCTACCAAACAGAAGAGATCGGTTCCGGTTGGGACATTGATGGCAAGCAATTGGTATTCGATGGTTCTGGCGACGGCGATATCATCACGAAAGAAACCTACGATAATTTCGAATTGCAAGTCGAATGGAGTATCTCCGAAGGTGGTAATAGCGGGATTTTGTTTCGTGTTGCATTGGGTGACGATCAGCCCTATTTGAGCGGACCCGAGTTCCAAGTTCTCGATGACAGCAAACACGAAGATGGCAAATCGGAATTGACCGCGGCCGGCGCGTTGTATGGCTTGTACCCGGCGACCGGAAAGGTGCTTCGTCCCGTTGGTTCCTGGAATAAAAGCCGGATCAAGGTTGAAGGTGATCGGGTACAGCATTTCCTCAATGGTGTCAAAGTTGTCGACGTTCAATCCGATAGTGATGATTGGAATGCCCAACTCGGAAAAAGCAAATTTAAGAGTTGGGAAAAGTTCAATAAAACAATTAACGGCCATATTGCGTTCCAAAATCATGGCAGCGAGGTAAAGTTTCGCAACATCCGTATCAAACGGATCCAATCCGGTGATGATTCCGACGACGAAGGCGCCAAAAAAGGCGACCAGAAGCCCGCCGAACCGCCAGCCGATGGACCATTGGGTCTGCCGTCACGCGGTGGCGTTCGACCTGGCCAGCCGATCAAGTAGCGATCTCGAAATTCCAATCTGAAAACGCCCGGCTGGTCCGGGCGTTTTTTTTGAGTTGGCCTATGACAGAAATTGGAAAAAAATTGTCGCCTCAAGATCGACTCAATAGTATTGAAAAATATCATTTTTTCGATTCGGATTCCCGATTCCCGAACTTGATTCATTGCCGTCTGCTCGTCGAAACTAGCATTGATGAAACTCTGGCTCGGCAGGCTTGGAATATTGCTGGCGACCGCCAACCGCTCTTCGGTTGTCAGGTCGAGTCGCGCCACGGACGGCTTTGTTGGAAAAAACAACCAGCGGTCAACGGTTGCACCTCGGGCGTTGCTGAATCATCCGACAATCACCCCATCGATCCCGTCTCGCTTCAATGTAGTGAGAGCATCTGTTTTGATGATCTATCAACCGCTCCCGGACCACTGCGTAATTTTCGGGAACGATTGGACGCAACGAACCAATTGGGGCCATTTCTGTTCGTCAGTCGCTGGTCGGTTCCGGCTGATGCAAACGGCGAAAACGTTGCGAATTTTTCTGAAATCTGGTTTACCACGCATCATGCGCTATGCGATGGAGCGGGGGCAGTCAGCTTTATCAATGATTGGTGGCAGGTCTACGATAATTTAGTTGCTGGAGTCAAGCCGACTCGCGGGTTAATGACGTTGCGTCAGGACAAGTTTCGGCAACGAAATCAATTGGGCCTCATGCGGTGGAAATTTTTTCGCCAACTACCTTTTCAAGCCGTTGGTATTTTTGGTGCAACCAAGTTCCTATTCCGCAAAACAGCGACCATTCGATTGTCGCCGGAGCGAACAAACAACTCCAAGTTCAACCCATCGGACTTGAAACTCGATCGACCGCTACCCGAAACTCCCGCCATTGTTAGCGGCTGGATCGACATCGCAACGCTCGAGCAGTTGGTCCGCGACACAACGAATGAACAAACCAGTCTAAACGCGCGACTGCTGGGGGACTTGTTTAACGCGATCCAACGCTGGCGATTGCGGCTTGATCATGCTGCTTCATCGCAGGACTGGATTCGAGTTATTTTGCCGATGAATATCCGTGAGATTGCCGATCGTCATTTGCCCTCGATTAACCGCACCAGCATCGTCCAGATTGATCGCCGCAACATGTCCGAACTCCCAGACCCGGCGTTGTTTCGTTCGATTGATCGCGAAATCAACCTCATTCGAAAATGGCAACTCGATCGCATGTTCCTGATTGTCATTCGCGGTTTGTCGGTCTTTCAACCCTTGGTCCGGCGGGCGGCTCAAAACAGGAAACCTCGTGGGATTGCCGTTTTCACCAATCTGGGCCAACCATTCCGGCAACGCGAACGATCAATAGCAGGGGCTCCGTCGAACAAAAAACTGACTCCGATCGAAATTGATTTCCTGGGCCCACTTAGATACGGAACACCGCTGAACATCGCTGTCGCTCGCTATCAGGATCGGTTGCGAGTGACGATCCACTACGATGCAGCGATCCTTACCCAGCTCGAAGCGTCCGACCTATTGCAAGAGTACCTGGCCGCGTTGCGGGCCACTATTTCGCCAGGACGCTAACTCCTGCGAATCCGAGTCCAACGATCAAGCGACAGGCAATCCGAAATATTGCTTGGCGTTGCCATAACAAATGTTGGCAACTAATTCACCGATCATGGCCAGATCATTGGGAAGTTCGCCGGACTCCATTTCCCGTCCCAATAAATCGCACAATATCCGGCGAAAATACTCATGGCGCGGGAATGACATGAAACTGCGCGAATCGGTCAACATCCCGACAAACCGCGACAGCAATCCCGTTTGAGATAGCGTGTTGAGTTGCCAACGCATTCCTTCTTTTTGGTCGAGAAACCACCAACCCGATCCAAATTGCAGCTTGCCCGGCGTGCCCCCAGTCTGAAAGTTGCCCAGCATCGTCGCAATCAGATAGTTGTCGCCAGGGTTCAGGTTGTACAAAATCGTTTTCGGTAAACAGCCCTCTTGATCTAACCGATCGAGGAATTGTCCGAGCGTCCGCCCTTGTAAAGTATCACCCATGGAATCGCCACCCACATCTCGTCCGGCTGAATTGAACAGACGCGTATTGTTGTTTCGCCAAACGCCCAAATGAAATTGATTGGTCCATCCTTTTTCGAAATCCAGGCGAGCCAGATACAACAATAGGAATGTCGAAAACTGGTCCTGTTCCAATGATGTCGCCGGTTTTCCCGCGCGGGCCGCATTTAAGATTGTTGCGGCAGTTGGCTCGTCGCAAAAACTGGCGGGGACATATTCACAACCATGATCCGACATTCGGGCGCCGAGCGCATGAAAATCGTCGTGACGTTTTCGTAACGCGGTCAACAAATCTGCCAGACAGCCAATGGAAACGTCAGCCACCGATTCCAGTTTCTGTAACCAACCGTTGAATTCACTGGGTCGATGCACAGCCAGCGCCACATCCGGGCGAAAGGCGGGATAGATCGCCGTCGGACAACCAACACCCGCGCGGAGCTGACGATGAAAACACAGATCATCCGCCGGATCATCGGTGGTACAGAGCGCGGTCACACGGAAATTTTTAAGTATGCCTTGCGTCCGCAAATCATCTCGACCGGCAATTTGCTCATTGCAAGACTCCCAGACCGCGGCCGCGGTGGCTTCGCTCAGTAGCTCATCAATTCCGAAATAACGTTTCAGTTCGAGATGCGTCCAATGAAAAATCGGATTTCGAAGAGTTTGGGGAACAGTTCGGGCAAAAGCCAGAAATTTATCTTTCGGCGAGGCCGCCCCCGTACAAAACTCCTCGCCAATTCCGTTGGCCCGCATCGCGCGCCATTTGTAGTGGTCGTGCGCAAGCCACATTTCAAAGATGTTTTCAAATCGCCGATTTTCAGCGATATCCTGCGGAGACAAATGATTGTGATAATCGATGATCGGTTGATTTTCGGCGAACTGGTGATACAGATTTTCCGAAGCCCGCGTGGTCAGTAAGAAATCTTCAGTGATAAACATGGGCAGTTAAGTCGAATAGGAGGCTGAATTTCAATACTTCGGTCAGACACAATCAAATCGTCATCGCGGCATACCCGCCATCGACGACCAGCTCCGTTCCCGTAATAAACGTGCCCGCATCACTGGCCAACAACAAAGTTGCGCCGATTAACTCGCTCGCCGCGCCGAATCGGTTCATCGGAGTATGCCCCATGATCTGACTGACTCGTTCTGGTGTCAACACTTTTCTATTTTGCTCGGCAGGAAAAAAACCTGGCACTAATGTGTTAACCCGAATTTTCAGGGGTGCCCACTCCCGAGCAAGATTCTTCGAAAGGTTGTGGACGGCAGCTTTCGTTGCCGAGTAGGTAAACACGCGCGACAGGGGAATCAATCCAGACATCGATCCAACGTTGATGATCGATCCCCCTTGATTGCGTTCGACAAAGTACTTGCCGAAAACCTGGCAAGCCAAAAAGACACTCTTCATATTGATTTGAAAAATTCGATCATATTCTTCCTCGGATATATCCAGGAATGGCGTCGCACTATTGATGCCCGCCCCGTTAACCAAGACATCGACCTTGCTTGATCGTTCGAGAACTTGAGCCAACAACTGATCAAAATTTGTCTTCAAATCAACGTCACACGGCAAAAAATAGGCCCGACCGCCAGCTGCGACGATTCGATCGACACGCGGTTGCGCCTTGGTTTCGGAGCGCCCAACCAACACAACTTCGGCGCCGGCAGCGGCCAAACCCTCGGCCATCGCGCCGCACAATTCACCGGTCCCACCGATCACGACCGCAGTTTTGTTGGAAAGCGAAAACAAATTATCGACGTAAGACATAGTTACACAAAATCAAAAAAACCAAATTGGCAGGGATTAAAAAAAGGTGAGCGCGGTGACCCATTAATCTACGGCGACTCGGAAGGAACTCAGCTCCCATAGCGATTGTCCACATTCGGTGGCGATCTGATTGAAGGCCTTGATCTCAGCCGCGCTGAACAGCAACCCTTCGTTGCGTTGTGAACGTTGGGCCGACTCGGCTTCGACTTGGCCAGGTAACAGACACTGTTCGTTGCCAGGCCCAAGAATATCCGCCAAGACCGCTTTGACGTTTTCCAGTTGGGTCCGGCCGGCGGCGAAATCCCGACCACTCATTGCATCCGGATGGATGACCTGAAAATAAAATGCGGGGGTGTGTTTTTCAGCGCTCGGAAATTTCCAGCGGGATCGGAGAGTCGGCAAGGATCCGCCGATGAAGGCACCCACCAATTCGTTAATGATTGAAAGACCATAACCCTTGTGCGCCCCAAACGTGGTCAAGGCGGCCACTCGACTGGGATCGCGAGTGTAGTTACCTTCGGCATCGACCGCCGCTTCCGACGGCAACTCCAGTCCTTCCCGCTGGAATTGTTGCACACGTCCCATGGCCACGACGGATGTCGCCCAATCAATAACGATAGGAAATCCAATTGCCTCCGTCGTGGGAAAGCCCCAGGAATGTGGGTTGGTCCCCAGCGTCGGCGTCCGACCCTTGAACGGGACCACTTCCGCCAATGCTGCGGTGCAATTCGTATACGCGATGAAGCCTTGTTGGGCGGCCTCCATCACATATCCTCCACCCCATAAATAATGAAACGCGTTGTCGACGGAAACCTGACCGATGCCATAATGCTCGGCCAGTTTCATCGCTTCCTGCATCGCCTCGTAGGCGGTCGCCTGTCCCAATTTTCGGTTGGCATTCCAGATTTGCGAAGCGGCAAATCGAGTATTCAGTTTCTCGATAGTTGCATTGGGTACACATCCACCGGCTCCCGAACCAAATAGATGATCCAAGTGCAGCGCTTTCAACGCGTTGTGCGTGCGAATCCCATGCCAGCTCGCAAACGCCGAGAACTTGGCGGCGGCCTGCGACTCCAGCGCATTGAATTTTCGGAATCGATACGCTGCATCCACCAAACAATTGTGCAGCTCGACCGGGACAACATAAAGCGTTTCAGACATAGGCGCGTGAATTGGTTGAGGAAATCCGAAAAAACGTTCGATGAATACGCAACGCATCAACAATTTGAATCAAATCAGACCCACGGGAATTGCCACTGAATTAACCTGGGCCAGCGGCTGTTCGCCACGTAAACAGAGAATCAGATTTTCGGTGGCCATCATCGCCTGCCGCTCGACGGACTCGAAAGTTCGCGAACCGATATGCGGTGTGATTAAGCAACGGGGTGCCGTCAACAAAGGATGATCTGGCTGCGGAGGCTCCTGATCAAGCACATCGGTGGCATAACCGCCAATCCTTCCCGATTCGAGGGCTGCCCGAACATCGCTGGAGTCAACCAGTTCTCCGCGGCCACAATTCACAATGAGCACGCCTGGTTTCATTTGCTGCATTGAGTCAGCACGAATCAACCGGCGCGATTGGTCAGTGAGCTTGGTATGCAGCGAAATGATATCACAGCTGGAAAATATCTCTTCGGCGGAATCCGCTCGGTCCATTTGATACTGCTGCGCAATTTCGGTCGGCCAAAAATTTGCTCCGTATCCGACGATTTTCATTTCAAACGCCGCCGCTCGTTTAACCACTTCTTGACCAATTCGGCCTAAACCGATCACCCCAATTTTCTTACCGCGAATTTCATAACCAGTCAGGCGTTGCCAATGTCCGTTGCGAACTGCGTTGGCCTGTTCCAGCAAATTTCGCGACATTGCCAACATCAACAGGAACGCATGTTCGGCGACGGTTGTGTGATTTACGCCGGGGCAAAACGTCAATGGAATTCCCAAATCGGAGCAACCGCCAACATCGATCTTGTCGACTCCAATACCGTATTTGGAAATGACCCTTAATCGAGGGCGAAATTTTTCCAAAACCGCTCGAGTGATCGCGTCGTCCCCGCACAGCAACCCATCAAACTCGCCAGCGATTTCCAGCATTTGCGCTTCCGTCAGCGGACCACGCGCGCGATGGATTTCAGCCCCGATACTGGCCAGTCGCGCATGATGCGGTCCGGGCGTGTCTTGATACGAAGTGGTTGAAAGCAGGATTCTGATCATCAGATCATGGAGTTCAAAAAATTTCCAGAAAGTCGGGCTAACGCCGTAAGCAGTTTAGTTACCGAGCCGCTCGCGAACGAGCCCCCGCCGGTATTTTTCAGGATTCATCTGGTATATCATGATCGGCTATCAATCTGCAGACAAGTATTTACCGGCGCATCTAAACGAAATGAACATTGCTCAAATCATTGCTGATAAACGCGACGGCCGGGAATTGCCAGCCGAACAGATTCAATTTTTAGTCCAGGGCTATGCCGCCAATGAAGTACCCGACTATCAAATGGCCGCTTTCGCGATGGCAGTTTATTTTCAGGGCATGACGGCCGATGAGACCGAATGCCTGACACGTTGCATGATCGAGTCAGGAGATCGGTTGAGCTGGACCGGCAAACCCGCGGTCGACAAACACTCCACCGGCGGGATTGGAGACAAAGTCTCGATTCCGCTGGCGCCGTTACTGGCCTGTTGCGATGTGCAGATTCCGATGATTTCGGGCCGGGGGTTAGGAGCGACTGGCGGCACATTAGACAAACTCGAATCGATCCCCGGTTATCGATGTGAGCTATCCAACGAGGAGTTTCGCAGCATTGTCAACTGGAACGGCTGCTCGATTGCCAGCGCATCGGCGTCGTTGGCTCCGGCCGACAAACGGCTGTATGCCCTGCGCGACGTGACGGCAACCGTCCCTTCAATCCCGTTGATCACCGCCAGCATCCTCAGCAAAAAAATTGCTGAAGGGATCGATGCATTGATTCTCGATGTCAAATGGGGCAGCGGGGCCTTTATGAAAACTCTGGATCGTGCCAGAGAGTTGGCCCAATCGTTGGTCCGAGTCGGAAATCGAATGGGAGTGAAAACGACGGCGCTGATTACAGATATGAATCAACCCCTGGGACGCATGATTGGAAATGCGGTCGAGATTCGAGAATCGCTGGACGTGCTTGAAGGATCCGGCCCACACGATGTCGTCGAGTTGACCTTGGAGTTGGGTAGCCGATTGTTGGTCACGTCCGGAGTCGAGGCAAACCAGCCAATGGCTCGCCAGTTGTTGCAACAAAAAATTGACAACGGTGAAGGCTTGCAAAAATTCAAGGAAATGGTGACCAGTCATGGTGGTGATTTGGACCAGCTGGAAGAGTTTGCGCCGAAACATGCTGTCATTGCCCGTGAAAGTGGATACGTCGCCCGAATCAACGCTGAACGTTTGGGTTTGGCGATTATCGAAATGGGCGGTGGGCGTAAAAAACTCGGGGATCGGCTGGATCACTCGACCGGTATCGAATTTTTGGTTCGGCTGGGAGACCAGATCGAATCGGGACAGACTGTGGCAAATCTGTTTTGCCACACGCCTCAGGCAGCCTATGCCAGCCAACTAGTCGGTGCGTCGATCGGCACAAGTCCGACGGCCGATGTCATTCCGGACTTGATTGTCGAGTCGTTTTGACCAACCGGAATGCGGCTTTTATTCTTGAATTCGAATCAGGATCTCTCAACCAGAAACCAACTCTCCCCTGGAGTCATGTTTTGATGACAAACCAAGAAACACAGCGACTGATTGACATCGCCCTGGAAGCGCGCGAAACCGCGTATGCTCCCTATTCTAAATTCCGGGTCGGTGCTGCGTTGTTGTCCGTCGATGGCACCATCTTCACCGGCTGCAACGTGGAGAACGCGTCATACGGATTATGTATTTGTGCGGAACGCACTGCGATCTGCAAGGCGGTTTCCGCAGGTCATCAAAAATTCACCGCAATTGCCGTAGCAGCTGCGCCGTTGGCGTCTCCCTGCGGAGCATGTCGTCAATTCTTGGTGGAATTCGGCACCGAGATTCAAGTCATCAGCGTCAACGCCGCCAATCCGGCTGAAACGAAAACCTGGACGATTGGCCAGCTGATTCCCGAGAATTTTCGGTTCTGAGGAATAACTCAAATTCCATTTGTTGGTTTGACTCGTTCAGATCGAACGCTGTCGAGTCATCGACTCGAGTACCCGGGCGGTGCCGGATGTATCGAAGAATTTTCAGATATCTCGGCGTCAATCGAAAAGTAAGTCCGGCGCGATCGAGCGAGGCGCGACCAACAGGAATTCTATTCTCTAACGCGCCGGATAATTGTACTCCTGATTGGCTGGATCAAAATCCAGGTCTTTCAGTCCAATGTTCAGTTTGACATCCGTGTAATAATATTTTTCCAGCAACGGTGGCGGGTCACCTTCGATTTCAGGCCACAAAAAACATTCATAGGCGATCGGAATATTGCGTTCGTCGTCGAGATAGATTCGCGCGATATGAAACTCGAAATGCGGTTGTTGTTTGGGATGGATTATTTCCAATAGCGTACACGGACGATCGTTGATCTGGAGATGTCGGCGAATGCTGACCTGGCAGGGTTGCTGTTCGCGATCGCGCCGTCCCACTTCCTGCATTTTAACAATCAAGTTTCGCATCCCGATATCACGAATCGGATGGCGATTTCCTTCCATTGCTAACGAACCATCCGGATCAAGGTAGAACCGCATTACGTTCCCCCAACCGCCAATGTGGGCAACCAAATTCCCTTGGTGCCAACCATCCACCCAAATCGCTTCCTGACCGACATTCGATTGGGGCTTCAAAAACTTGGTATAAGCGCTGAAGGGAATTTTTTTTCCATTCGGCAAAACTCGGGCGTGCCGGATTTTGCAAAACAGGCATTTTTCTTCCTGCAACGTTCCCTCACAAACCACTTGACTGGTCAGGGTCGCGGAATAGTCGTTGACATTTTTCTCGATTTCCAACAACGCTTGATCAGCAATCTCCAGCAATGGATCGAGTGGATGTTTGGCCGTTTCGAAGGTGGCTTGCGAAATCCCGGCGGCCAGTCGATTGCCGGTTGAATCGCGTTCGTTTGCCTCTTTCGTTGAAGCGATCGTTCCCGCGCTTTCACCGGTGACCCCAAGGATTTCTGGGCCGGATTCAAGTTGTGACGAGATGACAATTTGAGGCGTCAACGATTCGTCCACAATCGGTCGGTAGAATATCCAAACCGCCAAACACAAAGCAATCCCGGTGCCGAACAAGGCCCAACAAACCGTTCGCTTGAAAACCGGGTAACGACTAGCGAAATTCGAATCGCGAGGGTGGAGTGTATTCATGGCCGTTTCGAATCAACGCATCCGTTTCACAACAAACACTGCGGCGGACTTCATCGTGCCGCGAAAAGCTCAGCGAATTCCAGCATCCATTTGTCAATCATTTTTTCGAACGCCGCCTGTTGGGCATCGACAATATTTTCGTAATGATTCCAGTTAAATAGCTCTTTGTCTCGGATCGTTCCCTTACCCGCAATGTTCACCACATTAAATTCGTTGGGTGGACGCACCGTCAATTCGAGTCGACTGAAAAAACTACCGGCACGACCCTTCGGCCCCCGATCGATGTCACTGCGGGAAACGGCCCCACCCCAACCGCGGCTACCATAAATCGTTTCGTAATCAAAACCTGGAAAATGGTTGGCCAGCTTTTTCAAGCCTTGCTCAATATGTTCGGACAGGTTCAACCGAAAATCGTTATGACGGTTGCGAAATTCTTCCACCGACAATTTAGCTTGCCGGGCCGAATGCTGGCGTAGCTCGACGCGTTGCTGACCGCGTTTGATGGCGGCCTCCAGTTCGCTTTCAAAATCCATAACGACTACGACGATTTCTTGTCGTCCTTCTCGGGCTGGCCTTTTACAAACTGAATCAAGTCAGAAAACGAACGCATCGGCTCCTTGCCCTTCAACATACCTTCAGTAATCGGCGGTGCAGGTTGACTCGGACGATGTGGTTTAGGCCGATCACTGGAGTTGCCGCGATGACTCTGACGATTGTCGGTTGTTTTTCCACCTTCGTACCGTTGGGCTGATTTGGACCGTTCAAATCGCTTGACTCGCGATTCATTCGACCCTGTTCGGGGTTCACCGGGCGAGGTTGTCTGACGCGATGTCGAACCAGAAAAAGTCGACGGACGCGCCGGGTTCGTCGGACTCTTGCCAAGACTACTGGATCGGGATCGACGGGCTGGGCGCTCAGATTTAGTTCCCGGTTGAATGGCGGTCAATTTCACGCGTCGACGGGCTGTATCGATTTCCGAAACCCAAACCTTCAACACGTCACCCACCGAACAAAAACGATGTGGGTCGCTAATGTACTGATTGGATAATTGGCTCACGTGAACCAGGGAACTCTCGCCGAGACCGATATCGATGAATACACCAAAATCGACTACATTGACAATTTGTCCGTCCAGTTGCATTTCCGGTTTCAGGTCATCGACCTTGATAATGCCGCGACGAAAAATCGGCTTGTGGACGCGATCGCGCGGATCCCAGTCCGGTTTTCGCAAAGCCATCAGAATATCACGGACCAACAATTTTCCGGCCGAATTTTCTTCCGCGATCTGATCAATTTCTAATCGAGTAATCTGATCGATCACTTCCTTACGTGCTTCTGCATGCAGGGCTGCTTGGTCATCAGTCAGTCGCTCTCGCGGCGACGTAGCTGCGGCGGCCACAACTGGCGAAACAGCGATCGGCGAAACAGTGATCGGCGAAACAGTGACCGGCTCGATAGAAACCGGTTGAACCAGTTCCGAAGCTTCAATCTTTGGCGACTCGCTCTCCAATGGCTGGACTGCAACCATGGGGGGCACGGCCGGGGTCGCCAGCGGTGGCAAGAGAATCGGATCAGGATCGTAAGGAAACAGCTCTTCAGGAGTGGACTTTACGCGTGCGACAATATTCTCGGCAATATAATAACTCTCCGGGTGAATCGAAGTCGAATCGAAGGGATTGTCACCGCCCCGAATCCGGAGAAATCCTGCCGCCTGAACAAATGTCGCTTCGCCGATTCCACTAACCTCTTTCAGTTGTTGTCGATTCTTGAAACCCTTAATCTGTTGGCGATGTTCCACCAATCGCCGGGCGGTCAACGCATTCAATCCGGAAACATACTTCAGCAACGAAGGACTCGCCGTGTTGACATTGACACCGACCTGATTCACACAAACCTCAACCACTTCATCCAGTGATTCGCTCAGATGTTTGGCTTTTACATCGTGTTGGTACATGCCAACCCCAATGTTGGCCGGGCTGATTTTTACCAGCTCGGACAACGGATCTTGCAGACGACGACCGATGGACACGGCGCTACGTATAGATGGAGTCAAGTCGGGCAGTTCTTCCCGCCCAATTTCGCTCGTCGAGTAGATGCTGGCGCCCGCTTCATTCACCATCACATATCGGACGTTGTGATCCGCCAACAATTCCGAGATCGAATCGGAAACCAATTGCTCGGCTTGTCGACAGGCCGCACCGGTGCCGACAGCGATGACATCGATCGAGTACTTTTTCACCCATTCGACAATCTTAAGTTTGCTTTCGTCACGGCGTGACTGATTGCCGACAACATAAACCTGGCCCGAATCAAGCACGTTGCCGAACCCATCGAGAATGGCGACCGCACAACCACTCTTGAAACCTGGATCAATTGCCAAAACACGTTGATTACGAATCGGTGGTTGCAACAACAAATTTCGTAAGTTATTCGCGAAGACTTCGACAGCGTGTTTTTCGGCGGCTTCGGTCAATTCACGACGAGCTTCACGCTCAAGACTGGGAAGCAATACCTTGGCCAGGGCATCCGACGCACATTTTCTCAGAAACTCGGCAAACGGATGATTTTCGGGCACGAGTGCGGCATAGGCAGCGGACATTAGCTGTGCATCGTCCGCTTGAATCCTGACCTTTAATTTCCCCGCACGCTCCCCACGGTTGACCGCCAGCACTCGATGGTCGGGCAAATTTTTTAGCGGCTGCTTGAAATCGTGGTAATCCTTGAATGGATCCACGGTGGTTTTTTTCTTTTTCTTTTTCTTCTTTTTGGTCGAGACACCGGCGGATTCGCCGACCGAACCCGGTGACTTGGCGACTTCCATGGCAACGACCAACGGTCCCGCTATAGCGACCGTCGCCGAATTTTCCGCGACAACGGACGCAACTGCCGAGTTGTCGCTGACAATTTCACTGGTGGGAATATCAACTTTGGAGGTCTCTAACCCATCCATCTGGCCAGGTGTCGATGTCAAATTATCCAGGGTGGGCGACTCGGGAATCAACGGCACGATCGTCGACGATGTTTCCAGCGGCGCTGATACTTCAATACTGGAAACGCCTTCGACACTCGATTCCAGTGTTAAAACGCCATTCTCCGGCGCTTCCGGTTCAACTGCCGAAACCAACGCGACATCCTTCTTTGGCAGTAGCGCTTTTTGAGTCGTGGCCTTGGGTTCCGATTCAGGATCGACAACACTCTGTGCCGCCAGTTTTCCAGTATTCCACAATATTTGCCGCAGCGTACTTTTTAATTCGCCATTTTCACCGAAGCGTTCCACCAACAAATCACCCACGCCGCGAATGACGTCATCGACGGAGTTCAATCCCTTATCAACGCGCACAAAATCCGTCGCGCGCGACGCCAAATCGACATCGGTCGTCGAGGCGGTAAAAATATCTTCGGCCAGCGGTTCCAGCCCCTGTTGTTTGGCGGTGGCGGCGCGCGATTGCTTTTGCGGCTTGAACGGTAGGTAGAGATCCTCCAACCGGCGACCACTCGACGCGTTATGAATCTCCAGTTTTAATCCGTCAGACAACTTGCCTTGCGACTCGATCGACTTCAGCACGAACGACTTGCGTTCTCCGAGGGCGCGATATTGCGCCACCAATTGCTTTACCGACTGGACCTGTTTTTCGTTCAGGCCACCGGTCAAGTCCTTCCGGAACCGCGTGATGAACGGAATCGTATTTCCGTCGTCCAGCAACTGAACCGTTTTCTCAACGTTCTCAGGTGAGATTCTCAAGTCTCGCGCCACGAGGGCGAGATCCACTTTCAGCGGGCGATCCGATTTCGGATTTTCCGTAAGGGGTAAATTTGGCAAACGATCAGCCTACTTCAACACGAGGGGATATAGCGACAAAACAAATTCCACAGTGATGTCGCCCGTTATTTAACAATCCGTTTGGGAGGGTTGTCAACATTACGGAATGGATAGACCGATTTTACCACGGAAAATGATCTTCTGAAAAGGGGCATAATCGTTGAAGTCGATCTTATCTGCATTATCGAGCCGATCGGGACTCGAAAATCAACGTTCGCATGTCGTTTCTCGGCCTACACTTCGCTTCATCCCGCCCCAGCTCGATCAAAATCGAATTTGCTTTCTAAATGGCTACCGCGACGTCTCAATCCGAACTGGGATTATCCCAAACAGCCGCCAATGCTTCGCTAGCGGACGCGCGGAACCAGCCAACTCGCTTGGTCTGGGTTCATGACTCGCTCGCTCTGGGTGTCGTTTTTGCACTAGTTCTGACCATTGGCCAACGAGCTATCGGTTTTGTCCGTGGAATTCTATTTTGTCGGCTGATGACTGATCAGGAATTAGGACAGTGGTCGATGGTTTGGAGCCTGTTGATGCTGCTGGCCCCGTTGGCGATGTTGGGACTGCCAGGTTGTTTCGGCAGGTACTCGGAGCATTATCGTCAGCGCGGTCAACTGCGAATTTTCATTTTTCGCATCGGCGTCGTCAGTGTCGTCATGTCGCTAATGACTGCGGCAGCGCTATTAATTTTCCCGGCTACTTTTGCAGAGTGGTTCTTTCGCGACTCGAGTCAAACCACTCTGATCGCCAGCCTGGCGCTGTCTCTGGTGGCAGTGGCAATTTCGAATTTCGCGATTTCGTTAATGGAGTCATTGCGACAGGTTCGACTGGTATCGATCATGCGATTTGTCACGGGGCTCGCATTTGCCGTGGTCGGAACCATCTTGATCGTCGTTTGCAAAGACAATTCAGCTGCGGTGACTCTGGCTTACGGCCTCTGTTGTCTGCTTGGCCTGATCCCTGCGATGTGGCTGGGCTGGAAATTTCGCCAAGGCATCATTGAAAACGGCTCGTCGCTGTCACACCAAAGCATGTGGAGAAAGATTGCTCCCTTTGCCGTTTGGTTGTGGCTCTCCAATTTATTGAACAACCTGTTCGAAGTCTCCGATCGCTACATGTTGATACATTGGTCGGACACGACATCCGCACTCGCGCAATCCATGGTCGGACAATATCACAGCGGTCGTATCATCCCGTTGTTGATTGTTAGTCTGGCGACCGTGGTCGGAGGGGTTTTGCTCCCGTATATGAGTGCCGCCTGGGAGGATGGGCGCATCCAACAAGCCACCCGGCAATTGAATGTATCCTATAAACTGGTGGGATTATCGTTCACCGCCAGCGGGATCTTGGTGTTGATTGCCTCTTCGTTTTTCTTCGATACCATTTTGCAAGGCCGCTACAATGACGGTTTGGCGGTGTTGCCGTTGACATTGGTTTATTGCATCTGGTTCAGCCTCTATACCGTCGGGCAGGACTATTTGTGGGTGGCCGAAAAGGGTAAACTCGCGACATTGGCAGTGGGTACGGGGTTGGTTGCCAACATCCTGTTGAACATGTTGTTCATTCCCTATTGGGGACTGGCGGGAGCGGTTTGGGCCACCACCATCGGCAACTTGATCGTGCTTTTGTTGATCCTCGTAATGAACCATTGTTCGGGATGCCATACTGATCTGGGAATCTGGTTAATTTCCGGCACGCCACTGGTTTTGTTGCTAACACCTTGGCTGGCGACGCTAATGCTCGTCGGATTATGCATCGTCGCTCACAGGACCGATTGGCTATTTAGTCCCGATGAAAAACAACAAGGCTTGGTCGTTTGGCAGGGGTTGCGCAGCAAGCTGAAACTTGGCGACTCCTAAGAAACCGAACCTACCCGCCGTCCACAGGACTCCAAACAGCGCGTCGCTGCGTTTTTAGTGGTTGGCGGACAGAAACATAGTCGACTTGTTGACCCGGTTGACCAGCCCGCCGAACTCCAATAATTACTCGGCAAAAAAAAACTCCGGGGCCTTTGAATTCTGCGGCGAAGATCGTTCTAATAAGCTCGGCACGCGAAGTGAGCACAGTTCGTTCGCGATGTTGCTCTGCGGCGGATTTTTTTGTCAATTCCGTACGGCAGTTTACGAACTACTGGGAATCTTCCCTTACCCCTTGGAATGCTGGAGTCAAAATCATGTCACGTGTCATCGGTTTACTATTATTGGTCGCGGCCATTGGCGTCGGTGCCTATGTCGGATGTGGACCGCGGGTCGAAGTCGCCAAAGATGCGATCATCAAACGGCTCGACCAAGCACTTGGCGAATTGAACGTCAAGCGAAAAGCCATCGAACTGAAGCAGACGGAGCTTCAGGGCAAATTGGCGCAATTGCGCGAAAACCGCTACCGCGCTGAAGCCCGCTTGGAATTGTTGGCTTCAAAAAAGCAGAAATCCGAAGCGGCGATGGAATCCTTGACGGGCAAGATTCAACAGGTGCAGGCCTTGATCAAGGAAGTACAAGGTTCAACGGAAGGCAAGATTACCCGGGGCGATAAGGAATACACGACGGCGGACATTCAGCAAACCGCAGAAGAAGTAGCCGGGATGTTCAAAGCCGAACAAGTTTCGCTAGCCAGCTTGGTGACGAGCTACACCGCTCTCGAGGGATCCGTAAAATTCCTGAAAACTCAAGAAGAAAATTCAAGCAAATTGATGCGTGAATTGAGCCTGAAGATCTCCGAAATTGATGCAAAGAAAATTGCGGTAGACGCGGTTCGAGAAAACACCACATTGGCCGGTGGAAATGAATCCATTGGAAAAAGCCTTGAAGCCATGTCCAAGGAAATCGAAGAACTTGGCATCGACGTTGAGGCAGCCTTGCGAATTGAAACCGACAAAATGAAAGAACTGAGCAACACCAATTCGAAAGTCGACGAAATTCTCTCCGAGCCAACCGATTTGAATTCGACGGAAAAAATGCTCGACGATTTGCTTAAAGGTGGCTAATCGGTTTTCGACTGACCAGGTCAGGCTGCCAGCTTGACTGACTGGCAATTCGGCGAATGGAGTTCGATGACTCCGTTTCGAAAAAATCCCAATGCATTCGGACGTCCCTCCCTCGGGTTGGACGTCCGTTTTTCACGGATTTTTTCTGAGGTTCGGTGTGGTCGGGATTTTTGCCGCATTAAGAAAAAGTGTTCGTTATTCAATCACACAATTCGTTACTTGGATATGCTCCGATGAGAAGCCTTCCGCTGGCTATGATACTTGTAGTTGTGACTGGATTCATCGTTTACGCGGCGATGGGTGGATTGGGCCCGTGGAATGCCGAACACCAAGTTAACAGCTCCAAGGGCACTCTAACGACGGAAGCTGACTTTCGGGATAAGTTGGCCGAAATCAAAATGAACAAAGACAAACTTCAACGTTCAATTGCGAAAATTGAAGAGTCTCGCGACAAGAATTTGCAATTCCTCAAAGACCAGGGAATCACCAAAGTCGCCGACGCCAAAGGGAACCCGAGCGCCGAAATCGCCTTGGTCAATTTGAAAGCCTGGACCGAGAATATCCAATCCTTGTCCGATCAATTCGCTAAATACGACAATGCCATTTCCCGTATCGAAGGGATGCTGGAAAAACTCGAACGCGAACGAATCAACGAATCCGTTAGCTTGACCGAGGAGCAAGAAGTTGAGTTGCGCGCAATCGTAATGGACTTGGATGATCGACTCGACATCGGCGATAACGACATCCTGAAAGACGCCGAAATGGATGCGCTGTTAAGTAAGCAACTCAATCCCGACAAGCCAAACTAATTTCCCCAATCTCCTGTCGAATTGTTGTCACAACCGATCGAGGGCAATTGAGGAAATTGGATGGCGCTCCGTAAAGTGATTTTTACCGATCGCTCGTGGCTTTCTTTGGTTTGTAGATTTCGGTCGCCGTGCCGTAGAAAACTTCGGCGGCGTTCATTAGCGTCTCGCCCAACGTTGGATGGGCATGAATCGTTTCGCTGATGTCGCGCACGACGCAGCCCATTTCAATAGCTAACGTGGCTTCAGCCACCAATTCGCCCGCACCGGCGCCGACCAATCCGCAGCCGAGTACTCGCTCCGTTTCGGGTTCCACAATCCACTTGGTCAATCCTTCCGTCCGACCCAGAGCTTGGGCGCGACCGCTGGCCGCCCACGGGTATGTGACAACTTCATGCGCGATGCCATCGTGTTTCGCTTCTTCTTCCGTGATGCCAGTCCAGGCAATTTCCGGGTCGGTAAACACCACAGCTGGAATGGCTCGCTTATCAAACGTCGTGGCGTGGCCCAGAATGACTTCGACGGCGTGACGACCTTCGTGATTCGCTTTGTGCGCCAACATCGGTTCGCCGGCCGCATCACCGATCACAAAAATATTGGGCTCGCCCGTTCGCAATGAACCATCATGCAAAATGAAACCGCGTTGATCGGTCTGAACTTTCAAATTCTCCAATCCCAAATTCTGTGTCGATGGGCGACGTCCAACCGAAACGAGTACCCGATCGAATTTTTCCGTGCCAAATTTTCCCGGCCCTTCGAAGACGACTTCAATCTGGTCACCGTTTTTGCTGACTCCGCCGACTTTCGTGTTGAGAAAAATCCGATCCTCGAAAAGTTTTTTCAAGCGTTTTTCCAACGGACGAACCAGATCGCGATCGGCTCCCATCAACAATCCGGCTTGCAATTCCACGACACTGACTTTGGTACCGAGATTTGCATAGACGGTCCCCATCTCCAAGCCAATGTACCCGCCGCCAATCACCAGCATCGTGCCCGGAATATCGGCCAACTGCAACGCGCCGGTCGAATCCATGACGCGATCCGAGCCAATGTCAAAGGCCGCCGGCATCGCCGGCACGCTGCCCGTCGCAATAATCGCATGTTCAAAGGAGATTTTCTTGCCCGGTGGAATCGACGGGTCATCCCCCTCGAGCACCAACGTGTTGGCGTTTTCAAATTTTGCGCGCGCTTTCACAATCGAAACATTGCGGCGTTTGGCCAGTGCCCCGAGTCCACCAGACAGCGTATCGATGACCTTTTCCTTCCGTCCGCGCAGTTTGGCGACTTCAATTTGAGGCTTGCCAAATGTCACCCCCCAATCCTGTTCCATTTCCTCGGCCTCGGAGACCACGCGGGCGACATGCAATAAAGCCTTGGAGGGAATGCAACCTCGCAACAAACAAGTGCCACCCAAGCGCCCTTCCGCTTCGACTAAAACGACTTGCAGTCCTTCGTCGGCAGCCAAAAACGCAGCTGCATAACCACCGGGTCCACCGCCAATTACCACAATTTGTGTTTGCATCGAATCTAACCTAAAAAAAATGCGGCCGGTCAAACTGACGGGCCGCTACCAATTAATATTGAACGCTAACCAAGTGGGATAGGCTTCTAGCCTGTCTTCACAGAACCAAATTGATTTGGCAGGACTGACAGGCTGGAAGCCTATCCCACTTACAACAACTAGCGTGACAGGAACTCGACGACCATATTGGCGTCCACTGGCAAGCTAATGTCGCTCGCACTCGGCTTGCCTTGCACCGTGGCGACCAATTTCTCGTTGTCGAACGAAACCCATTCGGTTCCTTCGCCTTCGATACCCTGTTCGCGCAGTGCTTGATACATCTTCAGAATATTGGTCCGGGGGCGAAGACAGACGACATCGCCGGGACGCAACTGATAGGACGGTTTGTCCACTTTGACTCCGTTGACCTGGAAGTGTCCGTGCGCGACGCCTTGACGTGCTTGTGGTCGGGTTTTGCAAAACCCGACTCGCCGGACCACATTGTCCAATCGTTGTTCGCACATCAGCAACAAGTTTTCACCCGTGTTGCCTTTCATGGCGGTCGCCCGATCGAAGTACCGACGGAGCTGACGTTCACCGAGTCCGTAATAATGTTTGATCTTTTGTTTTTCCATCAACGCCGTACCATAGTTCGACGGGCGACGGAATCGCGTATGCATACCAGGGGGTTGATTGCCCCGTTTTTCGAGGGCCTTGGCGGCGCCACTGTTTTCGTAAACTAAAGTTTGCAACCTGCGGTTGATGCGACCTTTCGGTCCAGAATAACGTGCCATCTACAATTAGCTCCTAAAAGCTGTCGATTGGTGGTCGAAATCTGACTGGAGAAACCATGCCAGACCCGCCGCCAGCCAGTTGGCGACCTGCCAGTGGTGACGACGATTCGATTGAATTAAGGCCACAATATCCATGAATGCCGGCTTTTTGGCAAGTCCCAAACGCTCGGACAGCGAAAAAAGCTGGGGAACCCGACTGAGTTCGTGTTGATGACGATCATTTGGCGTGATCATTGCCGCGATCGACCCAAAAAACTTGAGTCAAGTACGGGTGTTTCTTACGAACGAAGCCCCAGTTGGTAGGGTTTCACGTTGCGCCTCGGCCCGAAGTATTGGCCTTGGCAAGCCGATTCAATCGACAGTCAACCGACCGAGAACCGCGAGACTGATTTGGTGGGCTTTTTTCGGTATGTTAGACTGGAATCGGAGAAATGAAACATGGAATTCACAATTACTGGCGAACAACTTTGGGCAAGGATGGAGCGGGCCGCGGAAAAGGTTAACGAGCGGTTGCGAAAGACGGTCGGCATTCTGGATCAGGCCAAAGTTCCCTTTGCAGTCATCGGTGGACAGGCAGTGCGAGCTTGGGTCGCACAGGTGGACGAAGCCGCGTTGCGTACGACGCGCGATGTCGACATCCTGGTTCGTCCGGCAGATCTGCCCGCCGTAATGGCAGCGATGATCGCCGCTGGATTTCATCACCGCCAGACGGCAGGTTTGGACATGTTCGTCGAACATCCCGACGCATCGGCGCGTGACGCCGTACATGTGTTGTTATGTGGACGGATTGAAAAAGATGGCGAACCCAACCCCGACATCGAGCCAGCAACGCGGACATCTGATTTTCAGACGGTCCCATTAGAAACACTCGTCCGCATGAAGCTGAATGCCTTCCGACGCAAGGACCAAGTTCATCTCCTCGATATGATTTCGCTGGGGATGATTGACGAAAGTTGGCCGGAGAGATTTCCAACACGACTCCGGTTGCGGCTCGAAGAACTGTTGAATGATCCTGACGGATAATAAGTACTCAGGAATGTGATTTGGCGACCTTCTTGAAGCCAGGAAAACGTTTGGGAACTCAATTGCGTTAGTACTCCGTTACACCATAAATTTCGGGTTGGCGGAATCAGCCATTGGGAGATCGCCCCCGGTTTTTCCCCAAAATAACCGGACGCTAGCGCGTTCCGGCTAATCTGAAATCCATGTAACCGGACGCTAGGCTATTTTTTCTTCGGGGTGGGATCGTCAAGCGCCGTCGGATAGACTCCGAGAAGTACTCGAAGAGAGGATTCGTTTTGCGTGTAAACAAACAACTGCCTGGAGAATGATTCTGAGATACTTTTCAAAATCATCACCTCAATTGCCTTTTCCAAGTCCTTGCGGCGATTTAACTCGATGCGATAACCATCTTCGTTCCGTGGCGCCAGCGACATTGGCATCATTAACGAGATGGTTTGGCGATTAAGATCAAGAGTACTTCCCGTTGCGTCTTCACTTTCGGATTTTTTGGCAGGATCGTCATTTGCGGGTGCATTTCCGAGGACAAGACGGAAGGTTCCGTTCACCGGTGCTGCCGAGCCTGAATCGGTGCCGTTTTCAAAAACGAGGTTGCCAAAGTCGATTTCAAACGATCGTCGAGTCCCGTTGTCGTTCGCGTACTGCTGCTCCACATTGTCGAGATTTTCCTGCCAGGACGCCTCGGTGTAATACTTGATCATTTTAGGAGGCCCCTGGGCTTTTAGCCGTCGACACAATTCGTCGACCATCGCACGAATCGGCTCGCCAAAATCTTCGCCGTCGCCAAACTGCATCAACTTGAGCTGATCTTCCAGGGCCGGCATTTCACCTTGCAACCACCATTCACTGGTCAAGACGTAGCCATCATGACTGCCGTTAAGCACATCAATTTTGTCTTCGCGAGAGCGATCGAATCCGTCCAGACCTGAATTATTGCCGAATTCGTTCTCGGGAATGGTCCACCATAGATTTCCGTTTCGTTCGAACTGGCTCAATTTTTTTTCGAGTACTGCAGTCGCATACTGCGCTATGCCTTGGGCATAGCGCGAGCCCGCCTCGAGGTCGTTCAGCTTTTCCAGCGTCATCATTCCGGGGCGCCCAGCCGAATTTCCGCTCTCGAGAAAACGCATTTCGAAAAATGCGATTCTGCGTGGAATGACATCTTTGAACACGTTCAGCCCGGTATTTTGAAAATGCTCCTCCCAGTGTCGTTCCGCCGCGCCGACACCGTACTTCGCATCGTACACCCGCACGGATTCCGTATTGAACGCATGTTCATCGCGGGCAAAAGCCAGCAACTCGATCGGCTTGACCGCTAATGGCGGAATTTCAACAGGCCGGTATTGCTTGAATTTTTTGCCCAGGCCGACTGCCGGTTCCGTGAAGGTTACGACGGCATCAGCGAGAATCATCGGCCTTGAGCTTTCTTGCTCTTCGTTTTTCTCTCCGATAATTACAATGTTCAGGCCACAGGCGGGTAATTCGTGGACCTTCCAGAGTTCCCAGATGTCGGGATTCTGGTGCGGAATAAACCTGGCCATTTTTACAGGATTCCCGTAGATCGAAATTCGTCCTGCGAGCGAATTCAACGGTGACTGCTGGGCAGCAATTGTCTTGTATTGACGGGAATCAGCCAGCGACCGGAATTGCTCGTCGAAAACCCGGTCCGGCAATTCATTGATAAAATTCTGATCGTTCGAAAAAACCAGCCAGTCACCAACCTGCCGCAATTTACACCAAGCTAAATCTTCCAAACCACTGGCGGTTTCATTTTCGTTCCCTCCCCCGGACACCCGTGGCTCCATCAGTTGTTCTGATTGTGGCTGATCGGCTTCGCCTGAGTCAGCCGGTGTCACCGCAGTCACGATCGCGTTTTTTAGAACTCGTTCAATTCCGCATATTTTTTGTTTGAGCGATTCTTGAAATTCACTTTCCCCCCGGACGAAAATTGTCCAGGTAAATTGGTTTTCGTCAAATTGATGGATGGCAATGGAAATCTGTTTGAGATCGCGAACCAAGGTTTCGAGATCTAGCAGTTTCTGAAAAACTTCATCCAAATCATCTGCTTTGATGATTGGAAACCGTTCGTCCGAAACCATTTGAATCGCTTTTTCAAAACGGGGATTTGAAAACAACTCCAACTCACGAATCCGGTCGTAAGTCGTTCGAACGTCACGGATGTTTAATAGCACCGTCGTGTCCCGGTCCAACCAATGGGCGACGTCGTGCCCCGGTTGGGACCATGTTGGCGTCGAATGGGCGACGACAATTGCCACTCCGATCAGAACCATGAAAATATGGCGCATGATTCAACTCCCGCCTATCAAGGTGAAAGGTTATGAAAAATCTCTCTATGTTTTCCAACACCAGCCGACCAGGAAAAATCCCATGATTTGGGTCAGCGTGATGACATATAACAGAAACAACAATATCGAGAAATTCTCGGGGTTTTTGAAGACTTCGATCAATTTGCCAACCATCGATTCAATCCAATCTATACGTAACTTGAAAACAAAAATACTTAATCTCTGCACAGCGAAATGGTATCGTATCGGCAAATCGGGCCTCAGTCCATTGTCAAATTGTCCGATACCGGACCGCGGGACCGAGCGTCAGGGGTAATTATCAGCAATTTTTGAAACGACTGGCCGGTGCCAACGTTTTTGAATGTCTTGAAAGACGACTCCCAATTGCCTGGCGGCGATCAAGGTCACGAGGACGACTACGGTAAAACCCCAGACATTTTGCACGGCAGAATTGCGAAACCTGAACATCAAATTGACTCGGTTCATCACGATCAACAGAAACACCGCTATGATCGGCAATAACAATCCATTGGCCGTCTGAGCCAGCAGAATCGACTCTTGTGGGCTGCCGCCAAAGCCAATCGCGCAACCGACCCCGGTCAACAGGACCAACGAAGCGACCCCCTTTAAGCGCCAATCGGATAGCTTGTCCGACCAGCCAAAACAACCGGCGGCCGTATACGCCGCGGCGATGGGAGCTGTGATCGCGCTGGTAAGTCCGGCCGCACACAGACCAGCCCCGAACAACCACTTGGCCCAAGCCCCCAGCGCTGGCTCCAGTTGTTTCGCCACGTCCGCCACCCCAACCCAATTCGGCGCTGTCGCTGCGGGTCGATCGACATGAAACGCCATGGCCGTCGTAATCAAGATCGCGGCAGTCACCAGCCCGCCAATCGAAACCGCCACAATCGTGTCCCGTCGTGAGTCTTTTACGGCGCGCTCCTTGTTGATCGTTTTACAAACCGACTCGGCAGGCCAGCGCTGCGCTGCGGCACTGGCATGCAAGAACAAGTTGTAGGGGACAACCGTGGTACCAATCAAAGCCACAATGAACCAGCCACTGCCCGTCGGAATTTGCGGGACCAATCCGCCAGCAATTGCCGACCAACTGGGTTGACTCAATCCGGCGGCGACCATGAACAACACACTCATCAAGACGACCATGGCGGTCAGGACATTTTGTAGCAGCTCAAACTTCCCCGAGAGTATCAACAGCCAGGCAATGCCCCCGAAGATGAAAATCCAAACCGTCAGCGATTTGGGAGCGGGTTTTTGGGCGAGCGGGATAGTCGGACTGGAGTTTCCAACTTCCGTACTCGAATTCGAGTGATTTTCCGCAGGACGATCGACGATCGTTTCAGTCAAAACAGCAGCTCCAGCGGCGGCACCGAGTATATTCCCGGTTTGAAACACTGCATTTCCCGCCAAAATTCCCACCAGGATCAGCCCCAAGATCGATACGTTCAGCCAAGGACGCTGAAACGAGCCCTTAATCGCTTGCGCTAATCCGCTACCAGTCACGATCCCCAGTCGAGCGGACATTTCTTGCAACACGATTGCTGCAATCGCTGAAAACACTACCGCCCATAACAAGGAAAATCCGTAGATCGCGCCGGCTTTGCTCGCTGACAACACGGTTCCGGGGCCGATAAATGCTGCGGTGACCAACATCGCGGGTCCAAACAGGTTGGATTTGGATTTGCTCATCAGCTTCCTTTTTAATGTCGACTGTACACCCCAAGCTTCCCCAAACACGCAACCGACAAACTCCCGTATATGGCCGCCTCACGCGTTAGGCTGGCTTAAGAGTATGGAGTAAATTTATTCCGGTGACAATCTAGGATTTTTCTTACGATAAGCGTAGGATCAAGTAGATATTCCTTGGCGATTCACTCTTTGACGAAGTTGTTTTTAGCGATGAAATTGAATTTCGAAAAAACGTTGACGTTGTTAATTGTTTTCGCGGCATTCTTGTCAGTGCCTTGGGAGCTTCGCGGCCAAGATTGGGCGCGAAAGATGTTCAAAGAAACGAACCATGAATTTGGCAACGTCCCAAAGGGTGAAATTCCGGAATACCGATTCGAAATCGAAAACCCCTACCAAGAAGATATTCAAATTGCCCAAGTGTTTTCCAGTTGTGGCTGCACCTCGGTTTCGCTGACCAAAAACGTACTAAAATCGTGGGAAAAAGGGGAAGTCGTTTGCCGGTTTAACAGTCCCGCTTTTGATGGATTCAAACAAGCTACCATCACGGTTCGGTTTAACCGTCCGTTCGTGGGCGAAGCGCAATTGATGGTAAGCGGTAATATCGTGCGCGGATTGAATTTCACGCCCAACTCAATCGACTTTGGGCAAGTTTCCGAGAAAAATTTTCCACCGCGCACGGTTCAAATGGCCAGTTCGGGAAGTGCAAGTTTTCGAATTTTGGACGTCAAAAGCACGTTTCCCCACATTAAGGTCCAACTTAAAGAGACGTCACGCAATGCGAATTTGGTGAATTACGAAATGGTGACTCAGCTCAAACCGGGTGTTCCTACCGGTTTTTCCCAAGGTGAGCTTTATGTCGTCGTCGAAGAAAATCGGATTCGCCGCGAAGTCCCCATTAAGTTTAGCGCAAAAGTCGTTTCGACATTACAATTGCCCGAATCGATTTCTATCGGTCCCGTCGCCCCCGGCGAAGAATTCAAAAAGAAAGTGATTTTGAAATCCGACCGGGAATTTCAAATTACGGACGTCACCTGTCTCAGCACAGCGTTTCGCGTCAAAGCGGATCCGCAAGCCAAGAAAGTCCATTTTGTCGAATTGATCTACACCGGCGAGGATAAACCAGGGCGACACGAGTGCGAACTCAGTTTCTTCATCGATCGCGAGTCGCAACCTGCGGGAAAAATGAAAGCCATGGTAGAAATCGTTGACGCTGAGAAGCCCCCAGAAACGATCGAGCTGGATCAATAGAATTTCGGCCGGTTGACTTTGGCCTTGTCCAGAATTCATCGATTCACACCGGGACGGCTCTTGATCTTCCGACCGACTTTCCACGCACCGATCCGTTAATCTAAACGCAATCGCTAAATCTTCTGACAAGAAACTGATAACTGATAGCATCGCGATAATCTCTCTGCCAATAATTCCCCAGAAGATCGTCAAAATCGGAAAATTTGTAGCTTAACGGGACCTGACTAGCCGAAAACAATCACGGGTTCATTTGTGTCGAATCCGCGAGGGGGGCCTCGCAAGACAACACTAAAAAGTTGGTTTTGTGTTTTCTCCCCCGCAGATGAGTTGCGAAAAGGCTTGACTGGATGGAACCGGTCATCCGAATCCGAGTGTCGAATCAAGGTTGTCTTGCTTCGTATCATCAGAAAATTATTGATGCTTGGCCAATAAGTTCACTCACGACCCAGCCGATCGTTGTAGGTCAGCGAACCGAGTGGCGGAATTCAACAGGCGATCAACGTTTTGAACCAGGAGGGGAATCTAATGCGACGATTTGTGCTTGGAATCGCGGCTGCGGTTACTTCGCTTATGCCAACGATTGGCATGGCGGACGATCCGCAGATTGCTGATTACATCAAAGGCCGACTGCAAACGGAACAGCAGCAAGGCAATTTACGTGGTTTCAATGTCGACATGCGTGTCGAACAAGGAACCGTGTGGTTCAAGGGCCACGTGTCCAACTCAGACCAGGAAATGCTTATCCTGAAGGCTGCCCAACAGGCCGGCCACTTGGGAGTGGTACAAGTCGTCGATGACATTGAAGTTCAAGGCGTTAGTTCAAACGTTCCCGCGAGCCAACCTCAACTTCAAACCGCCAGCTTTCAACAAGCGGTTCAACAAGCTCCGTACCGACAAGCATCCAGCCAGGAATATGTCGGTGGCAATCCAGGTACTGTTGCCAACGGTGCGCCAATGCCATTCGCCAACACCGGTGCTCAAGCGCCGATGAATCAAGCGCCGATGAATCAAGCACCAATGACTCAAGCACCAATGACTCAAGCACCAATGGGTTACGAAGGTGGCGGGTACAGCAACGGCCCAGCGCCAATGCCAGTCTCGTATAGCTCGGCCGGTGCGCCGTCGGAAGCTCCGAACCTGCCAGGTTACGCTTGGCCAGGTTATGCAGCTCACCCGAACTACGCTGCAGTTTCCTATCCGAACCAGTATTCTCCTTCCGCCTGGCCGTACATCGGTCCGTTCTATCCCTACCCGCAAGTCCCACTGGGATGGCGTAAGGTAACCTTGGAATGGGATGACGGTTGGTGGATGCTAGACTTCCACGACAAATAGGTCGTTGGGTCTCTCAACTGCGGCAATGCGATTTACATCGTCGCTGAAACAGAAACTGCCAGAATACGAAACGTTGAAGGCCCTCGCCGATTCCCCGGCGAGGGTTTTTTCGTTTGAATTGCTGAATAGAAAACGAGCATGGGTCAGCTTGCTTGCGAAACTCCGCGGGCCTTTTTACTATGGTAGCTCGGTTGCCGACACCGGCAGCAATTACGATCATCCGAAAAGGTAATAAAGGCACCGTGCAACAAGCGATTCAAAAAGCAGACACGCTGATCGAAGCTCTCGGCTGGATTCGACAGTTTCGTGACAGGACGACCGTCATCAAACTGGGCGGTAGCATGCTCGACGATACGGATGCACTGCATCATATTCTGATGGATATTCACTTTATGGAGACGGTGGGTATTCGTCCCGTCGTCGTGCACGGCGCGGGCAGCCGGATCAGCGCTGCGATGGCCGAAGCCGGGGTCGTGCCGCGCTTTATTCAAGGTCGACGGTACACCGACGAAAAAACGCTGGCGATTGTCGAGCGCGTACTGGCGATTGAAACCAATCAACAACTCGCCGATACATTTGAAAAAATTGGCGGTCGCGCCATGACCTTGAACTTCCTGTCTACGCCGGTGCTGTTCGGTGAAAAACTCACCTTGACCGACGAGCAGGGGGCGGAGATCGATTTGGGCTTTGTTGGCGAAGTCACCCGTGTTGATCGAGACGTGATCAACAATCTTTGTTATGCCGAACAAGTCCCATTCATTCCGTCGATGTGCCTGACTGCCGACGGTCAGAAACTGAACGTCAATGCCGACACGGTCGCGACGAAACTGGCCCAGGAATTACAGGCGGATAAATTAGTGGTGCTCAGCGACGTGCCCGGTGTGTTGCGCGATCCACAGGATCCACAATCCATCATTTCGAGTTTGACTCGATCGGAAGCGATCGAGCTGATCAAAAACGGCACAATTTCCGGCGGCATGATTCCCAAGGTGGAGGCTTGCCTGGAAACCATTGATCGAGGTGTACGCAAGGTCCATATTGTCGATGGTCGACTGCGGCATTCTTTGTTGCTGGAAATTTTTACCAGCGGCGGGATCGGAACCGTGATCAGCGCAGATCGTTAACTATTGGTGGCTTCAAACAGGACTTGCGATGCGTCACGTTTTAACTTTGATGGATTTGACTGCCGCGGAAATTCGCCGTGTCCTGGCCATTGCCAGCGAGCTAAAATCCGCATTGGCTAACGGCCACCGGCCGCCGATCCTGCAACACCGGGTCGCGGGATTGTTATTTGAAAAACCATCACTGCGCACGCGTGTCAGTTTCGAAACGTTAATGGCCCAAACCGGTGGTACCAGTTTGTTCCTGGGCTCGGATGTTGGTTGGGGCACGCGCGAACCCATGTGCGATTTCATGCCGATCTTGACCAGTTATGTGGATGTCCTGGTGATACGCGCTAAGAGCCACGAACAAGTTATTCAGTCAACCGCCTTTAGCCGTTGTCCCATTATCAACGGCTTGACCGATGTCGCGCATCCCTGTCAGGCGTTGGCTGATTTGATGACGGTGCATGAATTGGAAGGCGGGCTCGAACACGCGCGGATCGCTTACCTGGGTGACGGTAACAATGTCGCCTACAGTCTGGCCGTGATTTGCAGCCGGCTGGGCGTGCCGTTAACGATTGGGGCACCGCAAAAATATCAATTCGAATCCGAGTTCATAAACCAACTCAATACTGTTGCCGGTACCGAACTGATCCGTCAAACCAATGATCCCCTGGCTGCGGTCAACGATGCATCGGTCATCTATACGGATGTTTGGACCAGCATGGGTCAGGAAGCAGAGAGTCAACAACGGTTAATCGACCTGGCCGATTTTCAAGTCAATTCGAAATTGATGGCTGGCGCTCGCCCGCGGGCCAAGTTCCTCCATTGCCTGCCCGCCCGGCGAGGAGAAGAAGTTACCTCCGAAATCATCGATAGTCCGGCAAGTGCGATCATACAACAAGCCAACAATCGCTTGCACGCCCAAAAAGGTCTGGTAGTCTGGTTATTGACGGAAGCACAAACCACGTAAACTTCCCGGCTGATTAACCTTTGTGTATCCTTTCACGATTACACTATTGTTATCCCGTGCCCCCTACTGGCCCACACAACGCGACCAGATTCCGCATACAAACAGGAAACGCGAACCATGAACCCGAGCTCTCATTGTGGTCGCAACCAAGCCGCTTTCGTTACGCGACGTGAGATGTTGAAAAAATCGGCCTGTGGTTTTGGCGCTGTTGCCTTGGCGGGTTTGCTGGCAGAGAACAACTTTGCGGGCCTGCTGGACGGCGACACCCAAACGAATTTGCGAGCCGCGCCTCAAGCACACTTTGCTCCGCGGGCCAAGCGAGTTGTTTATCTGTATATGGACGGAGGTCCGTCGCAAGTCGATACTTTCGATCCCAAGCCCGCTTTGGAAAAAGCGCACGGCCAGCCCTTCAAAATGAAAATCGAGAAGACTCAATTCAACAATATCGGCACTACCTTGATGAGCCCGTGGAAATTCCGCAATTATGGCGAGTGCGGAACTCCGGTTAGCGACTTGTTTCCCCATGTCGCCAAACATGTCGACGATATGGCGATTATCCGTTCCATGACCAGCGAGTTTTCGGAACACACCAACGCCAATTATTTTTTGCACACTGGCAGTGGGTTTCAAGGGCGACCCAGCATGGGCGCGTGGCTGGGTTATGGATTGGGAAGCGAATGCCAAGACCTGCCTGGATTTGTGGTACTCAATGGCGGTCTCATTCCTCCTGGGGGTCTCGATTGTTTTAACAGCGGTTTTTTGCCGGCTACGTTTCAAGGTTCTATTTTCAACTCGGGTGCCGTGCCGTTGGCCAATATTGTGCCGGGGGAAGCAACTGGCATCCAACAACGAAATAAACTCGATTTCCTGAACCGCCTGGATGTTCACAGCCTGGAACGAAATGGAGCGAACGATCAAGTCGAATCGGCAATCGCAAATTACGAATTGGCCTATCGCATGCAATCGGTCGTGCCAGAATTGGCAAGTCTGAACGGTGAGACGGACGCCACGCGAGAAATGTATGGCCTGAACGCCACGACACCAGGCACGGCAATTTTTGGTCGCCAATGTTTACTGGCCCGGCGGTTGTTGGAAAAAGGAGTTCGGTTCATCGAATTGACCTGTCCGAGCCTCGGGTTCGATCGCTGGGACCAGCATGAAAATCTCAAAGATGGACATCAGCGTAACGCGGAAGCGGTCGATCAACCGATCGGCGCTCTTTTGACTGATTTGAAACAACGTGGCCTGTTGGAAGATACGTTGGTGGTTTGGTCGGGTGAGTTTGGTCGCACGCCATTTGCCCAAGGCTCCAACGGCCGCGACCACAATCCGTTCGGCTTCAGTCTGTGGCTGGCCGGCGCAGGAATCAAAGGCGGCACCATCCTCGGATCGACCGACGAATTCGGCTATAAAGCAATTGAGAATCGATTGCAGATTCACGATCTCCATGCCACCATGTTGCACTTGCTGGGCCTGGATCATAAACGACTGACGTATCGCTATTCAGGACGCGACATGCGACTGACGGATGTGCACGGTGAATTAATCGAACCGATTCTAGCTTGATTGCCAATGTTCGTTTTTCGATGCTGATTGATTTCATGGCGAAATTTTAACGTGCCCAACAACCCCGCCCATCGGCCGCGCATTTACCTCGACAATGCTGCCACGAGTTGGCCGAAACCTGAATCGGTTTATGTCGCGGTCGATCGTGCGCAACGCGAACTGGGAGCGGCATTTGGACGGGGAACGTACCAACAAGCGATCGCTGTGTCTCGGTTAGTCGATCAAACGAGGGACTTGATTGCAACGCATATTCAGGCGCCTCATCGTCGTAATATTGCGTTCACCTATAGTTGTACGGATTCGCTGTGCACGGCGATTTTTGGCCTTTTGCAAGCCGGTGATCATGTGGTCACATCGGTCATCGAACACAACTCCGTCTTGCGACCCTTGCTGCGATTGGAGCAAGAGCGAAACGTTTCGGTGACTCGAGTCGGGTGCAATCTGGCAGGCCAATTGGATCCGGTTGCAGTGCTCGAGTCCATCCAACCTCGAACTCGGCTGGTCGTGCTTTCTCAGTCGAGCAATGTCACCGGTGCGATACAGGAACTATCGCCGATTGGTCGCCATTGTCGCCAGAGTGGAATTCCCTTTCTGATCGATGCAGCGCAGTCGATCGGACATTTGCCAATCGATGTCGGCGCGCTGGGTTGCGATCTGTTGGCAGCGGCCGGGCACAAGGGATTGCTTGGTCCGCTCGGTACGGGGTTCCTCTATTACTCCGATCGGCTCGGCGAAGCATTGCGACCGCTAAGGTCGGGCGGCACGGGCTCGATGAACACACACGACGAACAACCCAACGTTTGGCCAGAAAAATTCGAAGCGGGAAATCTTAACCTGCCGGGTATCGCCGGGCTGCATGCTGGGCTGACGTATTTGAACAGCTCCGAGGGTCATGAGCGGTTGGCGCAAGACACCGAGCGCAACGAACAACTATTGACCGGGCTACAGCAAATCGCGGGCCTCTCGTTGCAAGGCCCACGGCAGATCGGTCAGCGATTGGGTGTGTTCTCAATATCATTATCCAACTTCAATTGTCACGATGCTGCCGCTGTTCTCGAAACGAATTGGTCGATTCAAACACGCGCGGGATTTCACTGCGCCCCCTGGTTGCACCGGACTATTGGTACCGAGTCGGCGGGTGGGACGTTGCGAATCAGTCCGGGATTGTTCACGACCGCGGCCGACATCGACACCACACTCGCAGCGCTGCAACAATTGGTCGGTTGATTCTCGGCAGGTTTTCCCGAGTCATCCTGGTCGACAGAATTTTTCCAAAGCGGCAAAGTAATTGGGAAAGGTTTTGGCCACGCAGTCCGGATTCAAAATACTGACACCCGGCACCCGCAATCCGACCAATGCCAGACTCATAGCCATTCGATGATCGTGATAGGTTTCTATTTTTGCGCCGGTCAATGGGCCGGGCGTGATGGTCAGACCATCGCCAAACTCTTCGACATGGGCCCCGAATTTCCGCAATTCAATTGCCAGATTTCCGATCCGATCGGTTTCCTTGATTCGATTGTGAGCCACATTGCGGATGGTTGTGGATCCGGACACAAACAGAGCCACTGCCGCCAAAGTCTGCACGGTGTCGCTGACATCGGACATATCAACCACGATTCCTCGTTTAGCGGGGCCAACGATCGTGATTGAGTCCTGGTCATGGATCAATTCGCAACCCATCGATCGCAGACAACGAGTGAATCCGACATCACCTTGAATGGAGTATTTATTGAGCCCTCGCACGGTCGCGCGACCGCCGCAAATCGCCGCCGCCGCCCAAAAGTAACTGGCCGCCGAAGCATCCGGTTCGATCTGATAGTCGCGACCCTGGTATTTCTGCAACGCTGAAATCTCAAACCGATTCGCTGCGTCGTAACTGCAACATTCAACGCCGAAAGACCGCATCAATTCAATTGTCATTTGCAGATACGGCCTGGAAATCAGCGGACCTTCAATCTCAATGCTCATGGCGTTTTCCGCCAATGGTGCCGCCATCAGTAGACCGCTGAGGTATTGGCTGGACAGATCGCCGCGAATTTTTGCGCGACCGCCAGCCAACCGGGCCGAATCAATACGAACGGGCGGACACTGTCCAGGCGATTCAGCGACGATGTTGGCACCAAGTGCTGCGAGCGAATCCACGAGCGGCCCAATCGGTCGTTCGCGCATGCGAGACACTCCATCCAACCGATAACTCCCACCGGTCACCGCCAGGGCGGCGGTCAGAAACCGGATCGTGGTGCCACTGTTCTCCACAAACAACTCGGCGGAAGATCGTGGAAATCGTCCGCCGGCGCCGATCACCGTCAGACAATTCCGATCGGCAGCGTGGTTTACGACGATCCCCAAACGAGTCAATGACTCGATCATGACCCGTGTATCCTCACTTTCCAGCGCGCCTCTCAAACACGATTGGCCATTGGCCAGCGCCGCAATCAGCAATGCACGATTGGTGATACTCTTGGAACCGGGAGGCTGAATCGTCCCGTCAAGATCGCCGGCCACCGGTTGCATCTCAACTGCGTCACGCATCATCAATTGGTTTCGGCAATCTTGTACAAGTATTTGTTGCTGCGCACGTACAACGCCCGATTGGAAATCGCCGGCGATCCAAGAAAAACCTCGTCAGCACCAAAATCGTGTTCGTGAACGACGGTCGGCTTTGCTCCCAACTGGACCACGTGGGATTTACCATTTTGAGTGAATAAATACATGTGATCGGCGGCGACGACCGGCGTTGACCAAATCGAGCGTGGTTCACAGACTCGCAATTTTTCACCGGGAGTACCATCGGAGGTACGATACCCCGTTAATACGCCTGCGCCATTGAGTGCATAAACTTGATTGCCATAGACCACACCGCTGGCGGAGCTCGGGCGCAAGGCTGATGAGTTCCAGATTTTTTCGAATCCCCCCTCCGCCGTAATCGCGAAAGCCGTCGTTCCGTCCAGAGGTACGTATAGACGACCGTTCTCAACGGCGGCTGAGGAGATCGAGCTGCATTCACCGGTTTGTGTGAAAACAGTTTTGCCAGTCTTGATATCCAACACGTCAAATCCGGCATTGGCTTGTAACACGACCATCGCCGGAGCGGTGTTGGACGTCAATAACAGGGGCGACGTCCAAACGGCTTCTTTGCTACGAGGAACGGTCCACAAAGTTGTCCCGTCGGTCGCATTCAAACCCATCGCAAACGAATCGCCCTGGCATTCAACCTGAACCACGACCACCCCACCATGGACAATCGGTGACGACGCCATGCCGACATCGTTGCCGGCCTTGGGATGATCCACCGCCAACCCTCGATACCAGACCAGATTTCCAGCAAGATCGAGACAAGCCAAATCGTTTGAAGAGAAGAAGGCATAAATTTGTTTGCCATCTGAGGCCGGAGTCGGTGCTGCGTTGGCGCTTAATTCGTGACAATAACATCGTCCCGTCGCCCACAGCTTTTGAGTCCACTTGATTTTCCCGGTCAAGACGTCTATCGATTGCACAAACAACTGGTCTTGATCGGCGCCATCGGAACTGGTGACGATCACCTGGTTATCAACGACGATCGGTCCGGAAGCCCCTTTGCCAGGCAGCTCAGTTTTCCACGCGATATTCTGCTGGTCGTCAAATTTTGTGGGCACCGCCGAATCACTGACACTGACTCCACCCGCACCGCGAAATTGAGTCCAGTCATCGGCGACGACGTGGGACTCCCAGCCCATGAGCAATACGATCGCGAAACTAAAAAAATTTTTCATGACAAATCTCTTTGGAATGTTGATATCAAAAAATTAAGATGGTTCAAAACGGGCAGTCGTTCAAGCAACCAGTGCCGATTGATCATTGAGGTAATCCGCCGACAACGATGGAAAAGAAATTCGCTGGGACAAACCATCACTCCTGAGCGACAACCAGTGGCACTGGCTGAATGGCCTTGCCAGTGGCATCGCAAACTCGCAATTGGAATTCCCAATCCTGTGCCCACGGTTCAGTCTGTTCGTTCTGGCAAATTTTTAACAGGATTTCGTTCTTGCCCGCTTTGAAATTCGCGGTTCCGGAAAACTTGTCGATCGAATTACTGTTGTGATAGATTTCATTCGACATTACCAATGCGCCATTGACCCAAACCTTGGTTGCGTTGGGCGTACCGATCCGCAGCTCGACGGTCTGCGCCTGATCGGCGTCGAATGTTGTCGTGGCATAAACCGTGGCACCCTTTATTTTCCCGATCAGTTGGTTCAAGTTCAGTACGCCAACCGTACTGTTGCTGGTATGCAGGGTCCAGTTTGCGTCCTCGGCGGCGAGATTCGTAAAACTTGCCGCCAGATCGATTTTCGGGAGTTCTTTTTCCGGACCGTAGGCCACATCAAATCCAGCCTGTTTCTGATTGTCAAACGAACCGACCAGATGCCAGGATTTGAGAAAGCCCAATTGTTTTTGTAAATCAACCGCGATCCCGTTGTCCCCCAGCAGCTTGGCGATTTTTTGAACTTGTTCAATGCTGCGCGCCTTATCGAGCGCGGTTGCCAGCAGGCCAACTTTCTCAACTGGTTGCGTCGCCAACTCGGCTTGCTTGATTTGCCATTCGATGGCTTTCGCCCGCAGCGGCAAACTGGGATCATCGCTCAAGGTCGGAATGATTTTTTCCGCCAAGGCCTGGTCGTTCTCGGTGAGCAAATCGAACGCCAACAATCGGCCCAAGTGGCTATGCGTCGTTTCGGCGAAATAAGTTTCGATTTTGGCACGAGGTAACTCGCCACCCCGATCGACAATCGACAGCACGGCACTGCGCAACCAATTGGTGGCCAACCGATTGGCGCCATCCATGCCCAATAATATTTCCGGTACCTGCTCGATCGCCGCCGTATTAATAATCTTCATGGCCGGCACGGCCGCCGCGTGCCCTTGGCCGTTGACATCGACCGACCGGACACTCGACAGGGCCCGTTGGAGCAAATCGTCAGCCCACAGCCTACCGCAGGCAGGCGAACTGAAGATGCACAAAAAAATGACCACGGTTGTCAAAACGCTCCCATGAAATGGCAACAATCGACAAAGACTGAATCTAAATTGTTGAGAGAAATAAATATTGAGCATGTAATTCACATCAGAAAGGGACGAATGGTCAAAATGCTTAACGAATCAAAAAAAGCTTGCCTATTGGGAACCGGTTCCTAAATGGATCGAAGTTCTTGCTTGAGCTGGTGCCTGATCCTATACTCTGAGCTTCCACCGCGAAACCAATTTACCACAATCTTTGTGTTAGGTACCTTCATGAACCAAAACTTCAATCGACGTCAATTTCTGGTAACCTCGGGAACGGTCGCCGCCGTCGCCGGAACGGTTGGCGGGCTTGGCCAATTCGCTCACTCGGCTGGCAGTTCAACCCAGGAAAAATCCAGTTCGAATGATTTGTTCAAAATTTCACTGGCCGAGTGGTCGTTACATCGATCCATTCAGGCGGGCGAGATTGAAAATCTGGATTTCCCCGGGATTGCCAAACAGGAGTTCGGCATCGATGGGGTGGAATACGTCAATCAATTTTTCAAGGACAAAGCTCGCGACGAGAAATACCTCGGAGAATTGAAAAAACGTTGTGCCGACAATGGCGTGACATCGGTACTCATCATGATCGACGGGGAAGGTCAATTGGGGGACCCGGACGCTGCGGCTCGCCGGAAAGCGGCGGAAAACCATTTCGGCTGGGTCGATGCCGCCCTGTTTTTGGGGTGCCATTCCATTCGGGTTAACGCCGGTTCGTCAGGCCAATACGATGAACAAGCCAAACTGGCTGCGGATGGCCTGCGTCAAGTCTGCGAGTACGCAGCGCCCAAGAAAATAAATGTGATCGTCGAGAACCACGGCGGATTGTCGTCCAATGGTCAATGGCTGGCCCGCGTAATTCGTTCTGTGGGGATGGACAACTGCGGCACGCTGCCCGATTTTGGGAATTTTCAGATCAGCGACAACGAAAAATACGACCGCTATTTAGGGGTCGCCGCGATGATGCCATTTGCCAAAGCGGTCAGTGCCAAGAGCCGTGATTTTGATGACGATGGCAACGAAAAAAGTACGGACTATATGAAGATGATGCAAATTGTCATGGATGCCGGATATCATGGTTACGTCGGCATTGAATATGAAGGGGACGGGCTGGATGAATACGCCGGAATCCGGGCCACCAAAAAACTCTTGGAAAGCTGCCACGAACAACTAGCGAAAGCCTAATCCTCAAACGATCTTGGCTCGATGCCAAGTTGTGACAACGTAAATTTCCCAAACTGCCTGTCCGCCGAAACGGACAGGCTTTTTTCGTAAATTTAGCAATTCTGTCGACAAATCGTTCCACTAGACACTTGAAATACGGGACAGCCGTGTGTGCACAAACTTTATGCACAAACAACCTGCCCGGTTTTCAGGCATCACTGCACACTGGATTTGCAGAATTCGAAATTTGACCTAAGTGCCAGCAGTTATATGACATTACGCGAAGTGCTTGCCTATAGGCGGATAGTGGGTTGTTTCGTGGCCGCAGTCGGGAAACTGATCTCGCGGCAGTTTTTAAAAACGAGTAAATAAACCCACTGAATTTCCGCACACATGCGAAAGGAGTCTATTGTGAATGATGTCATGGTCTCAACCGAAGGATTTACCGGCCGTTGCCAAAAAGTACTACAAGTCGCGCGCCAGCTCTATCAGGGCAAGCCTGACTGGGTGACTTTTTTCCGTGAAACGTTGGGGGTCAATGGTGCTGCCCGTTCCGTTTTCGCCTCCCAAGAAGAATACGTCAAATTCGAGCAATCCGACGAATTCGCCGAGATTCAAAAGCTGGTCGCCGGCTTGCGAACCCGACGGGCCGGAGGCGGCAAGAACGAACCCACACGTGTCATCACGGTTCGGCTTCCTGAAAGCTTACATGAAGCCTTGAAGGCCGAAGCCAGCGATCACAACACGAGCATGAACAAGCTTTGCATCTCGAAGCTGCTTCAGGTGTTGATCGACAACGAAAAGCAAAATCAAGCGGCCGCCGCCGGCCAGCTTCCAGCTCGTGCGAACACGCTGCCGATCAATTCGTCGCTGGCGACCGGTTTGCCGAGCAGCCCGACAATCGTCGCCAGTCCCGCACAGAGCCCCAATTTCCGATCGACTTATGGTCAGCCGGCAGCTAACATGGCACCGGTTCGCCGTTTTGGTCAGTAGTCGCTAGTTACTCCGCGTAGCACTTTCCGTCAAACGCACCGCAACCTGTTTGGTTGAGGTGCTTTTTGTCGTGCGTGGCAAAACTTGACCACTCGAAGTGAATCTCGACTCCACTGGGCGCAGGGTTATTTCTGTGCCAGTTGAAAAATTATCCGCGACGATTTCGCGATCCTCGACCGTCGCGACAACCCAGGCCGAAAATTTCTTGAACCCGCCAACTAATCAATGGGACGTGATCATCATCGGTGGTGGTGCGGCGGGACTGATGGCTGCAACCAGCGCCGGCCAACGCGGTAAGCGCGTATTGCTGTTGGAAAAAAACCGGAAGATCGGTGTCAAGATCTTGATGTCCGGCGGTACTCGCTGCAATATCACACATCACTGCGACAACCAGGGCATCATAAGAGCCTTTGGCCAGCAGGGTAAATTTTTGCATTCTGCGCTCGCTGCCTTGCCGCCATTGGAAGTGATCAAGAAAATTGAAGGCCAGGGCGTCGCCACGAAGATCGAATCGACCGGGAAAATTTTTCCGGTCAGTAATAAAGCGATTGATGTTCGCGATGCATTGGTCGCGTTGGCGATTGCCGCTGGCGTCACCATCCTGCCCGAACATCCCGTCTTGCAACTTCAGCGCACGGAAAATGAATTCGAGCTGACAACTCCGCAAGGATGTTTCACAGCCCCCTCGATCATCATCACGACGGGTGGTAAATCGTATCCCGGCTGCGGGACAACAGGCGACGGATACGGATGGGCACAACAATTTGGTCACACCATCGTGGACACATTCCCAGCCCTCACGCCGATTCTGACCAGCTGCCAATGGGCGCACGGACTGCAGGGACTCACCCTTGATTCCGTCAATGTTCGCGTGGTGCAAACGAACAACCTGGTTTCGACAGCGGGCGGCGGCGAGCACTCAATGATGCGTCAACTCGACCAACCCATCCCACGCGGCGCGGGTCAAATTCTCGCACAACGAGAGGGTTCGTTCTTGTTTACGCACTGGGGTTTTTCCGGTCCTGCCGTGCTTGATGTCAGCCGCGAGGTCGCGCGGCACCCAGCCCGAAAGACACTGGAACTGGTCTGCGATTTCCTGCCAATGAAGTCGACGGAGCAACTGTTCGCGGACCTCAATGCACGAAAGTTGGTCGATGGCAAACAGTCAGCCAGCAATCTGTTACCAGAACTTTTTCCACGACGACTACAGGAAGAACTATTGTTAGCGGCCGGGATCGCCACGACGTCGCGTCTCGCAGAGCTTTCCAAAAAATCATTGACGTCAATTGTGGATCACATTAAAAACGCGCGATTTCCAATTTCCGGCACACTCGGTTTTGAAAAAGCGGAGGTCACCTCGGGAGGCGTCAGTCTATCGGAAGTGGACAGCAAGACCATGCGCAGCAAACTGACCGCCGGCCTATTCTTCGCCGGCGAAATTCTTGATCTCGACGGCCGCATCGGTGGCTTCAACTTTCAATCCGCGTTCAGCACGGGTTGGTTGGCCGGCCAATGGGCCTGATTTCATCGCCAATTCAACCGCAAGCACACCCTGTGTAAATCGACGGCGTGGCAAAAAACCGGTGCTGGTTATTCAACCAGTGATGGATGTTTCTTGTGAATCGAAGCCACGCGCGACCGGCTTTGTCGATTTAATCATCATATCCGTGTTTTTTTGAAATCCAAGGCAAACAATCGCCTGCTCCTTCGATCACAAAATCGCATCGGTCCCCAGGGTGGCCATTGAATACCGGTGTCGTAAATCGGCCGCCATTTTACTGCCATTCATCAATTGCAAGGCATTGTCCGTGAAGCTCGAAAAAATTCTCACATCAACGTTACTACCGTCCTTACCTCGAGTCGCGGTAAAATTGTTGGAGCTTTCCAAAGATCCTGATTCCTGCATTGATGACGTTGTGCAAGCCGTCAAAATGGACCCGGCAATTTCGATTCAAATTCTGAAATCGGCGAATTCGTCCTATTTTTCGTTTCGGACCGAAATCAAGTCGATCGAACGAGCTGTTCCCCTGCTGGGAACCAATGTCATTTCGTCACTCGTGTTGTGTTTCTCGTTGGTCGATTCACTGACATCGAAAGGCCCGTTGGCGAAGCATTACCGTCAATACTGGCGACAATCCATTTCCAACGCGGCTGCCGCGGAGATGATCGGGAAAATTTCTGGCAAAGGATTGGCCTGCGAAAACTTTCTGGCTGGACTCTTAACCGACGTGGGTCAATTGGCGATGCTCAGTACCCTCGCTGAATTCTATCTACCCGTACTTGAGGCTTTCGAAAAAAACGGACAAATCTTTTTGACCGACGCAGAGAATGAGCAGTTCGATTATAACCATGCCATTGTCGGTGCGGAACTCTTGAAGAAATGGGGACTCGATCCATGCCTTAGCGATGTGGCGCGCTGCCACCATTTCGAACTCCAGGAAATCGAGGCTAAACACGAGGTCGCCCATTTTGAATTAATCAAGACGGTCACGTTGGCCGCTACGGTCTCGGATTACTTTTGTTGCACGAATGTCGCGGTGGCGCGCAATCGCCTGCTGGCGTTGGGAGATCGTTTGTTCGGCTGGGATGTCGCGGCCTGCGAAGACATGCTGGACCAGGTGCGGGCAAGAATCGACAGCGTCGCCGAAATGTTTTCCGTCGACGTTTCGGACATGGCTGATCCTCGCGAATTGCTGGTATTGGCCAACGATCAACTGGCCCAAGTTGCCATTCGAAATCAGGCGGCAACAATTGACGCGCACCTGCAACGACAACATTTTGAGCAAGCGAATCTGAAGTTGGAAGATCAGAACATGTTGTTGCGAAAACAAGCATTCATTGATCCTTTGACGGAAGTCTATAATCGCCGCTTTTTTGACGAATCACTCGACCGAGAAATACTGCGCTGTCGGCGGGAAGGGAATCGGATCGGAATCATCATGATCGACATCGATTTTTTCAAAAAACTCAACGACACACATGGACACCTGTTGGGAGACTTCGTCTTGAAAGAAGTCGCGGCCACACTTCGTCATGCCGTTCGAGAATCCGACATCGTCGCTCGGTTTGGCGGTGAAGAGTTTATTGTGTTGGCCTATCAACCAACAGCAGAAGGCCTCCAGGTTCTCGCCGAACGACTGCGTCGTTCGATCGAAGCGTTGCATATCGAAGCGAAAGCGATTCTCATTTCGGTAACCGTCAGCGTTGGTGCGACCCTGTCACTCGTTAATTGTGACGACACATCCGAGATGCGTGAACAGCTGATCTCAATTGCTGATCAGATGCTTTATCAATCCAAACAGAACGGTCGCAATCGGGTTAGTATCAATTTGCCGGGGCCGACCAAATACCCGGCCGCCTGCCTCCACCCTGCCCCTCAAAACTCGACACCATCCCTGTCGACACTCAACTAATTCTTGGTTTCCTGGGAATCGGCAAGCTGTTCGCCATTTGATCGATATGATCCAATCTAGGGATCATATCTTTGTTGGCTTGAGAACCGAAATGCTCTTTCCGATTAGCGACGATGACCGCGAGATCATCCAACCGATTTTTGTGACCTATTTGTTGTTGGCAATCAACGTTGGCGTGTTCCTATACCAACTTTCCAATCCGGATTTCACCTACGGCTGGAGTGTGATTCCTGCCGAAATCACTTCGGGGCGGGATTTGCTCGAACCGCAAATTATCAAAATTTCCGCGACCGAGTCCGTTGAGATCCCGCAAGCACCAGGGCCGCCAATTGTATACTTGACTCTGTTGACGTCGATGTTCATGCACGGCGGTTTCGGGCATCTCGCGGGCAACATGCTGTATCTGTACATTTTTGGTGACAATGTCGAAAATCGGTTTGGACACCTCCCCTTCCTGGTGTTTTATTTATTGGCCGGTATCGTTGGCAGTTTGGCGCAAGTGTTGGTTGATCCCACGGGCGTTATTCCTAATCTGGGAGCATCCGGCGCGATCGCTGGCGTGATGGGGGCTTATCTCGTGTTGTTTCCGCGCAACCGCGTCAACGCCGTTTTTCTGTATACCATTATTTCCATCCCGGCGGTGTTGGTGTTGGGCCTCTGGATCGCCATGCAATTATTTAGCAGCTATGGCTCGATCATGGCGACGGAGAATGCGAATGGTGGTGTGGCTTACCTGGCGCATGTTGGCGGATTTCTGACAGGCGTGTTTGCGGCTTTGGTGTGGCGCCCGCGAATCGAGGAAGAACCCGATTCCGTGTTGCGGCGACAGTATGATCGTGATCCACGCGTTCATCGGATTTGGTAAGTAGTTTAACCCGCAGCAACCGCCAAGGGTTGGAGGTCGGCATGTCAACAACTCAATTTCGTCCCACGTTTTCGTTACCCACCAACAATCGTCCGCTCGAAGTAATAGGTGCGGTCAAACGTCTGGTTGAATCGCTGCCCCTGGAATATCAGGGACAGTTTACCAACGAACACGCCATGATCTCGATCGTGGATTCCAAACGTCATTTCTGGCCCCCCTGTTTACAACTGGAGCTGCGTCAGAACGATCAGCAACGAGAAATCTTCGGACGCTTTAGCCTGGGCTGTCAAAAATTTGAGGTTGCGGACAATTCAGCTTGCGCAACTTTTGCTCCCCTCGCCCCTGGAATTCGGACGAATTCGGATCGCCACTTCATCCAGCTTTCTCCGAAT
>JANNPW010000056.1:0-8625 GCA_031400405.1 Mariniblastus sp.
AAAAGAGCCGCGTGAATACCCTCGACAAGCTCATCCACGCCGCCCCAAAACCACCAAATTTCAAAAATCACTACGAAAAAAAAACGCAACTGACAGCTCTCTACCGCCCCCCTAGAATGAAAGTCAGTGGCATTGGGCGATCGCCCCCGGTTTTTGTGATACCGGACGGCTCGCGCCGTTCCGCTAAGATCCGGAACTTAATTCGGGACAATTCCTAAGGGCAAGCTTGCGGGGTTCCTCGTGGTATATAATGGACTTATCAATAAAAAGACCGCAATCTGGCGACGTCTATTGGCGTTGGACTGTTTCAAATGATCGAAGCGATACCATCTCGATTGGCGGCATGACATGTTCGAGTTTATTTTTTTTGTCGTGTTGATTCTGGCCGTTATTGTTTTCGCTTTGATTGGGTTTATCAGCGTGTTGGCCCGCTTGCTTGGTGGGGAATCTGAACCAATTTCCCGTACCTCCTTGGATCCAAGACCGACAGCCTCGGTTGTTGCAACTTCTTTGACGGGTGCAACTACGTCAAATCCAAATCAGCCGTCGCTTGAAAACGATGTGTTGGCGACACGCCGACTAATTCAACACCTAAAACAAACAAGACAAATTTCCGAATTGGAATTCGAACGCATCCTCAAGTTTCTCGAATCCCGGTTTGCGAACGAACTTCAGTCATCACCCTATTCGAATCCAACATTCCGGTCGACCGATTCGACTGGCATAAAATCGCCCGACGACAGCGCGAGTGCGACCAACAGTACGTTGCAATCCGCCGCACCAGGCCCCGAATGGCGCCCCATTGCCGAGGGTGTTTTGCCAACATCAATCGTCGCCGCGAAGCCAAAATCGCCAATCATGCGCGCGGATTCATCGGATTCCTTGATTGTCGTCGCGGAGGTGGTGGACGTCTCGCCGCCAATCGCGGCCGCTGTCGGATCGACTGCGGTGGTCGCTCCCTGGGATCGCCCCGATCCGCCCCCGCGAGCACCGCGCAGATCCTGGAACGAAATGCTGGCGGGATTCATGCAAGAAAAGAATATGCGCTGGGGTGAGTTGACCAGCGGTATCTTGATTGTGCTCAGCGCTGTTGGACTAGTCGTCAGTTTGCGAGAAGAACTAAGCGATACGATCCCTTATTTTTCCTCAATATTGTTTTTGTTGATGACGGCGGGCATCATCGGCACTGGGATATACACGTTAAAAAAATGGAAGTTAAGAAACACCAGTCGTGGAACGTTGGTGATTGGATTGCTGTTAATTCCGCTGAACTTCGTTGCGGCTTGCGTGCTTTCGGGTGGCAAGGATCGCCGATCGTTGGATGACGTTTGGTTGTGGGCCGCGTTGGCCATTGGTTTTGCGAGCTTTGGTGTCTTGAGTTGGTATGCTTCACGATTCCTATTTCGCAAATCGAATCTGGCGATTGTGAGCTGCCTATTGGGTTGTGGTGTGGGCACGATTGTGTTGAATCGGTTGTTCACCCAAACGAGTTCCAGTTTACAGATAATCGCCATGTTGATGCCGATCGGTGGTTTGTTCCTGGGAGGAGCATCGGTATTTCGTAGTCGCACGTGGTCGAAACAGTATTGGTCACCGCGTGGTACCAATCACCAGTTTTTACAACTCGGCATTGCGACTTTCGCAGTTTTGTCGACTTCGTCCATCCTGTGGATTCGCTCCAGTTCAACATGGACGACGACGATTGCCGTCTCGCCACTATTGATTCTGATCAGCCTGATCGGAGTCTTGTTCGGTTCCCTTATTCGCGTCAACCGAAAAGCAAATGGGTCCAACAATTCGTTGGTCGGTCTGGCGTTGCAAATTCTCGGCTCAATATTGATCAGTCTGTTTTTGTTGGCTGCGATTGCCAATCCAACGGTTTTTGCCATCAATTGTACACTGGCGGCAGTGGGGTTTCTGATTTTGGCGCGACAACAGCGCGAATATCAATGGCTGCCGGCGGCATGGGGACTATTAACGGCAACAGCGTTGACGGGATTGAATTTAGCCACCGGGAAGTTTCCGATCGATCAATGGATTCAACCGTCGCAGCTACGGGACGCCTACATCAACGGGCAGAGCGGGTTGTGCTTGCTGGTCTGCGGTGGAGCCACGATGGGAATTCAAGCGGTGATTGCGCAGCGATTTGCCGATCGAATTCAACAAGGCCGATTGACGTGGGCAGGCTGGGTCACCGGCAGTTGTATTTTCCTGGTGGGCTGCGCTGTGGCTGTTACGGCCAGTCTGACCAATCGAGGAAATGTCTTTGATTCGATGACGGCCAGCCTGTTGTTGTTGATCGGTGGCGGCGGAGCCATTGTGGGGGCACTGCTCAAGAGTCAGCGGGATTGGGCCGCGAGTCCCGATTTGGTGACCAGTCAACTGACATCGGCGGTTCATACCAGGCACGTGTTGTTAACGCTGTTTGCCGGCGCGCTCATGCTGGCCGGCCTGGCGCACTCGATTATTTGGAATCTCACAATCGCCGGTTGGTTGGCAGACATCACAACTATCAAATTTGCAAATTGGACTTGGGTGTTTGCGATCCACGGCACGATTTTTGCGGCCGCTGCGGCATGGAAACGCTCCGGCACAATCGAGGCGGAACTTCGTTTTTTGGCCAGCGGATCGTCGTTGATCGCCGTAGTCGGCGCGATCGCCATGGTTCCTACCCAGTCGGGCAACGCCACGCTGGTGTTGTTGGTCGTGACCGTTGCCACGTGGATGATCGGTTGGTCCCAAGCGAAATTCGAAACCAATGCTGCGGGTCAAAATCAAAATGCCGGTATCCCATTTGGCATGGCCACCGCAATTTTGGTTTCGATCATGGTGAGCGAACTTGTATCGCGATTCGAATGGTGTCCCCCTTACTTTAAGCTTGGTCATTGGCTGATCCAATCGATTGCGTTGTCGGCCTGGGCAATTGTCTGGACATCGCTGGCGATGGTATTAAACTCGAGTAATAGACTGCGGGGGCTCGTTGCGGCACATCCCCGAGTCGATCAGGTTGTATTGTTCGGCTTGGTCGCAGTTGTCACGAGCTTGATCGGCGCCAGTGTTGCCGGCGGCGCCCAAATCGAATTGTTCAAGAACGGCGTGCGTATTTTTTCATTGGCTCAGGATCAGACCCTGGTCTTGAGTGCATTGGCCGCGGTTGTACTCGCCATTATTTGGTCATTGACTGAACGTCCAACACCGCTTCATGGAGCCGCACTAATTCTGCTTGTGCTGTTTGGCGTGGCCGCTGGCTCGCTGCCGTTTGAAGAATCCAAGTCCATGGCCAGTGCCATTCGGTGGCTGGTCCCCAGCGGCGGTTTGGCAATGGCGTTGTTGATCGGCAGCCGTCAACCGTTTATCCCGTTGTGGATAAAAGCACGAAACCAGCTCAAGATGTCGGGACCATCGACCTGGCAGCGTGAATCGACTCAACGATTGATCGGTTTGGCGTTGGCCATGATCGTATTGACCGTGTTGCTGATTTCCACGATCACCGTTGCGCAAGTAATGCTCAATGGCGCTGCGGCGTTGGGCGGGCCCGTAGCGGATTCGTGGTTCGGAAGACTCGACAAAGTAGTGTCGTTCGGCGGGCCATTGGCTTTAGTGGTCAGCACATTTTTAGTCTATGCGATTTCCGAACGACGGCCGTGGCTAGCCACGGCCGGTTCATTGGTCTTTCAGTACATGGTGGTGCTGGCGCTAATTTTGTTGTTTCTTTCGCCTCATCCCAAATTGGCTTCCGCATGGTTTGTACGCATCCTGCAATCGATGTCTTTGGGCATGACGATGTATGGATTTGTGTGGTATTCAATGCGCTATCGGATCGATGCGCGACTGTCACCAGCAGTGGGAGATCCGGACCGAGTTCAAGCGGTTGGCTGGCGCGGTTGGTTTTCACAGATTGAAGTTCATACGTTGATTAATGGACTGCTGATAACGGGACTCGCCGCCTTGGTTCAATTGCGTTTTTACCTCGTACCGGATCAGCCAGCCGGATGGATCAATTCGGTGGGAAGTTTGCTGGGCGTCACGGCGTGGATTTCGTATGCGGCGTTGGCCTGGACAGTTTGGCGTGAAAAATTCTTGCAACACCAAAGTGTCGCCAATTGGACAGGCTTGGTCGGTTGGATGGGGTTAGTATTGGTTGCGATGGTCGCAGCGATTTTTGATTACCAAGACCAGCAGCAAAATGTGTTTGTCCCGTGGAGTGCGTTTAAAGTAGATTGCGCGGGAGCGTTGTTGGTTGCAGGCAGTCAAATCGGGTTGATGTGGTTTTTTAGGCGTCGTGTGGGTCGTCAATTGGCGGTGGCGATCAATTCGCCGGTTGCGTCGCGAGAGATAAAATCCAGTTTGCCAATCGCGGCGGTAAAGTCTTCGCTGAAGTCCGATTCACCATCGCCAATTTTGTTGGCCCTGGCAATCGCATTGGCGTTTGCAGTTCGCGGGGCCTGGGAATATGCACCCGCGTTCGTGTTTTTCATGGCCGTGTTGACGGCAGCAGTCGCAATGCTGTACGGCACCGGGCTGTTGCTCAGGCGATTTGGGTGGCTGTTTTTGGCGTGCGGCGTATCGCTGATTGGGACGTTTTTGGTAGTCGCGCGATCACCGGGAACTTGGTTCGCACCGGGTCAGCCCACGTGGATCAATCTTTCAGCGATCATCGTGTTGACATTGGCCTGGGGGAATTTGCTGTTTTACTTGTACCGTCGAAATCGAGCTCACGAGACGATCCCGCGTTCATTTTTGGCTCTGGCCAATGTGGGGGTTTTGGCTGGCTCAAGTTGGATTTTTCTGGGCGCTTGGGTCCAAGTTCTGTTGGACTCGATGACAGGAGTCAACAACAGCGCGTTAGCCAATCCTATGGGAATTGCCGTGATGATATTGGTTGTCGTGTTGTTGGTGGTTTCGATTTGGAACGACCGGCGTCGATTTTGGGTGGTGGGAGTCTGTTTGACGTCGTTGGGAATTGCCATCACCGGAGTTTCAATCGCGGCGCCAGATAGTGACTCGCGCGCCGTTGGAATTTTGTTTGTTTGCGCCGGAGTAATGGCACTGTGGGGAATCGGGTGGTTGCGCCGGGCCACTTGGATTTCGAGGGCTGGTCGGCTGCATGTTCCTCGATCAATGTCTTTGCAGAAGAACTTAGAACGACAGTTGCCAACTATTTGTCTAGTCCTACTAGCAATATTGATTCCATGGTCGTTCGCGGTGCTCTTACATTTCGAACCCAGAGTCCTTCGATTTTTGGCCGCTGCGGTACCCTTGTTAGCCGCGATTGGTGTGGGATGTTTGAGCGATCCGAAATCCCGTCGGTGGTTACAGCAGATTTCATTAGGTTTGTTGACGCTGGGCGGACTCTACGTGGCATGGGCCGACTTAACGCCGGCGGAAATGTTTCGCTCCCAGTCAATCATGCTGTTGGAACGTACGGTATTGGTATTGGCAAGCGCGATGTTCATCTATGGCGGCCTGGTCACTCGTTGGATTCGCGAGGAAGACAGTTGGCTCAAGTCGTTGCGAGAAATGGCGGCTCTGACATGTGGTTTGTCGATGGTGTGCTTTGCCATGTTAGTCATGGCGGAAGCCAGTCGTTTTCAAGATCCGGTGGGTTGTGGTTTGTCGATAGCCGAATCGGTTTCGATCAGTCTGGCAGTCGTCGGCATGATTATCGGTTTGATTTCGATAGCGATTCGACCGACACGAGACCCGTTTGCACTTTCGCTCAAGGGCCGGAGAGTCTACGTCTATGTTGCTCAATTGGTTGCGGTCGGTTTGATCGTGCATCTTTATTTTACAATGCCCTGGTTGTTCCAACTGGGGATCAAAGAATATTGGCCCTACATCGCAATGGCGCTGTGTTTTGGTGGTGTTGGCGTGGCGCACCTGCTGGAACAGCGAAAACTGGAAGTGTTGGGACAGCCGATATTTACGACCGCCGCCATCTTGCCAGTGTTGACGGCAACCGCGATCTTTGTCATCGATTCGAAAGCCGATGGACCATTGATTATGTTGACGGTCGGTTTGGCCTATTTGATGATTAGCTACATTCAGGGTTCGATTCTCAGTGGTGCGGCGGCAATTCTGTTTGGCAATTTTGCACTGTGGATGTTTTATGACACGAAGTTTCCAGCGTTGTCGTTTTTTGATCATCCACAACTTTGGTTGATTCCACCGGCGGTGTCGGTGTTGATTGCCGGCCAGCTTACCCGCCATGCAATGTTGCCAGCGCAGCTGGCGACGTTGCGATACATTTGTGTCGCGGTGATTTATGTCAGTTCCACGAGCGAGATTTTTATTAGCGGCTTGGGTGACAATCTGTGGCCACCGATGGTGTTGGCCGTTTTGTCAGTCATTGGAATCATGGCCGGAATCTTGTTGCAGATTCGCTCGTTCCTGTACTTGGGCAGTTTGTTTTTGTTGATGTCGATGATCACGATGGTTGCTCATGCGCATCAACGATTGAATCACGTCTGGCCGTGGTGGGCTTTCGGGATCGCGTTGGGAATCGCAATCCTGGTCATGTTTGGCATGTTTGAGAAACGCAAGAAGGATATGAAAGCCATCGCAAACCGGCTAAAAGGCTGGGAAGTCTAATAGCCGATCGCCTAAAAGGCTGAACCAATGACGCCCGCCAACGTTGCCAGGGCGATAAAACCAAACGAGATCATGCCCATGACCTTACCGACTTTCGTCATCGTCATGCCATCGGCATTACGCAGACCCTGTTTCATTTCCGATAGATCGTTGTGAGCGTAAACCCAGGTAATCAGTCCCAGGATCGCTCCCACACCACAACCAGTCAACATAAGTGAAAAGATTCCCATCGCCATGATCGTTCCGCCTCGATGAGGCTTTACGCCTTGCAAGAAGGGATGCTGCGAACCGTAACTCCTACTATCAGATGTCAACGGCATGGCATCGACGATTTCCATCGAATGCGGTGCTTGATTAGACACCTTTAAAGTCGGACTCCCCAGATTTTCGGGTCGAGAAAATGTTTGTCCGCTGCCTTGCAGCGCTGGTTTCGACGAATGTTCAATTGTCGCTTCGCCAGGTGTCGTAAAACCTGGCGAGTTTGGCGCGACATAATACCCTGGCGCAATTGTCGGCGATTGATCGGACAGGGGAGGGTTTGTCCGATGGGCGTCACGGAGTGTCGACACGGATTGTTCGGATTGGCTAATCAACTCGCTTACCCGGCGCAATTCCGCTAACAACTGGCTCATGTTTTGAAATCGGTCAGTGGGATTCTTGGCCACCATTTTTTGAAAAAGTGGGATGGTTAAAACCAAGGCGGGGTCCCGTTCCAGGTCGATAGACGGAACCGCAGCTTCTCGATGAGCCAAAATCGTTTTCACAACAGTATCGCGGGCAAACGGAGATCTACCGGTGACCAAGCGATAGAATGTGCAGCCCAGGGAGTAAATATCTGACCGCGCGTCGGCATCGCGAGTATCTTCGGCTTGCTCGGGCGACATGTATTCCACGGTACCCATAACTTGACCCGTGGTTGTCAGATGCAATGAAACATCGGTTCCGATTCCTGCCCCGCGTCCGATTCGGGCCAACCCCAAGTCCAATACTTTGACCGTCCCTTCGTTGTCCAACAAGAGATTCGACGGCTTGATATCGCGATGCACAACGCCTTTGCGGTGGGCATAGTCCAGTCCCTGAGCGACTTGCGTAATATAGTCGAGTGCCAACAAGGCGGGAACGGAACCCAGTTGTTCCAGGACTTTCGCCAGGTCGTGTCCACGAACATATTCCATCACGAGGTAGTGGAATCCATGATGTTCGCCGGCATCATAGGCGTGGACGATGTTCGGATGAGTCAACTGCGCCGCAACTTTTACCTCTTGATAAAACCGGGCCACTGCGGGTGCGGAGTCCAAAGTCGTCACGGGTAGAATCTTGATGGCGACCTCCCGCTCCATGCGTCGGTGCTTCGCCAACAGCACCGTCCCCATTCCGCCTCGGCCAAGTTCTTCCAGGACTACGTAGTCGCCAAAGTAAATGTCACTGGATTGTCCAGCCAGAAATTTTGCGGCTTGGTATTGGGTGATGCGGCTGTCGGCGACCAGACGATCCAGCAGTGCCTCCACGCCAACCGTTACCTCGCGATCAAACTTGGTAATCTCAGCGGACGACAATAGACCTGCGGCGGTTAACTCGTGCAGTAGTTTTTGTGCTGATTCTGGCATTGTTTTTCGAGGCCCGCGACCAGCAGGATGGCACTATCGTTGGTTGGTTCGCAGTAGTTCTCACAATTTAGTGGATTATTGGATTCATTCAACCTCTATTTGTTGTTTAGGCTGACCCCGGAAACCAGAATGAGGCCAAGTGACTCATATAGTATTCGCAGCAGTTGACGTCTAATAACTTAAAAAAAGACATTTTGCGCCCAGGCGAGCAAGAACGGCGGGCGGAGCCAGCAAAACCGTGGCGGCGATCGGCGGGATGTGTCGAAAAAAAGACACTTCTCGCTGAACGCCATCACTCAGGTTGTTAATCCCGCAGAGCAAGCCCATTGGTATCTACACAAGTTTGCTTCGTGGGTAGTGAACCGTATTGGAATCCCGCTGGCTTGTCCAGCGGAAGCTTCGGCTTTGAGCTACACCCAAAGATCCC
>JANNPW010000060.1:0-8942 GCA_031400405.1 Mariniblastus sp.
GACTTTTAATCCGTAGGTCCTGGGTTCGAGCCCCAGCGCCCTCACTCTTTTCTATAATACGCCAGTGATTTCGCCAGTGGCGGTTGCCGCTGCGACAACCGTGACGATATCCATCGATTGAGATCGGCCCACCTGAGAGTAGATTGGTTTTTCGAACGCGACACGGAAATGAGTGGGCGCCTTCGGCGATCGCCCAGTAATTTCCGAGTCGTGTCCCCATTCGGATGCATCACGTAGTTATGTGGCGAGACCCGGATAACCCGACCGACGAAGAGCAGGACGAAATACGCCGCCGCACTAAGGCAATTCGTCAAGGATGGTCACGCAACGAACGCGTTCGCAGACGGTACGCAAGAATCAATCATTCTCTTCCTGGCGGGCTATACATTCCGCCAATCAAGGATTGCAATGCTTGGACCGTGCCCGAGTGTAAAGTAGTTGTGAGGGTTAGGTACATCGCCGATGATGAAACGCATTTCGACTGCCCATATTGGATGCACGATCCGTCAACACAAAAATAAATTGCTCGTGGTCGCCGCGTTTGGATCCAGAGCCGACCTATTGGACGCCGAAACTGAACGCTGAAATGTTGGCCGAGTTGGGGAATGGATTAGGCGGAATGACGCCTTCGAGTTGTTTGATGCTGACATTCGCTTGGCAAAACAATCCACGCAGCACAGCGTCGAACAAAGTCACACCGCCGACGGAATCTTTAAGCACGCCATCGACAAATAGATAAGTGTTGAAAAGCCTAGTCTCAATCAGCCCGCTGATATCCGTGATTGGCCCAAGCACATGTACGATTTCGAATCTATGTACCGGCGACGTTGGGTACTCCTCGGTAAAACCACCACCAAGATCCCAGCGGTAATAGGGGCCAGGGTTTCCGCCTCCGAATGATGTTCCAGACCTATAACCAAACTCAACCCACGAAACGCCACCAATCGGCGCACTGGGTTTAACCAGCGTTGTGATCCGATGTGATGTATCGGAGGGGGCTGGGATGATGGTCGGCGGGATCGTGTTTGGCACTTTTGCCGTGAAGGAGATCCTGAGAACCGATCGGAGCGCCGCATCAAACGGCGTCGGTCGATACAACGTTGGAATCGCACCGGCAAACGGCAATAACGTTTTGTCGTGCCAGATACGACCATCAGCGACGTAGGATATCGGAGTCGATGGATTGCGCTGATACCAGCCATCGGCTGGACCTGCTCCGATCGAGTCTATGTTGCTCCAAGATAAAGGATAGGGCGATGCACACGGCGGCGCGTTGATGGGGTCAAGCCCGTCATCACAACAATGGCTTCACGTGTCCGGCGCTGCACCAAAGATCGCCAACGAACCATCTTCCTCAATTCCTCCCGTGCCGTTGTTGCGGATCACGGCCGTGTCTTCGGTTGGCATTAGGCTGGGACTCCCACTGCAGCAGTGCTGTTGTCGAGCCAGAACGCGGGCATTCCACCCGTCCAGGCGGCTTGGGCTGCGAGTGTGGGTGCCGTTGCAGGGAGTGCTCCCGTTGTGACTGCGAACTGGAACTGATATTTGTCGAGCGCATTTCCCGGATAGAGAAATCCTGGCATCGACAACGGTGCAACTTGAATTTGTCCGGTTGTTGCGGCTATCGTTGTTCCAATACAGCCAACGCCGGGTGTCGTTCCGATTGCGTTTACGGACGTTGCCAAGAAATAAGGCACTCCCGCGGTCAATGAGATCGCCAGTGCTACAGCGTTAAACGAGTTGGCGACCGTGACAATCGGCGTTTCGGCCGTTAGTCTGGCCAAATCGCTCAACCGATAGATCGCGACGCGATGAACGTTCGTCGTCGCGTCCACGCCATACCACCGGAGCGTTTGGACCGTGATGTCAGCCGTTGGAATGAACAGACTACAGCGAGCAATCGAAATGGTAATGTTGGTCGGTGTCGCGGCGATGTTGCCAGAATTTTGCATCTGAAACAGCTGCTCGCTGGGATCAAGCAGGACGGTGCCGATGATTTTGTTGGCCCAACTTGGATTGGTCGAAAGCAATCGAGTCTGGGTAAAGAAACCGTTGTCATCCGTGTAGTTGATTGATGAGCCAGGGGTCAGTGTCGCTTGGTGTACGTCCACGGCCAACACGCCATCGGTGTGGATGATCGTCGCGACGATCGTGAGACTGGCCGACGTGTTGCGGATAAACAGCCGCTTAACTGATCGCGACTGACTGACACCCGGGGCGAGCACAACGTCAGTCGTGACGGCGTTGGTCAATGTCGTGTTTTGGCTGCCGGGTTGGAAATTAACACCGGATTGATAATCGACGTAGGAGGCGTGGCATACACCACCAGCGCCACCCGTTATCGACACGCGAATTTTTGAACTTGTCGTCGTCAAAAGCATTATAGAAACTCCTCTTCTAGGCCGTCTTGTGGTTCTGGTTCTGGATCAGGATCTGGCGGAACGGGTATGTCGCAAGCTGTAACGCCAATCGTTTCGTTAATCCACAAAACAAAAGGGTTGTCGCTGGCGTCGAGCGCACAAAGCCCATACGTCGCTTTGGTGCGTTGTCCCAAGGACTCACGCGCATATTGATGCGGTGCGGTCACCGGGTTGATGGCCGAAAACAAATCCACGACCTCGCCGATCTTCCGCACGTTGTATGTCCAGGTTGCAATCGTCGTGCGAGTTCCGTCGACACCACCGACTTGCGTGAGCGTGACTGGAAAAACAGTCCCCCCGCCCCCGCCAAACCGAACGCGGCCGACCATCACGATTGCCGGTGCAGTTCGCCATATGATGGTAGTCGGCAACGGCCCGTGCATTTGCCAAGCTGTCTTGGATATTTCGCCGCCGCATACTGCAGACTTGAAATCGAAAAACTCTTTGATTTCGGCGGCGGATTGCCGCGAAGCAAGATCGCCCGCCGCCAATTTCAACTTGTTGATTTCCGCAGTCAAAGTCCCGCTCCCGACGGAAGCCATTGTCCAGACAGTAATCGACCGCGAATTGGAATCGGCACCGCCAAGATTGTGTATTTGGCGAAGCCCGATATCACCGTCCATTGAAAGCGTATTGAGCCAGCCCAACGGCAGACTGACCGGGGCTGCTTGGTAGTCCCGGAACAAGTCGCCCGTGATGGCCGCTTGAGTATCGTCAATCTTGGCGATTTTAAGACGATCGGCAATTGGATCAAACAGCACAACGCCACGACACCGAAATGCAAAATCCTCAATCGCTTTCAGTGTCGGCACCCCGTCGTATTGGGCTTCATTGAACGTCTGAGTACCAATTGCCGGCACAACTAAATCCACAAAGGTTGATCCGTTCAGGTCGGTCTCCAAATCGGCAAGGATATCTGTCGCGGAAGTTCCGTCAGCCCATTTTTTGGACGTCACTCGATCCTTCCAAACGTGTCGCCGGTCCGCCACAGTGACAAGCATTGGGCTTTCGACCATGCGAAACGCCTGTTGCGCGTGGACTGTCACAAAGCCTTTTAGTTCGAGGTTGTTTAGCTCAATCGAGAACGCCTCAGTCTCGGGCCAATTAGCGTCAAAGTCTTCGCGCGATATCAGAAACGTACCTTTACCCGGTTCCGCCCCAAGGTCGATCTCCAGCCGGTTGACTTCAGTCGACCAATCCGGCATCGCATCCAGTTGCGTTAAGACCTGCTGCGCGTTGATGATCGCACAACCATTTATTTTTGCTTTGGTGATCATACTGCGAGTAGTCCCGATCGTTGACCAAAGCCTGCTCTAGGTCGAAATTGGATAAAAGTCAGTCGCGATTTGAGCGGAGGTTTTTGCCCCGTCGCCAGCCATTGCTTAGCCTCTTTGACTCCGAGCCGGGCCGCTTGTTCGATCGTCAACATGTTGGCCCCGCAGCGGCAATTTGATACCGCATGGCCATTCACAAAGAAGCTTTCATCGCCTTGAACGCTTATATCGTGAACAAGACCACGATACAATTGCTGTTGTACTTTTGTGACTTTCACAGTTTTGAGTGGTGTTTTATGGCTCGCAATCAACCCAGTCGTTCCGGTACGTATCGCGACCGCGCGCAAAATCAAATCAACCAAAGATGGCCGGGTGGATTCCAGTCCGCCATTGATGCCTATGTTCGCGGCGACATCCACTTGAGCGATATCACGGCAAAAACTGGAGTCCAATTTCGTGCGTTGCGTCGGGTGTTGGTATCTCTCGAAATAACTCCCCGTAGCACAGGAGAGGCTAACAGAATCGACTATGCTCGAAATCCCCAACGAAAGGCGGCGGTTTCTTCCGCCAACAAGTTGCACCGCGCAGCCTGTCGTCCCGAAGTTCGCTCGCGCATGATCGCCTCCCGTAAAGCAACACATCTCATCAATCCATCGGCTCACGTCAACAGTGTTGCCAATCCAAGCCCTAACGAGGCTGCGGTACTCTTGGCACTTCGCGACGCTGGTATTGAATGCGTGTTTAACAAATCTGCGTCTCCCTATTGGCTCGATATTTACGTCTCGTCGCTGAACTTGGGGATCGAACTGCAGCGCAGCCAAGTTTGGCCAAGTCTCGATAGGCACATTGCGATTGTCAAATCTCTCGGACTCAAGGCTCTCGTTTACTTTTCGAACTACCAAATCAAGGTCGGGCGCATTGGCGACCTGGTAAAGTTTGTGACCGACGTGAAGATCGGACGCTGCGATCCATCCGTTTTGGGTGAAAACACGATGCTCAGCCGTCAGCCGCATGGACCCTACACTAGTTTGAATGGACACAAGTTCCGATGGGCCTTTGGCAGTATGACATCCAAGAACAGGACGCCAGTTTCCCAGGTGAGTTAAAACAGTGTCTCCGGGTACAATTCGCTCAATTGGAACCTGACCGCGCGCCGTGGTAACCATTTCACCAGTCGCCACCGAGTTGTAGTCCCATGGCGGGGAAAAATAATCCCAGAACGGATCGTCGCGGCGATACACGTCAGTATCGTCGATGCCCATGGACCCAAGTGCCAAATGTTCATGCCGCACCCGGCCATCATGGATCGGCAGATACTGTTGATACGGGAACACTTCGCTGATAACCGGATCTCGCATCAACGATTCCCGCCCATCGCGGTAACTGGCGTTAATGGCCTGTCGATAAACCAGTTCGACTTTGCCAGGACTCATTACGTTTTCCGGAACTGCAGCGGCAACCCGCGTTCGGAACTCACTTAGCGACGGGCCATCGGCCACCGCTTTATTGAGTATCTGCCGAACGTCTTCAATCGCCTGGGTAGTCAGTCCGTCGCCGATCGTAAACGCTGATGCCTTCGCCTGATGTGATAGTAAATCGAACTGGTCGCGGGTCAACACATTGCGACTTTGTAAAGCCTTGACCGCCGCTTCGATGATCGAAAATCGGGGTCCGGGTTTGTCGCCGGGAAAGAACACTTCCAATAGCGGCTTGTCTGGCGGTTTGTCGAATCCGCTGAATTGCGTTTCGGCGATCTGATTTCGAAACCATTGGGGCAACCGGCGATAGCCAGACCCGAACGCATCCAGCCAGGAAATTATCTGTGCCGAATACAACGATTCCGCGTGCATCGCCGATAGGTCATGTTGCATCCGGGCCAATTGTGCGTAGATCTGATCAGGCTGAGTGTGGGTATGAGCCAGCGCAATGACCGCCTGTCGATAGGCTGCCGCCATCCGCTGGCCGATGTCAATTGATTGTTTCGCCAGATCGGTCCGATGCTGGTTCTTCGTCCATATTTTCCGAATCATCGCTTTTAACCTGCGTGCGGTTTTACTGGTTATCTAAATTCGCCCGCTTCGTCTGGCGGTGTCAGGTCGATGGGTTCGGAATGCGGCAAGGCCGTTGTTTCACGATGCAGTTTTTCCACTTCCGCTGCATCTTCAGGGCTTAAATAAAATTCCGATTTTTCAGTTTCGTTTTTCATTGTCCCTGATCTTTTCGTTTATCATCATTTTGTTTATTCAGCCTTTCCTGGGCTTCGTATGCTGCCTTGCGATCTTCGTATTGTCGCTGCCTGGATTTACTGACCGGGGGTGCAGGCGACCATTTTTGACTGCCCGTTTTTGCATCTGTGACATTCGAGTTGTTTTCACTGGCATGACGAACAGCCTCTTTATAACTGTCGAAACCTTTTCCGTTTACGTCCCAGGTCTTTCCATGACCAAGCGGCTTTCGATCTTCAAACAACAATTCCTGACCGGACAAATCGGTTTTCTTGCCGGTGTCGAAGAATGATTCCTGACGGTCCCCGGATGCTGGCACCTGTGTACCTTCGCCCTGATTTCCAGTCAGGTCAGCCAATTCTTCTTCCGAAAACTTGCCCGGTTCAAAGTCTTCACCGAACATGCCTTTTTGTACCGTCTGGTTCTCGGCTTCTGGTGGTCCCGGCACGGGCTGATTCAACTGCTCAATCGTTGCGCGGACGGATTCCATTGCTTCTTGCTTCACTCGAGATCGGTCAGCTTTAGTTTTGGCAGTTGCCAGATCGGCGGCATGTTTTTTGATCGCGTCGGCAATCGGGCCTTTCAAATGAGCTTCGCGTTCAAACGAGTCTGCGAGTGATTCGGCGGATTTTTGCCGCTTGCTGTTTTCGTCGATCGCTAACTGGTTGCCCGCGTCGGAAACTCGATCCGCGCGACGCTTACTGGCGACCGCTCGAAAGTCGTTTACCTCCTGAGCGATCGACCTAGCAATGTGGGATTCAATTTCAACCTCTTGATCAAACGTTGATTTTTCATCGTCCCAGTCACCGAATAGATCGCTTTGCTTTTCAGTCACCTTGCCAGAGTTGGCCATTTTTTTGGCGGCCTGCTCCGTTTCCTTGACGGTCCAATCCTTGCCTTCCTTCTCACGATCTTCTAGCTTTTTGAAAAGCATATCCTGCAAGTTATGATCTTTCAGGTGTTTGGATATCGCGACTGCTGACTGTTCTTCGATCATACCCTGCGACAGCCGATTGAATGCTTTATCGGACAGGTCGCGAAGATTAACGGCGTCGGATGCCACCTTTCCAGTCAGACTAATCCCAGCCATTTTGAGGTGGTCAATTCCCTGCCCGGAATCTCGCAAGTATTTGGCAGCATCCAAAGCAGTTCCACGGCCTTCAGCGATATTAGCCAGCGCCCCGGCTGCTCGAGCTTTTATTGCGTCATCGGTTTCGATGTAGCGGACATTCACCGCGTCCGCACCAACCCGCTGCGCCAGTTCGTGTCGATGATGACCGTTGATTACATAATCTTCCCCATTGACTGGATCACGCCATACCAACAGCACACCGCCAAGTTCAGGATTCCAAGTTGATGTTCCGCGAAGTTCATCGGACACGCCATCATCACGAATTCCGGAAACCTTGTACTGGAATCGCTTTGGGTCAACCTTGAGTGACTCCAGAGGAACGGTGTAAACGTCCTTACTGACCGGATTGGATGGTGTGTGATCGTCTCGCTTTTGTGTTCCTGGAATGTCGTCACCTGACGACTCGACCGAGGCACCGTGCAATCGTTCGGCAATCTTGTCTACTAAACTTTGCTTTGCGGTCCCGCCAGCCTTGATACCATATTCGACCTTCACCTCTCGTAATTGTTTTGCGTTCAAGATTGACAAGTTTTCCGTGACGGCCTTGAGGCTTTCGGAAGTCCGCTTTCCGCTCAGCGCCTGTTTAACTCTGTCCTTGGCTGCCGATACCGCCTCTGGGCTATTCTTTGCAATGAATCGACCGTTTGGCCCACGGGGAGGGTCAATGGCAATCCACAATGACATTTTCTTGACGGCGGACCCAAACATTTCTTCAAAATGGGATTCTGCATCATCGCCGTAAATGTGTGTCAGGATATCGGCGATTTGGACTGCTTTTTCGTCAGCGTCATTCCTGTCGTTCGCATCGGCGGACAGACGGAACCGGCCCATCTTCTGCGGGACGATTGGCGTCCCATCATTAAACTTGAACCCAGACAACAGATCGCGTAGACTTACTTCTGTGGCGGCTAGTGGGCTGGACTTTGAATCTTCGGATTCGGCGTGTAGCCGATTCCTAGCTGCCACTTCTATTTCCATGACCTCATAACTATAAAACCGAGTTTCATTTTCTTGCCGGACGATTTCCTTGATCGTGATTTTGGATGCGAATCTCTGCCCATCCACTTCAACCGGCGCAGCCAATCGATGGATCGCTGCGATATTTGGATCACGATTGCGGTCTTCAAAGGTTTCGAACAGCACGCCATTTTCTAACATCGCTGGCAAGGCGGTAATTGCCGCAAAGTGGATTTCCGGCTGCGTATTTTTCCGGCCTGACGGACCGAGAGTTTTTCTGATTGCCCGGCTTCCGATTGGGATTTTGAACCCAAGCTGTTTATTGGTGAAGGTCCGCCTGATATTTTTTTTCGCCCAATCTTCGGCATCCGCTTGGTTTTTAAACCCATGGGTCGCGACGGAAATTTTCACTGGCGGGTAGCTCTCAATCTCCTCGATTGTGATTTTCTTCGCTGGCTGTTTGCCCGCTCTTACCGGTACTGTTTCGCCCCCGTCTTTGTCTAGCAGGTGCCATCGGCTATCTCGGAACACCAGATCGCCATCAGTGCCCGGCTTTGTATCCCCTTCTTGCGGCCCTTCTACCGACAGCCGAATCTTTGCAGCATCGATCAATTGGGCCGCGCGGAGAGCCATGGCCATCGGGCTTTCGTCCGCCAATTCCGTCTCCGCCTCTTGTGGCATACCAGGCATACCGCCAGCATCTTGGCCGGGCATCCCCATGCCGGGACCTTGCTGCATTCCGCCGCCCGCATTGGATTGCTGTTCCATCGCTTGTTCGGCAAGTGGTTTATGACCAATCTCGAAATCCACAGCAGACCCGAAATTCATCATTACCAATCGCTCCATGATTTGTTCGGTAATGTCGATCAACACCGACACCACCCAACAATCGAGTGTGGAGTGAAACGCCGCCATCGGGATTCGCTTGCCGCCC
>JANNPW010000091.1:0-5237 GCA_031400405.1 Mariniblastus sp.
GACCAGTCGGCGCAGCCGGCGGCCGTGCAGGTCGTACACATCGAGCGTCACGCGTCCGCCGCCTTCAGGGATCGCGAACTCGAACGTCGTGCGCCCGCGCGCCGGGTTCGGGAACGGGGCCGCGAGTTCCAGGCTCCCCGGCAACGTGGTCTCGACCGCAACCGGCGGCCCCTGGAACTGGGCACTGGAAAGCGGTGTGTCCCAGTGTTGATTGGCACCCGTGCCGTCGCCGCAGAAACCCTGGCCCCATTCGTTGAAGACGTAGCACCACATGTTGTATTGACCCGGCAACGAAAACTGACGGATCTTCAACGATTGGGGATCCAATACATACGCGCCACCATCTCCCTTGCTACGATGCGGTCCCCACGGAGTTTCCAACGTCGTGCTCGTCGCGATCCCTTCCAGCATGTGCAAGTAACCGCCGTTGTTCCATTCAAAAGCGCCACAGGAATGGTGCGTATCATCCGAGGCCCAACCGTCAAGTAGGTGCACTATTTGATCTGCTTTGTCGTCTCCATCCGTGTCTTTCAAGAACAACAATCGCGGTTGATCGACGACCAATACGCCACCATTCCAAAATTCGAAACCCGTGGGGCAGTGCAGTTGGTCGTAAAACACGGTACTGGAATCGGCTTTCCCATCACCGTTTTTATCTTCCAGAATAACAAGTTTGTCATTGGGTTTTACGTCACCCGGTTTCCATTGTGGATACGTCGGCATACAGGACACCCACAATCGACCGCGATTGTCGAAATTCAATTGCACAGGTTTGGCCAGTTCCGGAAATTGCGTTTCGTCAGCGAACAATTGGATTTCAAAACCGGCGGGAACGCTCGTCTCAGCAATAAATTCGCTGGGACTCAAGTATCGCAGCGTTTCCGCTTCCGAATAATCTTGCCCTGGATCGCCAAATCGAGTCGTCGGAACAATCAAATCGCCGGTCGCCGAATCATCGGGCTTCGGGGCCGTTTTTTTACCTTGCACTAAATCCCAAATTTCGCGGTCTCGAACGGCAGCCATTTTGCGAATTTTCGCATACTCCAACGGAAACGTCTCCGTGTCAAACGTGCGCCGACCACCATAAACGTACCAACCATTCAGCATCCGATAGTCCTGTTGATGAACCCAAGACTTATCGATGACCGCCGTTCGCAACGTTTCCAGTTGCGACCAATCGACTTGGAGTTTCCTATCTCCCGTCAGCGACTGGACGAGACTTTTCGCGATTTCTCGATCCCCGGCGAGATTGAGGTGACACCCATTGATCGTGAATTGCAAACCAGGCTGCTGCGAAAAAATAGCGAGTGTAGGTTCGAACAAATTCACAAACGGGACACCCTGTTGCCGAGCCACCTCCTCGACAGCCTGAGAATAGAGTCTTAAATTTTCGTTCTCGGTCTGTCCGTTTGGCAACAACGAATCTGTCGGTGTCTCAAACGCAATCGGCGAAATCAGGATGAACCGAGGCGCCAGTCCGCTGTCCAATCGGGGATACTCCTGGGCAGTCTTTTGCAGGTAACTCACATAGTCCAGTTTGAACTTCTCAACGCCTGCAGGTCCGGCAAATGACTCATTGAATCCGAAAAAACACAAGTACGTTTCCGCGCCAAAGACAGCTTGGGGATCGTCAATTTTCGTATAGTCAGCGGAACGTTGTTGCACATCGACCGCTTCGGCTGGCCGACCAAAATTCCTGATAGTCAATTCCTGTTGCGGATTAAGCGCATGAATCATTGCCTCGAAATTTCCAAATAGATTCATCCGCTCGGCCAGGCTACTCCCCAGAAAAGCAATCTTCTCTCCTTTGGTAAACTCCACATGCGAACCGATGGGGGTTGGAGTTGCGAGTCCAACTTTCGCCTGCTTCGATTCCTGGTCTCCCTCCGCGACTATTTGGCCGGCGACATTCGCACTTCCGCTACAGGTCAGGCAACAGGCCATCCACAGGACCCCAATAGCTCGCGCTAGGCGGGTTCGAATTCCCCTTGAAAGTCTCGGTTTCGTCACGTGGTTTGGCTCCCAGATTTTGAATCGATTCGGATAAAAAGCATGCGACCCACCTGTTCAACATCAAAAAGGTCGAGCCATTGCTGATAGCTTAACCGCGTCTGAATTGTTTTCCTACGGTAAATCTCCTCGTGGAAAGACCCTGTGTAACCAAACGCAGCGATACAATACCTACTTACGACACGCGAATTGGCCTCTATTATCGAAGAATTTTGAAAAAATCAAGTGCGAGACAATTGGAAATTTTCCTATGGCAATTACAATAATCGAACCGAGTCTGCGGACACACATTATGTTTTCGTGTGGTATCAGATAACGCAATTTCCGACGCCTTTGATGTTTTGACCTGCTTCCTGCGCGAATTGACACCATGACAACTTTCTATCCAAGCGATCACCCCACCGACGGATCGGCGCTCATTGATTTTGCTGACGATACTCAAATCGAAATGACATCGTCAGAAAACACTGGCGACGCTTTGTTACCCCCACAGTCCAACGTAAATCGTTTAACGAAATCCAATTCCCGGACTGGTGTCGGGACTGTTTTCATCGTTTTGCCAGCCTACAACGAATCGCTTGGCTTGCCGTCCTTGTTAAAGAAGATTCAATTGACCTTTGCCGCCAACCAGCGTGATTACCGAGTGATCGTGGTCGACGACTGTAGCACGGACAATACGGCAGAAATTGCCAGCCAACACTCCTTCCTCATGCCATTGAATGTGGTGCAACATCAGGTCAATCAAAATCTTCCCGGAGCGTTGAGGAGTGGCTTTCAGGAAGCCAATCGCCTAGTCTCGCCAGGAGATGTCATTGTGACGATGGACGGCGACGACACGCATGAGCCCGGAACGATCAATCGCCTGCTGCAAATGATTGACGACGGCTATGATGTTGTCATCGCTTCTCGTTTTCAGCCCGGTTCTCGCGTTTGTGGTGTTCCTCTGCTGCGAGTTTTGATGGCATGGGGAGCGCGGATGATGTTCAAGACGATCATGCCGATCGACGGAGTCCGTGATTACACCTGCGGCTATCGTGCCTACCGAGCAACTGTCTTGCGCCACTCGATGGAATACTATCGGGACGAGTTCGTGTCGGAAGCCGGTTTCTCTTGTATGGCAGACGTCTTGTTGAAGATGCGCCGTTTCGGATTCGTTTTCGGGGAGGTCCCCATGCTGCTGCGCTACGATCAAAAACAAGGCGGTAGCAAAATGCAGGTCGGCAAAACAATGTGGCTTTCCTTGAAATTGCTCATGAAACGCCGTCTCGGCGGTTTCTAGTATTTCCAAGTTACTGAACCAGCCTCGACTTCAACCCGATTAGCAACGTGAAATCAAACGTGATCGTCCGACCCAATACCGCCCATTCAAACTCAACTCGAACCGGCGACCGGCCAAAATTTGCCATCGCTGGCGGCGGCATGCTCGGTTTGACGTTAGCCATGCGGATGGCCAAACAAGGCCACGACGTCACCCTAATTGAAGCGGGTACGTCCCTCGGTGGCCTCGCCTCGGTGTGGCAATTGGGTGATATCGTCTGGGACAAACACTATCATGTAACCTTGTTGTCGGACACGCGGCTGCGCAATCTTGTCGAAGAAATTGGCTTGGCCGATGAACTCAAATGGGTCGAAACCAAAACCGGTTTTTACACCAACGACAAACTCTATTCCATGTCGGACACGGCGGAATTTCTGAAGTTCCCCCCGTTGAAGTTGCTCGAAAAATTGCGGCTGGGCGGGACCATTTTCTACGCTTCCAAAATCAAGAACTGGAAACGACTCGAAAAAATCCCGGTCGCGGACTGGCTGCGCCGTTGGTCGGGTCAGGGGACTTTTGAAAAAATCTGGTTACCACTGCTGCGGGCCAAATTAGGCGAGAGCTACAAAAAAACGGCGGCTTCGTTCATTTGGGCACATATCAACCGCATGTATAAAGCCCGCCGCTCGGGGCTGAAAAAAGAGATGTTCGGTTATGTCAAAGGTGGTTATTCCACGATCATCAATCGGCTCGCCGAAATCATGGACGAATTGAACGTCGATGTGCGAGTCGATCATCAGATTCAGGCGGTGACCAAAAATTCAGATGGACGATTCACGATCAGATTCAATGGTCAGCCAGCCGAACAATTTGACCGTGTTATCATGACGACCCCCAATTCGATTCTCAGTCGCGTTTGCACCGACCTCTCGGCCGAAGAAAAATCGCGGTTTGACCGTGTCGAGTACCTGGGAATTGTCTGTGCCTCGTTGTTGTTGAATAAACCATTGTCACCCTACTATGTGACCAACATTACTGATTCCTGGGTTCCTATGACGGCCGTGATCGAAATGACCACGATCGTCGATCCAGCCGAATTGAAAGGGCATTCGATGGTCTATTTGCCCAAGTATGTTCCCGCCGAACATGAGCTGTTTGAGCGCAGTGACGAAGATATTCGCGCAGACTTTTTGTCAGCGCTCGAACGGATGTATCCCCATTTTTCTCGAACCGATGTCTTGGATTTCAAACTCTCCCGGGTACGCAGCGTCATGGCGATCCCCACAATTCGGTACAGTGAAATTCTGCCGCCAATGAAATCGACTGTGCCCGGTTTATATGTCGTTAATTCCTCATATATTTTGCGCGGCAATCTGAACGTCAATGAGACGATCACGATCGCTGAAGAAGCCATGGCGACTGTGCTTCAGGATGAACTGGCGCAGACACCAGTATAGCTTTGTTCCGCCCGCTCTCTGCTCAGCCGCTGGACACCGGAATGGTACGCGAATTGTACCGCCACGCTGCAACCAGCGCAATGATCAACGCCATCAATAAACTAACCCCGTTGATCGATGTAATCAAATCCCACGCGATCGCGCCGTTGTCCAATCCCAACCAGCCGCGAATCTTGTATGTCGAAATGTAATTGACAACGGGAATCGTTAATAAGATCGCGATCAGGCGCCGACCGGTTGCGGAAATTTCCGGGCAAGTACGATTACCGAAAAACATCATGCCAATCCACGGCACGGCCACCAACAGGCAGTCGTACGTATGGTGGTAAATCGACAGCAAAATCGACAAACAGGCAATCAGCGCAGTCAATCCCGTTCCGCCGAAGTTACTTTCGCGATCACTGACACTCCAAATCGAAATACAGGGTGGTATCAGCAACAGCAACATTACCAACAGACTGACCCGATGCTCCGGATTCCAATGCATGATTTTGGCCGCGACGCCGACTTGA
>JANNPW010000068.1:0-23044 GCA_031400405.1 Mariniblastus sp.
GGTTGAGCGCAGCGACACCAACGGATACAGTTCCGTCCGGAACGCGACGACCCTGAAAGGGTCGAAGAATCTGCGACCCTTTCAGGGTCGACGCGTTAGTCTTTCGGTGTCCGGTGGTGTCGCTGCGCTCAACCACCGGCAAATGTCTTGGATCCCTCTCGGGATGAAACTTGCGCAAACCACTAACCACCGCAAGATCAAACTTTTAGCAGTCCAGCGCAACGCCAATCGGGTTGTTCGGCCTATTGAGTTGTCCTGGGGGATTGCGGTTCCAATTTCGCTTGGAGTTTCAGCAGGCTTTTATCGTACGCCCCAATCATGTGAGTTGAGAAAAACGGAGCGAAGAACCCATAAAATGGTCCGCTCGGCAACCGGCCGCGACTGCTCCAGCGCACCATTGACCCGGAGTCTTGCCTGGTGATTTGAATGGAAGACGTCATCTTGGGAAAGTTGGCGAAAGTCATTTCGTAGTCCAAACGATCAGGTGCCATGCTATGGGTAATCCACAACTTGCCGCTACCACGTGGTTCGGTCCACGTCTGGACGCTCCCGACGCCAGCGCCAGGACCGGAATGTTGAATGGTCAGTCCAGGAATCTCGGCCGGGTTCCATTGCGACCAAGTCTGCCAATTGGAAAGCTGGTTGACTTCAGCGAACACGAGTTCCGGTGAAACGGCGAGCTGAATTTCCGACGCGAATTCATAATTTCGCGGCAAGACCGTACCCAATACGGCCAGGCACGCGATTGGGATTCCGATCAACAACAGCAGTCGAAAAAAGTATTTCGCCATAGTTAATTTCGTTGGACGATTCGCTAATTCTGATTTCCAGCGTCGGAAGTCAAGCGTGAGAACTGAACAGAGAACAATTACTTCAGCGTCTTGATCTTCAGATTTCGAAATTCAACCGGATCGCTGTGTCCGGCCAAACCAAAGTGACCCGTGACCCGATCCTTGCCGGGATGCGGGCTATTCGCCATGTAATCAGTTACCTCACTGACGTCGCAATCCAGAATGATGGAGCCGTTCAATTCAACTTTGATTTTGGAACCTTGAACAGTCACTTCCTGGAAATTCCATTCGCCCGACGGTCGCAAAAAACCGCGGTGGGCCGCCACCATGCCATAGGCCGACCCGTGATATTGCCGTGGATCAAGGGTCGCAAACTTCTCAGCATCATTGTCCAAGACCTGTAACTCACACATCCCCTCGTAGGCCGTATCACCAGCTCCAGGGTAGCGAATCGCCAGACCATTGTTTCCACCGGGAGGCAATTTGAATTCCAACCGTGCCACGAAATCGGCATATTCGTCGGCGGTAAAAATTGTGCCGCCTTTTTCCGGCAAGCACTGGATCACTCCATTGGAGATTTGATAGTTGTCGATCGGACCTTGCCAGCCGCTAAAATCGGTCCCATTGAAAATCGATACAAAGCCATCCGCTTTGCACTCGGACAAGATTTGATTGGCCTCGGCAACCGGTATCTCGCGACAAAAGACGTTCTTCCAACGGATTTCGCCTCCGTGGGTTTGCAACTGAATTGGTCCGCTGGCAATTAACGGAAGTGTGCGGTCCCAATAATTTTCCATCACCGCATTGGCCACAATTTGTTTGCCGTTAAGCCACACGTCAGTTCGCGCGCCGATTTGTCGAATCTTGAATTGATTCCATTCACCGAATGCGCGATCAGCTAACTCCGAGGGATCTTTGCCGGCGGCTCCTGGACTATTGTTCCAAAGCCCTCCGGAGCCCTTGTTGGAACCAATGTTAAATTTTGCTTCATCTGTGAAATCCCAAATTTGAACTTGGGGGGTCGCTTTCAAATAAATCCCGCTATCCGCTCCGGCCACGGTCCGATATTCGATCAACAACTCAAAATCGCGATAGCTTTTTTCGCTGGTCAGGTAGGGACCTTCGCCATCGTTGACGATTTCACCATTTTCAACCCGCCAAAATTTTGCCGTCGACTCCCGCGCGGCGGCGATCTTGCTGTTTTGTTCTTCCGATGACAGGGCCGCAAATACGCGTGGGTCGTAAGTTTCCATGGCGAACCAGCCTTGGAGGTCTTGACCGTTAAAAAGTGCCTCAAACCCGTCCGGTGGCGTTTGCCCCATCAGGGAGTCGTCACACCTGAAAACTCCACACAGAACGAGCAAGGCTAGGGCGAACTTGGCAGAAAGTTTTTTTTGCACGGCTATTGGCTCTCGTGTTTCAAATTTGGATTTGGTTTGCGAACTGGCTCGAAAACAAGCGGCGGTTGGTCTCGCAACTGACAATAGTATCGCTGCCAACCGAATGCCCATGCTAGCAATTTTGACGGCAAATTGATCTAGGTGGAAAGCCCCTGTTAAATTAAATTTTTGGGCTGTAGTTCGAACCATTTTTGATATCATCCCGTTGCCAAACGGGGCAGTTCATTCTTGGTAGAAGTCGAACGGAATCGACCCCAAAACCGCAATTTCGAATCGAAACCGACCGATTCTGTGCGGCCGATCAAAATAGGGAATTTAGCAATGAAGCTATCAGAAATCGCCATTGACGGCGCGCACCAGATCCACAACCTCCGCTTGGGAAGATTTGCCGACGGGTTGAATTTTGTCTATGGCGAGCGCAACGCCGGCAAATCAAGCTTGCGACATCTTGTCCGCGGGCTGTTGTTCGGCGTCGAACGAAATTCACTCCATCGCGAGTTGGCGCCAGGCTTGGCTCGCGGCCATCTAATGGTTCGAGACAACGGGGGCGAGTTTCGATTGGACCGCGATTTGACCACCTCGGACGAAGTAATTGTTCGATCCAGTTGCGCGACTTCTTCGCAGTCCATTGGCTCGTTGCAACAGTTGACTGGTCAACTCAACGCCGACCTCTACGACACTATTTTCAGCTACAGTGCAATTCAAGTACGTGATACTGCCACTCGATTGAGCAACGTATTGCAAACCCAGTTGGGCGTGCCGCGAGGGATTGCGGCGGCGGGTGACGATGGCGTATTTCAGGCCAGAAAGCGAGCATCCGAATCGCGACAGGCCAATCTGGTCTCGCTACAACAACGCATCGATCGACTGAATCGTGACAAACAAAGTTACTTAAACGAGTTTGAAAAAATAGAAACCGTTCGACGTGCGCGAATGGCGGAACTTGATCGACAAATAGACACGGTTTCCGTCCAACTGACGGGCTACGGAGTCGAGCAAAAACGAAACCAATTGGCTGCATTTGATCGAGAGATTTCCGAACTCACGATCTTGATTGACGAAACCGTTCGGCGCGAAAATCTAACGCCCGTCGCCGTTTCGGGTCCGACTCGGGTCGGCGAACCGTTTGGCGCGCTCTATCAACGACTGGATGAGATTGACAATCAAATTCGACGTTGGCGTCGTGTCCAAACTGATATTCAAACCCAACGGGTTCGGCTCAAAGATGAAATGGTCGTGTGGAATGATCTTACACTCGATTCCAATGAACATCCGTATCACAATGCCCGAGGCATACTCGTGGCGCTTGAACAGAAAGTCGATCAAGCCGAACGCCAAGCCAATCAATGGGGCGCTGCGCCGGCCCAACGCAATGACCCGAGCCACTTGGTGCGCACCGTTCAAGAGATGTGCCAAACCATGCGTAGTGATCTGTATGGTTTGTGTCAGGAATTGGCCCAACAATACAAACACATCCGCCACAAGGCAGCGGCAGCCGAACTGAAACAACTGCGACGTTGTTACAACGAAATGGGCGAGAATACGGAACGCCTGGTCCGCCGTCGCGAATCGGTCGTCAACGAAATCCGGCTGGTTGATCCAGCCGGGGCCGAGGCCATCCATCGCTCCGAAGCCGGATTTTGTCAGTGCGCAATGCACGAAGGATACCTCGAAGCCCGACGTCGGTTTGTTAGCGGTACGATCATTTCTGGTGAAACTCCGACTCCTGTGATTCGAACCGATTTGAGTTCTACGCGGCGTCGACTTGAGGTCTTGAGTTCGCAGCGACTCGAATTGCAGCGATTCCTGGCGGACGCTGATGCCGGATTGATCGTGTCTCAATCGCGGCATGCCCAATTGATTCACGAGAGGGAACTGCTGCGTCATGAACTCGGCAAACGTATCCAACCTGTCGATCTGCCACGTTGTGATGAGGAACTGCACAGCCTGAACATTGAATACCAATCATTATTGCGATTGGTCGAGGAAGATCGCCGGTTTGTTCCTCCCGCACCGCACCCGATTTTAGTGCGGGCCTCGGCGTTATTGAATCAAGTCACCGAAGGTGAACTGTCCCAAGTCTGGATTGCCGAAGTTCGCGACGGCCTCGATTTTCAGGTTCGCAATCGAAACGGTCTGATTGTCAATTTTTCGGCGATGGAACCCTTTTTTCAGGAACAAGTCTATTTCTGCCTCACGATCGCTGCCAAGGAATCACTGCACGCTCGCGGCATCGACGTGCCGTTGATGATTGATGATGCCTTCCACAATTACTCCCGTGATCGAATCACTCCGGTCCTGGAAATGATGCTGGATTTGGGACGGGCCGGTCACCAGATTATTTTATTGACCCAGCATCGGTACCTGGCCGACCGAGTGCCTGGAGTTCCGGTGTTCGAGTTACCGCCGTCGACGGGGTTTGATGCACCGACGATGCGACCAGAACGTTCAACCACGCTGCCTCAGTTGCCCGTCATCGTGCCAGAGCCAAGTCATTATCTGCCGCCCGTGGCGATTTATGATTTTGATTCAGCCGATCATTTCGAAACTGATCCGAGTTATGCGCTTTCCAACTATCCGCCCATCAATGACGTGACAGAGTATCGCGACCAAACCAATTTCATCGTCGCTTATCCGGGCGCCACACGACCGGACGCTCGAAACTCAACCCATCCGCATCAGCATTTCGGGCCGGTGCGAGTCGCTCCGGTTTCGGTCGAGAGCATCGGCGACCAACTGGGCTTCACTCCTTCTGTTGACGACCGGACCAGCCTTGATCGCTTGGATTTGTTTGAGCTGCCTCAGCTTCGAGCGCTGTCTGATCTGGAAGTTGACACGATTGGACAGTTGTTGGAACTTGATCCCGAACACTTGCCCAGCCGTTTGCGAGAAAGTGGAATTGCCGCCGAACAACTTAATCGCTGGCAAGCCTATGTCTGGCTGTTGAGTAACATTCCAGGCTTGCGAAATAGCGACGCGCGGATTCTCGTCGCCTGTGGTGTGACGGAACCCGAACACTTGGCGACATCCCATGGCCAACAATTGCTGGAACGCATTCAACGATTTGTCGATTCCGCCGAGGGCCAACGTTTTGCCGCCAATCATCCGACCATTTCTCTGGATCGGATTAACAGCTGGTATCGCGCGCTAAACAATACGCGTGCCCGTTGGCAACACCCGGACGGTTTCAGTCGACAATCTCGTCGACAACGTCCCTCGTACTCTGCCGGACTTGCCCATGGCCAAAATTTATCGCGAGAATCCCACTCGCGTCCGACAACACCCCGCGATTCGTTCGCGACAACCAGCCCATCGCGAACACTTCCCGAGAATTTGAATCGTGAATCGCTGGCTAAGAACTTCGGCGAGCGACTTCCTCTTTCGAACGAACGCGATGTGGCAGCGCTGACGCGTGAGCAAGTCCCATTTACGCCGCGCCCACCGCGGATGCGAACACCGGAGCCAGCGCTAATGGTCACTCGCCCCCTGCCCTCGCGCGCAGTTTCACCTGCGATTCCGCCGATAACCAGGTCTCGTCCGGCCACTGATAATCTGCGCGCTGAAAATCCGGAAGTGGGTTCAGACAAATACCGTTTCTACCTGGAGCTCAAAGACCATATCGAAGCCGCGCCTTCCATCGGTCCCAAGACTGCGGAACGATTCGAGAGAATTGGCGTGCAATCGGTAGCCGATTTCTTGAAACAAACAGCTGAATCGATGGCGGCCAAGCTCAAATACAAACGCATCACGGCCGACGTCGTGCGCGCTTGGCAAAATCAAACTCGTTTGGTCTGTCGAATTCCGAACTTGCGAGGACATGACGCCCAATTGTTGGTCGCCTGTCACTTGACCGAACCGGAAGTTATCGCTTCGATGCAGCCGCGGCAGTTACTCGACGTCGTATTGCCATTTGCCCGTTCCAAAGATGGGCAAAAAATTATTCGCACCGGCAAAGACCCCGATCTGGCGGAAGTCACCGATTGGATCAACTGGGCCACCAAGACGCGATCCATTCAAGCCGCTTGAAGAGATGAAACCGCGACCGGCGAATGAATTATTTCTTTCGTGACCTGCCGTCACATGGGCAGCGCTTCAAAAGATCTGGATGTGTTGTTGGCGGCCGCCGGTGGTCAATCAATGAACGCACCATTGGCGCAGACGTTGAGTTTGAGACTCCGCGTGACTCCGAGCCATAGTTCCCATCAACAATGAAAATATCACGAGCGAGTCTACTGGGGAATGATGGCCACGGCGCTGGCAGCTGGCATCGATTCAACCACGAAATGGCCCAGCGATTCTCCCGTGCCTTCACGAATTAACCAGACGATCCCGGGACGCGTGCGGATTCGAAAGCTCTCGCCGGGCGACAAGTTTTGAAAGACTTTTTGCGTTCCAGCTGGTCCCAGCCAAACGATTTCCACGGCCTTGGCGCGTTGATTTGTAAAAGTAACGTTTTGAAAGTCGCCATTGGGTTGCGATACCGGGAGCTTGTTGGTTTCGCTTTGCGGATGCCACTTCAAAGAACCGGTTGACGGACCCGGTTCAACGACCGGTTCTTGCCGAACGATTGACAACGGAAAGGACGGCCGCTTCAAGGTAGTCCATAATTTTTCATGCATCCTAGACTATCATTCAATTCTTGCCAGAAACCCAACCAAAAAGTGGGACTCTCGTAGCCGTCCAAGTCCGAAGCGACGGTTCCAGGGTAGCGATTTTTAAGTGCCGGTAGGCACGGCAGTCATTAGCCCACGGTGTCAACCGTGGGTTCGGTTCCCCAGAATTTTCCTCAAGCCCCGAATAGGGGTGACAGATTTTGCAAGTTTACTGCCGCCCCTATCCGGGGCTCTCGTGCTATTGTTTTCTTTCTTCCCACGGTTGACACCGTGGGCTACGAACTGACGCCACTACTGCGGCTGAAGATTGAGCTCGAGGCTCGCCTGTGATAGTGTCGGGTCCGCCAGAGGGATGGGATGGCGGTACCTTTAGACGTATGCTCTTGAGTAAATGAAATTGCTGCGGCGAGCGATCGACAACTGACGTAAGCGGATCAACTGGCTGGGACGAATTGCCGGTAAAGATACTAAAGTTCCAGTGGCGATTTTTGAGTTCCGTTGATCATTCTTGAGTTCCGCTGATCATTCTTGAGTTCCGTTGACGATACTTGAGTTCCGTTGTGATCTTTGAGTGCCGGTAGGCACGGCAGTCATTAGCCCACGGTGTAAACCGTGGGTTCGGTTCCCCGGAATTTTCCTCAAGCCCCGAATAGGGGCGACAGATTTTACAAGTTTACTGCCGCCCCTATCCGGGGCTCTCGTGATATTGTTTTCTTTCTTCCCACGGTTGACACCGTGGGCTACGAACTGACGCCGCTACCGTGGCCGAACTTGCCCTGCTTCAAACAAAAGGAAGCTAGGGCCACCTCAAGACATTTTTGTTAAGGCATTTTTCGATTCGTTTCTGCTACCGGGCCAAAGGGAGTCACTAAATTGTTAACATGCATCGATTATTCATTTGCAATTGTCTGGCCCAGCTCGTTTCCGTCCGGTGCCACTGTTCGTTTCGGGCAGATGTCTGGCCCGGTTCGTTTCTTGCCTGGCCCGGTTCGTTTTTTGCCTGGCCCGGTTCGTTTTTTCTTTCACTGCGCTTGGCCGCTCCCGTTTCTTCCCCGGCATGGATTGCTGTCAATTTTCTAGCGGGACGCAAGTGGTCATTTGCCGGAGACGGGATCGACATTGTCCTGAATTCGCAGCCGAACTTTTTCGAGTTGTGTCCAGACTTCGTGTTCAAAATGTTGTGGCGACAACTCAAATATAATCAAGTCCTTTTCGCCAGACTTCATGCTCTTGACCTTGGCATTAAGGTAAATCCATTTTTTTGTACTAAAGGCGTCGTAAATCCGTAGTCTTCCCGTGAAGTTCTTGCGTTCGTTCAAGTCCTTGCCTGCGTTCGTTCCCGCTTCCACAAAAACAGCAACCGGTTTTTGCATTGGGTCAGTATCTTGCTCTCCGCCTAGTGCAACCGCGCGAGACAAACCGTCGAAATACGTTTCGGCCAGGACCCCGAGTCGCTCTGTAGTCAACTGTGGGTCTGCACCAACTTGCCACACAAATTTATAGGTCCAAAATTCAGGGCTATCGGGACGCGACCAACCCGGTGCAAACCGGATGTCTTCAAAGCCATTGAATTCGATTGAAGGAGCAAAGGAAAGAGGGAATCTGATTTGCTCAACCTTCCAATCGCTCGGAGCATCCAGCAATTGCTCGTCCTCCTGCGGGCGCGTAGCCGAGCCGGGCCAGGGGCCATCTCGTTGGACGTTCAGAAAGGACTTTCCGTCGAAGCGAAAAAGTCCTCCTGAGAATCCAAACCAAAGCGATCCGTTTCGATCTTCCAAGATTGCTTGAACACCAAAATAGCGCGTCCAAAACTTCCGGTCGGTCTCATCAAAGAGTGAGAACGTTTCACCGTCATAGCGATAGGCCCCAACTCCTGTCGCACCAATCCAAATCTCGCCCGCTTTAGTCGCATAGATCGTGTAAATGTCGTTGGTGCCCAGTCCTTTAACTTGCGGAAACTGGGTGAACGTGGTACCGTCGTATCGACTCAATCCCCCTTCGTTCACGTATTCGGGTTTGTCGGACGAGAGACACCCAAACCAGATGTTTCCCTGTCGGTCTTCTACGATGCTGCTGACATTATTACTGCATAAACCATCTTCTTTGGTGAAATGAGTGAATGCTGTTCCGTCAAATTTACAAGCACCATAACCATCGCGGGCAAACCAGATGTTGCCCCCTTTATCCTCGACCAGGTTCCAAACTTTGCCAGCCTTTACCTTAAAAGAAAGAACCTTGATCGCCGGGTCGGGAATGATGAATTCGGAAAAAGAGGAACCGTTAAAGCGAAAGACACCATCGTTGGTGCCGGCCCAAATATTTCCATTTCGATCAACAAGCAAGTTGCATCCCCAACCAGGCAAGCCCTCCGCGATTCCGAAATTAGTAAAATTCTTGCCATCATATTTGGAAGCACCCGTATGAGTTCCAAACCACAGATTCCGATCGTGATCTTCTACAATGCTAACAACCGTATCTCCACTCAGACCGTCTTTGGTTGAAAAGTACCTCAGCGATTTGCCGTCATATCGCGCCGCACCATCGGACATGGTTCCGAACCACAGATTCTTTTCGTGATCTTCATAGGCTTCGACAACATACGGCGAGATTCGATCAAAATCAGCTGGCTTCAAGTCGAGAGCTGTTTTGATCCAATCAGCCATCAGTTTTCGATCCGTATCCGTCGGCTGCGCGGAATCTTTAGGTGGCATCGTGCGATTTTCCAATTGCTCTACGATGCTGGCGTAGAGGTCGCGCAGGCCGGCCACATCCGTTTCGGTTTTGGCTGCAAGGAAATCGAGGTCCTTCATGTCACCGGGTGCATGACAGTCGTTGCAATACTGCACGAGCAGTGGTCGAATCGTCTCCTCAAACTGGATTGCGGGTTCCGGTTTGTGGTTCGAAACTTGTGCACCGCACGTGGCAAGTGGGAGGAAAGCGCTGAAGATGGAAGCGAAGACGAACTTGACCACAGGAAACCTATTTTGCATTGGTAACGTAAAGGTACTACTTGCTGACCGTAATCCTAACGAAACTGCGTTACAGCCGATCAACCGGATGGGGTCAGAGTTGGGGAAAAACAGGAAAAAACGGTGGTGTAACGGCCTGCCGTTAGAATAAATGGTGTTATGCAATCGCTTATTGATCTCGTGGATTCCGGCAAATGACTCGTGAACCAAACATCGCCTGTCCCAACCAAATTGAACTCCGGGCTTTCGCCGTTGGCGAACTCACCGACTCGCGGCTTGAGCACTTGGCGAAACACATCGACGTGTGCGAGTCGTGTGGGATTGTGGTCGATACTTGTTCCATGCACGACGAAACCGGGTTGGTCGGGGAACTTCGATCCCTAAATGTTCAATTCAATGATGTGGAAAACGAGAATGAAAAATACGCATTCGAGGTACCGGAAAAACTGCTGAAGGCCGCCTGCGAGGCCGCCGACGATTCGACGGTTCCAATATCCTTTGATGTTGGCCGACGCCTCGCGAACAAACTGGCCAACGGCCCCGTGCGACTGGGGCGATACGATCTGAAGGCAGTACTTGGCGTTGGTTCGTTCGGGTACGTTTTTAAGGCGCTGGACACAGAACTTGACAGATTAGTGGCATTAAAAGTTCAACGTGCGGGAACGTTTGCCACGCAAGAGGATGTCGCTCGGTTTCTTCGCGAAGCTCAAAGTATTGCCTTGCTCAATCACCCGGGGATCGTCGCGGTTTACGATACAGTTCGTTCCGATGAGGACATCTGTTATCTCGTCACAGAATACGTCGACGGTGAATCCCTGGAAACGAGATTGCAAAACCAAGGCTTCACGTTTCATGATTGTGCGAACCTGATCGCCGCGATTGGCGACGCAATTCAATACGCGCACGAAAAAGGCATCGTTCATCGCGATATTAAGCCTTCCAACGTCTTGCTAGATCGCCAGAACAATCCGCATGTTATGGATTTCGGGTTGGCAAAGAGAGAGCTTGATATTGGAAACACAATGACCTCAGAAGGTCGAGTGCTGGGCACGCCGGCTTACATGTCGCCGGAACAAGCTTCCGGTGATTCTCGGCACGTCGATGCTCGTAGCGATATCTACAGTCTCGGCGTCGTGCTTTATGAAATGCTGACCGGCGAACGCCCGTTCCAAGGCAATCGTCGGATGTTGCTATTACAAGTCCTGGAAGACGAACCGCGATCCCCGCGTCAACTCCAGACAAACATCCCGCTCGATTTGGAAACGATTTGTCTCAAAGCGCTTGCGAAATCGCCAAGCCGTCGCTATCAATCGGCCGCTGATATGTCCGAGGATCTGCGCAGGTTCATTCACGACCAGCCAATCAAGGCGAGGCGATTGGGTTTCGCCGAAAAACTCTGGCGCTGGTGCCGCACTTATCCGCTGGCCGCTAGCCTGCTGGTGGCGGTCCCCGTCGTTTCGATCGGCGGATTTGCCTACCTGTCCTGGTTGTCGACGCATTTCGTTCACAGCACCGCATTGGAAAGTACGCGTATGGAAGCCAACATGCTCGAAGATATTAACGAGTATTACAGCGAAAGCGTTGTTGGACGACTGGATCAGGACCGAATCAAGGTGACACATCAGTATAAAACGATTCCGAATTCGGTCCCGCTTCCTTTTACCTTTATGATTGACGCGGGCCAGCGGATTACGGACCATGAATCGGGAATGCAAGTCAAAATTTACAGCGACTATCCTTGGCGGGAGGCCGGCGGGCCCCAAGACGATTTTGAATTCAGGGCGATTCAGGCCCTGGGACTCGGATGTCGTACATTAATCGATACTGAGAATGGTTCTGACGCGCGAGTATCAACCAAGGCAGATATCGAGGGACGATCGCACCATGAGTTTGACATCGTTAACGGTGAGCCCGTGCTTCGATACGCGCGCGCTCAAATCATGAAACAAAGCTGTATCGATTGCCACAATAGCGACCTGACAAGTCCCAAGCGAGATTGGATTGCAGGAGAGGTTGCCGGCGTGCTTTCGATTACTCGCCCCTTGAAGCGAGACATCGAATCAACCCGCTCCGGACTGCGCAGCGCTTTCAACGCAATTGCTTGCGTTGCTACTGTTTTGATCGGGCTGACCCTTTTTGTTTTCTGGACAGCAAATGTTCGATCGGTCGTCAAAGCGGGAGCCTATTTCAATGACCACGATTAACGCGAGCGAATCACACGATTCTGTCAACTCAAACCGTACGTCGCAAAGCCTGATTGTGCGCGTCAAGAACAACGACCCGGACGCCTGGGAACGACTGGTCAAACTATATTCCCCGCTGGTGTATTTTTGGTGTCAGGAATCGAGATTACCACAATCCGATGTACAGGACATTTTTCAGGACGTCTTCCACGCGTTGGCTGGCAATATCGGAAAGTTTCGTCGCCTCGAACACGGCACGTTTCGAGGCTGGCTTAGAACGTTGACCCGCAATAAATTGAACGACTTTTTCCGCAAGTCCGGACGTGAGCCGCAAGCGATTGGCGGAACTGACGCGATGCATTACTTAAAACAAATTCCAGCCGCTACTGAACAGCATTCAACCTCAGTTCGCTCCGCAGCGCCGCAATGCGAAAAGACGCTTCAGCAGTCCATGTTGTATCAGGCGCTGACAAATGTGCGACCACAATTTGCAGAGCAAACCTGGCAAGCATTTTGGATGGTTGTCGTAGACGGGCGTGAAGCAACCGATGTTGCCATCGACCTCTCGATGCGTCCCGGAACGGTACGGGTAGCCAAATCCCGTGTCCTTAAACGCCTGAGGCTGGAAATTGGTGATGCGGTTGATTGAATTCCGCGGCTTTTTGGCCCTTTCTCGGCGCAGGCGGCACGGGAGCGAGTGGCGAGATCGCTGAAGACGATTTAGATTCGCTGCTATTATCGGGACAAACGCAGTCACTAAACTGCTCACATGCTACGACGATTCGTATTTGCAGCTGTCTGGCCCTGTGCGTTTTTTACGGTGTGGATTTTTGTTTGCCGGTGGCCGGTGGCCGGAGGCAGGTAGCAGGTTGGCAGCTAAGCAGATTTGCAGATGAGCAGATTGGCAGATTGGCAGATGAACGGGGAACCATTGGGACCACACGTATATTTTCTTACCCACGAGTTTTTCTGCCAGCATCAAAAGGCTACGGCTCTTCCCCGGTTCCGCGGCGTGAGACAAGACGACAATCAACCTCGGTATGGAGCCGGCGTCCAACAATCAACCTCGGGATGGCCCCGGTGTCTGACGGCATCTGTCCGGCCTATTGGAAACAGCGTTTACCGGCGGGTCAAAGAGACCAGCCAGCAAAGAAAATGTTAGTCGTTGGATGACAGCAGAATTCGACATCGGCTGCTGCTCGTCCGCGGTTCTCTCATAAATGTTTTGTTGGATGCAGTACCAACAAGACTGTCGCCGACGCTGGCTGTAAAAAAAACGGGTGACCCGAATCCTGCTGTTGAACTTTCCGAAAATACTGAAATACCATAGAATTTTTCAGTATGTCACAACCCGCCCCAGACCAATTGGCACTTCACTATGAACAGACAATTGCCAATGAAATTTCCAGTATGGCGGCAGCACAGGCGGTTGAAAGACTAACTCAGCTTACGGATTCCCAAGCCAGTCGGATATTGGAAACCCTCAGTCCAGCGATATCCGAAGACATTTTCTTGGCGCTGTCAGATGAACGTCGACAAGCGTTGGTTGCCGCTGCACCACGAGCGACGGGCAACCAATGGATTGTGAATTTTACTTGCCCGGAGGACTCGATCGGCCGCTTGATGGAGCCGCCCCATGCGGTATTTCGCCCTGAATTTACGGTCGATGAGACGATTGAACGAATTCGCAAGTTGGTAAAAACTGTCTTTGTGACTTATGGTTTCATCGTCGATCGCGATGATCGGTTGGTCGGTTTGATTGCGATGCGGGAACTCTTGCTGGCTGATCGCCACGATCGCTTGGAGCAAATTATGCTGCGCGAACCGTTTGCCTTGCAGGTCAAGCAGACCGTTTTAGCAGCGATGAAATTGGTGGTTACGAAACATTTCCCCGTCTATCCGGTTTGCGACGAGGACGGAAAATTAGTTGGCATCGTGCGGGGCCAGACATTGTTTGAGGAACAGGCAATTGAGATCAGTGCGCAAGTCGGCTCGATGGTTGGCGTTGACAAGGAGGAACGACTTTCAACGCCCTGGCAAACCAGTTTACGATTTCGCCACCCCTGGTTGCAACTCAATCTGTTGACGGCCTTTGTTGCTGCTGGCGTCGTAGGCGCGTTTCAATCGACGATCGATGAGATGGTGATCTTGGCGATTTTTTTGCCCGTGTTGGCTGGTCAATCGGGAAACACGGGCTGTCAATCATTGGCCGTGACCTTGCGAGGACTGACGTTGGGTGAACTAAAATCGGGTCGAGAGCGGGCTTTGGTTGGCAAAGAGGGATTGTTAGGGCTGTTCAATGGTGCGCTGGTGGGAGTGACTGCAGGTTTGGGCATGATTTCAATTGCGCTAATGCAAGGCAACCCTCAAGCGTTGTCGCTTGGATTGATCGTCCTGTGCGCCATGATTGGAAGCTGTGTGATCAGCGGCATTGCCGGTGCGTTGATTCCCTTGGCCCTTCGGCGTTTGGGAGCCGACCCGGCCACCGCCTCAAGTATTTTCCTGACCACCGCGACCGATGTGGCCAGCATGGGATTGTTTTTAAGTCTGGCGACGCTGTTGTTGAATCGATAAAATCAGGGCCGGCTGACGCGATTTGCGTTGACATCAGCGGGCGGCAAACCGACTTGTTGATGGCGCCGATGCGTTAGCGACGGCGCTCAATTCGGAAGGTTGGTTTTTTAAATCCGGTAACTGCCTGGGTGGATTAACTGTAGCAAAGGATTCCTGTAATTAGCCGTCACAATCAAAATCGAGACAGGACGAACCTCCAACCCCCCACTACCGGATTGCCGGCATGGGAGTTGAGTATGCTCAAGTTCGCTTTGAATTCGTTATCAGCCATCCTTTCGGACAGGCAAGCGTTGAAATTGTTTCAACGTGAGACTGAAGAACTGATCCGCATTTTCGATGAAGACAATGGCTATGATGTTTTTGAGTCCTTGTTGATTCCGCGCGTTGTGGGGATCGAGGATTCGAGTCGGCGTTGGTCCGTAGCGATGGTGTTGGAACATTTATGCTTGACGAATACCGATATGCACAAAGCAATCGCATCACTTTCCGCCGGTATCGTACCGCGGGGAGAAATCGATGTCGCGTTGTACAAGCCTGATCCGGAAATCGGCATCGACGTGCGGGAACGATTATTGTCGATCAATGCCGAGTACAGCCGGTTGATTCAATCCTTGTTGGAGTCAGCCGGACGATTGCGCCGAAAACCGATGTATCGGCATCCTTGGTTCGGCTACCTCAGCGCACATCAATGGCACGTGTTGGCGGCATTGCATCAACGGATTCATCGGCGTCAGGCCCAAAAAATTGTTGCGATGTTGGGCGTTACGTAACACAAATGACTTGAGAACTATCCGCTAACCGAATGCAGTTCCAGACTCCGGCGGGCATCCTTCAAAGCCTGTTTGGCGACAAGATGTTGCGGGTCGATGGCAATGGCGTGCTCAAATCGTTGGATCGCAGTTGAATATTCCTGTTGCGCCAGGGCGACGATCCCCAACGTAAAATGGACCTCATCGAGGCAACCATATTCGCAAACCAAAGCCCGTTGTAAGGTCGCCGTGGCGAGATCCAAATCTCCCTGTCGCAACTGCAGTGTGCCCAGAAACAAATACCCCGTAGCGTCGGCTGGATCGTGCTCAATCTGCTTGGTGTACCACGCGGCGGCTGTTGCGAAATCGCCTCGAACTCGGTGCAGATTTCCCAACTCTCCATAGAGCATGTCACGTTTGTCCGGGTCGCAAAGGTCGATCGCCCGGGTCAACGCTTTTTCAGCATCACCATAGCGAGCGATTTGCCAACAGGCATGACCAAAGTCAATCAGAACTTTTATATTGTCCGGTTCCGTGTTCAACAAACGCTGGGCCAGCTCAATCGTCGTCGCATGCAAACCAGCATCCGACGCGCTGATAATGGCTTGTTGTTCCGGAGTGAGTTTTTTTGACATGGGTAACTGGGACCTGGAATTCTCTAAACGCAGACGACAATGAACCGACTCTAAAAATGACGTGGACCTAGGGAAACCACCGCGAGTACGACCGATTTGAAAAGGGCTTTAAGATTCAACGACGGTAGCCTTGGTGATTTTGACGTCTTGCTGTGGTTTGTCGCCGGCGTTGGTCTTGGTGTTGCCGATTTCGCGAACGACTGCCATGCTTTCGTCCGTGGCGCGACCGAAAGCAGTATATTGGCCGTCTAAATGCGTGTGAGTTCCCAGACAGATGAAGAACTGCGAGCCAGCCGAATTGGGACTCTGCGAGCGGGCTGCCGATAACACACCAGCGACATGGGGCGTTTTGTTGAATTCAGCATTCACCGAATATCCGGGGTTGCCGGTGCCGGTCCCTTGAGGACATCCTCCCTGGATCATGAAGCCCTTGATGATACGGTGGAAAATCAGGCCGTCATAAAAACCAATTCGAGTCAATCCAATGATGTTGCGACAATGCCCGGGCGCGACTTCGGGAAGCAAGTCCAAATGAATATCCCCGGCCGTGGTCTGTAACTGGATTTGATAGTTCTTGGTTTTAAAGTCGACATCTTCAACGGCTTTGTCAACGGCAGCTTTGTGATTCATGGTCTCAAATCTTGTAGGAGTGGGGAAGAAAATGTTTTAACACAACACGAGCGACAATATTGGGGCTTGTTGCGGAGCAAGCGGACGTCGGTCATTTTCGACGTTGACGTTCAATCTCGCGTTCGAGGTCACTGAACGCCACATCGGGTTCGGCCAATTCGCCTTTTTTATTGACAATCAACACCAACGGTTCCGAGGGGACACCCAATTGTTGGGCCAAGGGGCTCTTTTCCAAACTTCCCGGCGCGTGTAAGTGTTGCCAAGTGAAAAAATCAGGGTTCGTTTGCATGTAGGCCTTAAACGTCTCGGTCTCAACATCAATGTTGCAGCCAATGAACACGACGTCCTCTTTATATTTCTCGGCCAAGCGTTGGACTTCATCGAGTCCGTCCGGACACCAGGTTTCCCAAAAATGGACGACCACAATCTTGCCCCGCCATTGAGGATCTTGCAAATTGAAATTCGTACCCATGAGGTCTTTACCGACAAACGCCATCGGTTTCCCTTGGCCGGCAAGTCGAACCAGGGCACCCGCGGAGCGTTTCCCAAAATCCGATGCCGCAAATCGAGTCACCGCCTGTTGGTACCATTCGATGGCATCTTTTTCTTCGCCACTAATTTCGAAATGAACTCCGAGGGCCGATAGCGCTTCGGCAGCCAACGAACTGTCGGTAAACTCTTTTTGAAAAACAACCAGATCATTGATCAATGCCTGGTTGGCCTCGTCGCGTTTGCGGCTGTCACCCAATTCCGTATCCAGCGTATATCGAGCGTAAATTGCGCGCCATCGAATGTAGTCCAAGCCCTCCTTTTGCCCGGCTGTTTTGAGGCGCGACAGATAGCCGTCGAGGAATTTCAGACCATCGGGAAAACGTTCCTTTTGGTACGCACTGGCCACCGAGTCGGCGATATTTTTCAGCCAGTTGAGTTTCTGTTCGCCGGCTTTGGTCAGGTCAAAAAACTGTTCCAGCATTTTGGCTTTGGACTCTTCCAGACGCGCGATGTCGATTGGTTTCTCGGCCGCGGCCAGCTCTTTTTCCAAGGCTTCAAGTTTGCCGTACAATTCGGCCATTTTTTCGTCTTGGGGATCGACTGCTTGCGCGACATCATCCGGACCGGCTGCTTCCGGCATCGGAAAAAATGCGCCTCCGTTAAGAATGGGCTTCCCCTCTTCCGCGACCTCTGGCAGCTCGATTGCCCGCCAAACGCCAGCTCCAACTTGCACGATCGTTCCGATCGATAGTTGGCCATATTCTTGCGATTTGAACACCGCCGAGGCGTGGTCGTAGACAATGGAATCCTGTTTATTTCCGAACGCTCCGGTGGCAATCAGGGCCGGCAATCCGTTGCTACTGTGAACCCATTCCGTGGTAGGGCTAATTTGTTTTTGAGTCTTGGAGAATTCCGAAAAATTCTGCTGGGCGGCTTTCCAACGTTTTTGAATTTCGGTCGCAATTGGAATACCAAGTTCCATCGCCTTGAACTCCGCTGGTGTCAACAGTACGCGTTGAAAGCGTTGCTGATCCTGATTTTTGATCGCCTGAAAAACCTCAAACGCGACTTCTTCCGCCGAGATGATTTTCCATTCGGTAATTCTGTCGTCTTGGTCGGGATCGAGCCCCCAACGAGTGCCGCCGGTACCGAGCCATCTATATTGATCCGTTTTGCCATCGAAATCACCGTCGATGTCCCGATAGACCTCAATTCCATTCTTGTAAAAACCCCATTGATCGAGCTTCTTGTCGTTATTGGTATCCACGAATAAACGCAAAATTCGCCCAGTATTGTCCTTAACGACAAAACCAGGGGGAGTTTCGTTGATGCCGATCGTGCAATTTTTCATCTCGTCGGCTGTCGGAGTATCGATTTCGACCTCCGCCTGCTTGGTCGGAATGGCCAAAGCTTTTTCAAGCCGATCCTGCTGTGAAAAAACAGAAACAGAAAAACCGTTCGTCAGCAAAGAAAAAATGGCAAGTTTCAGAAAACAATGAAAGTTCATGGAGAACATTCCCGTAAGAATTTTTGGTGTAAAGGATTGGTTGTTTAACGAGCTTGCGGCGAACTGGTAGCCTACACGTTTTCTTTTTTTTTTGAAAGTCAATCCAACTGATTTACTTTTGGCGACAATGAAGATGTTTGTCTTGGTGAATCACAAAACATTTTTTTCATCGACGTTGGTCCGAGCCTCGTATTGGTAGTTCCGGTGGTTCCGGGGTGGTTCCGGCGGGGTGGTTCCGGGACACCCAGGGGTGGTTCCGGGACACCCAGATTTGACGCCGTTGACAACAAGTTCGAACGGTTCAATAAATCGATGATTGCCGAATGCCAATTGATTGAGGTTGTCCATTCTGTACCGGTCGCCCCGGACGTCCCAGCGTCGAGTTATCCGGCAACCAGCGATTGGTCCAGGGCCTGTCGTCTTCTAGAGTTTGGCGTCATATTTCCCTCAAGTTACCTGGGCTACCAAGACGATTTGGGGGATATTTGAAAGACCATTTGACAGTTGGTGGCAAAACCATAAAATGGGCGACTTGCAAACGGCGGCGGGCTGTGACGCTAGTTCGCATTTGCGAAAAATTCCGAAACAACTTGCCAAAATGCGGTTTCTGTTGGTAAGATTCGGGCGTGTAGCTCAGTTGGTTAGAGCGCGTCGCTGATAACGACGAGGTCCCAGATTCGAATTCTGGTACGCCCATTGGGATTGTAATTGATTTGGAATTCGAGCGGATTTGCTAGAAAATGCCGTCTTGTTTTTGAGGTAATAGAAGAAGATTTTTTGGCTGGTTTGGCCGATTTACTCCAAATATTTTGGGGACGTAGCTCAATTGGGAGAGCACCGCGTTTGCAACGCGGGGGTTAGGGGTTCGACCCCCCTCGTCTCCACTTCGAAAATGCCCACTAAACTTTGTTTTTTGGGCTTTTTTGTGTTCGTCGTTAGATTGAAACAAACTACCCACGGCGACTATCTTGTCAAAATTTAATTCTCGTTGATACAGTTTTCCTAACTTTGGGGTAATGGTTGGGGTAACGAAGCTTTGCTTGTTATCGATCGGTCTTGATTGCTCGTTTGCACGAGCGAAAAAGGTGTTAGCCAGCCGTTCCATGGTACGCATGGTAAAGCCGGGTGTGTGTCCGGGTGAAACTGTATTGGTTCAGCGGAACGTGCGTAAAAGTGCGATTGGTTTAGCTTGTTGAGGGAATGAACGGGGCCAGACAACGGCAAATACGAAAAGTCGTTGCATGCTAGCATTTTATTGAGGGCGTTTCCCCCGATAGCAGAAACGAATCGAAAAATGCTATCACGGAAAATGTCTTCGTGTCGCCCGAATGGCGTTGTCTTAAACTCGTTGGTGTGGCCCCAAACTTTTCCCCCAAACTTTTCCCCTCTCCTTGGAAAGTACGGTCTTGGAGGCTCTGCCTCGCCGAGGCCGATCATCGTCCACGACAACGAGCAAGAATCGCTGGCGGAGCCAGCAAAACAGTGGGTTGCGAGGCAGAGCCTCGCAACCAGATGGTGGCGATCAGCGAGAAGTGTCCAAATTTTGCATAAAATTTGAGGAGCGGGAATTTTTTTGGCCGCCTCCTGCTTCTACATTCGATCAGTCTTTTGTCAGGGGTTATTCCCGTCCCTCTCGCTGGGCGGACCATGGCGGATTTTTGCCAAAGCAGGGTGCAAACATGTTTGATTGGAAAAAGATTCTCATTGTCGGTTCTCGCCAACGAAATTCGTTGAAGTTGCGACAGCGGAAAAGCTCCCAAAATAAACTGAACTTCGAACCGCTCGAACGGCGTGAGATGTTTGCCGTCAACGTCTTTGCGGATTTGAACACCGCTTCCAATTCTTCATTTCCAACCGAAATCACCGAGATCCCGGGGATGACAACGGGAGGCATCGCTTTTTCTGCGGAAACCTCGAAAGGGTGGACGCTGGTAACTGAAGATGTATCCAGTAATCGGACGATTCACCAATTCAACGGATTCAATGGCCGCAGACCTCTGGAGATCGCCCACGTTCGTGATACCAGCGGCCAGGACTGGGTTTATTTTTCCGGAGTGGACGCGACTCTCGACCGCGAACTCTACCGACTGAAGTGGGGAACCACCCAGATCACGCGGGTGTTCAACGTGAACGCGTATGGCTCCTCCGATCCAAAGGAATTGACGGCCGTCAATGATCGGCTATACTTTGCCGCCTGGAATTTCGCAAGCGGGCGAGAGTTGTGGATGACGGATGCAGATACCGGTGAGACCAAGCTGGTGGTTGATCTCAAGCCAGGCCTGAACAAAAGTTCCAATCCGCGCGAACTGACCAAATTTCAAAATCGAATTTATTTCGTTGCTGACAGCGCCGACTATGGTTCACAAGTTTTCAGCAGCAACGGCTTGAGTTGGACCTTGGTGGCGAACATTGGTGGTAGTGCAGGTTCCAATCCAACCGAACTTACCCCCTCCGGTAATTTTCTCTACTTCGCGGCGACAAGTCCCGTTTGGGGTCGCGAGGTCTGGAAGTCAGGGGGTTTGCCTGCGAATACAATGGTGCTGTCCGACCTCGTTCCCAATGCTGGCTCCTCTGACCCACAGGAACTGACCGCTTGGAACGGCGGGCTGGCATTCACGGCGCAGAAATCCGCATCCGGTCGAGAGCTGTATCGATACGAACCGACGGTTTTGAACACGACGTTCATGTTGAAAGACATCATGCCAGGCAGCGAAGGTTCGAACCCAACAGAATTGACTGTCGCCAACGGCGTGCTGTTTTTCTCGGCTAACTCACCGATCTACGGCCGGGAGCTGTGGAAGTCGCAGGGAATCTGGGCCAATACCGTGATGGTCAAGGACCTCAATCCCGCCAGTTCCGCTCCTCAGGATCTGATTGCCGTGGGTGGGCGAGTCTATTTCAGCGCGGAAAATTCAAGCTTGGGGCGAGAATTGTATAGGAGTGATGGGACCGTTGAAACGACGTTTATGGCTCGTGACCTCCGCTTGGGCGGAGCCAGCTCATTCCCTAAGAACTTTGCTGTCGCCAACTCAAGATTTTTCTTCTCGGCTACCAATGGCTTGGGCGATGAAGAGCTGTGGTATAGCTGGGGGACCTCCGCCACGACTCAAATGCTCAATATCTTTCCGGGGACACAAGGCTCTGGGCCATCAAACGTGACAAAATTCGGCAATCGCATCGCGTTCGTTTCCGGATACAAAGGGATCGTGGACCTATACGTCACCTCGCCCAATGGACCGACCGGGACGATCACACCCATCGCATCCAACGACGCCAATTTTTCAATCGAGTTCAGTTCACTCAAGGGCGTGGGTAACAATCTCTTTTTCCTGAAACGGAATTTGACGGGTGCCGACCGAGTCCAATTGTGGAAATCGGATGGGACGGTTGCCGGTACCAGTGTGGTCCAGGAAATCACGGGGACTTTCCAAGCCGGTCCGCTGATGAAGGCGACCGGGGACTATCAGACGGGGACCCTGCTCTACATGTTTCTCCAAACTCCAGCCGGGAATTTTAAGCTCTGGAAATCCGATGGCACACCGGGGGGAACTTCGCAACTCAATTCCGCAACCGATTTCCGTGATGTGCGAGACTTGACCGACGTCAACGGTCGACTCTATTTTGTATCGACCGTCAACAATGTGACCCAGTTATGGCGCAGTATTGGGACCAACGGGACGACCGTATCGATTCCTAATCTGCAAAGTCCAAATTCGTTCACTGTCAATGGCGATCAGATTTATTTCTTCGCCTATAACGGGACAGCCAGCAACTTCTATCGGATCAACATGACCAATGCGCCGGTTCTGATCCGCAGCAACATTGTCGGAAACGGACCTGGGGTCAACCTCAACGGCATGATGTACTTTGCCGCCAAGGACGGAACGGATACCGCCTTTCGAGTCTGGCGTTCCAATGGAACTTCAGAAGTTTTTGTACTCGTCAAGCCAACCGGAGCCACCGACCCAACGGACTTCAGAATTGCCGGAGGGCAAGTGTACTTTACTGCTCGTTACAGTACGACCAACCCGCCAGCCGTGATGGTCACCAATGGAACGTCAGCGGGAACGATTACACTCGCCAGTTTCAGCGTTGGCAATTTTGCCACGCTGATCGGAACCGTTGGGAACGAGTTGATTTACATGTGGGGAAATTACACGAACGGATTCAAAGCAATGCGATCCAATGGAACGCTTGCCGGAACTTTGGCGATCGGGGAAATCAACAACCGCTTTACTTCACTTGAAAACATGTCCCTCGCGGTCGTGGCTGGTGACACGCTCTACTTCAGTGCCAGCGACGCGCAGTATGGCAATGAACTGTTTACCTGGAGAGCCTAACTGGACAGTGCCAGTTTGCTTCTGGCAAATGACGTAAAGTCTTTGTCATTCGAGACTTATCGCTATTGACAATAGTTTAATAAAAAGACGACCCTTCGTGTGCTTAAAGTTTCACACGGAAACCACGGAGGGCCGCCCTATGACACTCAAAGATATCGCAT
>JANNPW010000126.1:0-19285 GCA_031400405.1 Mariniblastus sp.
CCAGCCGGGCGGCCGCCGCGCTCGACAACGGTGACGGCGGCCCGCCACTGGGCGGCGAACTGCTGATCGCGATGAGCCCCGAGGTGTTCACGTCCGGGTGGATCGACAAAGAAAAGCTGTTAAGCGTATTCGACGAAACCACCAGGACTGGCAAAGACCCCGTTCGAACACATTCCGGCCTGCTGGGACCAGCCTCGGAATTCGAAAACAAAGCGGCTTCAGCACCGTTGCCTACCGGCCCGAGTCACCGCAACCCAACAACTTAAGCCGCCTCAATTTCGCGAACGAAAACGGGATTATATAAATCATGTTAACTTTCTTTCTTGGTCAACTGCCTCCCTTCGGCGGAGTCGCATTGGATTGGGTAACTCTCCTGACGATCGTAGCGGCTGGGTTTGGTGTTTATCTGATTCTGACCTCGGGTAAATCCTCACCGGGAATTCCTTTCGCCAAGTGGATCGGAATCCTGTTGCTTACCGCAAGCTCGGTGGCAGTCTTAACCCGAGTCGAGATGTCGATCGAACGTGGTTTATTTTTTGCTTTTTGTGGACTTGCAGTTATCGGTTGTGTGGCTTTCATTTCGTCACGGCAACCTGTTTACGCAGCGTGCAATTTCGCCATCACCGTACTGGCGGTATGCGGCATATTCATGTTGCTGTCCGCGCCGTTTCTAGCGGCGGCGACGATTGTTGTTTACACGGGGGCGACGATTATCATCTTCTTGTTCGTGCTCATGTTTTCGCAGCACACTCATTTGCAGGTGCACGATATTGCTCTCAACTCACCTGCTTTTGCGGTCGTCATCGGAACGGCTCTATTGTGCCTCATAACGATTGCTGGATTCACGTTGTCTGTACCGGGAAATTTAGCGGTTGCGGGCGAGTTTGTTAATTCACAAGAACTTTCGGGCGCTAACCCGAACTTCGATAATAGTGCTTGGTCTCAAAGAAAAACGCCCGCAGAAGTGGCAATCGCTGGAAATGGGCGTGAGCCATCAGTCGCTGGCTTGGGTCGCGTACTTTTCACGGAATATTTGTGGTTGGTAGAGATTGTCGGATCGTTATTAACGATTGCGGCCATAGGAGCAATCGTGATTGCTCAGGGCTACGAAGGATACTTGCCTGGGTCCAAATCCATGAGGATAGAATCATGATGGCGCTAAGTTTGGAGCACGCCTTGGTGATGGGCGGAATACTTTTTGCTGCGGGTCTGGTCGGGTATATGACGCGCCGGAATCTGATTCTCTTGTTTCTTTCGATCGAGTTGATGTTGACCGGCGTTTCATTAAACTTCGTCGCGTTTAGTCAGCATCACGGAAATTATCAGGGCCAGATCTTTGTGATCTTCGTTCTGGCGATTGCTGCCAGCGAAGCCGCCTTGGCTTTGTCGTTGGTGGTTGCTTTGAATCGTTTCCGCAATTCGCTGGACATCAACGTCTGGAGCGATTTGACCGAGCAGATCGCCAAGCCTGTGGTCCAGTCCCAAGTCTTCGATGATGCTGATGCAATTGAGCAGGAATTTCCCAAACTTACTCCGGCTGGCTTGGACCCCTTGTCGAATCCATTGTCAGTATCGTACGGACAAGAGAATTCATCGGAGCCCACTTGATGCCTGACTTGCTAATTTGGATGATACCACTGGCACCGTTAGTTGCGGCGATTGTTTGCTCGTGCGGCAGTGTTTTTGGAATTCAACATCAACGCGCCTACATCCCATGTTGGCTTGCACTGGCGATCTCGGCCCTGCTATCGATCTGGCTACTCTGGACGTCGGATGTTTCAGGGGGAGTTAGGACAATCGAGGGTTTCCAATGGCTGGCGATTGGCCGAGTCAATGTTGGCTTCAATCTGCAAATCGATGGTCTGAGCATTTTTCAATTGGCGGTGGTCTGCGTGGTCTCGTTTCTCGTGGCGATCTACTCCCAAGCCTACATGAAAGACGATTCCGGTTCCGCGCGGTACTTTGCAATTTTCTCCGGTTTCGTTTTTTCGATGTCGATGCTCGTTTTGGCAAGTGACTTGTTGATGATGTATGTCTTCTGGGAGGGTGTCGGCCTTTGCAGTTATTTGCTCGTGGGATATTGGTACCAGCGTCCGCGTGCAGCCAAGGCAGCGACGAAAGCTTTTTTAGTGAATCGGGTTGCGGACTGTGCGTTCCTGATGGGAATCCTGGCACTTAGCTATGGCGTCAACCAAGTCATTAGGACGGAACAATCCGTGATCGAGCGTTTAAGTTTCGCTACTATTTTCGAGTGTGCGCCGTCGATAGCAAGTTCCAATCCATTGCTGTTCGGTTTCGTGTCAGTGTGCTTGATGATTGGAGCGATTGGCAAGTCCGCTCAGTTCCCACTTCATGTCTGGCTACCCGACGCGATGGAAGGTCCGACTCCTGCCAGCGCGCTGATCCACGCTGCGACCATGGTGACCGCCGGTGTCTTCTTATTGTGTCGTATGAGACCGTTGTTGCAGTTCGCGCCGGACGTGTTGGTAGCGGTGGCCTGGATCGGCGGCATCACCGCTTTGTTGGCGGCGACGATCGCGTTGTTTCAGGACGACCTCAAGCGCGTTCTCGCATACTCCACGATCAGTCAATTGGGTTTTATGTTTATGGCAGTCGGTACTGGGGCCGCGCATGAGTTAATGCCGGTTGCCGTGATGGCAGCCATGTTCCACCTTTGTACGCATGCGTTTTTCAAGGCGCTACTGTTCCTGGGTGCCGGCAACGTGATGCATGCGATGGGCGATGTGGTCGACATGCGACGATTCGGCGGTTTACGATCGGTGCTACCCAAGACGTACATTCTGTTTGGTATTGGAGCAGTTGCGTTGGCCGGAATTCCTCCGCTCGCGGGCTTTTGGAGCAAAGATGGAATTCTGGCTGTGTTGTTTGATGCTTCGTCAGACCGAGATTATGGCAATAGTTTTATCGCGTTGTTCGCATTCGCATTGGTCACAGTGTTTATCACTTCGGTGTATACGTTTCGGGCTTTCTTCCGCACGTTCCATGGTAAATTACGCTTGCCGAAAGAAGCCGGCGAACACCCACACGAAGCCAGCGTGGTTAATATTGCACCGATGATTGTGCTGGCGTTGGGCAGTGTGACCGCAGGAATGTTGCTTGGCCCGACGGGAGTTTTAGTTGATTTGTTTGACCACTTGCCATCGTTGAGGAAAGTTTCCGATCATCACGGACATGAAGGCATCTGGCTGCCGGCGCTTTCAATCGCACTGAGTTTGGCTGGAGTGGCCGTCGCCTGGTTGACGACGCTGGGTGAGGTCACGGAATCGACGCTGCCGTCCAAGAACCCTTTTGTCAGTGCAGGGGCCAATCGATTCTATTTTGATGAAGCCTATGATTTGTTTATCGTGCGACCGATTCAAGCGTTGGCTGGTGCGGCAAGTGCGTTTGAAGCGGGATTTTTCGATATGTTTTGGGGCAAGTTGCAGTCGATGGTGCTTGGCTTTGGGAAGCTACTGCGCGTTTTCCAATCCGGATTACTGAACCACTACGCAGCAGCAATTGCGATTGGTTCGATTCTTATTCTCGCCTTCATGGCACTTAGTTAGTTGAGTAATTGAGACTTCATGTCAAACATCCTCCCCAGTTTAATACTTACTCCATTAATAGGTGGCCTGTTGCTCGTATTAATGGGCAATCGGTCCGAAAGCGGGCTAAAGAATGCCGGCATCGTAATCGGCAGCCTAACATTTTTCATCAGCCTCTTGCTGGCCTATTGGGTGACGTCGCAGCCAGCGGTTAATACCACAGGCAGTGTCGTTCCCTCGGTTCAATTTCAAACCGAGTGGTTGTCAATCGCTCAGCCATTTTCGACATCCGCCGATGCTCGCTGGATGTTTGTTTTGGGTTGCGATGGTGTCGGTAATTTAATGGTTTTATTGACGACCATTGTTACGTTATGCGCTTTGACGATGTCAACGCTTTCGGTGCCCAAGAACAGAGTTTCCTACGCTGGCTGGCTCCTGTTGGCGGAAGCGGGTTTACTGACTGTTTTTTTGGCGATGGATGTCCTGACTTTTTATATTGGCTTTGAGTTGACCTTGATCCCGTTGCTGCTGTTGATTGCCGGTTGGGGAAGTTCCGATTCCCTGATGGCGGGGCGACGATTTGTGCTTTTTACGTTGGCAGGCAGTATCCCGATGATCGTGGCAATCACCGGATTGGTTTCACTGTATGCCAACGGAAATGAACCGACCATTTCGATTTCAGAACTGTCCCAACGTGCCATTGAGTCGGCTAAGTTGAACCGGATTGGGGATCAGGCATGGATTTTTTGGTTGTTTGTGGTGGGGTTTGGGATAAAGACGGCGATCTTGCCGTTGCACTCTTGGTTGCCAACCACGTATTACGCGTCCCATCCAACAACAACGGCGTTGATGGCGGCGGTGGTGCTGAAACTTGGCTTGTTTGGTTTCATTCGATTGGTGATTCCACTATTGCCCCATGCTTCGGCCTATTTCGGACCGTACGTTTTCGGGACACTGGGTGTCGTGGCAATTCTGTACGGTGCCATGAATGCGTTAGCGCAAACGGATTTGCGATTGCTACTGGCTTACAGCAGTCTAAGTCACGTTGGGTTCATTACGCTGGGAATGTTTGCCTTGAACGAAGAGGGCCTCGGTGGTGCAGCGTTGCAGATGTTTAATCACGGAATCACCACGGCCGCCATGTTCTTACTGATCGATAGTTTGATCTTGAGACGAGGTACTCATTGTTTGACGTCTGAAAGTCGTGGATTGGGTTCGCTTTACCCTCGACTAGCCACCTTCTTTTTCTTTTTCATCGCAGCGGGAGCGGGCGTGCCTGGGCTCAATAATTTTGTCGGCGAAGTTCTCGCTTTGTCGGGTATGGCCCAGCGGAATCTATGGCTTGCCGGTGCGGGAACTGTGGGCATAGTTTTGGGGGCCTGGTATGGTTTTCGGCTTTTTCAAAACATGTTTATGGGGCCACCGCAGCAAACAAAATCGAATGCGGACACGATGTCATGCGATATTCGGGGTCGGGAGCTGGCGATGTTCGTGGGCTTGGCTGTTGTCTGCCTTTTCATTGGCGTTTTTCCGCAGCGAATAATTCAGACAATACGTCTGGACATGGAACGTCTGGACAACGTTTGCTCGACCGCTTTCCATGCTAATTCCGTTGCGGTTGCGAGTCCGCCACCTTCAGTTTTAAATTCGATAGGTGAGGACCACTAATGTCCCTGTCCGTTGCAGACTTGATTGCCGACATAAACAATGTCGCTGCCGGCTCAACTCTGGTAGTCGCTGGCTGTTTGATTTTTCTGGGTGGAATTTTTGATCGGGCATCCGATGAGCTGACTCGCGCGCGAAGTGCTCGATTCTGGGCCTTGGTAGCGTTGTTGGCAATTGCGTTAGCAGCGGCAATTGGTTTTGGTTATTCCGCAAACGAGCTTTCGACGCAACGCCTTTTCCGCGCTGATGATATCGCCCGGTCGGCACAGTTTCTGGCTCTATTTGGTGGCGCGATTGTCGTGCTCTTGGGATTCACCGCCGTCCCCCGTCGATTTGTGCCAGAGTATTATGGTTGTTTATTGTTGTTGCTGTCAGGTTTAATTTTCGTAGGTGCAGCAAATGACTTTGCCGCAATGGTGCTCGGCCTTGAGTTGGTCAGCATTCCGACGACCGTGATCCTGGCGATGACTCGGCACGATCAACGAGGAAGCGAAGCGACCTTGAAATACTTTACGTTAAGCGCATTTGCATCGGCGATATTTCTGTTTGGAGTCTCGTATCTCTACGGGCTGGCGGGAACGACTGAGATTGCACCGGTGCTTGAATTGTTGACGAATCAACCGTCCGTACTACTCAAGCTGGCGATCGGGTTGGTGCTTTGTGGAATGTGTTTCCGGGTCGCTGCGGTGCCATTCCATTTTTATGCGCCAGATGTTTTCGATGGAGCTTCAGCAACGGCGGCATCACTGTTGTCAATGGCGCCTAAAGTTGCTGGTTTTTTGGTGCTGGCGAGGATCTTGACTAGCAGCGTCTTGCACTCAGAAATGGTCGGCATCCTCGTGCCGGTCCTAATCTGTTTGTCGGTAGTGACAATGACGGTTGGCAATCTCCAAGCTCTGGTGCAGGACAACGTGCGTAGAATGTTGGCCTATTCGAGTATCGCCCACTCAGGATATTTGTTGTTAGGATTAGCAGCGATCATCGCCAATGGCGGACAGGCGGATGTGCTCTTTCGATATTTGTCGGCCTATTCGGCAATGACACTTGGCGTGTTTGCGGGTTTGATTGCCCTCTTTGGTCAGTTCAAAATGCTCAAGCGTGAAGACCTACAGGGTTATGGACATCGCCATCCAATCGTTGGTGGTTGTCTGCTCGTGTGCTTTCTCAGCTTGATCGGTTTGCCGCTGACGGCGGGTTTTTGGGCCAAGCTGGAGATCATTCTGACGACGCTCGAATCGTCGAGACTAGACCTTCGATGGTGTGCCGTCATCATGGGATTTAACAGTGCGCTGGCGGCATTCTATTACTTGGACACAGTTGTCCGACTCTTTGTGCGGCCACCACAATTTCGACCCGAAATGGATGCTCCGGCCCACCCAACTGCCGCTACTGCTTGTGCGATTTGCGCGGTTGCTACGGTAGTATGGTTTGTTGTGCCAAGTTGTTTGTAGTCACGGTTTCCTGACGCCAAGCGTCCGCGATCCTCGCGTTTTTTCAACCAAACTATACCTTGACTTGACCGTCGCTGATCATCGCAAACTCCATTAAAAACAGGAGTTGCGAAAAAGAACGGAATTGCTGAAACACGGGAATTCCAATTGTCGCTCAATCCGAAATTCGAGCACTTAAACCGCTAGCATCCATCGCCAAAACGGGATTTCTAATTGTCGCGGGAACGGAATTCTAATTGTCGCTATACAGTGGGTGTATCTTTCTGTTCTTTCTCGCTCTGAGACTGTGCGAGGAACACCACTTTATTAGTTGTTTATTGATATCCAGCGCTTGAAATAGTCTGGACGAACAGCTAAAACACAGTCAGTGCGACATATTTCTTTATTGACGTACGTCAAAATTGGCGTATATTTGCTTCTGTGGGAACTTTGAAGCAAACACAGGAAACGAACATGAAGGCAAATCCCGGCGGAAACCTTGACCCAGAAGGAGTTTACGGGCGAGATCAGCTGATTGCCATGCTTTGGGAGCGTTTGGAAACTCAGAGTGTCCTGATGGATGCCGAGCGGCGAATCGGCAAGACGCAGGTTCTTCGAAAAATGCTGCTGCAGCCGAAATCGGGCTGGAAACCGATCTACCGGAATGTTGAGAAAGTCCATTCGGTGCAGGAGTTCGCCGAACTTGTCTACGACGACGTGCAACAGTTTCTCGGCACGGCCGAACGGGCCAAGGGCTTCCTGCGAAGATTCTTCGAGGAGAACGAAACTGATTATGTCAACCTCAAGGCTCGCACCTGGAGGAAACTGCTGACATCCGCAATCGAAGATTTGATGGCATCGCCACGCAACGAACGTTTGGTCTTCTTCTGGGACGAGTTGCCGTGGATGGTGCAGAGCATTCAGCGGAATGAAGGCTCGAAATCGGCGGTGGAAATCCTCGACACGATTCGCAGCCTTCGCGATGAACAAACGGAATTCCGTGTCATCTTCACGGGGTCGATTGGACTCCATCATGTACTTGGGAAACTGGCTGCTGACGGATATCCAACATCCGCAAAAAACGACATGTTCCATGTGACGGTCACTCCGCTCGCTCCACCCGATGCGGAACGTTTGGCGGCAGATCTGCTAGAAGGTGAGAAAATCCTTTATGACGATTTAGCTGAAGCTGCTGCGACGATCGCCGAAGAAGTCGATTACTTTCCATTCTATATCCACCACATTGTGGCCGGACTTCGCATCGAGCAGTCAACGGCAACCGAAAGCAACATCAAGGACTTTGTTGCTCGACAGCTTGTCGACGCTGCTGATCCCTGGCAACTGGGACATTACTGCACTCGCCTTTCGACCTACTACCCGGATGGCGACGACGCTCGAAATGTTGCCATTATTCTTGACGTACTGGCTCTTGCCGTTGACCCCGCCGAACCACTTTCAGTGGACTACATCCTTGAACAAGCATCAGGTCGTGGGTCAAGCGTGAGAGACCGAGACGATCTTCTGCGGCTGTTAAGACTGATGGATGCGGATCATTATCTGTCGCGGGACACTCCAGGCGGGTATCGCTTTCGGTTCCCGCTGATTCGACGCTGGTGGAAGCTGGATCGAGGACTATGAAGAATTCAAGCAAAAAATTGTCGGCGTCCGATCAGTTGCGTTTCACCGACGAGCAATTTATCTGGCGATTTTCGCCCAACCAGACCGATCCGGAATTGCTGGAAGCCATCTTTGTTGGTCGCGAGCCGTTGCTGCAAAATGTCCTCGAAAAAATTGCCGACAGTGCGACCAGCGGCGCAACACACCATGTGCTGATTTACGCACCGCGAGGAATCGGCAAGTCGCACTTCACTGCCCTGCTGCATCACCGTCTGGTCAACGACGAAAAGTTGAATGAGTCCGTGCAGATCGCCTGGCTGAACGAAGACGAAACAACCACGTCGATGGTGCAGTTGCTGGTGAGGATTTATCGCTCGCTGTGCAGATGGTATCCAAACGATTATTCGGCCAATTGGCTGGACGAACTGCTCGATCAATCGCCTCAAGAAATCGCGGCTGTGCTGACTCGTCGACTGGTGGCGCGATTTGAAAAACGCAAATTGGTGATTCTCATCGAGAACCTGAATCTGCTGTTCGAGAACCTGAGTACAGACGGCCAACACCAATTGCGGACGCTGTTGCAGGAGCATCCGTTTGCTTGCCTGATCGCCACCAGTCAGCAGTTGTTCAAAGCGGTGACCGATCGCAGCGAGCCGTTCTTTGGATTTTTTCAGCAGATTCCGCTTAAACCGTTGTCCCTGTCGGAAGCGCAGCAGTTGCTGGTGAAGATTGCTGAAACCAAAGGTCAAGCCGATCTGGTTCAGTTTCTGAATACGCCGGACGGGCGAGGTCGTGTGCGGGCGATTCACGATCTGGCGGGTGGCAACCATCGCGTCTACATCGTGCTGAGCGGTTTTGTGACGCGGGAGTCGCTGGACCAACTGGTGGCACCGTTTCAAAAAATGGCGGACGATCTGACACCGTACTATCAGGAGCGGCTACGCTGGATTTCTCCATTGCAACGGCAGATTGTCGAACTACTGTGTCGCCAGCACGGCACCATCAACCCGAAAGAGATCGCGCGCCGCCTGTTGATGGATCAGCGCAGCATCGGCAAGCAAGTGCGCATTCTGGAAGAGATCGGCTATTTGACGTCCACCAAACGCGGCCGCGAGACGTACTACGAACTCAGCGAGCCGCTCATGCGACTGGCGTATGAAGTGAAAGAGCAGAGCCTGCTACAGATGCTGATTGAATTCCTGCGGATCTGGTATCGCCCGGACGAAATGCAGAAACTAAGCACGGCAGGATTGAGCAGTTCGACTCAGGCTTACGTCGATGCCGCGTGGGAGCGATCGCAAACCACTCCTGATCCGCGTCTGAAGCTATTGCAGGAGGAACTCGAAAGAGCTGAGGCCGAAGGCCGCAGCCATGAACTGGCAGCACTGTGGGAAGAAAAAGCGGCCGCATCAAAAGAGCCATCGGATTGGTTCCAGGCGGGCTACTACTTCGACGAGATCAACAAAGAGCATGCCAGAGCAATCGACTGCTACGACAAATCGCTCGAACTCAACCCAAAGGACGCCGTGGCGTGGAGCAACAAAGGCAACCCACTGATTAAACTTGGCCGCTACGAGGAGGCTCTGACCTGCTACGACAAATCGCTCGAACTCAACCCAAAGGATGCCGTGGCGTGGAGCAACAAAGGCAATCCGCTGATTAAACTTGGCCGCTACGAGGAGGCTCTTGCCTGCTACGAAAAATCGCTCGAACTCGATCCGAAAAGTGCCTACCCGCGATTCAATCGGAGCGAACCGCTATTCGCCATGCATCGATGGGACGAAGGCTTCGAAGCGATTCGCGACGCCTTCTTGCAATCGAAATTGGATAATCTTGGAGACACCGCTACGATGTTCTCTCTGATTTTTCGGCTCAGCGAAGACGATGCCCGACTGCAGTCGCGAATTAGCACATTGGTCGATCTATATCAACAGGCCGCAGAAGAACGTGGTTACTGCAAGCCGACACAGGGAGCGGAGCGACGCCGCTTTGGCAATGTGAACGCTGACAATGACACATCTGCATCGGACCATCCCCGATCAAATCTGCATTCATTCCGGACGGTGGTGAATCCGTTATCGCACCTGGCTGACGGGCTAGTGAAGTCGCTGGCGAAGATCGACGCCGAGCGATTCACGCCGGCGGTTTTGGAAAGCTGTTTCGCCGCAGTCGAGCAACGGGTGGCAAAGATGCCGGAATTCGAAATCCCGTTGCGACTTTTTCGTTACGGCATCCGCTATTTGATCAGCGGCAAAGAATCCGAATTCGTCGAACTCATCCAGCCCGAACGCCGCATCCTGCGACAGGCTTTAGGTTTACCCGACGAATTGTAAAGGTTGGGCTGGCGCAGCACAGTGTCGCCTCTCGGTTCGCGAAAGGCGACCATCCTCATTGGCTCAGGTAGATTTGCTGGACAGTGATGTAGATGCCCACTGCCAGAATGCTGCCGCCCATGATGTCAACTCGCACAGGAACGAATGCAACGGACGGTATGGATGCACGCCGGAGTTTCCCAACGGAACGTATTACTACGTAATCACGGACAATTTTCCGTTCACTCCGCGACTGTACTGCGGCCAGCCTGACGCGAGCTTTACACACGGCCCGTCTCCGGGTGTATCGCCGCCAATTCCGCAGGAATTGCGAGCTTATCGCGGTGTCTAGGGAGCGAGAAAATCCGATGGGAGCCTTTGCATCAAAGGCAGGCTAAAGATTTTTTCAGAATCCTGTCACACTGCTCTCACTTTGTGGAGAATTATGGAAGCCACTATGGATGGATCACTGGATGGATCACGATTGGAAAGCAGATGCTCGACGAAAACCAACAAATTTCCCTGGGCAATGGGAATGGCGAAGTTTGAGATACTGGCGTATCGCCGAGATACAGCGCGCGATCGGATGATCTGCGACTCGGTGTTTCTGGATCAATACAAACAGGCTTGGGCTGACATTGCACCTCGCATCGGCCATGAGATGGAAGCGCTGCGACAATGTGTTGGCGAGCTGGCTGGGCGACCGCGAACGATTATCAAATTGAGATATGCTGAAGGTGAGACTTCTGAAACGATTGCCGACAACTTGAACATCACCGCTGACGGCCACGGTTCCGCCCGGGGCGGAAGGTTTTCAAGTCAGCACTCCCACCGCCGAAGTCGTCGACTTGGGGACGGCCTTTGGAATCGAAATTGATTCTGCAGGCATTCCAGTGGTCTCGGTGTTCGACGGAAAAGTCGAAGTCACACCAGCCGACAATCGCGATAAGCGATTGGTTCAGGAAGGTGCGCGATGTCACGACCATCGGTTCGATCCCATTTCTCAACGCGACTACACCGCGCTGGCAGGGATTTTTCTTTCGACCGAAACCAAGTACGGAACACCCGGAGCAGTTGGTGGGCGCAATCGTGCGGGACTGGTTGAACTGCCGGCGAAAGCAGGTTTGCCAGTGGTCGGGAGTGGATTGAATGCCGGCGAAATTCAGCAGAAGCAACACAAGCTTGAGCGACTCCAACAACAACAACGATCGGCTCGGGCCCAGCGCGCCAATGGCGGCCAAGCCACTGACGGACTCTCCGATTTCGACGTGGTTCGCATCAGCACTCAAGTGTCGCAACTGGAATTCGAATTGAGTTTCGTCAACAACGATGGATCAGCAAAACCTCTAGCGATGGGCGTCAGCGATCGCCCCGACTCGGTACCCCAAACTTTTCGCCCTGGCGCGAATCGTCCGGGCCCCGGTGGTCGACCAATGCCAGGCGGTCGGCCCAATGGGGCTGGACCAGAAAGACCTCAACGTCCCGGTGGTCCGATGCGACCCGATGATCCGATGCAATCAGGTGGTCCATCGCAGCAGCCGGCGGAGCCAATGGCGGGAGGTCCGGCCGGAAGACGCATGCGATCCAGTGGCTTTGAAAGCATCGCCGATAGTCCGCTGTTCTTACGAGGCAGCATCGACAATGTGGGTGAAACCGTTCCGCGAGGCGTCCCCGGTCTGCTTGGTCCGGGATCGGACATTACGATTCGCCGCGGAAGCGGTCGGCTCGAATTGGCCAACGCGTTGGTGTCGGCTGAGAATACTTTGACATCACGGGTGATCGTCAATCGAGTTTGGCACTGGTTGTTTGGACGGGGGCTGGTAGAAAGCGTTGATAACTTCGGAACCACCGGCGGGCAGCCATCTCATCCGGAATTGCTGGATTATCTGGCAGCGCGTTTTGTTCGCAATGGATGGTCAATTAAAGAATTGATTCGCGACATTTCTCTCAGTCGAGTCTATCGGCTGTCATCGAATTACGACGAGACATGCTTCGCGGCCGATCCCGACAATACCACGTTGTGGCGACACAATTCGCGACGTCTGGAAGCGGAAGAACTTCGCGATGGAATTCTGGCCGCTTCGGGGCGGCTAAATCGACAGCCTCCGCCAGGTTCGCTGATCGGTCGGGCTGGCGATGGCCCCATCGGTGGTGAGCGTCTTCAAGCCGTGACGCAGGAGCAGATCGAAGGTGTGGTCACCCGCAAGCCTTCATTAAGTTGCATAGCGGAACTGCTCAGTTTGTTCGACCGTCCCTCGGTGCATGGACCTTGTATGGGCTGGGAACAGAGAACCAGAATCTACCAGGCTTTGTCAGCCTGACGCCTCCCAGCGGCTTTGGTGGATCGACCAACTATGGCAGTTCGTTTCTGCCAGCCGTCTACCAGGGGACGCGAATCAGGCACAGTGATCGCCCGATTCGATACGCCAGCGTTCCAAATCTTTCTGCCCAACAGCCAGTTGCCGACCAGCGAAAGGAGTTGGATTTTATTCAGACACTCAATCGCGAAAAGTTGAATCGTGACTCATTCAATCCAGAAGTGGACGGCGTGATTCAATCCTACGAACTGGCGTTCCGCATGCAGCGAGAAATGCCAGAGGTTTTAGATCTCGCCAGTGAAACGGCCGCAACTCGGCAGGCCTATGGCATTGGTTCGGAGCAATGCGACGATATGGGGCGTAAGTGTCTGCTCGCGCGCCGCATGATCGAAGCGGGAGTCCGTTTTGTAGAGATCACTCATGGCAACTGGGACCACCATTTCAGTCTAAACACGAAACTCAAGCAGAGCTGTGATGAGGTCGATCAACCGATTGCCGCATTGTTGGCCGATCTGGCCCAGCAAGACCTGTTGAAGGACACGTTGATTGTCTGGAAGGGAGAGTTTGGCCGCACTCCGTATGCTGAGGGTAAGGAAGGTCGCGACCACAATACGAAAGCCTTTTCCCTGTGGATGGCTGGCGGCGGCGTGAAACCGGGCATCACTTATGGACGCAGCGATGACTATGGCTACGAAGCCGTTGAGAACCCGGTCCAGATCGAAGATTTACACGCAACCATGCTGGCCATACTGGGGCTAGACCACAAATCGCTCACCCATCGCCACGCCGGCCGAGATTTCCGACTGACCGATGTGAAGGGCAATGTCATCAGCGATATCATGACGTGAAATGAACATCAAAGAAGTCTTCCCCATTTGATCGCTCCAAACGCTTGCTGGCGACAGCGCAATGGCACTCACTTTGTAGCGGCCCGGCGCGAGCCGTCCGGTAATTGCGTGGGAATTACGGATGAAACCCGGGCGGCTTGCGCCGACTCCGCTAACAATTACACGAAAGTGAGTGCCATTGGTCGATGGCCTGCGGAGAAGGTTCCGAGATGAACGCTCGTCCAGTACGCAGTACGAACGCACTATCGACCCAGCAGTTCATCGGCATCGTTGCGGCGCATTACGGTGTCGATGCCAACTTGGTGCGTCGAGCTAAAGCGAGACTAAAGGAGTCTGCTGAGTTACGAAAGCAATGCCGGCAAATCGAACGGAAACTTGGCCTGAAAACCGAAGATCAAGTCTGACCGCGGCGAAGCCTACCCCAGAGCGAACGCCTTGATGGCGATGAATGAAGGAGCGAAAGTTCTGAGTGCGACTTGTTTTGCTTTCATATGGGTTCCCGACTACTTTTTCAGCAACTCCACCATCGCCTGCCCCAGGGCTTCGCCGACGTCCATATAAACCTCGGCGTTTCCACCGTAGTGACCGTTGCCGCCGCCTCCTTGAGCCATGGGATTGGTGTAGATGGTAGCGACATTCCCTTTGAATTCGGGGTACTTGCCAGCCGAACCGTCCACGGCGAGATGACCCTCAAGCACTTGGGCACCAAGCCCGGTGCCGCCTTTGGCGGATTCACCCATGGTGGCAAGCACGAATTTTGCCTTCGGGGCGTTGAATTCCGTCCGCAACTGCTTGATGAAACGGACGAGGTTTTCTTCGTACCTGGCTGCAAGTCCGGGGTCACCCGCGTCTTTTTCGCCTTGCCAAAAGAAAAAGCCGGCGACTTCGTAGCCCTTCGCTCCCGGATAGTGCTTTTCGAGATCTGCCAGCGCCTTCTTTGCGTCGCCGATATCGGAGTCCCATTGCTTGCCGGCATACCAGTCGATGGGCTTGCCGTTCTTATCCACCCATGGCGCAGGTTCGGTCTTGAGGCCCTTGGCTGGGTCCATTTCCCAGGAGTTGGGTTTGTCCTTGTAGCCGGCGTAGACCATCGTCTTTTCCGAGCCCGCTTTGTCCTTGATGACAAACTCGAAACGCTCGCTGCCGGGCGAAGCGAGATCCCAACCGAGGCTGCGGTTGCCGATACAGCACTTGAGGATCATAACAGGCGCATCGATCGCATTGCCAAGCGGATGGGCGATCCCAAATTCTGGGCCAATCGTGTTGCCATTCACCGTCATCCATTCGTTGTTCAGCGGGCCGTTGCCGGACATGTACCGCACGTAGCGAATATCCTTCCGTTCGGTCCATGCCCCCGCATCATCCACAAGATATTGATACTTCTTCTTCTCGTTGACCGCATGCTCCAGAGAGCTCTCACTGCCTTTAACCTTGCCCAAGCCGACCATATTGGATTGGCCCAGTAGGATGAATACCTGGACTGGTTTGCTCAAGTCCGCCGGTGAGTCGTCTTGCTTCGGTATTGGCGTTTCCGCCGCAGCGACCATAGCAATAGACGACAGGGCGAAAGCCGCGATTGCGAGGAATGAAGAAGCAAAAGGTCGAAGTGTTTTTTTGTTCTTGTTTTTCATAGTTCTTGGTCTTAAAGGCTCGCAACGCCCAGCATCATGGTGCTAGCCGGGACGATTGTTCTGGTACAAACGATCATGGGAATAGGCCACAGTTGTAGTCTCTCTATCCATCCATCGACATCACGCCCTAGCTATCCCTGTTGGATCGAGCGGCGACGATGAAGACTTTCATTGGATTCGTTTCGACGCTAGCGGCGACAAAGCGTCAAAAGCATCTTCACAAAGAAAATAGGCAGAGGGAATACTGCGCGTAGTGGAATTCGCCAGAATTCGCAAAAAATCGGGAATTTTGGCGAATTCCATAGAGAACGCTCGTACGCGAAGGGTTCACCGATTTTATACTCTCGATGATGCCAGCGTGTTGGTCTGGGCAAAGTGTCGTTCTGGTTGGCCCAGTCGTTCAGTTGCGTCAAAGAACTTCTCTTGTTCCGCGAAACGCAGCATCGATTCGAGAAATCCGGTTGAGCTAAACCCGATTCGCTCAAAAATTGGCTTGAGTGAACTGGGTATTGAACCGGGTTTATCCAGTCGCTGCTGTCGACCAGCCCATTCTACAATCTCCAAAAAATTCAGCAGCGAAATCGGGCGAATATTGAAACAGGAACTCACCCAAGGATTCCAAGCCCTTCTTGTCACCCCGGTATCGAAGGAAACAAGAAATTGATTGACAATAGCTTTTTATCAACAGAAACTGTTCAATGTTAAGCATGGCCTAATCATCATCGAAGCGTTGGAGGGCAAGATCGGCCATGAATATTCGTCGGATTTCGGCATTGTGTTACTGACTCACGACGACGTGGGTTATGCAAAAAAGGACGGTCCCGACAAGGCTGAGCCTCGTGCAAGGCAAAACGTAATCTTAGAAATTGGCATGCTTCTTTCGTCGCAGACAAAAAGCCGAATGGCCCTTGTCGCTAGAGGGCACTTAGAGATGCCGTCCGACCTTCAGGGAATCATCCGACTTAGTTACAACGACCACATCCAGGAGGTAGTTCCGAAATTGTGCCTGCGCCTGCGGGAGTCTGGATTCGATATTGATGCCGGAAAAGTCTCTGACGCTTCAGCCTGATTTTGAAATGTCGGAACCTTAGTCGACACGAAAACGCCAAGGTTTGCCGGATTTTTAGCCTCTCGATGACGCCAGCGTTTTGGTCTGGGCAAAGTGTCGTTTTGGTTTGCCCAGTCATTCAGTTGCTTCAAAGAACTTCTTGGTTACGGTCAATTTGCTCTTCCAGCGGCGCCGATCTACGGTTGCAATACGTTGACCGTCGTCAGCATGAAGAACGATTGGAAGACGATCTTTACCGCAGCACGATCTGAGATCACTGCGATTGACATCTTGTTGCAGCCGGATGCCATGATGCTTCGGTATGCCGCTGACAACAACGCCCGATTGCTTAAGGTTTACCCGAGAGGTTTCGCGCTGGATGAGGCGCACACTCCACACATTACGATGCTTCAGTGTTTTGTCCGCACCGCCGACCTTGAAAAGGTCTATGCCGCCACCGATGCGTCCCTCATCCAATACGTGTCCACCTTTGTGCCGAAGATGAGCGAAGAGAACTTCAATCCTCACGTCAGCACGGGCGTAGCGCCGACAGCGTACCTTGATCAGATGTTGGAAGAACCATTCGAAAGGTTCACCTTCTCGCCAACGGGTGCAGCCGTGTACCAGCTCGGCCCCTTCGGCACAGCGGCAAAGAAACTCAAGCAGTTTGACCTGAAACCTTGAGTTGCTAAAAATCGCGACGACTAGATCCTTCGAAATTCGACATTCCTTGTTCGGAGTTCAATATTCTTTGAGCTCATCGTCGAATCACGAATGTCGTAGTGGTTCTACTTAAGTCCAAATAGTCTGTCGTCGACTCGTGACAACAACTGCTTGAGAGATGGCATGGACACGATGGCCGTTGTCTTTCCGATGGCAGACATCTCGTCGGCGCGATTGAACTCCGCACTGCCAAATTCGCTCATGTCTGGTTGGATCACAAAGTCGGCTGGTTGCACACCCACCGAATTCATGTTCACGTTTTGGACAACGAACGTTCGCATCATGGTTTCAAGCACCGAAGCCGATTTCATACGTGTTGTCGGAGTATCCGGGCGATTCGATGCAAATTCTGATTTGATCTTGGCTGTCACGCTGACTGCAATGACGAAATTGCATCCTTTGGCCACAAGTGTGTTGGCTGGCACGTTGTTGACGATGCCGCCATCGACCAACGCTCTGCCATCTCGGTTAATCGGTATCGATAGAACGGGCACATTGATACTCTCGAGGATGGCGTGTACCGAGTCTCCCTCTTCGCGCACGATGGGTGTTCCGCTAATCAAATCAACGGTGACTGAATGGACGGGAATCGGCAGTTGCTCTAATCGACTGTCCTGTAAGTACTTTCTAAGTAGCGGATCAAATTTGCCTCGTCGATACTTGTACAGCAGATCCCAAGCCCCACCGTTGCGCATCATGCGAAACAACCAAGCGGGTTTCAAATCCTTCACAAAACATTCGACACTGTATTCGGGTTTCATTCCCGAAGCGTACAAAATACCAGTCATGGCACCCGCGCTGGTACCGGCAATCATATCAACGCAAACGCCGTTTTCCTCCAGCACGTTGAGGACACCCAGATGCGCCATGCCTCGGGCTGCACCACCGCCCAGCGCTAAACCAATTCGGATTCCTCGTATCTCATGAACGATACGTTCGAAACCATTCACCATGACTCGGCTGCGGTTTTCCGGTGGTACGTCAAACGATAACTTAAAGTCCCGAATCGCCAGGGCCTTCAATTCGGGAGCCAGTGGTGCCCATGGACTACTACCGGGTAGCAACCAAACGATGTTGATTTTGTCCCGCCAAGTGGGAGCCGGTTTTTCGATTTCGGTGAGTTGAGCGACGGATTTTGTCCAGTTTTCTGGCGTGACGCACCAGAACACCTTTTCACTAACCCGAATGATATTAGTTGTTTTTTCAATATCCGTCGTTGGATCGACATCGAATACAATGGGTTTGTTAGCGGGCAGTTCGTCTATCTTTTCGCGGATTTCCTGTTCTGAAACAGTACGACCATTCTGGATAATGCAATAGTCGGGAATACCAACCATGGACTGCCAATCCGGCTGGTCATGCAGGACAAATGGCCGTTGCCCCAAAGCGAGCAAGCGTTCGAGCAATCGGCGCGTGAGCGGTCGGGTCGCGGGAGATTGATGAAAAATTGAAATCACTCGCGGCAACTTTTTGCGGCGTTCTCCCATGAGCGTGCTGTTCACCGCCTCAGCAATGATGCGAGACAAGTTCTGTCGAAAACCATCGTGTTCTTTGGTCAATTCGAAGACCGTTTGATAGTTCAGGCGAAGCAGCGTCGTTGGCTCCATTACCTCGATTTGGATTGGAGACGGCTCGCCCGAAGCGGCTGCCAATGCACCCACTTGAGCCCCAGCGCTTTGCTGTCGTTCCATCAAGACGTTTCCACGAATGTCGATGAGCGACTGTTTGATTCGGCCGTTGATCACCAGGTAAACGGAGGAGATCGGCTCATTGGCGCGATGGAGAACTACTCCCGAATCACTCTGCAGAAGTTCACATTTCTCGCTTATTTCTCGCACCACCCCATCGCTCAATCCTTCGGAACAAGGGTGCATTTTCAGCAGTAGAAATTTGTCGTCAGTCACAGTGTTTTCGCCTTGCTCGATTTCATTTCACGAGTTTTATCTGCATACGATACGTTAGTATAGTAAAAAGGACGCTGGCGCCGACATGGTGCTGGGAATAGGTGGCATAGGCTTCCAGCCTGTGGGTTTAGATTCAAAGGTTAGAAGCATAAGCTTCCAGCCTGTGGGCTTAGATTCAAAGGTTAGAAGCATAAGCTTCCAGCCTGTGGGCTTAGATTCACAGGCTGGAAGCCTATGCCACGAC